>JBFZFV010000050.1:0-115329 GCA_041306185.1 Candidatus Zixiibacteriota bacterium
TGCGGCAATATCCTGGGGCGGACGGTCTGTCCGCTGGGAGATGCCGCGGTGATGCCGATTCAGTCGGCGCTGAAATTATTCCGTGACGAATGGGCGTACCACATCGAGCACGGCAAATGCATGGTTAAGACACAATTTGAGTTTAAATAGAGATGGCAGATTCGAATAACAACCTGGTGACTTTCACCATCAACGGCAAAGAGATATCGGTTCCCAAAGGGACCACGGTCCTGGAAGCGGCGAAGATGAACGGAATCAATATTCCGACCTTCTGCTGGCATCCGAAATTGAAACCGGTCGGGGCCTGCCGTATTTGTTATGTCGAAATCGAAAAGATGCCGAAGCTGATGGTTTCCTGTGCGACCGAAGCGATGCCCGGCATGGTAGTATATACCGAAAGCGAGAAGGTCAAAAAGGGGCGGAAAGCGGTCATCGAATTTATCCTGATTAATCATCCCCTCGACTGCCCAACCTGCGATAAAGGTGGGGAATGCGACCTCCAGGATTTGACATTTGCACATGCTATTGACGATTCCCGGTTCGATTTCAATAAGATGCGTTTCATCCGGGATAAGAGCGCGACTTTCGACGATGTCCGAATCGGCCCGGAGATAATCAGGAACCAGAATCGTTGTATCCTGTGCTATAAATGTGTTCGCGCCAATAACGAGGTTTTCGGGGAACACGATCTTGGCGCCTATCAGCGAGGAAATATCACGGAGATAGATGCTCCGCCGGGAGAACAGGTCGATTCGCTTTATTCCGGCAACCTGGTTGAAATATGTCCGGTTGGAGCTTTAACCAATACCGACTGGCGTTATAAAATCCGGGTTTGGAATACCCAGACGGTCAATTCCATATGTCCCTATCATGCCGACGGCGCCAATATCAAATTATGGAAAGACCGGAATCGGATATTCCGGGTAACTTCCCGACGCAACGATGAAATCGACGAAGGCTGGCTGTCGGACATCACGAGATACGGATACCAGATTGCCAAGCCGGACAACCGCCTGACGACTCCGCTGGTAAAGAAAGGGGATTCGCAGGTTCCGGTGCAGTGGGAAGAGGCACTTGGGTTGATTGCGCGGAGATTCAAAGAGATAAAAGATAATAAAGGCGGAGTTTGTCTGGGCGGCATCATATCGCCAAACATGGACTGCACCTCAGTATATGCCTTTTCCAAGTTTTTCAGGACAATCCTGAATTCCAATAATGTCGATTTCAGAACCGAATATAAAATGCTTCCCGAAGCGGCCGGTGATTTGTACGGGAAGATGACGTCGCGTAAGTTCACTATTGCGGAGATCGAAAGGGCCGACGTAATCGCGGTAGTCGGCTCGGATATCATGCGGGAACATCCCAATGTCAATCTATGGATACACAAGGCCGTAACCAGGAAGCATGCTTCATTATATATAGCAAATCCTGTCGAAACCAGCACGGGTCGAATCGCCAATGATGAAATTATTTATAACATCGGGACCCTGGATGCTTTCCTGAACGGCGTCTGCGTCGCGATTATCGAATCGGGATTGGCTGACCAATCGGTAAACACCGGAGACTTTGCCAGACTAATAGAACCGAATACGGTCGAGAGAGCCTCCAAGATTTCCGGAATTTCAGCCGAACGAATCAGAGCGTTTGCCAAGGCAATTGTCGGCGCGCAGAATCCTTGCATTATTACCGGAGAGATTTTCACCTTCGCGGTTAATCGTGAAAAACTGGCCGGGGCACTTCATAATCTGGCGCTTCTGTCCGGGCTGTACAAGAAAGGTCAGGTTGGGGTTCTACCCCGGGCGGCCAATAGTAAGGGCTGTGAAAAACTGGGAGTGATGCCGCACCTTTCGGCGAAAATGCAGTCGAAATTGAAAGAAATCTGGGGAACATACCCGGATGTCGCGGGCCTGGCCTCCGATCGCATGATCGTATCAGCGAATAAAGAAGAACTTGATGCCCTGTTCGTAATAGGCAGCAACCCGGTTTTCAATTCTCCTGACGGTTTATTTGTCAAGGAGGGTGTCGAAAAACTCGATTTCCTGGTTGTGGCCGATTTGTACGAAAGCGAAACCTCCCAGATGGCCGACGTGGTGTTGCCTCTGTCCAGCTGGGCCGAGTATGCCGACCGGTTCGTAAACCTTGAGGGAAGGGTTCAGAAATTCGAGAAAGCGATTAATCCCATTCCGCATTCACGTCCGGCCTTCGATATCATAAACAGCATAGCAAAAGAATTAAAAAATCCGTTATTCGAATCAAAAGATAAACTGCAAAAAGATATCGACAGCCTGCTGGAATTCGATTCCGCCGATGAACCGGAAATGAAACCGGTGGAAGTAAAGTATACTGAAGATAAGAAGACTCCGGGATTCGATATCCCGATGCTGATCGTTGATCAGGTGCATCATTATGGTCATTGGACCGAGAAAACACATTCACTATCCGAATTTTGCAATGAGGCTTTCCTTGAGATATCTCCGGCACTGGCTGAGAAATTGAATGTCGACGATGGTACGATTGTAAGGGTCGAGTCGGAAGTGGCCAGGATTAATCTCCCGGTAAAAATATCGGAGATAATCGATGGCAATGTTGTACTGGCTTACCGCAATTTTGCTACCAGCCCGGTGAATAATTTACAAATGCGGAAACGACGGGTCGATTGGGTGAAAATCGCAAGAGTCGAGGGATCGAAAGCATGACCACTTTCATCATTATAACGGCCATAAAAGTAGGTGTGGTAATCGGAGTTGTTCTGACCGGCGTGGCTTGGTCGACCTGGCTGGAACGGAAACTGCTGGGGCATTTGCAGCATCGTATCGGTCCTTCCGTGGCGGGCCCATTTGGGTTGCTTCAGCCTATCGCCGACGCCATCAAGCTGGCTTTCAAGGAAGAAATCATTCCGGGAAAGGTGGAACGGGCGATGTACTTACTCGCTCCGATACTTTCATTCGTGCCGGCATTACTGGTTTTCGCGGTGATTCCATTTTCTCCGTCGATAGAAATATTCGGTCATGAGATTTCCGGTTCACTATCCGACCTTAATATCGGAGTACTTTATATCCTGGCCATTACTTCGCTGGGGGTATACGGGATAGTCCTGGCGGGGTGGTCATCCGGTTCGAAATATTCGTTACTGGGCGGGATAAGATCTTCGGCGCAGATGATTTCGTACGAAGTGGCCTACGGTTTGTCGATGGTCGGAGTGCTGCTGCTGGCAAATACATTGTCATTGCGGGAAATCGTGGAACAGCAGCAGGGCTTTTTCAACTGGTTTATTTTCCGCCAGCCGCTGGGGTTTTTCCTCTACATCATCTGTGCGGTTGCGGAAACGAATCGCGCGCCGTTTGATCTTCCGGAAGCGGAATCGGAACTGGTGGCGGGATACCTGACCGAGTATTCCTCGATGAGATACTCGTTGTTTTTCATGGCGGAATACGCCAACATGATTGCGGTATCATGCGTCGCGACGACGCTGTTCCTCGGAGGCTGGAGCGGCCCGTTTTTGCCTCCGGTTTTATGGTTTGCGATAAAGGTTTTTCTGTTCATGTGCGGTTATATCTGGATTCGCGGAACCTTGCCCCGTTTGCGCTACGATCAATTGATGAACCTGGGCTGGAAAGTACTCTTTCCGCTGGCCTTGGCGAATACCATGATAACGGCATTAATAATCAGGTTGTGATGTTATAATATGTTTGATGTTCTGAAAACAGTCATACTGGCGATTCCGACGGGGTTTTATACCACCCTCAAGCACCTGTTCAAGAAACCGGTCACCAGGCAGTACCCCTTTAAAAAACGGGAAATGGCCGAGCGTTACCGGGGCTTGCACTATCTCGAGGTGTACGAGGACGGATCGGAACGCTGTGTCTGTTGCGGACTATGTGCGGCATCATGTCCGGCGGACGCCATCTATATGGAGCCCGCGGAAAACGAAAAAGGGGAGAGGTACGCGAAGATTTACGAAATAAACATGCTCCGCTGTATCTTCTGCGGTTTCTGCGAAGAAGCCTGCCCCGAGGAAGCGATATTTCTGGGGCATGAGTACGAGTTTTCGAATGACAACCGTGACTCCTTTATATATACTAAGGAGCAATTGCTGGCGAATCGACCCCGTAAGGAAAAGCCGTTTAAAAAGATTTTACGTAAGGTACGCAGGATATTCTAAAAGGCATGGTAATCGACACCGTCATATTTTATATCGCCGCACTTCTGGCCGTATTCGGAGCCATCATGATGATAACGGTCAAGAATCCCGTGGCGGCGGTTATGTATTTGATTCTTTCGCTGATTGCCCAGGCGGTGCTTTATGTCCAACTGGGGGCGTTGTTCGTCGGTGCCTTGCTGATTATCGTTTACGCCGGAGCTATCCTGGTGCTGTTTTTGTTCGTTATCATGCTTTTGAATTTGAGAGGGGAACAATTCGAGGGGGGGCATCCCAGGTTATCGCTGGCGACCAAGTACTTTTTGTCGGCGTTGTTTTTTATCGAAGCGGTCATTATTTTCCGTGAGGCATCGCTGGCTCTTCGTTTCAATGCTCCCATGACGGCGGCATCCGAGACTTTCGGCGGGGTTACTCAGGTTGCGGAACTTTTGTTCACCAAATATCTTTACCCGTTCGAATTGACTTCTATTCTGCTATTGGTTGCTGTGGTTGGGGCGGTAATTATGGCGAAACGGGACAAGGGAGAGGATAGTTAAGATGGTTCCGATAACTCATTTTCTTATTCTCAGTTCCCTTCTTTTCGTTGTCGGCGCCGCAGGGGTTTTGCTTTCACGAAATCTGATTGTAATGTTTATGTCGATAGAACTGATGCTGAATGCCGCCAACCTGTTATTGATTGCATTTTCAAGGCATTTGAATTTAATGGACGGTCATGTGATCGTCTTTATCATTCTGACGGTAGCGGCGGCCGAAGCCGCGGTGGGACTTGCGATCATCATTAATCTTTTCCGAAATAAAGAGACGATTAATGCCGATCGCTTCAGTCTTTTTAAACGGTAAGGCGATTCGATGGAAAAGTCATTATATTTAATTCCGCTGTTTCCGCTGATAGGCTTTCTTTTGAACGGCCTTACTATCGGACGGACCTCGAAGCGGTTTATCTCTGCGATCGCCTGCGGAGCTATCGGCCTGTCGTTCATTTTCAGTGTCCGGACATTCATTTTGTTATTGAATCTCCCGGAAGAAGGCCGCCTGATTCATGAAAAACTCTTCGCATGGATTCCTTCAGGATCGTTCCAGGTCGATTTCGGGCTGTTGGCCGATCCCTTATCCGCGGTTATGATTCTGGTCGTGACCGGTGTGGGATTTTTAATTCATGTATATTCGATCGGTTACATGCATGATGATAAAGGTTATGGGCGGTATTTTACCTATCTGAACCTGTTCGTTTTTTCGATGCTGATTTTGGTCCTCGCCGACAACTACCTGTTGATGTTCGTCGGCTGGGAAGGGGTGGGATTATGCAGCTACCTGCTAATCGGTTTCTGGTTCGAAAAGCAGTCGGCCAGCGATGCCGGCAAGAAAGCATTTATCGTCAACCGTATCGGTGATTTCGGTTTCCTGCTAGGATTGTTCATCATTTTCTGGCAGGTAGGCTCGCTCGATTTTCTGACGGTTAATCAGGTTGCACCGGAAGTATTCGCGGTCGGAGGGGGCCTGATAACCGCGGCGACGCTGCTGTTATTCCTGGGCGCCACCGGTAAATCGGCGCAGATACCGCTGTATGTCTGGCTTCCGGATGCTATGGAAGGTCCTACTCCGGTTTCGGCGTTGATACATGCCGCGACGATGGTGACTGCCGGTGTCTACATGATTGCACGTTCGAATGTTTTGTATATGATGGCTCCAACATCGCTCTTGGTCGTTGCGATCATCGGGGTCGCTACCGCTTTCTTTGCCGGGACGATCGCGCTGGCTCAAAACGATATCAAGAGAGTCCTGGCCTATTCCACGGTCAGTCAATTAGGATACATGTTCGTGGCGTGCGGGGTAGCCGCTTTTTCGGCCGGGATATTTCATCTGATGACCCATGCTTTCTTTAAAGCCCTGTTGTTCCTCGGGTCCGGCTCGGTAATACATGCTATGGCGGGACAGCAGGATATGCGGTATATGGGAGGTCTTCGCAAACAGATGCCCTGGACTTTCCGGACTTTTATCGTCGCCACGGCCGCAATCGCCGGAATTCCCATGTTCTCCGGGTTTTTCTCGAAAGATGAAATTTTGTGGCAGTCCTTCTCATCCCAGTACGGTTCCATCTGGATTTGGCTCATTGGAGTTGCGACCGCCCTGCTAACGGCGTTTTATATGACACGGCTGGTAGTTATGACTTTCTTCGGCGAGGGCCGGATGGATCACCATACCAAGGAGCATTTACACGAATCCCCGAAAGTCATGACGATTCCGCTGATGGTTCTCGCGGTGTTATCCTTAATCGGAGGTTATGTCGGGATTCCTGCAGTTCTGGGTGGAGGAAATCATTTTGCAAAATTCCTGGAACCGGTCATGCAGGGTTTGGGACACGAAGAAGCCCACCATGCGCTTCTATCCGGAGGGCATGACAGCTCCCTGGAGATGATATTGATGGGTTCCACCATAGTTCTCATTATTATCTCCATTTGGCTGGGAGTGTATCTTTATAATAAAAATACGGCTGCGGCCGGCAAACTGCGGAAGTCGCTGGCTCCGATACATACATTGCTGCATGGCAAATATTTTGTAGATGAATTATACGGCAAAATAATTGTGCAGCCGCTGATTGCGGGGTCGCTGTTCCTGTGGAAAATATTCGACGTCTTTATCATTGACGGGTTGATTAACGGACTTGCGACCGTGATGGGAGATATTTCGACCGTAATCAGACCGATTCAAAGCGGGAAGATTCGTTCCTATGCGACCATCTTTCTTTTAGGCGTGGTAATCCTGGTAGGGATATATATTATAAAATAGGTATGGAAGATCATATTCTGACATTGGTGACATTTTTCCCGCTGCTTGGGAGTATTCTGCTTCTACTTGTGCCGAAGAATCAGCATGATTCGATAAAGTCGCTGGCGCTGATTTTCGCCTTTATCACTTTCCTGTTGTCGGTTTTCATGTATGTCATGTTCGAACCGGTGGCGCTGGGGATGCAGTTCGAAATCAATATTCCCTGGATATCGGATGCTATCAGCTATCATCTCGGAATCGACGGGATATCGCTTCTGTTAATCATGCTGACCACGATTCTGAGCCTAATTGCGATTCTTTCGTCATGGACATCGATAAAGACCGCTGTTAAAGGCTATTATATTTCCATGCTTCTTCTGGAAACCGGGATGCTCGGCGTATTCGTGGCTCTCGACTTATTCATGTTCTATGTATTCTGGGAAGCGATGCTGATTCCGATGTATTTCATTATCGGAGTCTGGGGCGGTCCGAAGAAGATATATGCCGCGATCAAGTTTGTGCTGTTCACCATGTTCGGATCACTCTTGATGCTGGTAGCACTTCTTTATCTGGTATATATGCATTATCAATATGCCGGTTATTATACCTTTAATCTCATAGAGCTTTATAAGATGCCGATTCCGCTCGGGGCGCAAACATACATGTTTCTGGCCTTTGCCCTGGCGTTCGCAATAAAGGTTCCGATCTGGCCGTTCCATACCTGGCTGCCGGATGCTCACGTTCAAGCCCCGACGGCAGGCTCGGTTATTCTGGCCGGTGTCCTGCTTAAAATGGGGACATACGGTTTTGTCCGTATCTGCCTGCCGCTTTTCCCGGAGGCCACGGTGCAGTTTGTGCCGCTGATATCGATTCTATCGTTGATCGGCATTATTTATGGAGCCTTAGTCGCCATGGTGCAACGTGATGTCAAATCGCTGGTGGCGTTTTCGTCGGTTTCGCACCTGGGGTTTGTCATGCTCGGAATGATGGCCCTGAATGTCCAGGGATTGGAAGGTTCCGTAATTCAGATGATCAATCATGGCATTTCGACCGGGGCGCTGTTCCTTCTTGTCGGAATGATATATGAGCGGCGGCATACCCGTATGATTGCCGATTTCGGAGGGCTTTCAAAGACGATGCCGGCCTTTTCGACTTATTTCATGATCGTGGCCCTGTCGTCAATCGGATTGCCGCTGACCAACGGCTTTGTAGGAGAATTCCTGATACTTCTCGGCACTTACAAATACAATCCGGTTTATGCCATAATCGGGGCGACCGGTGTGATTCTCGCTGCCTGTTACATGCTCTGGATGCTCCAGCGGGTCATATTCGGCAAGATAACCAATCCCGAAAACGAAAAACTAAAAGATCTGAATATGCGGGAGCGCCTGATACTGATTCCTCTGGTGATTCTGATTTTCTGGATAGGGGTTTACCCCAAGCCATTTTTCGATAGACTGGAACCTGCGGTAAAAAATATCTTGAGTTTGATGGATAAGTCAGGGCCGATGAATGCCCAAATAGAATCCGGCAAAAACGATGTATGCTTTATTAAGGATGGCAAAGTACAATGCGTTAAGCTGGAGGATTTGGAATAATGCCGGATGTTACCATATATACCAAGCATGGCTGTCCCTATTGCGCGGCAGCCAAGCAGCATTATGATCAACTGGGGATAAAGTTTAAGGAAATCGATGTGTACGACGTCCCCGGAGCCAAGGAGAGGGCTTTTGAATTATCCGGAAAGCGGATTGTCCCGGTGATTGTCGAAGACGGGAAAGTCCAAGCCGGATTCGGCGGGGGTTGAGGAGTTTAACGGAGTATCCGTGAGATACTCGGAATTAGAAAAGACATGGATATAAGATCGGGCGCCATATTTTTCGAAATTCTCTATCCGGAGATAGTCATAATCGCTACCGCGATGATAATTCTCCTGGCCGGCAATTTTATCAAAAACAAAGGGCTGGTGGTATTTTTATCCCTTGTCGGACTTGTAGCATCGTTGGTTTTGTCCCTGCAGCAGTGGGAACAGCCGCAATCCGGGTTTTTCGGGATGGTGCAAAAAGACAACACTTCGATATTTTTCAATGTCATTTTCATCCTGGCCGGGATTATAACGGTTCTAATGTCGCGCAGTTATCTGATTGCGCGGGGGATCGAGCGATTCGAATACTACGCGTTGATACTATTCTCGACTGCGGGGATGATGGTCATGGCTTCCAGTTCCGATCTGGTGGTAATATTCCTGGGATTGGAAATCATGTCGGTTCCGCTATACGTAATGGCGGGATTCGCCAGAAGCGACCCCGGGTCGAACGAATCGGGTATTAAGTATTTCATGATGGGGGCCTTTGCCACCAGTTTCCTGGTTTTCGGTATCGCGTTGATTTATGGCTCGGCGGGGACGACCGATTTAAGGCGGATCGTGGCCGATTTTGCCTACATCAGCACTCATGCCGGCCCCATGATTTATGCCGGTGCAATTATGGTTTTAATCGGTTTCGCCTTTAAGGTTGCGGCGGTTCCGTTCCATATGTGGGTTCCCGATGTCTATCAGGGAGCTCCTACTCCCGTCACAGCATATTTTTCGGTGGCACCGAAAGCGGCCGGATTCGCGGCATTACTGCGGATATTCGTTTACGGGTTTTCGGGGATGGAAGAAATGTCCCAGATTCTTTGGGTTTTGGCGGTCCTGACCATGACGGTGGGGAATATCCTGGCCTTACTGCAGCCCAATATCAAGAGGATGCTGGCGTATTCTTCGATTGCCCATGCCGGTTACATTCTGGTGGGTCTGACAGCCGGGGGAGACGGGGCCATTGCATCGATTTTGTTCTATCTGCTGGCTTATCTTTTCTTCAATCTCGGTGGTTTCGCGGTGGTCACTTTAATCGACAGCCGGACGGGAAGCAACGCTATGATCGATGAAATGGCCGGTCTTGGAGGGAGACACCCCTTTTTGGCATCGCTACTGGCCTTGTTTATGTTTGCCCTGGCGGGATTTCCTCCGACGGCCGGGTTCTTCGGTAAATTCTATATTTTTTCCGAAGCGGTAAAGGCCGGGTATGTCGGTTTGACGATAATCGCGGTTATGAACAGCTTTGTTTCGGTATATTATTATTTGAGACCGGTGGTCAAGGCTTTCTTCGGAGAAAAAGAACAGGAATTCGTTCCCGTGAAATTCACTCCGGCAATGATTGTGGTTCTGGCCCTGACGGCGATTGGAACGCTGGGATTGGGGATATTGCCGAAATTCGTGCTGGAATTTTCGAAGCTCTGTATATATCCGTTTATGTAAGAAGGATTGCAAGTTATTAAAAACCCCGCTTAAAGGCGGGGTTTTTTTGTCATACTTTTTCAAGCCGCAGCTTGTCGTGATCCTTTTCAATCTTCAGAGGATATTTCCCCGAGAAGCAACTGACACAGAAGCTGCTGTCCGGTAATGCAGGCATCGATAGCATTCCTTCGATTGATAAATATCCCAGGGAATCGACCCCCAGGTATTTCCGGATTTCTTCCACGGTTTTATTCGATGCAATCAATTCCCGCCGGGTCGGCATATCGATACCGAAGAAGCATGGGGAAATAATCGGCGGGGCGGAAATTCTGAGATGAACCTCTTTGGCTCCGGCTCCGCGAATCATCTGTACCAGCTTGCGTGAAGTCGTTCCGCGAACAATGGAATCATCGACGACGACAACCCTTTTGCCTTCCAGAACTCCGCGAACCGGGTTGAATTTTACCTTTACATCAAGATCTCGAATTTTCTGATCCGGATCGATGAAAGTCCGCCCAACGTAGTGATTCCGTATCAGGCCGATTTCGAATTTGATTCCTGAAGCCTCGGAATAACCGAGGGTAGCGGTATTCGCCGAGTCCGGGATACCTATGACAATATCGGCGTCGGCAGGGTGTTCCTTGGCCAGCTGACGTCCCAGACGACGGCGAATCTTGTCGACGTTCTCTCCGAATATCTTGGAATCGGGGCGGGCAAAATAAATGTATTCGAAAATGCAAAAGGCGTGCTTTTTCTTTTTCAGCGGGAAGGAGGATTTGAGGCCCTCTTTAGATATTTCGAGGACTTCGCCAGGTTCGATATCGCGGACATATTTTGCCCCGATGATATCGAAAGCACAGGTTTCCGAAGCTACTACCCATCCATGACGATTGTACTTGCCAAGAGCCAGCGGACGAAATCCGAGCGGATCCCGAACCGCAATGATGGATTCGTCGGTAAGAAAGAGCAGCGAATAGGCTCCTTCCACTTTTTTCAAGGCATCGCTGATCCGGTCGACCCAGGTCTTTTTACTTGAATGTGCGGCCAGATGCATGAAGATCTCGGTGTCTGAAGTGGTTTGGAAAATCGCGCCCGATTTTTCGAGGTTTTGGCGCAGCACGAGAGAGTTGGTTAGATTCCCGTTGTGGGCAATGGCCAGTTTCTGATTCTGGTTGGTAATCAAAAGAGGCTGAATGTTGGTCAGGGAAGAAGCTCCGGTCGTAGAATAACGAGTATGCCCGACGGCGATACTCCCTTTAAGGCGATCGAGACGATCCCGATTCGAGAAAACTTCGTTAACCTCTCCCATTCCCCGGTAGATGTATACCCCGCCGTTTCCGGCGGTGACAATTCCGGCTGATTCCTGGCCGCGATGCTGTAAGGCGTAAAGACCGAAATAAGTCAGATGAGCCGCTCGGGGAGTCCCGAAAACTCCGAATATGCCACACTTATCGTTCATCATATGCCCTTTTTGAATCCCTTTCTTCCGGAGGCAAAAAGCGAATTTAATGAAGTAGGCTTGCCAAGTCAAGAATGGATTACGCTAAAAGGACAGCAATTGTGAAATGACTTGCAGTCCAGAAACTGAAAAGATGGAATAAATACAGCGGTAGTCTACATATTTTAGGTATTGTATTGTATTGCAACATTATAACATGACGCTCTAATAAGTAAAAAGACACTTTACTTTTACAGCGAGGGCACGTATTTTGCGTTTGGTCTTACCGAAATAATATGCTTAGCCCTGAAAACCATAAAATATATCGCCAGTTCGAGATTCTGAGGAATATTGCGGTTTCGGCTGTAACCGGCGATGCCCCATCGGAAACGGCAAATTCCGCCTTGCGGGAAGCCGGAAGGCTGGTAGGCTTGACTGCCGGCAGCCTGATAATTTGGGATGATTCCGGGACAACCGTCCTGAATGTCTCGTTTGCCGACTCAGCTAAAGAAAGCGAGGCTTTGAAGGAAATCGAGACTGAGGTATTTGAAAACCTTCGCAAAAACCGCAAGATGGTCTCGGCCTATCTGACTTTTGGAGGTGAAAAGCCGCTGTCCGGTTTTACGCTTCCAATCAGAATATCCGACAGAATCCTGGGTGCGGTTGCGGGAATTCAGCCGATGATGGGCTCGCTGGCCAGGGAGGATATGTTCCTTGACGCCCTGGCTTCGGCTTTGTCGGTATCGTTCGCGGCTGCGGGGCTTTTTGAAAATAAAAAAGAAAAACAAAATATGGTGAGACAGGAACGGCTGAAGGCAATACGCGAAACGGCCGCCACTGTTAACCATGAGATAAATAATCCCTTAACCGCGGTTCTGGGGAATGTCCAGTTACTCCTGATGCGGAGCAATGAACTGGGGCCCGAGTTTTCGCGGAAACTGCGAATAGTCGAAGAATCTGCTTTACGCATCAGAGATGTCACCAGAAAGCTCATGAATCTGACCGGAGATTCTGTAACCGAGTATATATCCGGATCTCAAATGATAGATTTGAACGATTCGGAAAACGCAGAGTAGTTCCCTCTTGTCCCTGCCTCAACCCGGGAGGTCGAATTTTCCGTTCGACCTCCTTTTTTTGTACGGATATATAGGATAAATTAGCTTGACTTTTGGCCCTTGCGGGAATTGTTTGATTTAAAGCCCAAAACGCCTAAGACTATTGTCGGCAATAAGTAAAAGGAATAAGATGAAAGGTCTGGAATACATTTTTAAGCCGAAATCGATAGCCGTAATCGGTGCCTCGACCCGCAAAGGAACAATTGGACACGAAATTCTTCATAATATTATCCTGAATGAATTCAACGGCAAGGTATTTCCGGTCAATCCCAAGGCCAGTGTCATTCATTCCATTAAATGCTATTCCACCGTTCTGGATGTCCCGGATGCGGTTGATCTGGCCGTGGTGGTGGTTCCGCGCGATTTCGTGCCGGAGGTGGCCGAGCAGTGCGGTGAAAAGGGGGTTCGGGGGCTGGTGGTAATTTCGGCCGGATTCCGTGAGGTTGGCGGGAAGGGGATCGAGCTGGAAAACCGGGTGGTGGAGATTTGCAGAAAACACAATATGCGGATGATCGGCCCGAACTGCTTCGGCATCGTGAATACCGACCCGGAATACAGTCTTAATTGTACTTTTGGAAAAACCAGGGCGCTGCAGGGAAGAGTGGGTTTTATTTCGCAGTCGGGAGCACTGGGCGAAGCGATCATGAATCATGCTCACGATCTCGGGCTTGGTTTTTCAATGGTGGCATCGATAGGGAACAAGGCCGATATTTCGGCAAACGATATTCTGGAATACTGGGAGCACGATCCCAGCACCGATATTATTTTGTTGTATCTGGAGAATTTCGGTAACCCGCGTCATTTCACTAAAATCGCCCGGGAGATTTCGCGAATCAAGCCGATCGTGGCGGTGAAGGCCGGAAGAACGACACAGGGCGCAGCCGCGGCGTCATCGCATACCGGGGCTCTTGCGGAATTGGATGTCGGGGTCGATGCGCTCTTCGACCAGTGCGGAGTATTGCGAGTGTCTTCGGTGGAAGAACTATTCGACGTGGCCAGTGCACTGGCCAATCAGCCGATCCCGAAAGGAAACCGGGTGGCGATTGTTTCGAATGCCGGAGGACCGGGATTATTGGCAACAGACGCTCTGGTTAACCTGGGAATGAAACTCCCTCAGTATCGTGGCACGACCAAAACGAAATTGAAGAATGCTCTTTCCGGAATAGGCGGAGTCAACAACCCGCTTGATCTGGTCGCAGGGGCTGGAGGAGAATCGTTCAAGCTGGCGTTGAATATCATAAAGCATGACAAAGATTTTGATACCATTTTCGCGATATTCGTGCCCCCGGTTACGATCAATCAGCTTGATGTCGCAAAATCGATTCATGAAGGGGTCAAGGGGACCGATAAAACTGTCCTGGCCTGCTTTATGGGGGCGGGGGAAGGATCCAAAGGGGTCAATTATCTCAAGCAGCAGGGGATACCGGTGTATCAATTTCCCGAAGCCGTGGCAAAGACCTTATCGCAGATCGATTCATACCGTTCCTGGCTGGATCGCCCGCGAGGGATATTTAAGACGTTTTCGGTTGATAAAGAGACTGTCCAGAGAATTATCGATAAGGCGATTGCAGACAAGCTTCCGGCTATTATCGGCGACAGCGCGATGGAAATTCTCAGGGCATATGGGATCATGACCGCCGCCAGCAAACTGGCAAGTTCCGAAAAAAGCGCGGTCCAAATCGCCGAGGAGACGGGTTATCCGGTGGTGATGAAAATCCTGACGCCGCAAATACTGCATAAGAGCGATTTCGGTGCGGTCAAGGTTGATATCCGAACGGCACGGGAAGTCCGTTCGGCCTTTTCAACCATGAAAAAGAAAGCGGCTAAAATAAAATTGCGGGCTGGAGAAAAATTCACGGTCGAAATACAAGAGATGGTAAAAGGGGGAGTAGAGACGGTCCTCGGGATGTCCACCGATCCTTCTTTCGGACCTTTAATAATGTTCGGTTTGGGCGGCATCTATGTCGAAATCCTTAAGGACGTTTCTTTCCGGATTAATCCTTTGAACGATGTCAATGTCGATGAAATGATTAGAGGTTTGAAATCTTATCCGCTGTTAATCGGAGCGAGAGGTTCGGCCGCGGTCGATATGGAAACCTTGAAAGATGTCCTGCTGCGATTATCACAGCTGGTGAGCGATTTCGATTATTTTTCGGAAATCGATATTAATCCGTTTATTTCGCATCCTGAAAAGAAATGTTCAAAAGCGGTCGACGCGCGATTCATTATCAGAAAGTCGTAATAATGTGCGAGGGTTCTTAAAATAAACCTGAGAATAGCCTGATGTTGCGAATATTGTGGCCTTATGTAATAAAGAGGGGAGAGTAAAATGAAGTATGAATTGAAGAGTATCGGATACTGGTCGCTGGTAAAGATATCTTTCGTGGTTAATTTTTTCATGGGTCTGGTGATAGGTTTCTTTATGGCCATATTTATGGGGCTGTTTCTGACCGCAATGTCGAATTTTGGATCACTCGGTTCCATGGGGCTTCCGGAGGGGCAAATGCCGAGTATCGGAGCATCGATGATTATCTATCCGCTGATGTTTGCCTTCGGCGGTGCGGTTTTTAATACCATCCTTTATGCAATCATCGCTTTTGTCTATAACATGACCGCGAAAGGATTCGGCGGGGTGGAATTCGAGGTGGCCGAAGTGAAGCCGGTGTACTATGCACCGCTCCAACCGCAGTACGGACAGCAGTATAATCAGCAAAGTTATGCTCCGCAAGCGCCGCCTCCGATGCACGATCCCAGGTCGGCGACTCCCCCGGGACAGACTCCGCCAGGGAAAACCACGGCAGCACCACCCCCACCACCGCCCCCTCCGCCTGTTGAGCCTTATCCGGGGCCGGCGACTCCGCAGCAAAAGGATTCCGGAGAAAACAAACCCGGGGAAGAAGACAAACCGGCCTATTGATTGAAAATTATGAAAGAAGTCAGAGTCAGAATTGCACCATCGCCCTCCGGGTATCTCCATGTAGGAACCGCCCGGACCTCTATATTCAACTGGTTGTTCGCCCGTCATAATAACGGGAAGTTTCTGGTCCGTATCGAAGATACCGATACCGAGCGGTCGGATTATTCACTGGTTCAACCGATTCTTGACGCTCTAAAGTGGCTGGGAATCAACTGGGATGAAGATCCGATTTACCAGTCGAAGCGGCTTGACATATACAGAAAATACGTCGACGAAATGCTTGAAAAGGGGCTGGCCTACAGGTGCTTTTGCACCTCGGAAGAACTCGAGGAAATGCGCCGTATCGCGGTCGAGGAAAAGAAGCTGATGATGTACGACCGCCGCTGGCGGGACAGGCCAAAGGAAGATGTCGACGCCATGCTGGCCCAGGGAAAACCGTACGCAGTTCGCATCAGAATTCCGGATGGTGAAACGACGTACCACGATATCGTCCTCGGTGAAATCACCAAGCAGAATTTCGAGCTGGAGGATTTTATTATCTGCCGAACCGACGGCCGTGCCGTTTACAATATGGCTGTGGTGGTTGACGACCATGAAATGGGAATCACACATGTCGTTCGAGGGAATGACCATATCAGCAATACTTTCAAGCAGATTCATATTTACCGGGCACTGGGTTGGGAAATCCCGCAATTCGCTCATATTCCGTTAATTCTTCGTCCGGATAAAAGAAAAGTATCGAAACGCCTCGGGGATAAGGATGTCGCACAGTACGGACAGGAGGGGATCCTGCCGGAGGCAATGTTCAATTTCCTCTGCCTGCTGGGGTGGTCATCGAAGGACGACCGGGAATTTTATCATTATAACGAATTGATCGAGGCCTTTTCGCTTGAGAACGTCACCAAGGCTAATCCCATCTTTAATGAAGAAAAGCTCGAGGCGCTGAATTTCGAACATCTGCGGGCTATGCCCGAGCATAAAATTGCGGATTTGGTTGCGCCGCTTATCGTGCAGGCCGGTTATACTACCAAATACTGGCTGGAAACCCGTTGGGAATACTTGATAAAGATAATCGGCCTGTTGAAAGAACGTTGCCGGCGCTTAACCGATTATGTGGTTCAAAGTGAATATTTTTTCCATGATGAATTCAAGTACGATCCTGAAGGGATAAATAAACGCTTCAAACCGGAATCGGCGGAACACCTGGAATTGCTTGCGAAGAAATATGAAATGCTTCCGAAATTCGATCATGACGGAACCATGAATGCCTTGAACGCCATGGCCGAGGAATTGAATATCGGGAAGGGGAAATTGATTCATCCGGTCCGCCTGGCAGTGACCGGGGTCACGGCCGGGCCGGGGCTGTTTGAGTTATTGGAAGTTATCGGTAAGGAATCTTCGATAAAGAGAATGAATAAGGCAGCGGAATTCATTCGCAAAATGAAGGAGGGTGGCCATGAGTAAGATTGAAAAGCTGAAACGTCAAATCAAGGAAATCGAGAAGAGACTGGAAAAGTCCGGATTTCGCGGTATAGTCGACAAGAATGTGGCCCGCAGAGATGAAGAACGGCTCAAAAAATTACGCAAAGAGCTTGAAAATCTCGAAAAAGAGCAATAACTTAGGGCTGATAGAATCAATATTCGAAGCAGACAGGAGTGACTGGTAATGGACGAGCATTTATTGAATGAATTGAAAAACCTATTGAAAACCGCAATTAAAGGAGAAGTCGACGGCTTCACTTTTTATAATCTGATGGCCGAACAATCAAAAAATAAGGATGCCAAACGGAGATTGGAAAACCTTCGGGACGACGAAAAACGGCACAAGGCGATCCTGGTAGATTTATATAAGCAACATGTAGGAGGGGATGTCGGAGAACTGCCCAAACACGGACTGGGCGCTCTGGCTACCGTATTCGAAAAGGGCCGCCTGAAAGATATCAAAAGCGAAATGGAATATATCAATCTGGCTATCGAGGCGGAACTGGCGTCGACCCGATTCTACAAGGAAGGAGCCGAGAAAATAAAAGATCCGGACATGAAAAGGATTCTCGAAAACCTTTCGGACGAAGAGGACGGTCATTACAATATGCTGATGGCCGAAAAGCAGGCTATTGGCGGGAATTATTACTGGTTTTCCGCCGGTGAAGGGGCGCCTCTCGAGGATTAACTACAGGCAATAGGAGTTAAGATGTCCTGGGTATGTGAAGTTTGCGGCTACGTTCACGATGACGACGAACCTCCGGAGGTCTGCCCGGTTTGCGGGGCTCCGAAGGAAAAATTTACCAAAATAGTTTGATTAAAGATTGGAATACAATTCTGTTATTCAACAAACCACCCAAAATCGGGAAGATAGCTCCCGACTTCGAACTGCCATCACACCTCGGTGAAAAGGTAAGGTTAAGCGACTACCGGGGAAAAAAGAATGTCCTCCTGGCGTTCTTTCCCATGAGCTGGACCAGAGTCTGCAGTGAACAAATTCCCGGTTATGAACGGGATTTAAAACGGTTCGAGGATTTGAATACCCAGGTTTTGGCCGTTTCGGTCGACAGCATCCCGACTCTTCAGGCCTGGCAAAAATCCCTGGGGGGTATATTGTATCCAATCCTATCTGATTACTGGCCTCACGGAGCGATCAGCAAAAAGTACGGTATCCTGACCGAGGGCGGATTTGCGGACCGAGTCGTTTTTATCATCGATAAGGATGGAATTATCAGGGACATCGATCCGGTAGGGGTGAAGGTTGTCCCCGACAATGAGAAAGTGCTGGAGTTTCTTAAAAAGCTGAATTGAAAATAGACCGCGACAATTCCCCATGCGGGATTATTCATTTGTGAAATCTCCCCGTATATATGAAAAGGATATGGAAGGACGTTAATGTATTTTTCGCTGCCCAAAGAATACCGTGAGACCGGCATCGACGAACTAAAGAAACGGATCGTGGCTGCCAAGAAAAAATTGGGAACCCGTTCGATTATTCTGACCCATCACTATCAGCGGCTGGAAATCGTCGAACTCGGAGACGCGGTCGGAGATTCCTACGGGCTTTCCAAAATCGCGGCCAATCAAAAAGACGTGGAATATATCTTTTTCTGCGGCGTTCATTTCATGGCGGAAGCGGCTGATATTTTGTCGTCGGATAAACAGACCGTATTTCTTCCAAATCCCCTCGCCGGATGTCCTATGGCGGATATGGCCGAAATGAGCGATGTCATGGAAGCGTGGAAGACGCTGGAATCGTTCGGCGGCGATAAAAAAATAATGCCGATTTCATATATGAATTCCGCGGCCGGTTTGAAGGCATTCACCGGTGAACACGGGGGATTGATCTGCACTTCATCGAACGCCGATGCGGCTTACCGTTACGGCTTTTCGAATAGAGAAAAGCTGTTCTTTTTCCCGGATGAGCACCTTGGGTACAACACGGGTATGAAATACGGCCTGAAACCGGAGGAAATGGTTATCTGGGATTTTTCGGAAGCCGACGGCGGTCTGACCGAAGAACAGATTGAACGGGCCAAGGTGATACTCTGGAAAGGGCATTGCCATGTCCATACCAATTTCAAGGCGGAACATGTCGATCAGGTTCGGGCGGAATACCCCGGCGCGAAAATAGTGGTACATCCGGAATGCCCGCATGAAGTGGTCAGGAAGGCGGACGCCAGCGGTTCAACCAGCTTTATCGTGAAATATGTCGAGGAGCAGCCTCCCGGAAGCGTTATTGCTGTCGGCACGGAGATAAATTTAATCAACCGCCTGGCTCACAAATTCCCGGACAAGAAGATCTTTGAGCTATCGGGGCAGACCTGTCCGGTTTGCGCCAACATGTACCGGACGACTGTTAACGATCTGGCTTATTGTCTGGAGAATTTCCAGGATATCAAGCCGATTCGGGTTCCGGATCGGATCAAAGCCAACGCCCGTCTTGCTCTCGAGCGGATGCTCCAGGTTAAGTGATTACAATCCAATACAATAGAATATTATTATAATCTGTCACATCAGATGATTACATTGGCGGCTTTACGATCGTACGGGTCGGCTTAAAAAGTTGTTTAAGGCCGGAGAATCGCACAATGCCCACGCCGGTAACAATCATAAGTCCGCCGACCCATTCCATCGGGCCGGGGGATGTCCCCAAAAATATCAGCGCGAACAGCGCCGTAAAAAGCGGCGTGCTTAGAGTTATCAAAGCGGCCCGGGAGACATTTATTTTCTGAAGGGCTTTTATATAGGTTATTCTACCAAGGACGGGCAGAAGCAGAGCCGTCAATGCGGCCATTATCAGGGTGGTCCGATTCGGAAAGGAAATATCCTGTCCTTGCACCTTCAGGATTATCAAAAAGAAGATAACGGCAAAAATATTTCGAATCAGGACAAAGCGAATCGTTCCGATTTCATTGACGAATTTCTTGACCAGAATTTCGGCTATGGCGAAAAACAGGGAGGACGCTATCATCAGGGTAGCGACCCGGGAAACCGTTAGATTGGTTTCGAACTTCAGGAATAAAACACCGATAATAGCCACCATTCCGCCAAATATCTCAAATAGGTGGAGCCGTTCTTTCAGGATTAGATAAGCCAGTAAAATCGTGAAGATGGTTTCAACTCGAGAAAGGAACGAGACGGTCGCCGGTTCAATCAGTTTAATGGAATACATGAAAGTATATATGCCCAGCGTGAAAAGAACGGTCAAGGCACCGATCATCAGGAACGACCGTTTGGTGGTGGCGGCCATCTCTTCGCGATTCCCTCGATTCACAAGAGCCAGAATGGAAATGGCAAAGGCAAAGATGAAATAATAAAAATTGAATAATTCGGCGGTGACTTCTCCGAGTCCGACTTTGGCCGGGATATTACCCAGTCCGCAAATTAGCGCGCAAACAATGGCGTAGAAGTCGCCGGTCCGCTCGGGTTTCATTGCGGCTGGCCCTGATGGGTCGTTTTGTACTTTCGATATTGCGTTATATAAATACCCAAGCCCAAAATAAAGAGAGCGATTGAAATCAAATGATTATATGTCGGATACATTCCGAAGAAATGAATATGCATTTCACCTTCATAATAGCGGACGTATTCAATGGCATAACGGAACATGGCTTCAATCATGAAAAGGAGTCCCACAATCTGGCCATCGAACATTTTATGATTCGAACGCCAATGCAGGAAAAGAAACAGGAATAATCCATACAGAGAACTATAGAGCTGCGCCGGGTGAATCGCATGATCTCCGAAGGTATAATATGGAATGGAACCGGTCGGAAAGGTCACGCCCCAGGGAAGATCGGTCGGAGTGCCGAAACAGCATCCGTTTAAAAAACATCCAATACGCGTGATTGCCAGTCCAAGACCCACGGTCGGGGCGAAAATATCGAGACTCTGCAGAATCGGCATTTTGCGCCAGCGCATGTACAGATATGCCAGAATTACCGCGAGTACCACTCCGCCGTACAGATTCAATCCCGCGATTCCGATTTGATCTGTCCCAAAGGGATTTATGGTATTCAGCCAGTGTCCTTCGAATTCCTCGAGATGAAACAGCACATAACCAAGGCGGGCGCCGATGATCCCTCCGAAAACCAGAATATAGGCCAGTGAGAAGAGGCGGTCAAAATCGTAGCCTCTCTTCCGGGACATGCGGTATACATAGTAGACTCCCAAAAGCACCGACATTGCCAGCATCAATCCGTAACTTCTAATCGCTATTGAGCCGATTTTTAGTATTTCAGGAAACACTTATTTTATTCTCCTTTGTCGCACTCTGTTTAGTACCGGAAGTCGACTCCCAGCGGCGATGATATTTCAGCACCAGAAAGGTCATAATAATCCCGATCGCCGCTCCGACCACTACATCCGATACGTAATGATATCTCCCGTAAAAAGTCCCTAACGCCATACCGGTATTTATAATAAGGAGGAAAATACCGGCCCTGCGGTAGTATTTCAAACAAAAAATATTCACCACCACGGCCACGGCCACGTGAGTTGAGGGCATACATCCGCCATGAACCGAACCGTGCATCTGGATGAATTCCACCAGTTGCCGGAAAACCGGACCATGAATGGCACTGGCATACTGGCCCTCGAAATAATAACGGGGACCTTCGATAGGATACAGGAAAAACAGCAGATAGCTGGCGAAGAAGGTCAAGCAGATCGCGGCCAGCCCTCTGGCGATGTTATCATAGTCTCCTTTCAGAAAAAGGAAAATGAGGAAGGCCGGGATCATGGGGTAATAAGCCAGGTATGTGAAACTGAGCAATTCGGTCAACCATGTACTCAGGATATTTTGTTCTATCCAGAAGGTCGGGTAAACGCCAAATATGGCTTTTTCGAAAGCTGTGAGTTGATAATCGAAAAAACCGGGGAAAAACAGATGCATCAATCCGCCGGTTTGGCGATAGAGAAAGGTGAACAACAGCGCGGGGTAGAGCAACCTGACAAATAAGATTACCTTTCTGTCGCTCCGGCCCAGAAAGTAAATTATACCTCCGACCATAGCAGCAAATACAATACTGGCGAGGAATTCATCGTAATATACCGGCAATGGGCGGCCGAAGATAAGGGCCAGTATCGAAATAACCGACAAATAGACAAGTATGATTACATCGAAAGGATATAATTTACGGACGGTCATTTGTTCCCCTTCTTTTCTTTATACCCTTCGATAACCACGACTATTTCCCCTTTGAGAGTTCGAGAGGAACAAGTTCCTTTTATTTCAGAAAGCGTTCCCCGAATGAACTCCTCATGTATCTTCGATATTTCCCGGGCAATACAGGCGTTGCGGTCACCCAATACATCGAACGCGTCGGAGATCATTTTGGCTATTCGATGGGGCGATTCATAGAATATCAAGGTATGCTCCAGTTGACGCAGTTTCTCAAGACGGTTTTTGCGCGCCGCCGATTTATTCGTCAGGAATCCTTCAAAGAAAAAGCGATCGAGCGGCAAACCGGAACCGGTCAAAGCCGGTATCAGGGCATTCGGGCCGGGGAGCGGAATTAGAACAACGGTATTCTCAATAGCGGCCCTGATAATACGATAGGCGGGATCGGAGATTCCGGGCGAGCCGGCATCGGTGACTACCGATACTACTTTTCCCTCCTTAACCTCCTTGATTAACTGCTCCGCACGGGCCGCTTCGTTGAAATCATGATAGCTTATCAATTTCTTCTTGATCCCGAAATGATTCAAAAGCTTCGAAGATTGACGAGTATCCTCGCAAGCGATGATATCGGATTCGCGAAGGGCATCGAGCGCCCGGGAGGTTATGTCGCCAAGGTTACCGATGGGAGTCGGAACCAGGTAAATTTTTCCCTCTTCAGACATTTCATGCATCAATTGATAGTGATTTTATCGGGGATCGGTTTTAACCCAAGGTCGGCTATTTCAGGCAAATGCCGTTTATAATAGAATTTATTCAAAAGATGAATCGCGCGATCGATAAAGGCGTCTTCGAAACCGGCGTCGTTTAATTCTTTTCTCCCGGTGACATTTTCCTCAATCATCATATACAGAAGTTGATCGACGATGGCATATTCCAGACCGAGTTCGTGTTCGTCGGTCTGCCCTGGCCAGAGATCCGCGGTGGGGATTTTGTGGAGTATTGCTTCCGGAATATCGTAGAATTTCGCCATTTGCCGAACCTGGGTTTTATATAGCATCCCGATAGGATTGACGGAACACGCTACATCGCCATACCAGGTGCCGTAGCCCAAACAGATTTCAGTCCGATTGGAGGTCCCCAGGACGAGGAGTCTTTTTTCAAATGCCCGATCGAAAAGGATCGACATTCTTTCACGGGCCATTTTATTCCCGGCTCGGACCGGGTCGATTATCTTTATATCGGGATAATAAGCGTCTATCATGGGACTGATGGAAATTTTGTCGACCTTGATATGTAGCTTTTGGGCCAGTTCCCGGGCGTCTACTTCTGATTTTCCGGAAGAGCTGGAATAGGGGAGTATCAATCCGAATACTTTATCCGGGCCGACCGCTTTGACCGCGATTGAAGCCGAAAGCGCGGAATCGATCCCTCCCGAGATTCCAAGGATGTAGCCCTCGAGTTCACTATGGGCCAGCTTGGCCCTCAGGAAGTTCTCGAGTCGGGAAGCGGTTTTCGGTTCATCGAGCTTAATCAAATCCATTTCTACTTACTCCTGAGTTTTCTGAAAATAACATTCCACGGGTCGCGGTCAAGAAAAAACTAAATAGGTGACATTGTCATCGTTGACACTGGGGTAAGACAGGTATATATTGGGGCAATTCTAATAATCCCTAAAAGAAAGGCAAAATATGGCTGCGGTAAACAAAGCTATTCTAATTGGAAACCTTGGAAAGGATCCCGAACTCCGCTATACTCCCGGCGGCCAGGCGGTGGCGAGTTTCTCTCTGGCCACCTCCGAAAAGTGGCGGGACAAGGACGGTGTAATGCAGGATAGAACTGAGTGGCATAATATTGTCGTCTGGGGAAGGCAGGCCGAAACCGCCAAGGAATATCTCACCAAAGGACGGCAAATATACGTGGAGGGGAGAATTCAGACCCGTTCGTGGGATGACAAAGACGGCAACAAACGGAATACGACCGAAATAGTGGCTCAGAGTATTAAATTCCTGGGTTCCCGGGAGCAGCAAAGTTCATCGTCCAGCCGTAGTGGAGAACTGCCGCCGGAGGCTCCTCAGCCGGAACTTTCCGGTGAAGACGACGATTTGCCGTTCTAATTTCGTTCAGATGAAGATTTAACCGGAAAGACTGATACTTTCCGGTTTTTTATTGGCGGGATTATTCTTTGTCTTCGAGTTTTTTAACGCGCTTAAGAAGCTCCGGGAGTCTTTTTAGTGATGCTTCCATTCGTTTGGTTTCCATGATTTCGCGGGCGGGATAACCAAAATAGGATCTTCCTGCCGGAATATCTTTATTGACGCCCGATTGTGCGCCGACCATGGCGCCGTCGCCGATTTCGATATGCCCGACCAGACCGACCTGGCCGGCAAGGATAACCCCTTTGCCGAGTTTGGTCGAGCCGGAAATGCCCACCTGTGCCACAATTATTGAATAGTCCCCGATTTCGACATTATGCGCGATTTGAACGAGATTGTCGATTTTGACATGATTGCCGATTTTAGTCGGTCCCAGGGCGCCCCGGTCGATAGTGCAGTTGGCCCCGATTTCGACATTATTGCCGATCTCGACCCATCCAACCTGCTTAACTTTCTTGATGCCGAGCTTATGACGGGCGTAGCCGAAACCGTCGGAACCGATGACGGTCCCGGAATGAACGGTTACATTATCGCCGAAGACTGTGCCGTCATATAAAATGACTCCGGGGAAGAGGCGGCAGTTTTTACCGAGAGTAACTCTGCTGCCAATATATACCTGAGGATGAATAGTGCAGTCGTTTCCAAGACGGGAATTATTGCCGATATACGAAAATGCACCGACACGGCAGCCCGAACCCAGTTCCGCGCTTTCTGATATCCTGGCCAATGGGTCGATACCGATGGAATCGGGCAGTTCGTCAGGGTAGAGGATATCGAGTATCAGGGCGAAGGCATAATAAGGATCTTCGTGGCGAATAAGGTTGGACCGTCCGCATATGAGGTCTTTTTGCACAACGACCGCCGAAGCGGCGGTCGTATCGAGGAATTTTCTGTATTTATTATTCGCCAGAAAACTGATGTCGCCTTCAGAGGCGCTCTGGAGCGGTGCGGCCCTTTTTATGGACAGGTCGCCATTCCCTTCGAGGGTTCCTCCGACGGCTTCGGCCAAATCTTTGAGCTGTACGGCCAAAGAGACTATTCCTTATCGGTTATTCATCCAGCTTAGCCAGAATTTTATCGGTGATATCGTAGTCCTTCTTGCTGTACGCCAATCCCGAGGAATTGAAAATCATATCGTAATTCCCCTCAATGGCGACCGTCTCGATGGCAGCGTTAATCTTTTCAAGAAGCGGTTTCCTGAGAGTCATATCCTTTCGTTCCGCTTCTCCACCCGGGCCGAAAACGGTCCTGGTATAGGCATCGAGTTTCTGGCGCTTTGCTTCAATGGATGCTTCGCGTTCCTTTTTCTTTTCAGCGGAAAGCAACAAAGCCTGGCGTTCGTACTCTTCAATCAGCTCTTCCAGTTCCTGCTGCATGTCCTTGGCTTCCTGATCCCAGGCATTGTACTGGGTCTGGAAATCTTCCTGGGCCTTATTCCATTCCGAATACTCCGCTAGAATCCGGTCGGAATCGACATAACCGACTTTAAACTGGGCGTGCCCGGTCACGGCGAGGCCGCCGGTAAACAAAATAGCCAAAAGCCCGATTAAAATTTTTCTGCGCTCCATTTTCATTCTCCTTATATCGAATAATTTAATTCTAACGGAATGTAGTCCCGATCTGGAAGTGCGGTTTCCAGCCCTTTTCCTGTTTACGGTATTGGTCAAGGGGATACCCGAAGTCGAATCCTATGGTCCCGACACCCGGTACAATTAAACGAAAACCAACTCCAACTCCGCGATAGACATGATTCAGTTTGATGTCGCTGCGATGGAGCCAGGAATTACCTGCGTCGAAAAAGCCCAGAAAATATAACTGGTCTTTCAGCAATGGAATCTGCAGTTCAAGATTGGCAACGATCTGGTACTTCCCCCGTACGGTGGCGGTGTATGGCGAACTTATCGTATCGACACTATCGGGGGTGAGCATGCTGTAATTGGGAACGGAATCGCTTTCCGGGATTAGATAATAGTTGGAATACGAAGTAATTGTAATCGAAGTATCCGGACGGAGTGATCCATCATCATATCCGCGGACGATACCATCGTACCCGGTTCCACCGGGGGAATAGCGCTCGAATTCCAGAATTTTATCATCGTTCCTGGCGCGTATACCGCCTACGGTGAGTTTTCCGGCCAATGCAATATCCCCCCAAATCGGGATAAACTTGGCGAATTCGAATTCATGCTTCTGGTATTCCCAGAAACCCTGTAAATATCCTCCTGCCTGTGTAAAGCTGTAAGAGATGACTGATCCTTTGGTGGCAAATTCAGGGAGGTTTTTGCTGTCACGGGTCAAAGAGAAGGTCAAAGACGATGACGTGAACCAATCTTCACCATAATCAAGGAGCGATCCCGGATACGAATCGCCGAGTTCGACACCGGTATCCCAGGGCTCTTCCGGATCCGTTTCGTAGGCGTAATGCACGGTTTTTTCGGAGTTGCTGACTTTATAGTCGTCGCTGAAATCGTAGAAGCGGTCTCCCTCAAGACGATATCTGGCGTATAAACGGAAATAATCGTCGGGCCATTTCAGACGCCGTCCGACTCTGACCGATCCGCCGCGGCGGCCTTCGGTATAATCTTCATACCAGCGACGATTGGTATAGTACACATCGGCACCGACCAGGGTGGGAGTGCCGTAAAACCAGGGCTCCGTGAAAGAGACCGAATAAGAATTCCTGCGGCTTCCCCAGTCGACGCTGAAATTCAATTCCTGTCCCATACCTCTGAAATTGGGAATACCGAGCCCGAATGTTCCTACGAATTTATCCTGGCCGGAATAACCGGCACCGGCAGAGATCTGACCGGTCGGTTTTTCTTCGATCTCGAGGGTGACATCGACGTCGCCTGAAGGCAGATCGACTATATCCGGCGTAACATTTCCGAAATAATTCAATTGCATGATATTACGGACCGAACGAATCAACAAAGATCGGTGGAAAATCTGCCCCGGCTGCAGGGCCATTTCGCGGCGAATGACTTTTTCCTTGGTCCGATTATTACCGGTTATCTTTACCAGATTAACTTCGGAGGGAAGACCCTCAACGATTTTGTACGAAATATCGATCAGGGAATCGCGGGTGGTTTTTTCATCGAGCACCCGGACGTGCAGGTAGCCCTGCTCCTGGTACATATAGTACAGCTCGTAAATCGATTCATCGTATTCTTCCTGGTTGAATACTCTGCCGTCCTCGTATTTCAGGACCCGGCGGAGGTTATCGGCAGTGATGACTTCGTTGCCTTCGAACCTGGTATCTCCGAAATAGTAGCGGGGCCCCTCATATATATCCAAATAGATTTTCATCCGGTTGCGAACGGTGTCGATACTCATTGAATCGGATTTCAGATAGGCATCGACGTAACCCTCTTTATGCATGTACTCGATGATTTTGTCTTTGTCTTCCGGATATTTATCCTTGTCGAAGTTCGAAGATTTCAAGAAACCCCGTTTGCGGTTGCGCATTTTCCCGACAATATCGCCCGCTTTTACTTTTTCGTTTCCGGTAACGACAACCTCTTCGACCTTGATTTTATCCCCTTCATGAATGGTGAAAATCAAATCGGCCTGGGTGCTGTCGTCTGAGAGAACCGTCTCGTAATCCGCACGGGCCATGAAGTAACCCTTGCCGGCGTAATAATCTTCGATGGTGGTTTTCTTTTCGTAAATGAAATGCGGCGAAAGATAGGCGTTAGGGCTGATACTAATATCCGCTTTAAGGTCCTTGGTTTTGATTTTATTATTGCCTTTATAGGTTAAATCGCGAAGGCGGGGGAGCTCCTCGACCTGAATGGTGACTTCGATACCTCCCGTTACTTCGTCCGCGAAAATCCTAATATCGCGAAAAAAACCGAGACCGTAAAGGCGTTTGACGGCATCCTGAGTTATCGATGCCGATAGCTCCTCTCCCTTGGTGATGCCAGCGACTGACAGGATAAGGCTGTTAGAGGCCGAGCTGGCTCCTTCAACCCGAATATCGACGACATTAAAAGACTGCGCTTCGGCATTATGAAAACAGAATCCGAAAATCGTCAGGGCCAGAAGCGCAATATTTAAGATGAATCTTCCCTGAAAGTCTATCCTCATAATTGTTTATTTTCCGGAAGGAGGGACTATCTTCTTGATTTCGATCTCGGAATAGTCCTGGCGATGGCCCCGGGTCCGGCGATATTTGGTTCTCCTTTTGAATTTAAAGATGGTGACCTTGTCACCCCTGGTTTCCCCGAGCACGACCGCTTCGATTTTTGCCTTGTCAAGGTATGGAGTCCCAATGTGCGAATTATCCCCGTCATTGATGACGAGGACCTTATCGATTGAGATTTTATCCCCCTCTTTCGCTTCAAGGCGCGGAATGGTTATCCGGGATCCGACTTCGACATTGAACTGCCGACCGCCCGTTTCGATAATGGCGTACATTAAATTATCCTCCAATCAGATACTGACTAATATTTCGTTCAGAATTTAATAACTTACCCTTTTTCGACATACTGTCAAGCGAAAACTAAATGGCCTCTTACCCTTATAACCATTTACACGCGACTGATAATTAAACGTCCAAAGGAAAATGCGGTTCCAAAGTTAAATTGCGGAGACAGCGGAAACTCCAAACGGTTTCATAATATGATTGCGCGGTCCCCAAAGAGCCATATATTGCAACCGAACAGAAACTTACGGGTAATAATACGTGATGAAGGCCGACGAAATAATTCATATGAATACCGGAGTTTTCAACCTCGTTTCGAAATATAAGCCGAGCGGAGACCAGCCTGAGGCAATCAGGCAGTTGACCGCTGGATTGAAACTGGGGGCGGGACACCAGACGCTGCTTGGGGTTACCGGTTCCGGGAAGACCTTTACCATGGCCAACGTTATCAAAGAGTATTCCCGTCCGACCCTGGTAATTTCGCACAACAAAACTTTGGCTGCTCAGTTATACGGGGAATTGAAAGCTTTTTTCCCCAATAATGCCGTAGAGTTCTTCATCAGTTATTATGACTACTATCAACCGGAAGCCTATATCCCGACTACGGATACCTATATCGAGAAGGATACCTCGATGAATGATGACATTGACCGCCTGAGACTGCGGGCGACGGCTTCCCTACTGGAACGGCAAGATGTCATTATCGTGGCATCGGTATCATGTATATATGGCCTGGGATCCCCAAAGGATTATGAGGCACAGCTGCTATTCGTTGAACGAGGGCAGGAAACCGACCGGGATGGGATGATCCGGCAATTAATCGAAATTCACTATAACCGGAACGATATCGATTTTTCAAGGGGGAATTTCCGGGTCAGGGGAGATGTAATTGAGATAATTCCGGCCTATTCCGAAACGGCTATGCGAATCGAATTATTCGGCGATGAGATTGAACGAATTACGGAAATCAACCCGCTTACGGGAGAAATAATCGCCGATCGCCAGAAGGTGGCGATTTATCCGGCCAAGCATTTCGTGACCACCAGTCCGAAATTGGCCAGGGCGATCGACAGCATTCAGGAAGAGTTGGGATTGCGGCTGAAGCAACTTCGGGAAGCGGATAAACTGCTGGAAGCGCAAAGACTGCAATCCCGAACAAAGTATGATCTTGAAATGATGCAGGAAATCGGCTATTGCAGCGGTATCGAAAATTATTCCCGGCACCTGACCGGGAGAAAACAAGGGGAGAGGCCGTACACGCTCATAGATTTTTTTCCCGAAGATTTCCTGGCCATAATAGACGAATCGCACCAGACTGTCCCTCAAATCCGAGGAATGTTCGCCGGGGACCGATCTCGGAAGGAAGTGCTGGTCGAGCACGGGTTCCGGCTTCCTTCGGCACTTGACAATCGCCCGCTGTTCTTTGATGAATTTGATAGCCTGGTCAAAAGGGTAATCTACGTTTCGGCGACTCCGGCTGAATATGAACTCCAGAAATCAGGGGGAGTGGTAGTCGAGCAGGTGATTCGTCCGACCGGGCTGGTCGACCCGAATATCACGGTCAGACCTTCGTCTAACCAAGTGGACGATCTCATCGAGGAAATCAGGCAGCGAGTGAGTTTGCATGAGCGGGTTCTTGTGACTACTTTGACCAAGCGCATGTCCGAGGACTTGACCGATTATCTTGCCAAATTGAATATCCGGGTACGCTATCTACACAGTGAAATTGACACCATCGAGCGGACCGAAATCCTGAGGGATTTGCGACTCGCGGAATTCGACGTCCTGGTGGGGATAAACCTTCTGAGAGAGGGGCTGGATTTGCCGGAGGTTTCCCTGGTGGCGATTCTGGACGCCGATAAGGAGGGATTCCTGAGGTCGGAGCGTTCTTTGATTCAAACGGCCGGGCGCGCGGCCAGGAATAAGAACGGAGAGGTAATTTTTTATGCGGATAAAATTACCGATTCCATGAAAAAAGCAATCGACGAAACGGAACGTCGGCGCGTCAAACAGCTGGAATATAACAGAATTCACAAAATAAACCCGGAAACGATTTTCAAAACCCGGGAGGAAATCCTGTCCGCGACAAAATTCGCGGATTCGAAAACGGAAGAGAAAAAAGACATCGAACGGCCGGATTATTTTTCGGATATGACCATGGAAGACAAAATCGCTTTCCTGGGGCGGGCGATGCGCAAGGCCGCCGAAAATTTGGAATTTGAAACTGCTGCGGCGCTGCGGGATGAAATAAAGAACTTAAAGGAACGGATGAAGAATCTTCGCCGGAGATGATACCGTGAAATTCAATATTCTGATGAGAATTATTTTATGCGGAGTATTGGGCCTGGGGCTAATCGTTGGATGTTCCGAAAAGCCGGTGTCGGGTATCGATTACGAAGCTGAAATGCGGCGTTTCATAGAAGAGGATCCCGACGGAATCGAGCTGTATTCCGTTGATATCTTTCCAGATTCTTCGGCCTCTTTCAAACTGGATGACAGCGACGATCTCTATTTTTATGTTATCGATAATAACAGCCGAACTTATGCCTATGATATCAGCAATAAATACGATACCCTGTTCGGTTTCAATGATATTCTGGACGCGGTCGTAACCGTAAACGATTTAATAACCGGGAAGGTTTATCGTATTCGCGGCGACGATACCACTCGGGCCTATGGCTTGGAAGTCCGTCTGCAGAGATACGCATATTTCCTGAAAATATACGGGACGGCTTATCAATATCACGGCTGGCGCTTCTGGGCTTATTCCTGCTTGAATTATACTTCTGACGGATACTTTAAAAATACTTCCGATGATTCAATTCCCGCTACCCTGACCAGAGAGAATTTAATTCGTGGCGTTTATAATAAACTTGGTTCGTATGTGGTTTTGAAAAATGATATCGTGAAAATGCCATTATCAGATTCTCTGTCCTATTACAGCCGTTTCCAAAATCGACTATTCGCCGAAAACGGGAATGAAGAGCTGGAGGCATTTCGAAACGATTTGCCGACCGGGCAGCAATTCTACACCGGATGGCGCCTGCCAGCATCGTCGGACCGTCTTTATCACCTCATTACCATCGACAGCGACACCACCGGGTACAATTTCAGGGAAGAAGAGGATAACGAAGGCAGTGTTATCGATTCGGTCATGGTGAAACAGGGTGACATCGTAATCCCTTACGCCGTCGATATCTGATTTATTTTCTCCTTTTTTGCTTGTAAATACTCCGACAATCGAATAGTATTTAAATAATGGAGTATTTAAGGTAAATCGAAAATGACAAGGAGGAAAAAATGCGTTCGAAATCGTTGAAAATTATTCCCTTAATTCTAATGCTGCTTTTGCTGGTCGGTTGCGGAACCCAGATTCCCTCCGGGCACAGGGGGGTATTTTATTCCAAGTTCGGCGATGGAACCAAAATGGGGACAATTTATGAGGAGGGCTTTAACTGGCATCTGCCCTGGAACAATATTTTCGTCTACAAGGTGCAGCTTGATGAACAAAGGGAGGATTTGCATGTTCTTTCGGCAGATGGGGCCTCGATCGGCCTTGAGGTCACCGTCTGGTTCCGCCCGATAGCGGACAAACTAGATTCACTTCAAGTCACGGTAGGTCCGAATTATTATAGCGTGGCGGTGGCTCCGGCACTTCGTGGGGTTGCGAGATCGGTCGGAGGTCAGTATATGCCGGAGGAGATTTATTCGACCAAGCGGGAGGAAATCGCGACAGAAATTATCAGTGAGATGAAATCCCTGATGACCGATAAATTCATCTCTATCGAGAATATCATTATTCGAAATGTCGGCTTGCCGCCGAAAATAAGCGAAGCAATTAACGCCAAACTTGAAGCGTCACAGGATGCTCAGAAGATGGAATTCGTCCTTGAGAAGGAGCGCAAGGAGGCCGAGCGAAAACGTATCGAGGCTCAGGGGATAGCCGATTTCCAGAAAATAGTGGCATCCGGGGTTACCCCATCTTTATTGACATGGAAGGGGATCGAAGCAACCCAAAAGCTGGCCGAATCGCCCAATACCAAGATAATAGTTATCGGAAGGTCGGATAACGGCTTACCGGTAATACTTGACACCAAAAATTAACGGATAAGTAACCATCGTTAAAAAGGCCGCCCGTTATGGGACGGCCTTTTTTGTATTGGATTGCATTTTATATGCAAGTGAAGTAATCACATATTTGTGCTTGCTGAATTGATTTCGTAGACACGGGAAAATGCAAAAATCCGCCCGACGTATCGAGCCATATGCCTGGCTGTAAGATATTATGCCTCAACCGGATAATATCTCGTAAATCGATTCGATTAATATGGACTGAATTCTCCCGGTATTAAGGTAACAAAAAGGAAAGAGGGCAAGGGATTTGCGTCTAAAGCCCCCGGTAATATGCCCATTCGGGGTATGACAACATATATGGATTGAGCAGGGACAAACAGAGACTTGACGAAATCGATTAAGATATTGCGCGAAAAGCTTTTCCATAGCTTTTCCAAACCTAAATTTAACTTGACAGATATGGGGTTCGGGGTATATTGGGAATGAACTATAGGTACTACAATAATACTTGCTTTGAAACAGCCGGAATTGGACCTGGTTCCGGTCTGGGAATAAATAGATATAGAATTAATTTTGGGCATTCTAAGAATAGTCAAATTCAGACCCTCACTCTCTTAGTACCCCATCGCCAGTACTTGAGATTCTCTAAAGATGAAAGCTGCTTTTGGAGGAAATATGTTTAGACTGAAGTTACTCGCCATCCTTTTGGTCCTGGCGGTCTTCTGGTGTTATGAGCCCGTATTCGCGCAAACTCAGTCTTCCAGTGCTTCCGATTCCAAGGAAGGAGCTTCTGCCGCGTTGATCGATTCGACATTGCCGGCAACGGCCCTGGAAGTTTTATATGACGAGGAAGGTAATACTATTTACCGGGAATGCTCGTCGTGTCCTCCCCAGTATAAGCCGGAATTCAATCCTTTTTCGTCGCAAGCGACGGTTCATATTTGTTTCGGTGAAACCGTATATGATACCCTGATTGTTACCGATCTAAATACCGACCAGGTAATAACCGTTACCAAAACGGCCGGAATCGGCAATTTCAATTCCACACCGACGGTTTCTCCCGTTTACGGGTATCTGTCTTTCGTGCCGGATACATCCGGCACTTATGTCGTGACCTTCAAGGCGACCGACGATATGGGCTATACTACTTATGCCACCAAGTCCTATTATGTTTATTTGAATTACCCGCCGGAAATCACCAACGGCGGAGTCGTTATTTCCTCCGAAACGATTAGCAGCGAGCTTACTTATGATGTCGAAGCAGCCGACATCGAAGAAGATCCAATTACATATTCGCTCGTCAGTGGTCCCGGGACCATCGATCCGGAAACCGGCCTGATTTCGTTCACGCCTCCGGAGGCGGGGACCTTTCAATTCACGGTCGAAGCTTCCGATGAATGCGGTTCGGACCTGACTGTAATCACTTTCGAGATATCTTCGGTTCCGGTAGAGCTTGTCTGTCCGGAGCCTTATATTCAGGAATTCATTTGTGAACCGGGGAGCCTTTGCTACCCCATATCCGGAATTCCCGAAGGAGCAGAAGTAACAGTTCTGCCGGCTTCGGCCTGGTGGGATGCCGAAGCGGGCAAAGTCTGTTTTTACACTAATTGTTCGGTTGAAAAGCATTTAACGGCGATTATTACTTATCCCGACGATCCTGAAAATGCAGATACTTGCCAGTTTACGGTAGACGTAACATTGAATTCTCCGCCACTGGTAATTCTCCCCGGGGACGAGGCTTTCGATTTCTGTGTTCCGGAAGAAATCTGTTTCCCGGTCGGTATAAACGATCCCAATGGTAATATTGCCTCAATTGAGGTTTTACCCCAAGGGGCAGTGTATGATGATATAGCCGGGACAGTCTGTTTTACTCCGACGGAAAGCGGCATATATCAAATAATCGTGACGGCTCTTGATGAATGTGAAGCAATCGATGCCGACACCCTGACGGCGACCGTAAATATCGACGAACCGCCGGTTGTCAATGCCGGTGAAGACTTCGCGGTTGAACTTTGCACCTTATCCGAATTCTGTTTCCCGGTATCAATCACCGGAGATAATATCACTGAAATCGGAGTGTCACCACAGGGGTATTTCGACGCCGAGAGCAACCAGATTTGTTTTACTCCTGATTCCGAGGGAACCTTTGAAATTGTTCTTTATGCTACGAATAATTGCGACCATACCGGAGCGGACACGGTCAATGTAACCGTGTCGCTGGGAACTACTGTCGAAATAGACTGCCCCGTCGAACCGCTTTACCGGCAGCTGTGCGGACCGGATGAAATCTGCATCGATCTTCCGGTAGCTCCTCTGAATGCGGTCGTCCGGACTTCTTTTGGTACTTATGAAAACGGAACGATTTGTTTTGTTGCCGATACTGCCGGCACCTATACCATTACGCTCAGCGCCCAAACTGAATGCGGATCGGATGAATGTACCATAGTGGTGAATGTCGATATATTGGAAGTTCCGATTGTATCCTGTCCCTTCGATCCCATGAATTTCGTCATTTGTGCCGGAGAACAGGTTTGCGTTACTCCGGAATTCAGTCCTGTCGATGCCTCGATTCAAATAACGGGATCGGGGGCGACTTATGAAAACGGGCAGATTTGCTTCACTCCGGAATCCGAAGGATCCTATGGTGTCCAATTGATTGCTTCCAACGAATGTTTCGCGGATACCTGTAATTATATCTTCGATATCGACTTTACCAATCCCGTGGAAATATTCTGTCCTCAGGAGCCGTTCAGTCAGTTCCTCTGCGAGCCGGCCCAGCTTTGCATGCCGATTGAAATTGCAAACTTGGCCGGCGATGTCACGGTATCGTACGGAGAATTCATTGACGGCCAGCTTTGTTTCTTTGCCGATACTGCGGGAGCTTACGAAATCGAACTGACCGCCAGCGGAAGCTGCGGCAGCCAGGATCAATGCACGATAATTTATAATGTCGAGTTCGGGCAGACTCCGCATATTGATTGCCCGGCCGAACCGTTCAGTTACCTGATTTGCGAGCCGACTCAGTTTTGCATCGACCTCGACATTGCTCCATCGGGAGCGACGATTACTCCATCTTACGGTGAATATATAGAAGGGCAGCTCTGTTTCGTTGCCGATACTGCCGGGACTTATACAATTAATATTACGGCTGAATCTGACTGCGGTACCGCTGAATGCACCGTTACGGCAGTGGTGGAGCAGGGGGATTTCCCCGAAATAAGCTGCCCGGTTGAACCGATTAACGAATTCCTTTGTGAACCGGGTCAAATCTGCTATGAACTCGGAATCACTCCGCTGGATGCCGAAATAAGTACTTCTTTCGGCAGTTATTCCAATGGTCAGCTTTGTTTCATGGCCGATACTGCCGGAACTTATAATATTGAAATTACAGCCGACACGGAATGCGGCACGGTAGACTGCACCATTTCATTCATGATAGAATTCGGCACCACTCCGGTTGTTGAATGTCCCCAGGAGCCGTTTAGTTTCGACCTGTGCGAAGCAGGACAGATTTGCGTTCCGCTAAACATTACCGGGGCAGATAATATTTCTCCGAGTTTGGGAACGTTTGCTGACGGCCAGCTGTGCTTTGTCGCCGATACGTCCGGGACGTACGAAATAAATATTTCTGCCGCCAGTGAATGCGGAACCGATGACTGCACTATATTTGTCAATGTCACCATTGACGAGGCACCGGCAATTGAATGCCCGATCGAACCGATAGCTTTCGATCTCTGCCAGCCGGAAGAAATCTGTATCCCGATTATTTTTGCTCCGGCAAGCGCCGAAATCCGGGCCTCGTTCGGCACTATTGCCGACGGTTCGCTTTGCTTTGTTGCCGACACCTCGGGTACCTACATAATCGACCTTACTGCCAGCAATAATTGCGGAACGGATGATTGCCGGATTATTGCCCAAGTTGAAATCGGAACCGCTCCTGTTATTGAATGCCCGTTAGAACCGAATGCTTTCGACCTCTGCGGATCGGAAGAGATTTGCATTCCCTTGGCGATTACTGGAGCGGCCAACGTCGAAACAAGTTTGGGCTCATACGCAGACGGGCAGATCTGCTTCGTTCCGGATACATCCGGGACTTATACAATAACTGTCACCGGCTCGAATGAATGCGGGACCAATGATTGCACGATTATAGCCAATGTAAACATTGATGAAGTGCCGGCTATCGTCTGCCCTGAAAGTCAGGGAATAGATGTTTGCGACCCGCAGGAAATCTGCGTACCTATTACTTATTCACCGAGCACAGCTTCAATATCTGCCTCGTACGGTACCATCGTGGACGGCTCATTGTGCTTCATGGCCGATACGACCGGCAGATACGAAATTGTTGTAACCGTCTCCAATAACTGCGGCGAGGCCAGTTGTCTGGTTCGAGTCAACGTTACTGTGAGTGCACCGGCAACAATCGATTGTCCCACAGAACCGTTGACCTTCCAGATCTGTGAACCAAGCGAACTATGCTTTGAACTACCCATAGTGGCTCCGTACGGGCACGTCGTAATATCTTACGGACACATGGATGACGGTCAGCTCTGTTTCCAGGCGGATACTGCTGGGACATATACAATAGAGGTGCATGCACAGAATAATTGCGGAGCCGCTGATTGTATTATAACCGCGATTGTCGAAATGGATGAGGCGCCGATTATCGCCTGTCCGCAGGAGAGTTTCGAGTATACGCTGTGCGAGCCCGGTGAATATTGCATCGACCTCGCCATAACTCCGGCGAATGGCCTAATCGAAACAAGTTACGGAACTTATAGCAACGGTCAGCTCTGTTTCCTGGCCGATACTGCCGGGACTTATGAAATTGCAGTTACCGCGACTACCAATTGCGGGACAGCCGAATGTACTATATTCGTAAATATGCTTCCGGGGCAGATTCCGAATGTGACCTGTCCTCAGGATATGACCGAATTCATCTGCGAACCGGAAAATATATGCGTTCCGGTCGAAGGGATACCGTCTGGAGCGACGGTGACGGTTTTTCCGCCGTCGGCCTGGTTTGACGCCGAGACCTCATCCATCTGTTTCTACACCAATTGTTCGGTTGAAAAGAATCTCTCGTTTACGGTTGCGACCGAATGCGGCGAACAGACCTGTTCGTTCGTAGTTGATGTGACCATGAACTCCAGGCCGCTGGTTATCCTCGGGCCGGACATGTCCGTAGCGGTGTGCGGAAACGAAAGCATTTGTGTTCCGGCCGGTATCAATGATGTTAATGATAATATCGCGATAATTGAAGTTCTTCCGATCGGCATATATAATGCCATTGCCGGCAATATTTGTTTCGTTCCGGATACGGCAGGGGTGTACACTCTGATACTGAGAGCGGTCGATGAATGTGCCATGTTGGACGCCGATACCGTATCAGTAACCGTCGACTTTAACGATGCGCCAGTGGTTACTTCGGCAGACGATTACGACATTCTTCTGTGCGATGTTACTGAAGTTTGTTTCCCGGTTGATATTTCCGACGATGAAGGGAATTTGGAATCGGTCAATATCGGTCCGATCGGTTCGTATGACACGGGCACGGGCAATGTGTGCTTTACTGCCGATACGGCCGGCGTTTATCAGATTATAATAGGGGCCATCGATGCCTGCGGATTAAACGATGCCGACACCACTAATGTAACCGTCACTTTTGGGGAGACGGCCCAGATTACCTGTCCGATCGATCCGGTGAATTACTTCACCTGCGAACCCGGCGAAGTCTGTTTTGACATTCCGATAGCCCCAGCGGATGCTTCAGTAGAAGTTTCTTTTGGCAGTTATAGTGACGGCCAACTCTGTTTCCAGGCCGATACTTCGGGAATGTATGAAATTCACATTGCGGCTTCATCCGATTGCGGCAGCGATGAATGCACGGTCCTGTTTGAGGTCGTTATAGGGGAGAGCCCGGTCATTAGCTGTCCCACGGAACCGATTGTCAGGACCATTTGCGAGCCGCAGCAGATATGCTACGAACTTTCGATTACTCCACTGGATGCCGAAGTCAGCGCTTCCTTTGGTACTTACACGGACGGCTCGCTTTGTTTCGTAGCCGACACGACCGGGACTTATGAAATAGAAGTGACTGCCGAGACCGCCTGCGGAATCGAATCCTGCACTATCATATTCAATGTCGAATTGGGTGAAGCTCCTGCGGTTGTTTGTCCCGAGGAATCAACGCAATTCCTCTGCGGGCCTGGCGAGGTTTGCCGCGAGGTTTCTATTTCACCGCCGGATGCCGAGATCGGCGTTTATCCGATCGGATCCTTCCAGGACGGCCAGGTTTGCTTTACCGCCGACACTGCCGGAATTTATGAAATAACGGTAACCGCGGTCACGGCCTGCGGAGAAAACAGCTGCAGCTTCACGGTAAATGTGGAGTTCAATAGTGCCCCGACGGTTGACGCCGGCGATGATGCCGAATACTTCCAGTGTATATTCGAAAATATTTGCCAACCGATTTATATAGCCGACCTGGAAAATAATATTATGAACGTTTCGGTTTCCCATGGGACGTTCAATTTCGAGACTTCAGAACTCTGTTTCATCCCCGATACGGTGGGAACCTATTGCATCGAAGTCACCGCAGCCGATGCTTGCGGAGCCGAGGCTTCGGACATTGTCTGCATCACGGTTACTTCCGGCGAAGCGGCACAAATCGATTGTCCTGCTTCTCCGTTCGCCAGAATGCTTTGTGAAGCGGGACAGGTCTGCGTCCCATTGGGCGTTACACCGGCGAGCGCCGAAGTCACGGTCAATTATGGAACCTATGCCGCCGGACAGCTATGCTTCCAGGCTGATACTGCCGGTACTTATAAGATAAATGTTTCAGCCAGCGACGCCTGCGGCGATGATGAATGTCTGGTTACGGTAAATGTAACATTTGGAGCCGTCGCCGAAATTACCTGTCCGGATTTGCCAATCGCCGTTTCGCTTTGCGAACCGGGCAATGTCTCGGTAACGCTGCCCATAACCCCGTCAAATGCGACTGTGACGGTCAGTCCGATCGGTGCTTATAATGCTTCGACCGGCAAGCTGAATTTCTTCGCCGATACTACCGGGACATATCGTTTGACGGTCAATGCCTCGGCGCCGTGCGGGACCGACCAGTGCGTGGTTGAAATCGATGTCACGATAGAGGAGTCGCCGACGCTATCTTGTCCCGGTGTGATCGACACCCTTTTATGCGTAGGCAGTACCGATGAACTTTGTTTTGAAATAGAACTGACCGGAACGAACGCGGAAGTCACGGTTTCGCCTCAGGGCTATTACAGTGCCGGAGAAGTCTGCGTTCCGGTGACTTCAGCCGGCAGCACTACTTACAAAATAATCGCCAGGAATTTCTGTGCCGCCGACACCTGCGAGGTAACCGTAAATATTAGCGACAATCAGCCTCCGGTCCTGACGGTTCCCGACGAAATTCTTATTCCTTCCTGTAACGATGAATTTACCGAGGTCTGCATCGGCGGAATATTCGCCACGGATCCCGAAGAGGATGAGCTGACTTTCGAATTGACCTGCGGACCGGGAACTCTCTTTATGGTCCGTCCGGATAGCGGCAAAGTCTGTTTCACACCCACCAGCAGCAATATGACTTATCAGTTCTGTGTGGTGGTGAGCGATGGCTGCAGTTCGGTAATGCAAACGTTCAATGTCACGGTATATCCTTCAAATGTATGTGAAACCTGCATTGAAGCCTCGATTGTCACCGATACCTGCTATATTGTCGGCTCCATCGTACCGGTTCGAGTCATGGTTACCGCGGAACAGCAAATTGGCGGATTCGACCTGTTAATAAGTTATGATGCTTCGGTAATGACCTTCTTATCGGCCTATCAGGGTGATGCCATACCCGATTGGGAATATTTCACCTATAATATCGAATCGTCGACCTGCGGCGGCGGATGCCCTTCGGGTATTGTCAGGCTGGTTGGAATTGCAGACCGTGCCAACGGCGCCAATCATCCTCCCGTCGAGCAGTTGACTCCGGATGGCGAACTTGTCATCATAAATATGCGGCTGACCAGTGATCAGAATGTCGGAGGATTGTATTTGCCGATAAACTTCTTCTGGCTCGATTGCGGCGATAACGGATTTTCTGATCCGACCGGAAATAACCTGTACGTCGACGGCATCATTTATGGCCCATTCGGCAGCGTAATCTGGGACGAGGCGGACGAAGACAGGTTCCCCGAATCCAACCGAATTGATTATACCGGAACCCCGGATATCTGCCTGGCGGGTGATAAGATTACGCCGATTCGCTGCGTGGAATTCCACAATGGAGGAATCTGCGTCATTCATCCCGACGAAATAGATGATCGCGGCGACCTCAATCTTAATGGTGTATCGTATGAAATCGCCGACGCCGTGGTCTTCACCAACTACTTCCTGTATGGTTTCTCCGCATTCCTGATAAGCGTTCCCGGACAGACAGCGGCTTCCGATGTCAATGCCGACGGCGTTCCGCTGACCGTGGCAGACCTTGTTTACCTGGTTCGGGTTATCACCGGTGACGCTACTCCGCATTCCAAAGTGGCCCCGAATGGCTCTTTGGTCAGGCTTGTCGCGGAGCCGAATAAGGACAAACTGACGATTTCGGCAGAAATCAATTATCCGGTGGGAGCAGGCTTGCTGATATTCGAATACGAAGGCGTGACTCCGTCAATCCCCGAATTGGGAGCCCTCCCGGATGATATGAATCTGGCTTATAGTATCGATGGCAACAGCGTTAAAGTCCTGCTTTACAGTTTCTCAAAGAACATTAAGATCAACCCGGGTCAGGGAAGCCTGATAAATATCCCGATTTCAGGAGATGGCAATATCAGATTGACCAGCGCTGTCTTTGCCAGTTATTCGGCGGAAGAACTGCCGACGGAAATAGTTTCCAAACTGCTGCCGTCGCAGTTCTCGCTGTCGCAAAACTACCCGAATCCATTCAACCCGTCGACATCGGTTGACCTGACCGTGCCTGCAGCCTGTCACTGGAATATGTCGATAATCAACATGAACGGTCAGATTGTCAAGCACTACGAGGGAGATGCCGAGCCGGGCGTTACCACGATTGTCTGGGACGGCACCGGGTTCGATGGCAGAACCGTGGCCACCGGTATCTATCTCTATAAGATCGAGGCCGGGACCTTCACTGATACTAAAAAGATGATCATGCTTAAATAGTAAGCTGATACATAGGATGTAATCGAGAAGCCCCCGATTAATTTCGGGGGTTTTTCATTTATGGTATTTGCCGCCGCCAAGAATGGAAAACCCGCGATATAGTTGTTCCAACAGCACCGGTCTTACCAGTTGATGCGACATGGTCATGGGGGAGAGGGAGAGCGTTTCCCGGCAGGAAGCCAACAAATCTTTTTCGATACCATATATTCCGCCAATGATGAAGTCACAGGCTCCGCCCGAGTTTATCTTCAATTTCTCCAGCCATCGTGCGAATTTAAGTGAATCCATGGATTTACCCCGATCGGTTAGTGCGATCGAATAATTCGATTTGACTTTCGAGCGGATTAACTCGGCCTCAAGTTGCATGATCTCGGCCTCAGAAAGCTTTTTACTGCTGCTTTTATCGGGAATATAGTCAAGGGAAAGGGTGATATATTTGCGGAGGAATTTCGAATATTGTTCGATGGCTTCGTCTACCCAGGGCTCTTTATTTTTGCCAACCGCTATGATATTAATTTTAAGCATCAGCCGGGAAAGATTTTGACATAGGCTTTTCGCGACCGGGGTCCATCGAACTCACAAAATAGAATTCCCTGCCAGGTACCGAGCAGGAGCTTTCCGCCCGAAATTACCACCTGCAGCGACGGACCGAACAGCGACGATTTGATATGGGCGTCGGAATTCCCTTCACCGTGCTGATAATCTTCGTGTTGGGGAATTTCCTTGTTCAGTTTATATAGAATATCCCGCTTGACGCTGGGATCGGCGTTCTCGTTGATTGTTACCGCGGCAGTCGTGTGGGGAATAAAAATCGTTGCGATTCCGTCCATAACACCCGATTCAATTACGACGGCTTGCACTTTGGACGTTATATCAATCAATTCTTCGCGACGGCCGGTTTTGACGGAAAATTCCTTAACCATTAAAGAGCGCCTCCGCGTACGCCACGGCATTGAATTGTTCGATATCCTCTTTCTGTTCTCCCAAACCGATGAAATCGACCGGCACCGACAATTCCTCGGCTATGGCAATCATGACACCCCCCTTGGCGGTACCATCGAGCTTGGTGACGATCAAGCCATCGCAGCCGATGGCATCGATAAAGACCTTTACCTGCGAAAGGGCATTCTGGCCGGTGGTCCCATCTATGATAAGCCTGGAGAAGATCTGCTCGCTCGGTATAACTTTTTCCACCACTCGGCGGATTTTTTCGAGTTCCTTCATCAGGTTGGTTTTTGTATGCAGTCTACCGGCGGTATCGATTAAAAGAATGTCAATCTGCTTTGAAAGGGCAGAAGTTGCGGCATCGTACGCCGTAGCGGCCGGATCGGCTCCGCTTTGGGCTCTGAGGAAATGCACGCCAGGCGTCCGTTCCGCCCAGATGGCGAGCTGCTCCACTGCGGCAGCGCGGAAAGTATCGCAGGCGGCCACCATGACTTCTTTTCCCATGTTCTTGAAGAAATAGGCCAGCTTGCCCACCGTGGTGGTTTTTCCGGCACCGTTGACTCCCGATATGATCCAGACTTGAGGTTTCGGGCCGCCATCAATATTCAATCCCTTGCGATTTTTTTCAAGTATCCGGGCGATTTCCGATTTCAGAATGCCGAGGACTTCTTCGCTGTCAGCGGTCTTATTTTCGCGGGCTTTCGCCCGGAGGCTTTCGATTATTTTTTCGGTAGCGGAAACTCCGACATCGGCCTTTAACAGCAATTCCTCGATTTCATCGATAAGGTCGTCATCGATTTTTCGACCGGTAATTAATTGCCCAATTTTGCCGAAAACGGCATCGCGCGTCCGGGTCAGACGCTCCTTGAGTTTCTTGAAGCCTGAAAGCATGGGCGATTATTCTTCAGTACTTTCGCCATCCGTGGCCTCGGAATGGACATACTGCGGATTAATGCGTTCCGCAACCTTTTCCGGAAGACGGACATCGACCGGGATATCCGCTTCCGCATCAATGGCGGTATCGACGATCGTACCGTCTTCGTCCTCGCTGAAACGGACCGATACCACCTTCGATACACCCGGCTTCTCCATGGTGACACCGTACAGGACATCGGCGGCTTCCATGGTCAGCTTATTGTGCGTGATGATAATGAACTGGGTCTGATCGGAAAAAACCCGGATCATTCGCAAAAAGCGGGTTATGTTGGTATCATCGAGCGGGGCGTCGATTTCATCGAGGATGCAGAAGGGAGAAGGCTTGGCCAGGTAAATCGCGAACAACAGCGATATAGCAGTCAGGGCGCGCTCGCCTCCGGACATCTGAGTAATCGAAAGTAATTTTTTGCCGCGCGGACGGGCGATTATTTCTATCGGAGATTCCAGCGGATCATCGGGATTGGTCAGCTGTATATCCGATTCACCTCCGGTGAACAACTCTTCGAATACCTTCTTGAAATTTTCCCGGACCTGATCGAAAGTCTCAAGAAACAGCTTGCGGGCGGTGCTGTTGATTTTACTGATGGTCGATTGCAGAGTCCCTTTGGCTTCCAGTAAATCGTTCAATTGGGTTGAGAGGAATTCCTGGCGTTCACTGGTGGTTTTATATTCCTCAAGGGCCAGCAGATTGACCGCACCGAGGTTCTTCAACAGATCTTTTATCTGGTGCATCCGATCGCGCCGCTGATCTTCGGGGATTGAAGCATCCGGCAACGCGGTTTCGATTTCATCCAAATCGATTTCAAATTCCTCGCGGATCCTGCTTTTAATATTGCGGATTTCCCCTTCAATCTCGGTAGTGCGGATTTCGATGGAATGAAGGCCGCTGCCCCGTTCTTCGCGAGCCTGACGGGATTGTTTTATTTCCTTTTCGCGCAGGTCGAGACTCTGCTGTATCTGGTCGCGATCTTCGCGCATGGCGGTCACTTTATCCGATAATACCGCCCGGGCATCGAAGGTCAGTTTGAGTTCCTTTTCCAGAACGACGATTTTCTCGGAGGCACGCCTTGCTTCTTCTTCAGCATTGACAATTTCCTCCGATTTTGCCGTAGAATTCCGGTCGATATCGGTCAGCAGTTCATTGATATGTCTGATGCGGCTTTCGAGCTGCTGCTGCTGGCTCTTCTTTTCAACCCGGGCTATTTGGAGTTGCGACAGGCGTTTCCCGGCTTCTTCGGCCTCTTCTTCGAACGTTTCGATTTGCCCATCGTAAACGGCCAGCTCCGAAGCCAGTTCCTCCTTCGATTTAATCAGCCTGTCGTAATTAAGATTGAGATCGTACTGGCGGGATTTCAGAACTTCGAGTTTCTGATTCAGCTTAAATGATTCGTTTTCGAGGCGCTCGAATTCCCTATCCAGAGATTGCAGCTCGTACTCCGATGAGGTTAATTTCCTGGTAACCTCTTCATGCAGTTCGATACAGGAAGATAAATCTTCACGAAGCGATTCCAGGGCGGCCTGTTTTTGACCGAGCACGGAAGTCAGGGAGGCCTTCTCCTTCTTGTATGATTCGAGCTTTTCGCGAGTTCGGTCGATAGCCCTATCCTGCTCAATTATCTTGTTTTTGCGACCCAACAGGGATATTTCACTGCTGGATCCACCGGAAAGAACCGCCCGGCTGTGCAGATATTCTCCCTCGGTGGTAACGGCCGAAAAATAGGGGGGAAGCTGCGGGAGAATTTCGTCATTATGTCCCGGCTTGATAATGGCAATTGATGCCAGCAATAAGGAGATAATCGGTTCGGCCTCCGAATTCACTTTGACACATTGATCGGCCCATGCCAGAAATCCGCCGCCTGAAAGGGAAGGACGAGGCAATTCCGATATATTTCCGGCCTCATTAAGAATTACTATTCCGGCCCGCCCTTTTTTCTCACGCTTCAGATAATCAATTATTACATTGGCCGTCTGACGGTCGCGGCAAACCATGTAACCAGCGGTTTCTCCCAGCGCGGATTCAATAGCGTCTTCGAATCCCTCATTGGGAGTAATTTGATCCGCTACCGTACCAATCAGGCTGGGCCATTCTTCCTTGTTGTTCAGTGCCGCGATGGTTCCTGATCCGAATCCTTCATAATGAGCCACCATCTGTGCGAGGAGTTTCCGGCGGGCCTCGGCGGCCTCAAAAGAAGCATTCAATTCATATATGTTGTCGCTGACCTGTTCGATCTGCTCGCTGGTCGTTTTCAGTTCTTCTTCGATTGTATTCTGATTAGATCGTAGCTGCGACAGCTGTTCGTCTATTCGCGCAACCTCTTCCTTCGTGGAGTCGAAGGTCGTCTGCAGGTTTTTCCGCCGCACATTCAGCATCTCGCGCTGACCGCTGATTTCTTCAAGGCGGATGCGGGCTTCTTCTTCCTGCTCTTTAATATTGGAATCGTCAGTCTTGCCGGCGGAAATGCTCGATTCAACCGACGATGAACGATTCTTGAGGCCTTCACGGCGGCGCCTGGCTTCGAGAAGTTTCTCGTCCGCAGCATCGGCCTCGGCCTGGGCCGCAGAGACTTTGGCTTCGAATTCCTCCAGTTCGCTGTTGGCGGAAGTTAATGCGGCTTTGACCTCATCGACTTCGCCTAATAAAATCGCCCGGCGTTCGGTTAAAGCGTTAATTTCACGATCATTCTTATCCCTAAGTACCGCAGCATATTCCTTCTTTTCAGCAAGAACACCTATTTCTTTTTCAATGCTGTGGGCCGCTTCCGATTTCTCATATATTTCGTTTGATATATTTGAGAGTTCGCGGTCAAGATCGGTCAGTCGTTTCCGTTCTTCTTCTTGTTCGGCCGAAAGGGAATCTATCCTGGTATCGTGCGCGGTTTTTTCGTCTTGAAGGCGATCCCGCTCGGATATTTTCGCAGTCCGTTCTTTATTAAGGCTATTAATTGCCTGCTTGGATAAGTACAATTCCCATTTCTTATGCTCTTCGGAAAGCTCCTGATACCGCTCCGCCTTACGCACCTGGCGTTTCAGTGAATTGGTCTGAGTGGTGACTTCCGATACGATATCCTGCAGGCGTAAGAGATCCTGCTCGGTCGATTCCAGCTTACGCAGGGCGGCTTTCTTGCGGTTCTTATATTTCGAGATGCCGGCCGCTTCTTCGAAAAGGAAACGGCGGTCATCGGTGCGATCGGACAGGATGGCATCGACCATATCCTGCTGAATCATGGAATAAACATGCGCGCCGACCCCGGTATCCATAAGCAGATCCGTGATATCCTTCAAGCGGCAGGGGACTTTATTAAGCAGGTATTCCGATTCGCCGGAACGGAACAGCCTGCGGGTAATCTGGACTTCGGAATATTCGGTTGGGAGGCGACCCTTGGTGTTTTGCATGACCAGGGTGACTTCGGCCATACCAAGCGGTTTTAATTCGCGGGTGCCGTTGAAGATAATCTCTTCCATTTTAGAACCGCGCAGGAGGCTTACTTTCTGCTCGCCCAGCACCCAGCGCATGGCATCGAGCACGTTGCTCTTGCCGCAGCCGTTCGGCCCCACAATGCCGGTTACTCCGCCGGTAAGTTTTATAACAGTTTTTTCGGGAAAGGATTTAAACCCGAGAAGTTCCAATCTCTTAAGGTACACTTCTAATCCTCGATGTTTATTGGCCGGTATCGTCCACCTTTTCCTGCAGCTCCTCGCCGACAGGATTAATCAGGCGGTCGATTGTATCCACCATGGATTTGTAAATATTTTTTTCATCGCGGAGAAACCGCGTCTTAATTTCGAGATTATAGTACGGCTGTCCGAGCCGATTGGCAGGACCGATTCTTATGGCCTCCGGAAAAGCGAGTAAGAAACCCTGGGCGAAGTAATTCAATCCCAGATTCATATCCAGGATCATTTCGATTTTTTCTTTTTTCAGTTTATCGATATATTCCCTTTTGGCCATCCCGCCCCATGACAAATCGCCCGAGGCCGGGACCCAGATGTGGAAGCCCCTTCGCGGGAAAATGTTATAAATCACGCTCCCCGGCGTAGCCAGTAGGAATATAGTCGCACCGGAAAAAATCCGGTTTATATCCGGCAGCAAATTCTTTATCATGGTCAGTTCCTGAAGTCCGGGGGGGAGGCAAATTAAAAGAGAGGTTACCATCTTGAGGTTTTCCGGTAACTGGATTTCACGCGGCACGAACCTTTTTCTTGCGAAATAAAGTATCGCCCGGGTTATGATATGCTTGAAATTCGCCACCCGGCTATTCTCCTGCCCCTCCGCCGGCTGATTCCCGGTAGTAGCTTTCCATATTGGAGCGATCAATGACCACATTGCGGACGGGACGTCCCAGAGGGGAAATTGGCCTCATTTCACGGTCGTTCAGTTTGAAATTTATACCTGAGGGATTATATGCAGAGATGACCAGAGTCTGGTTTGCGCGAATAGTCCTGGTTGCCCCGGCATAGAGGCTTCGATTAAGCGCCGTATCGCCATCAGCGATAACCAGAACCCAGCTCGAATCGATGATATCAAAAGACAGGGTCATCTGATCACCGGACGGCACCGTCTGTTGCACCTGTTTTACAACGGTATCCCTTTTAACCGGAGGTTCTTTGGGTTTTTCGGTTACGACCGGCGTGATCCTGTTGGTATCCTCCGCGGCCTGCGGTTTGGGATACACCGGTTCATCCGAAGCTACCGGCAATGAAACCGTGTCCTGGATTTCAGTACTGCTAACGATCGCGCCAGAGGAGCCTTCCTCATCACCGTAATTGCCGAAATAGTAAATCAAAACCGCAGCGACGATTACGATAAAAATACCTGCAAACCAGAAAAAGGCCGTTCCGCTGGATTTTTCCTTCTCATCGACCTGGACATCGAGACCGCGAAGTTCCTGCGCCGAAAAACTGTCACCCAGTTCTTCGACCTTTTCCAGTTCGATCGTCTCCTCGGACGAAATCACGAATATTTTGTCGGGGTCTATCCCCAGTTCGCGGGCATAGGCCCGTGCAAAAAGATTATAATAAACGGTCGAAGGAAAAGCCTTGATATCGCCGGCCTCGATGGCCTCGATATATTTATCGGAAATCCGCGAAGACTGCGCGATGTCTTTGATTTCCCGTTTCTGTTCGAGCCTGATTTTTCGTAACTGGGCGCCTATGTCAAAGTAATAATTCGCAGACATTTTATCCCTTTTCGTTAATCAATCGCCCTGCCAGATTCCCCAAAAGGGTCATCGGTAAGCCGACAACATTATCTAAGTTTCCTTCGATTCTGTCAACTAAAAAACCCCCGGAAGCCTGTATTCCGTAGGCTCCGGCCTTATCGAAGGGTTCACCGCTGGCAACGTATTCCTGCACTTGTTCCGGTTTCAATTCATTAAAAAAGACCCTGGTCAATTCGTACCCCGATACCATATTTCCATTTCCGTTTGAAAGAGCAACCGCGGTACAAACGGTATGCATGTTACCGGACAACCGCGAAAGCATGTCCACCGCTTCTTCAGGTGAACGGGGTTTGCCGAGGATTTCTCCTTTCAACAGCACAATGGTGTCAGCGGCAAGGGCCATATCTTCCTTTTCAAGAAGATCCAATACTGCATTCAGTTTCTGCTCTGCAAGGACTACCGCCAGGCGATAGGGATCGTCGTGGAAGACCTTGTCCTCATCCAGATTAGGTATAATCTGCCTGAATTGGTAGCCGGCATCCTTGAGCAGCCTGACTCTCCGGGGAGAGCTTGACGCCAGGACCAGCCGGTGACTCTCCAATAGTCTGTCAAAATCAGCCAAGTTCATCGCTATCCAATAAGATTGTTACGGGGCCGTCGTTTACCAAGGAGACTTCCATCTTCGCGGCGAATACTCCGGATTCGACCTTAACGGCACTCGCTCGAAACAGCTCCAGAGCTTTATTGTATAGCCGCTCAGCCTCATCCGGAGGCATGCTGGCGTCGAATGAAGGGCGTCGGCCCTTTTTGCAGTTGGCATAGAGAGTAAATTGCGAGACAAGAAGCAATTCACCATTGGTGTCCAAAAGAGATAAATTCATCTTATCCTGCTTGTCTTCGAAAACCCGAAGATTTAAGCACTTATCGACCATTTTGGATAAGAGACTTTCATCATCCCTTTTTTGAAAACCGATTAAGGCCATAAATCCTTGCCCGATTTGGGCTACGGTTTTGCCTTCAACTTCAACCGCGGCCCGACTGACTCGCTGTATTAATAGTCTCATTGTCGGGGGAATATAGTCTAATAATCGGTGGAGTCAAAATAATATCCCCGGACGGCCCGAAATATCTGATTGCTTTTAACAGGCAAATGTCTTATTGATTAAACTCCTGATTCAGACAAGGAGTCATAATGAGTAATGGGAGAACTTCGGTCGGGATCGATATTGGATCGGTTTCGGTCAAGGTAGCTGTGAGGGACGAATCAGGCAAAATCGCCCGAACGGCCTATCGGCGTTTTCATGGCAGGCCGTATCAGACCCTGATTAATGTATTGGATGAAGAATTCTCGGATTTAAAGGGGAAAGAAGTCCGGTTGGGGTTAACCGGCATCGGTGGAAAGACCGGGATGAACATCCTTGGCGGGCAGTTTTTCGGAGAAATCTCAGCCCTGGCCGCCGCTAATTATGAATTGGTTCCTCAAGTCCGGACCATTATTGAAATGGGGGGCGAGGATTCCAAGTTCATTCAGATCGACCCTCAAAAGCGGGTCGTGACCGATTTTTCAATGAATAATCTTTGCGCCGCCGGAACCGGATCATTTCTCGATCAGCAGGCCAATCGACTGAAAATATCGATTGAGGATGAGTTTGGCCGAATGGCCCTGAAATCGACCAATCCCCCCCGAATCGCCGGAAGATGCTCGGTGTTCGCGAAGTCGGACATGATCCATCTCCAGCAAATCGCCACCCCGGATTATGATATTGTGGCCGGACTGTGTTATGCCGTGGCGCGGAATTTCAAGAGCGCCATAGCAAGAGGGAAAAAGATAATCGCGCCGATTGCTTTCGAGGGTGGTGTCGCAGCCAATCCGGGAGTGGTCAGGGCGTTTAAAGATATTCTGGATGTGTTGGACAGTGATTTCTTAATCCCGGAAAATTTCAATGTCATGGGAGCCATAGGGGCAGCCATACTGGTCCAGGGAGGCGAAGTCGGAGCCGAGACCATCCTCGATCCGGAAAAAATAGCGGGTTATCTGAAATATCGCGAAGCCCCGCGGCAGGGGAGAGAAAGACTCACCTTCGATTTCCCCGATTTCAAATTTTATGCCACTACGAAAAAAGCCTACGAGGGAGAAATTTCTAACCTTGAAGTGTACCTCGGTATCGACATAGGCTCGCTTTCCACAAACCTGGTTCTGATCGACAAAGATAAAAACGTTGTGGCGCGGCGGTACCTGATGACCGAGGGACGGCCGATTGAGGCAGTCCGGCGGGGATTGGCCGAAATCGGAGAAGAGATCGGCGACCGGGCTAAAGTAATTGGAGTCGGGACAACCGGATCCGGGAGATACCTCATCGGCGATTTCGTCGGAGCAGATATTGTCAAGAATGAAATCACCGCTCAGGCGACCGCGGCCATCAATATCGACCCGACCGTCGATACCATTTTTGAAATCGGCGGGCAGGATTCCAAGTACGTCGCGCTTGACAATAAAACCGTTATCGATTTCGAAATGAACAAGGCCTGCGCCGCCGGGACGGGGTCGTTTCTCCAGGAACAGGCCGAAAAGCTGGCAATCAACATCGAGCGGGAATTCGGCGACCGGGCCCTTCGGGCCGAATGTCCGGTAGGATGCGGCGAGCGATGCACAGTCTTTATGGAATCGGACCTGGTCGGACACCAGCGTCAAGGGGCAGGGACCGACGACCTTGTAGCGGGTCTGGCCTATTCCATTGCATCGAATTATTTGACCAAAGTGGTCGGAGACCGCAGAATCGGAGAGAATATTTTCTTCCAGGGGGGAGTCGCCTGGAATAAAGGGGTGGTCGCCGCATTCGAAAGATTGACCGGCAAACGCATTACGGTTCCACCACACCATGACGTCACCGGCGCCATCGGCGCCGCGATACTGGCCATGGAAGCGGACGAGGGAATAGGATCGCGGTTCAAGGGATTCGATTTGTCGAAACGGAAGTATGAAATCTCCACCTTCACCTGCGAGGATTGCTCCAATATGTGCGAAATTCGCCAGGTCGACGTTGAAGGTGAGGAGCCGCTGTACTATGGCAGCCGCTGCGAAAAATACGATGTCCGTCGATCTGGCGAAAAGATCCGGGTTCGAGATTACTTTGCCATGCGACAGAGGTTCCTTACCAAACGATATGTGACTCGTCCGCATGGTATTCCCATTAAAGGGCGTGTAGGAATCCCGCGGGCCCTTCATTTTTATGAATTTTATCCCTACTGGAAGGCGTTTTTCGAATCATTGGGGTACGATGTGGTCCTGAGCGATCATTCCAACCAGGCGATCGTGGAAAGCTCCCTGGAAAGATTCACGGCCGAGACATGCTTCCCGGTTAAAATGACTTTCGGGCATATCGACAATCTTATGAAGAAGGATGTCGATTTCATATTCTTACCGGGATTGGTGAAATCGGCCGGAGATTATGACATCGATGAATACGGCACCAAAATATGCCCTTACATCCAGTCGATTTCGAGCACGGTAAAGACCCGTTTCGATTTCAATGCTGCCGGTATAATATTCCTGGGATTCCCCTTAAGTCTCGACCGGGATCCCGCCCACATGGCAGTGCAAATGAAGATAATGGGGAAAGAAATGGGGCTTTCCGAAAGGCAGTTGAGGAAGGCTTGTAAGATCGGAATGAAGGCCTATGATTTGTACCGTCAGAACCTCTTGGAAACCGGTGAGAAAATCCTGGCCGAACTCGGTGAAGATGAAAAGTGCATGGTAATAGTCAGCCGCCCGTACAACGGATTCGACCGCAGATTATCGATGGAGATTCCTCAAAAAATCCGCAAAATGGGGATGAAGGTTATCCATATCGATTTTCTCCCCCTGAAACTAGACACGGAAAATCTTTCCAGCATGTACTGGTTGTACGGAAGAAAGATCCTGTCGGCGGCAAGTTATATAAGAAGGCATCCCAAGCTGTTTGCGATTTATCTGACCTCGTTCGGGTGCGGCCCCGATTCGTTTATCACGCACTTCTTCCGTCGCAATATGACTGGAAAACCGTACCTTCAATTGGAACTGGATGAACATTCCGGCGACGCCGGCATGATTACCAGGATAGAGGCATATCTTGATTCTCTCAGATTCTATAAGTATGCTCCCCCGGTCAGCGATTTCAGTCCCGCCGATCAGCGTTTCGGAGTTAAAGAAAGAACGATATATATCCCGAACATGTGCGATCATGCCTATGCTGTCAGGGCAGCGTTCGAACGCTGCGGCCTGAAAGCGGTAGTGATGGATGAACCGGACGGGCAGAGCCTGTTTTATGGCAAGCGCTTCACCACCGGGAAAGAATGTTTTCCCTGTGCCGTGACCACCGGTGACATGATTCGGGAAATAAACCGTCCCGGTTTCGATCCCAAAAAGTCGGTCTTTTTCATGCCGGGGGCCGACGGGCCTTGCCGATTCGGGCAATATTCGCAGTTGCACCGAATTATACTCGACGATTTGGGGCACAAGGACATTCCCATCTATTCGCCGAATTCCCGGACGTCCTATGCCGATTTCGGACTGGAAGGGGATAATTTCCGTAAAATCGGATGGACCGGAATCATCTTCGTGGATTGCCTGATAAAATGCCTCCTGCGGTCCAGACCGTACGAACGTGAGCGTGGTAAGGCAGAAAAGGTGTACTATCGATACCTCAAGGAAATGCAGGACTGGATCATACAGAACCGCGATATAAAGGAACTTGCCGAGAAAGCCGGCCGGGAATTCGCGTCGATTGAACGCGAAGAAATCGCCAGACCCAAAGTGGGATTGGTCGGTGAAATATATCTGCGGAATAATCGTTTTTCCAATAACCACTTGATTACCAAACTTGAGAATCTTGGGGTGGAGGTCGTTCTTGCCACTTTCGCCGAATGGATAAACTATACGACCTATACCTTCCAGCTCGACGCCGCCGTAAATAGAAACTATAAGGGGATGTTTGCCGGCAAGCTTCAGGATATATATCAGAATCACAGCGAAAGCAAAATGGAAAAAAATTTCCACAAATATTTTCCGATCGATCATGAAAAAGGAATCCGCGAAATAATCCGCATGGCGGAGCCGTATCTCCCGGTGGATGTCAGGGGCGAGGCGGTTTTATCGATCGGAAAGGCCATCGATTTTACCAATCAGGGTGCCTGCGGCATTGTGAATTGCATGCCGTTCAATTGCATGCCGGGAACGATTGTGTCTTCGCTGTCGCGCAAAATAGCTCAAGACCTTGGAGACATTCCCTGGCTTAATATGAGCTATGAAGGGCTTCAGGATTCGGGTGAAGAAACCCGCCTGGAAGCCTTCATTGATCAGGTAAAAAGCCGCTATGCCATAGAGCACGCTTTGCGTGTATCTTAACCGGAATAATGGAAATCGGGGACATTTTGATTGAATCAAATCGATATCTTGATTATCTAATTATTCGATGAATGGAGGCATAAAGCGCTTCGAATGGGAACAAAACCAGCTGATTCTTGTTAGAATCAGCAATAAAATATTTATAAAATACTTGGGAGATTTAGAATGAGTAAGCCAATTGCAGTAACCGACGATTCTTTCGAACAGGAAGTGCTTAAATCCAATACTCCGGTTGTGGTAGATTTCTGGGCGGCCTGGTGCGGGCCATGTAAGATGATTGCTCCTATCCTCGAAGAAATCGCTTCCGAATATGACGGGAAATTGAAGGTTGCCAAAGTGGACGTCGATTCCAATACGAAAATCGCCAGTCAGTTCCGAATCATGTCGATTCCCTCATTGTTGTTCTTTAAGAACGGGCAGCTGGTGGAACAGGTGGTCGGAGCGATGCCGAAAGCGCAATTGGTGAGCAAGGTTAACAAGGTTCTCGACTAGTAAAACGGAATTATGGACAACAAATCGCAGTGGAATAATCCCAAGGACGAATCTATAAAAAGCCTGTTGAAGAGAGCCCGAACGATAGCAATCGTCGGGCTTTCTTCTAATCCTGACCGCGACAGCCATGAGGTGGCTTCGTTCTTGAAAAGCAAGGGATACAGAATTATCCCCGTCAATCCCAAAGAAAATGAAATCCTTGGGGAAATGGCCTATCCTGACTTGAAATCTCTGCCTGGACCGGTAGATATTGTCGATGTCTTTCGCCGGCCCGAACATGCCTTCGATATCGTGAAAGAGGCGGCCGCTGCAAAGGCTCCGGCTGTCTGGCTGCAGCTTGGCGTGGTTTCTCCGGAAGCATTCGCGACCGGAATCGACAACGGAATTATGATGATAATGGACCGCTGTATGGCGCAGGAATACCGCAGGCTGATGAATTAACTATAGCTTATTCTTTGAATGGATATTTACGACCTTATAGCCCTGGTATTATTCCTGGGAGTGTGGCTTCTGCTGGTAAAAGTTATTCTGCCACGGGCCGGAATTAATACCTGAACTCCGAATTACTGCGTTCCCCGGTCGGGGAAAAATAGCGAAGATCTATCCCAGGAAAAAAGCGGGAATGAATCCACTTCCAAAGAAACGCCGCCAGGGAAATGAAATGGTTGGCAATATTCTCTTTTTCCGGGTATAATATATTGAAAGAGTAATGGCTTACCCCGAATTTGCCGATTAGGATATAGAATGAGCTTTCGCAGTTATAATAGCGGTATGGGATCGGTAAGAATCGGTCCTGGTTCAATTAGTCCTGTTATCAAATATTTGATAATTGCCAATGCTGCTGTTTTCTTAATCGAAGCGGCGACTACAATTGATATTACACGGGTTTTCGGACTGACTCCGGCTTTGTTCTATTCAGATTTTCCCAACTACCTGTTCCAGCCTCTAACCTATATGTTTTTGCATGCCGGATTTTTCCATATCTTCATGAATATGCTCGTGTTATGGATGTTCGGGACCGAAATTGAGTATGCCTGGCGTTCCCGGCCGTTCTTATTTTTTTATATTCTTTGCGGATTTGGCGGAGCTCTCTTTTCATTGATTTTTAATTATACTTCGAATGTACCTATTGTAGGCGCTTCCGGTGCCATTTATGGCGTTTTGATGGCCTACTGGTTTATGTTTCCCGAGAGGTATCTTCTTGTCTTCTTTGTGCTTCCGATGAAAGTAAAATATGCCATACCCCTATTTGCGCTACTGGTATTTTTCACGGGAGGGCCTAATATTGCACACCTGGCTCACCTCGGCGGGGCGGTTTTCGCGGTAGCCTATATTAAACTTGACTGGCGTTTACTAAAACCCTTAAGTTATTTGAAATCCGTCAAATACAAGCGAAAAACGGCGGAACTGGAGAAAAACCGTCAAAAAGCCGAAGAAATAATGAAGAGAGTCGATGAAATTCTCGATAAAATAAATGAAGTCGGGTATGATAACCTCCCGAAGGAAGATCGGAAATTTCTAGAAGAAGCCAGCCAAATCCTTTCCAAAAAGGATAAATAGGCGGCCATATAAATTAGGGACCGCATGCGTAAGAAAATTCTAATCGCAGAAAAATCCGAGGCTATCAGAAGTATCGCGGAATCGCTCCTGCACCAGCATGGCTATGATGTAATATCGGCCGGGACGATAGAAAGGGCCAAGCAGCTGATCATATCTTCCGAGCCAAGTCTGATTATCGTCGGAGCCGACCTGAAAGATTCGCAGGAAATACACCTATATGAAATCATCGCCGAAAATGAGGCAACTTCGAAAATCCCGATGCTTCTAATTGCCGATCCCGACGGCCGCCAGATACCGTTTCCGCCCGAAATTATTCTACCGCGACCGTTTGAGACCGAGGAATTCATGGAAAAGGTGAGGCTTTTTGTCGGCGGAACGGAACCTCAAAAGCCAAAAACCGACGAAGTTGATCCATTCAATGTCGCTTCGGTGGATGACGAATTTCTCGATGCCGCTCTCGGCCTGGATCATCTTCAGGTTGAGGATTCCGAGGTCGTTGGTGAAACCACCACGGGGATGTCGGCAAGGGGACATTCACGGGAAAGCGAGGATGATTTCGGTATTGCGAGAAAGGAAGCCGAGCATTCCGAAGACGATTCTTCCCGGGTTGAATCCTTAATGATTCGTGAAGACGGTTTTACCGAAGATTCGCGTGAGTCGAAACAGAAAATCCCCGAAAACCTGTCGGCGTCTTCCAAACTGGAAATACCCAATGATCCTTACGGGATGAAGAAGAAACAGACCGGGAAGATCGAACAGGTAGGACATAAGGGTAGTCCCGGAAGTACGGGGCCGCACGATTACGATTGGTTCATCAATGAGATGCAGAAGGATGTCTCAGATATCAAGTTTGCTCCTGAGGCTAAAACTCCGAAGATATCAGACGAAGATACCCTGCATAAAGAGGATACCGGTGCCGGGCTTGAGCCGATAAAGCAGGTACAGGGCAAACAGAAGGACCCGGGACATACTCCGACGCCAGAGGGGGAGGATGCCGAAATCAATGCCGGCGGGGTTGATGAATTCATCTCGGAATTCAGAAAAGAGATGGAAAACCTCAACGAGCTTGACAAGAAGAAAAAGGCTCAAGCCGGATTGCAAAAGGCGCGGACTGCTTCCGAAAAGACGACTGCCTCCAAATCCGAAGAAGAAAAGTCCCATCCTAAAGAAGCCTGGGAGGATCAATCTCAGCTTAGTAAAGAGGAACTGCGGCAATTGACTGACAAGCTTATTGATTCCGTTTCGGAAAAGCTTGCGGCCCAGTTGCTCCAGAAACTCGACAAAGATGAGTTATTCCGTGCCTTGCAACAGGCATTGCCGGATGTAATCGCAAAATCCCGGAAATAAATTCTTGCCCTATTCGTTATTCCATGTTATCCTGGATTTTAATCTAAGAAGTGGTATATGTTTGAAACTGGCGTAACTGGCATCGGGGCATTTCTGGCGGGAGTGATTTCTTTCATATCACCATGTGTTCTGCCGCTAATTCCCGGATACATCTCATTTATATCTGGCGTATCGCTGGATGATTTAGGCAGTCGCGATAAAGCTTCCTCGCAAATGGGACGGGTTGCCGTCAACACCATCTTTTTCGTCATCGGGTTTTCGCTGGTATTCATTGCTTTGGGAGCGTCGGCATCGTTCATTGGAACCTGGCTCTTGAAAAACCAGATGTTATTCAACAAAATTGCAGGCGTCGTAATATTCCTGTTCGGACTCCATGTATCCGGATTACTGAAGATAAAGGCCTTGAATTATGAAAAAAGGTTCCAGGCCCGAGACAAGAAGTTCGGCATTATCGGATCGATATTTATCGGAATGGCCTTCGCGTTCGGGTGGACTCCGTGTATCGGGCCGATCCTGGGCTCGATATTGACCCTGGCCGCAGTTCAGGATACCATATGGCGAGGTATCATGCTTCTGGTTTTATATTCAGCGGGATTGGGAATACCTTTTATTTTAACCGCCCTTCTGTTCAATTATCTGGTCGGGGTATTCGGTTTTATCAAACGGCATTTCCGCTCTGTTGAAATTATTTCCGGAGGGCTCCTTATGTTGATCGGAATTCTCGTGTTCTTCAATCTTCTTCAGAGAATCGCCAACTGGATACTTGATTTGATTCCGGCGTTGCAGAATGTCGGCTAATTGATTTTCTGTCTGCATACCCCATAATAAAACTCCTTCAAAAAAAATCTGCTCGTCCCTTGACCCGCCTTGTTCGCTTACTTATATTCCGGCAACTTTGAATTGCTAACTGAAACGACTGAATATGCCAAAGAAAGCAAATAACGACGCCATCCTCGCCATCTGCGTTCAGGAGACGGTGGAGGACGGTTCCGAAATGAGCCTCGGAGAGGGGTTCAATGCCGAGGATATATTCTTTTTGCACCAGGCATTCCTCGCCGACACTCTGGTTAATGTCCTGGGCCTGAATTCTTTCGATATCCATCTTTTCTACGGAGATTCCACGGGAACCCGGAAAGCGGTATCCACGATTGTGAAATATCTCAAAGATCGACTGAAGGGGAAAAAGGCCAATGTCCTTGAGTCGAAATTGCACAGCAGTATCCTCGAGCCGGAACGCTGGGGAATTAAGATGGAAAGGGTTTTCAATAAGTGCTTTGACGACGGCTATAAGTACGTGTTGTTTATCGGGAGCCGGACTCCGACCCTGACCGAAAAACACCTTAAGATGGCCTATAAATTATTAAAACAATCCGACGCCGTTTTCGGACCCACCGTACAGGGGAGATACTACCTGCTCGGCATGACCGGTAAGTACCATGTCAACCTGGCCGATTTCGACTGGCGGTCGCCCAAAATATATTCCGAGGTAACCGAACGGTTTCGCGAACGGGGGCTTTCCTGGGCCGAAATGGAAATGTGGTACGCGGTCGAACATCCCGAGGATTTGGAATTTCTCGTCAGAGATATCAACCAGTATCGGCTGGAGGGAGATGAAGAGTCGGCCAAAGAGACTGAACTGGTTTTGAAGCGTGTCATGGAAAGGCAGGCCTGACAAATGGAGCGAGAATTGCAGCGCCTGACCTGGGTCGATGTCAAAAGGCTGGTCCCGAAGGAAATCGATACCGTGATATTTCCGGTAGGAACGGTCGAAGCACACGGCGCTGCCGCAATCGGAACCGATAATTTTATTCCTGAATCGATTTCAGCTCACCTAGCCGGAGAAGTAAACGCCCTGATAGCTCCGACCGTGAATTACGGAATCACCAAGTCTCTGTACGGGTATCCCGGCTCAATCACCGTAACTCCCGCCACTTTCAAGCAGTACATTTTCGAAATCCTGAAATCGTTTCGTGATGTCGGGTTCAAAAAAGTCATCCTGATGAATGGGCATGGCGGGAACAACGCCGCCCTTAAAGAATGCGCCCAGGAATATTTCCGTGATTATGGAATTAAAATAGCCGTTATCCATTGGTGGGATCTCTGTGAAGCGACCGCCATAGAGTTTTTCGGAGAGCATGGCGGGCACGCCGCCTTGGACGAAGCCGCCATGGTGCAGGCCATAGACAGTAATCTCGTAAATAAAGAACAGCTCGATCGGGAGATGGCCTATTATTATCGTCCCGGCGGCGACATCTATCCGGTTCCGGGAACCATTTTGCTTTATAAAAAGGGGGAGGGCTTCCCCGATTACGACCCTGTTAAAGCGAAGGAATACCAGAAACTGGTATTCAAGGAAGTCACTGAATTTGTCAAAATGATACTCTCGCGCTGGGACATGATCTGAGCATGACGCTGCTCTAAAAGCGATAAGCGCTGGTCACGTAAATTCGATCGTACGAAATATCTTCATCCACAATTAGATTATGCGATGCGGTTAATTCATCGCCTGCATCGTAAGTTGAGGCATAGATGAAATCGGAATTCCTGTTGTACCCGGATCGGACCCAGGCGACATCGATAGTCATGACCCTGTCAATCAGGATGCCGAAACCAAGCGAAAATCCGTTTCGATCGTCGTCGATAAATTGCTTTTTGACCGGAAGAGGATCGACGAAGTAACCTCCGCGCAGCGATAGACCGAGTTTCGGAAAGACATATTCCCCGCCGATTCGGTAGCGGAAGACCTTATCGTAATACGCTTCGATTTCGTCGTTATACCGCTCCATGAAGATATTGTTTTTATATTCCATCTGGGTCCAGTCGGTGTAATCGATATCGAGGGCCAGGGTGGCTTCATTGAAACTAAGAGCCATCCCCCCGGAAAATACGAAAGGCCGCCTGATATCGTATTCCACTTCATCTACATAAATACTTGGATCGCCGTCGTAGGTGGTACTGATGTCTTCTTTAACGCTCATGGTCAAAGGGGTTTCAAAGGCCAGCGCCATAGACAGATATTGATTCATTTGAATCGCCAATGATGGCTTAAAATTCCAGCCGAAATACTTATCGGTAATATAATCTTCCTGACCATACTGCAAATCAGGAAGTGAATCGAGGCGATATCTCCAATTATAGTCGTGCTTTCCGGTATATATAAACAACGACAATCCAAAGGCAATACGAGGGGAGAGGTCGATCCCGGCTCCGGCTCCCCATTGGGTCAAGCCTCCTGTCTGAAATTCGTTGCCTCGGGCCGTAATGCGGTTTCCGGGGCTGGCCGAATCGGAATGGCTGAGGGTGAAGACCCGATCGAAATTGGCGACATTGGCGACTCCGAATCCGAAAACCAGTGAGCCGCGGTAAGTGGGATAAGGAACCGTCAGGATGGCGCTGTTCAGGCGCGTATTGGATTTGGAATCTTCAGCATTGCCAAAAACCGATTCAAAACCGGCGAAGCGATCTTGAAAGGTTTGCTCGGTCGGAGAAACCCCGGTATAGTCGACAATTCTTCTGACTTCGCGAACCGACGATTTATCGGTATATTCCTGGTGCGACAAACCGAGGCTGGCTTCGATTCTCGGGATCCGAGCCAAATTGGCGGGATTATAAAACAGAGCGGAGCCGTCAAATGACATCATGCCCGCGCCTCCCATACCCATTTGCCGGGCACCATAACCGAAGAAATTACCAGCGGTGATTTCCTCCACTTGATCTATATATTGGGCCATTAAACTGCAACTTGATAACCCTGACAATAATATGATATATAATAATGATTTAACTATCATAGCCGATCTCATTGACGTCCTCCGCCGCGGCGGGTCTTCTTGGTGTTGTCGGGCTGGGTCTGTTGCTTTTGCTGCTGGTCCTGGTTGTTATTGTTATTGCCGTTATTATTGTTATTGGTGGAGTCTTTGCCGGTTTGAGTATTCCCTTCTTTGACACTCCCTCCTCGTCCGCCTGAGCCTCCTCCGCGGGTGATGGTGGTCGTTCCGGGATTCGACAGCGGCTCAACATAGGGGGGACGTATACTTCCGCGGCGAGTGGCTTTTTCACCGGTGCTGGAACGGGGGACGAAAACATCTTCATTCTGTGAATTTACCTGGCGTCCTTCCGAGGGAGACCAATAATAATCCCACCACCAGGGGTAAGCGTAGTAATAACCGTAGCGCGGAGTCGACCACCAGTAATCGCTGTAATGGTCTCCATAGAAATAGCCGTAAGGATAGTCGTTGTAGTCGGTATGGCAATCGATACAGGCGTCCTGATAGTCCTCCTGAGCATATCCTTCTTCGGTCTGCGGATGCATTAAAACCGTGTAGCATCCCGAAAATGTCATTGCCAGGATTAAAAGAAAGAAAAGGAGGGTAAAATACTTATTCATAAACATATGGGTCCGTTCTATTCAGTACTAAATATATTCCACATAGGTAAGACGTATACCGCGGCTGAAAGAGTTAACTCCCCGGCGGTTATTTAAAAGGTTTTTGAGCAGGATTTCAATCGACAGGTTTTCCGAATAAATCCACTGCAGACCGAGATTCAGATACCCCCGTCCGCGGCCGTAGGACTGATTCGCCTTGTTATCATTCAATGCGAAATCGTACTCCATCACCAGACCGAAACTGGGATTGAAGCGGGTGTCCATGCCGACAAAGAAATTGGGATCGTCATCGTTATCATCGGTTTCCATAGAATAGTTCACTCCTGCGTGCCCGCCGATGGACCACTTATAGAAATACAGGGAACGGGTTATCACGCCGTAAAAGCCTTTTGACTTATAGGTGTAGCGCTTCAGGCCGCTATCCCAGGAATCATATCCTTGAGTTGTCAACCCGATGGCGATTGCAGGGAAATAATACTGCTCATCGACCAGTTTGAGCTTGGCGTTGAATTCCAGGCGTGGACCTCTTCGGGCCTGCTGTTCCGAAAGAATCCGATCTCCGCCGTAGGATATCCCGATCATAAAATGATTGGTCAACCCAATGGCGACCATACCCAGAACTCCCCCCTCGGGATATACACGCGTCACGAAATCGAAAGCTCCCCGGGGCAGGGTCCAGGCGGTGGGAGCATCGATCAGGTACCGCGGCTGAATGTCGAAATAGGTCTGGCCGACCTGCTCGACTTCCTGAGCCTTGATTATGTCCGATGAGCCCATCATAATTGCAGTAATTATGAGGATCATCACAGCTTTTTTCAGCATTTTACCCTCCTTAGTAAAATAGCATGAATTTAGGCGATGATACCCCTTCATGGCAAAACCGTCAATAAAAAACTATGTTCCCCCGCTTATCCCATGTTTCAGGGCAATTATTGTTCCCGGCTGTTTATTATTTATACCATTGGGGTTTCCACGGATTCCGCAATATAATCCTGCGGCCTGCACAATATTTGGTCGAACTGGTTGATTTAATGCACTTTAAATATTCAATTTGTCCGAATAACAAAGTCTACAATTGACTGTTTATAATGACCCTCTATATTGCCTCGTTATGGAAGGGTTTTTAAAACTGGCGGCTGTTTTCATTGCGATTATCATCGCCCTGAGAAAAAACATCTTCGTGGGATACATTCTGCTCTTTGCCGGATTGGCCACGGCACTGCTGTTCGGAGCTAGTCTGCAAAAAATCCTGATTGGCTACCGCGATGTGGTTTTGTCGCTCAATTTCCTGAGAATACAGGCCATAATAATTCTTATTACCTTCCTGGGGAGAATCCTTAAAGACATCGGCTATCTTGACAGGCTGGTATCGGCCAGCAGGGATCTACTGGGAGGAGCGAGGACCTCCGCGGCAATGCTGCCACTTCTCGTGGGTATGATGCCGATGCCGGGAGGGGCGATTCTATCGGCTCCGTTAGTGGGGCAGATTCTTCCGCAAGAAAAATATACTCCGGAATTCGCGGCGGCGGTCAACTATTGGTCCCGCCATGTTATCGAGTTCTGGTGGCCGGTGTACCCCGGAATCATACTGGCTGCGGCCCTGACACAAATGCCTATCGGGACCATGGCTTTGATGCAGCTTCCGATGACTTTTATCATGCTGCCGGTCGGGTTTATTTTCATGATCAGGAAAATAAAAGAGAAAGGGGACGGCAGCGGTCATTTCTGGAAACCGCTGGGGAAGACCCTCCTGGGGATCTGGCCGATACTACTGGCCATTTTGATATACGCCGCGACCCCAATACATCTGGTGTTTGCCATTATAATCTCCATTGCTCTCCTGATATTTCTGGAAAAGCCGGCTACTTCGATAGTAAAGGCCGCGGCCAAACAGGCCCTGGCCCCGCGCCTTTTTGCCCTGGTTTTCGGGATTATGTCGTTTCAGAAAATGCTGGAAATCTCGGACGCCGTCAATTCCATCCCCGAGATGGCCGGGCAGTTGGGTCTCCCGGATACCGCCGTTATTATCGCGGTGGCTTTTATTTCGGGGATGCTTACAGGGATGCTGGCTGCCCTGGTGGGGCTGTCATATCCGATTTTGGCAGGATATTTATATCAGCCGGAGCTGAATTATAACAATATCTTCCTTGCCTTCACGGCTGGATATCTGGGTATGATGTTGTCTCCCACGCACTTCTGCCTGATTTTAACCAATGAACATTTCAAAGCCCGGCTGGCCGGAGTTTATCGGCATTTGACTGTTCCTTTGATTATTGTCTTTTTGGTAGCGTTTTTGCTTTATGTTCTGGGGTATCCTTGGAGATTATTCGGCTGACTTAATTGAAGCGGCCCGTAATCTTTTATGGGAACTTTAAAAATGGGAAAATGTAACATTCTTAGGTAATAGGTGGAGCTGTGAAGCAGGAAACTGAAAAGCAACAGGATCATGAACTTATCCGAAGGGTTCAGAATGGCGACATGGTCGCGTTTGGCCGGATTATGGATAAGTATAAGGATCGCCTTATGAACGTGGTTTACAGGATGTTAAGTTCCGAACAGGAAGCCGAGGATATCGTCCAGGAGACATTCCTGAGAGTTTACCAGCACCGCGACAGCTTCGATTTCCGTCATTGTTTTTCGACCTGGATTTATACGATAGCTTTGAACCTGGCTCGGAATGAACTCCGTAAGAGAAAGCGTTTTAAATTCTTCGATATTTTCGATATGAAAGGGAATGAACAGGAAATTGCGGTGGAGATGGAACTCCCGACCAACCTTCCCCAGGCGCTGGAAAAATCGATTGAAGGACTTCCGGAGAAATATAAGCTGGCCTTCGTTCTCAGGGATGTCCAGGAACTTCCGTACGATGAAGTGGCCAAAATAATGAATATACCGCTCGGGACGGTAAAATCCCGTGTTAATCGTGCGAGAGCAATATTGAGAGATAAATTGAAACCGAGAGTGGAGGAATCACATGCACTGTCGAAGGGTACGCTCCTTCCTGTCAGCTTACTGTAATGGTGAGCTATCGGAAAAGCGATCCCGGGCGATTGCCGATCATCTGAAGGCCTGCCCGAATTGCCGTCGTGACGAAGCCACCTCCCGTGAGCTTTTAAGTTCTATTCCGCGGATGACGCAGGTGAAGGTTTCCGCCGATTTCAACGCTCGCCTGATGGACAGGCTGGCCCAGGAAAGATTCAGCGAAACCAGAAGCAAGGCGTATCTTCCAAAGAAGCGGGTTCCGGTGGTGAGTCTTACGCGCATTTCGGCGGTTGTCGCGGCAGCCTGTTTCGTATTCGCCTTTATCTTTGCAGGCGGAATCGAGAAGTTCCTGACGCCGACGGAGAGACCGACAATTGCGGAAACGGCCGATCCCCTGCTGAACGACGACTACCAGACCGTTCAACCGCAGAGCGAACACTGGGTATTCAAAGATCAGCTTCAACGGGCGACGCGCATCAAAAGCATGATGCAGCGACTGTCCGGGGAATCGCAGTTTAACATCTTAACCGGGCAGCAAACCGGCGGGAATTATAACCGCCTGTGGGTGCCGATCCCGAGGGAATTTTTCCGGATGCAACCGGGGACTTTCCAGATGTATAACGGGACCATGATGCCGGAAACCACCATGGTCAGGGAGGTGAATGCCGAAGGCTGATTTATAATGAGTTCTTCAAGAGCCGCCGGGCGCCTGTAAACAGGTTCCGGCGGTTTTTTTCTTGCCAAATTGAAGTTGCACCTTCTCGGGCCGAATGGTATTATACTGGCGCTATGGCGGATTTGGATATCACAAAGCACCTGAATGACATAGGCGAGCCCCCGCAGTCACGCAGGGTCCGTTTGCTTTCTTTTTTTTCCGCGGCCATTGCGGTTGCACAACAAGATTCTATTCTCGAATGCCTTCGTTTTTTCAAAGGTTCCGATTTCGATCATCAAGCTGTCTATGAGACTATCCTGCAGAGCTATCTGTTTCTCGGTTTTCCCCGCATGATTGAGGCCGCCATATACCATTCCGAGGTCTACGGTCCGCCGCCCGCGGGGAATAACAAAGCAATTAAGAGTATTTCCTCCGAAGAAAGCGAGAAATGGTTCAAAGAAGGAATGTCGCTCTGCAAACAGGTTTACGGTCGCAACTATGATAAACTCGAAAAGCGCTTTGTCGAAATATCTCCTGATATGTTTCGCTGGATGGTTATCGAAGGATACGGCAAGGTGTTGAGTCGCCCGGGACTTAATTCAATCGAGCGAGAATTAGCCGAAGTGGCCGCTTTGATTGTCGATAGGCGTGAACGGCAATTATTGTCTCATATACTCGGAAGTCTGAATGTTGGGGCAGACATAGAATTGATTCGGCAGGTAAATTGCGACATAATGCCACTGGCGGGAAAAGCCGCATATGAAGCGGCCGATAAGATAATAACTGACGTAAAGAAAAAGAGATGACAAAGACCAAAAAGTTCATTGCGGGAGGGATCGGGATTCTGATCGCCCTGTTCATTATCTTTGTCGTTCTGTTTTTCTTTTTCGGCCTGCTGGAATATTTCGTCAACAGCAAGCTGACCGAATTGGTGGAAAACCGTTTTCACGCCAGTATCAGGGTTGGCAAAATCAGCGGAGATTTCTTTCATAATCTTCATCTCCAGAACATCGTTATCACATATGATGACAGCGTTCATTCCTATGAAATGGCCCGTATTCCCAGTCTGTTGGCCGAGTACGACTACACCAATATCTGGGAAGGACAGTTTATATTCAAGAGCGTTTATATTGATTCGGCCTCGCTGGTTTTAAGAAAGACCGAATCGGGAGAATGGCTGATACCTCAGCCGATCGAAAGGGGAACCGGCGAAGGGGAGGGCATTGACTTTACCCTTCGCGAGGTTGGACTCCAGGGACTCAGTATCCAGATACAATATCCCGATGACACCCTGTCATTCAATGATATCATGATGCGGGCCCATGCCGAGGGTTCGAACAATACCTATTCGGTGGACATAGATGCCTTGAGCTATCAATCTTCCGACGAGCGTCTGTCATTGTCATCGGGGGGAGGAAAAGCCACCTTGACCGGAAAGAGCCTGATATTCCAGGATATTTTTATTTTTACCGACAGCTCGAGTTTTCGCCTTAACGGTTATGCCGTTCTTCAAAAACGCCCCATAGTGCAAATGGGGATTGCCGCTGACAATATCAACCTCGGCGAAGTCAGTAATTTCGTCCATGCCGGTTTGAAAGGCAATGTCGCCGTAAATGGAAATCTTGCAGTGGAAGAGGGAATCGTTTCAGGCAATCTCCTTATCAAGGGGGAATTTATGGACCGCTATTTCGATTCCCTTAATGCCGTCTTTTCATTCGCCGACAACTATTTTTCTTTCGATACTTTGTATGGTACTATTCTAAAGGGGTGCGGGATTCATGCCGTCGGCGATTTGAATGTTGGCACCCATCCGGAACAATATGCTCTTATCGGAGACATCAGGCACTTCAACCTGAATAATCTGGTTGAAAACACCTTTCAATCGGATCTCAGCGGCAATATCGAATTATCGGGTATCGGCCTTCGCAATAAAACCATGGCTATCGACATCAACACTATTCTCGATGAATCCTGGTTCGATATCTATCACGCGCACAATGCCGCCGGGACGTTGCATGTTACCACCGACAGCATAATTTTCGGAGATAACTTCAATCTGTCGTACTATGACAATCATTTTAATGCCTCGGGCAAAATCGAATATTCCGGCAATATCGATATTCATGGTACAGGGTCGTTTTATTACCTGTCCGCCTTCAACGATAAAATCTTTATCAAGAGCATGGCGGGGAAGGGAACCGGAGAAGCCTCCATCACGGGAAATGTCGGCAATCCCGATCTGAACGGGACCTTCCTTTCCGATTCACTCTGGCTGTACGGTATCTATTCCTCGGCTGCTTCGATAAACTTCGATATTAAGCATTTCACGGAGAATCGATACGGTGACGCCACGGCATTTCTGATTGGCGGATTCGCCTATTCACTGCCGATGGATTCCGCCTTCCTGCAACTTGATATCGACTCGCAAAACGTTCGAATTGCAGATGGATGGTATGGCAACCAGTACATGGAATTGACCGCTCATGGAAATCTCGATTATGAATCGTACCCTCAGCTATTGACTTTCGACAGCGTAAATGTAGACCTGTTTGATATTCCCCTTAAGAATGAATCCGAAATACAAATAGTGGTCGACTCCAATGGTTTTAATTTCGACCGGACCCGGTTTATCCGCCCGGTCGGGCATCTTGGCTGGCAGGGAAGAGTCAACTACGATGAAACCATGGACCTGGCTATAAGCGGAAGCAATATCGATATCGCTCCTTGGATTGAAATCCTGAATAATAAGTCGAATATCGGAGGATCTCTTAGCGGAGATATTACGCTGAAAGGCGCCTTTACCAATCCCTTTATTTCCTTCGACGGTATCCTTGACTCACTCACATACGAAGGGGAATATCTCGGAGTTCTCGACGCGGACCTGGATTATGCCGATCGTAAGGTTATAATTGATTCTGTCAATATCAAGAGCCCGGCCGGAGAATACCAGGCTTCCGGTTTTTATCCCATCGATCTTTCATTCGATTCGGTCGTGCAGCGTTTTCCCGATGAGCAAATAGATGTCAATATCGCAGCAAAAGACGATAGCCTGAAATTGATTGGCTTGTTCTTTCGCGATGTCGATTATCTCAACGGAGACTTCAGGGCCGACCTCCGGATGACGGGGACACCGTTGCGGCCGCAGTTTTATGGCGATGCTTCAATCAGGAATGGCCGGTTGAAAATGTATCAACTGGTGAATCCCTTCGACAGCGTCAACGCGTTTGTTACCATGGATGGCTGGAAAATCCAGGTCGACTCGTTTCATGCTGTTACATATGAAATGAACGACGGACATCCTGATTTCGGCAGTGTCGTCGGCAAAATCGGAATGACCGGTACGGTAACGATCAACAGCGTCGATTCACAGTACTATGACCTTAATGTCTCCGTCAATAATATGCCGGCTATTTATGAATTGGGTGATATTAAAGGCCGGTTCAATGCCTTGCTGGCTGTTACCGGGCAATCGCCACCACTGGTTTCAGGTGACGTGGCAATTCTCAAAGCAGATTACAAAGAGAATTTCGCCGGGCCAAACGAAGGATGGTATGTTATGTCCGAAATCGAAGCGGAAAGCAGCTGGGATTTAAACATAAATGCCGAATTCGTCTCCAATGTCTGGGTGAAGAACGACGATATCGATGCCGAGATCGCCAGCAACGGACCGATCAATATGACCCGCGAACAGGGAGTGTACAACTTCATTGGGGAATTGGAGATTCTAAGGGGAAGCGCCTATCGGGCGGGGAGAAGTTTCCGCTTTGAACCGGGCGGCATTATTTTTTATGAAGATATCGAATACCCCAACCCAAGGCTCGATATTCTTGCCACCACCAGAATCAGACTGGGGCAGGTAGACCAAACGACCGGAGATGTTCAGTTCGAAAGTCACGAGTTGGCGGTAAATATCGGAGGGACCCTGGATGAGCCTTTGATAACGGCAGCGGAAGGCTCAGGATTCAACACCGAAGATTTGGCGACATTGCTCTTAACCGGCACTGCGGTCGAAAATCAGGCGGGTGAGGGATTCGACACACAATTATTGGAGAGGGGGGTTTATGCATTGGGTGATTTAGCCAGTTCACAGGCCTCCCGAATAGTCGGAGTGGAAACGATAGAAATCGACCCGTATATCGGAGATAAATTCAATCCTCGATTTACGCTTGGCAAGTACGCCAATCAGAATCTTTATTTGTATGGAAGAGTGGGATTGTCGAGAGAAGCCAATCAGGAAGTCGGCTTTGAATATCGCCTAGAGAAATTCATGCTCCTCGAAGGACGTCTAAATGAGCAAAATTTATATAACCTCCTTTTAAATTTTTATTGGGAATACTGAAATTGAAACGGACGGTTTCCTATTATCTTTTATTGTTACTGCTTCTGAGCATCTCGTCCGCCTCCTCTCAGAATGGCCGCGATGGTAATCTGGAACGCTGGCTCAGCAAAAAGCCGAAAATCGAAAAAATCGAAATTAACGGGAATGATACCGCTAATTTCAAATACAAGGACATTGCCGATGTAATGTTTTCGAAAACCAGTAATTTCTGGAGAGCCATGCGCGGGGAACGGGCACGGAGGGTACAACGGGAGACGGTCGATCGCGATACCTCGGGGATTAAATATCTGTACCTATCCAACGGGTTTCTGGGCGTTTCAGTAGAAGAATCGTTCGATATAATTCTCCCTGATTCCAATGCCATTGTGAAAATCGACATTGACGAGGGAAGGCAATTCAGGTTTCGATATACATGGACCCAGGGGAATTATGATTCCACATTTCAGTCCGGCATAAAGGAAATAGTCAGGAGAATCGAAACAGGTAAGCCGGCCAATCCCTTTATCCTGCGCCAGGCCGCATTTGACATTAAAACCGTATTGGCGAATGAAGGCTATCCATACGCCTCCATACAATACCGCCTTGACACGCTCAGCGATTACGATTACGCTGATGTCTCCTTTTATATCGAGCAGGATTCCCTGGTGCATTTCGGCGATGTAAACGTTGAAGGGCTTAAAAATTTTAGCGAGAAATCGGTCCGGCGCGAAATTACCATTGACAGCGGACAGGTCTATCGGCGAAAAGATATCATAAGCACTCAAAAGCGGGTGCTGGAAACGGGAAATTTTGTCACTTTACAGCTCAATCCCAGGGATCAGAATCTTGCATCATTCGACCGTCTGAATCCCGATTTCACCCTCAGGGTCAGGGAGAAGAAACCTCATTATGTAAATTTCAAGACCGGCGCGGCTCAGGATTCCCTTAAAGACTTAACCTGGACATTCGGAGGTTCGTGGGGGAAGAGAAATGTCAGCTCCAGCGCCCGCAAACTGGAATTCAAAGCCGATGCTTCGTTTATCATCTTTACCGAATGGCGCCTGAAGGAACACAATTACAGTGTCAGCCTGACCGAACCCTGGTTTGTCGGGATTAGAATGCCTCTGACGCTGACCGGCGAGATATCTCCGGGGGTCAAAACTCCTATCGAAGAACAGGATTATCGCATATTAAGCTGGTCGGTCTCCCTGTCAACCTACCGGAATATTCAGGATATCATGAAATACCTGACCGGCATTAAATACGAATCGGTTGAGATTTATGGCCTCAGCCCTGAGGACGCCATCAACCTGCGACAGGAAGAAGGAATCAGAATCCGGCGCAAGCTCTTTTTCGATCTCACCCGCGACAGCCGCGATAATATATTCGTTCCAAGCACGGGTTCCTACACGGTCATCAATTCCGAATATGTCGGGGGATTTCTGAAGGGAGACGATTCCTTTTATTCATTAGACGTCAGCTGGGCACGCTATCAGCGGGTATGGCCGGGATGGATTTCCGCCACCCGCCTGAAATACGGCTATGTCCGGGAGTTCGGAGATTCTAAAACCGTTCCGGTTGATGACCGTCTTTACATCGGCGGGGCTAACACTATTCGGGGTTTTACGCATAACGGGTTGGGGCCGCAGTCGGTTGATTCCCTTGGAAACCGAACTCCGCAGGGAGCCAATATTATCTTGATTGCCAACCAGGAATTCCGCTTTCCGATATTGGGCAACTTCTGGGGTTCGATCTTCGGCGACATAGGGAATGGATTCCTCGCCAAGGAGGAAATAAAATGGAATGTCATGGCGATGTCGATCGGAGGGGGAATTCAGTTTTTATCTCCAGCCGGGCCGATCCGCCTCGATTACGCCCGCCCTATCCGCAGAAAGGTCGACGACAACTATAAATTCCATCTCAGTATTCTTTACGCTTTTTAATCCGTATATATTTAGGAACCTTAAAGCCTATTTATGGTTATTGACAAAAAGGGAAAATTGACTATTTTAATGCGGTTTTTGTATACAAAAAAGTAGAGGATTTACATTGAGACAGGTATATCTCGACAACAACAGCACCACCCCGGTAGACGAACGGGTCCTGGAAGCAATGCTGCCGTTTTATAAAGAGGGATTCGGCAATGCCAGTTCCGTTCACCATTGGGGACGGGACTCCAAAATGGCCCTGGAGGAATCCCGCGAGAAGGTCGCTTCGATAATCGGGGCGGATCCATCCGAAATATATTTCACCTCCGGAGGAACTGAATCCGACAACATTTCCGTGATTGGTACCGCTTGGTATTACGAAAAGAAACGGAATCATCTGATAACTTCTGCTATCGAACATCATGCCGTGCTTTCTTCGGTTCAGTTCCTCGCCAAGAGGGGATTTCAGGCAGACTATCTCGGCGTTGACAATGAGGGTTTCGTTTCGCCGCAGGAACTTCGCGGTAAAATTACCGATAAAACCTCGCTGGTTTCCATCATGCATGCCAACAACGAAACCGGAACGATTCAAAATATCCAAGAATTGGCCTCTATCGCGAAAGAGCATGGCGCGGTCTTCCATACCGATGCCGTCCAGACCGCCGGTAAGGTAAAAGTGAATGTCGACGAACTGGGGGTCGATTTGCTGTCGATGTCGGGACACAAAATTTACGGTCCGAAAGGGACCGGTGTGGTTTATATCCGCAAGGGGAATAAAATTACGCCGTTGTCATATGGCGGACACCACGAAAAGAAACGCCGCGCGGGGACCGAAAATGTTCCCGGAATTGTCGGCTTCGCCACCGCCCTGGAATTGGCCGAATCGATACGGGAAACCGAGCATAAGCGGCTGGCGCTTCTGGCCGATTTGTTCATCGACGGAATCATGACTAAAATCCCTAATGTCTATTTGAACGGACCGAGAGACAATGAAAAGAGAGTTCCTTCAACGGTGAATCTTTCATTCGAATTCATAGAAGGAGAATCGATCATCCTTTCGCTGGATATGAAAGGGGTAGCAGTGGCGTCAGGATCGGCCTGCACTTCGGGATCGCTTTCCGCTTCGCATGTCCTGACCGCGATGCATGTCCCGGTGGAACTGGCTCAAGGATCAATTCGTTTCTCGATGGGACGTTTCACGACCAAGGAGGACATCGAATATACGATTAATGCTCTTCCGGAAATAGTGGAACGGCTTCGTTCGATGTCCCCGCTGTACCAAAAAAGCAGTTAAGAGTTTAAAATATCTGAAAAATCGGGGCTGGTTTTTCAGCCCCTTTTTTATGGCTTAATATGGCAAAGAGAGTTCTGGTGGCCGTGTCCGGAGGGGTCGATTCCTCGACCGCCCTCTGGCTGTTAAATCAGCAGGGGTACGAGGTTATCGCCGCCCACATGAAACTCTGGAATTACGAAGATACCGGCGGCGACTTGCACCAGGATGGACGATGCTGTTCGCTGGAATCGGTGAATGACCTTCACCAGGTATGCGGTCGATTGGGAATTCCCTTTTATGTCCTCAATTTCGTGGAGCAATTCAAAGAAGTCGTAATCGAGTATTTTGTATCCGAATATGGAAAGGGGAGAACTCCGAATCCCTGCATTCTTTGCAATGTCGATTTGAAATGGTCGGCCCTTTTACGCAAGGCGGCGGAACTGGAATGCGATTATATCGCCACCGGGCATTATGCCGGAATCGAAACGCGAAACGAACGGTACTATGTCCGCAAAGGGGTCGATGACAGCCGGGATCAATCATACTTCCTTTGGAAATTAACCCAGAAGATGCTGGCGCGGACCCTAATGCCGCTGGCAGGATATAAAAAGTCCGAAATCAGGCAAATAGCGGCCGAGGCGGGATTAAAAACCGCCGCCAAGGCAGAATCGCGCGATGTCTGTTTTGTCGCCGATAATAATTATCGCCGTTTCCTCGATGAATGGGAGGACAAATCGCGCGAGGGATTTATCCCCGGTTTGATTGTCAATGAAAGAGGGGATGAGGTCGGGGAACACCGGGGTATAGCCTTCTATACCATCGGGCAGAGGAAAGGGATGGGGATTGCCCACCCGGAACCGTACTATGTCAAGGAAATAATCCCGGAAAAGAATCTCCTGGTCGTTACCGATAATAAAAGTTCCCTCCTGCAAACGAACTTGATCGCCAATGACATCAACTGGATGGCCCTCGACAATCCGAACGAGCGCTTTCAGGCCGAGGTTAAAATCCGCTATCTTCACCCACCTGCAAAGGCAACCGTAGTCCCGATCACCGATAAATCCGTCGAGGTTGTCTTCGAAACTCCGCAACGTGCCATTACACCGGGGCAATCGGCAGTGTTTTATGACGGCGATATCGTCCTTGGCGGAGGGTTCATTGAAAAATCAAAAAAATAGTTGTAGCCCTTTCCTGTTTGTATAATATTCAAATTACTTCGAATAATCTAAAAACAGGAGGCAAATATGCTGAAGGCAACATACCTTGGCCACAGTTGCGTTATGGTAACTGACGGCAAGTATAATATCATAATCGATCCCTTTTTGACCGGGAATCCCCAGGCCAACATCAAACCGGAAGATGTTAAGGTTGATTTTATATTGCTGACTCACGGACACGGAGATCATATGGGAGATGCCATCCCGATAGCGAAGAAAAACAACGCGACTATCATTGCCCCGAACGAACTGGCCGTATATGTTTCCCTGAAGGGAGCGAAAGCGCATAATATGCATATCGGGGGAGCACATAATTTCCCGTTCGGGAGGGTGAAATTGACCATCGCCCACCATGGCTCCGCCGCCGGCGATGAGATGAAATATACCGGCGAGCCGTGCGGGTTTCTGATTACCATGGGGGGAAAGACTATGTATCATTCCGGAGACACCGGGCTTTTCCTCGATATGAAGCTGATTGGAGAAATGAATAACATCGACCTGGCTTTTCTGCCCATTGGAGATAATTTCACCATGGGAGTTACTGACGCAGTCAAGGCGGTGGAATTTCTAAAACCGAAGAAGGTCGTCCCGATACATTATAAAACCTGGCCGGTTATCGATGCCGAACCGAAAGATTTCGTCGAAAAGCTGAAAGGCCAATCGGTGAAGGCTGTTATTGTCGAGCCGGGCGATTCAATTGAAGCATAGTTATATTTATATATAACAATAAGATAAACAATTTAACTATATAGATACTTTATGAATAAGGTCCTGAGGGTGCTCGTGTGGGTGGTCGCGGTAGCGGCTGTCCTTATAATCGTTACAATTGGGGCGGTTGCCCTGTTTTTCCCCAAAGAAAAGGCCAAGGATCTGGCTTTGCAAAGATTGTCGACGGCATTGAACCGAGAGGTTAAAATCGATGGAGTCGATATCTCCTTTTGGGGAGGTTTAGGGGTTTATCTCAAAGGTATAAAGATATCCAATCCACGAGGGTTTACATGGGACCAGTTCATGGAGGCGGAAGCGCTCGATATCAAGCTGCGGTTCTGGCCTCTTTTAAAAGGGGAAATCGCGGTCGACCGGACCATTATTGTAAGCCCGCGGATTGGGCTTTTTAAGACTCGAACCGGGCAGGTGAATTACTTGTTCGGCGTCATCGATTCATTGACCCCGGAGCCGATGAAAGATAAAATGACCGATGAAGGCAAGGTTGCAGCAACCGCCATTTCGTTCGAAAATCTCAGCATTAAAAACGGACATATAGATTACGTCAACGACTCCTCGAAATCGGCCCTGACCATATTTGGTTTGAATTTGAATTCCCGGCTGACCAATCCTTCTGAGAACATTTTTAATTTCAACGGTAATGCCGCTATGGATTCGTTGAAGTTTCGTACCGAAGAAACTACTTTCCCGACATTGCATATCGAAGCGGGCTATAGCGCCTCGGCAGATTTGAACAAATCGCAGGCTTCGATAAATAATACTACCCTGACGGTCAACGGCATTGCCATGAAAGTGCAGGCGGGGATACCCAATATTGAGACATTCGATTTTGCCAATCTCGAAATCACGGCTGAAAACAGTCGTATAGATGAATTGCTGGCTTTGGTTCCTGAAAGTTACAAGGATCAGATTAAAGATTATAAAATCGACGGCCGTCTGAATTTGAAGGCTCTGGTTAAATACAATGCCAAACAGGAATCAGAACCGTTCACCTATAGCGGTAACCTGGAAATCAGAGATCTGAACCTTACCAGTAAGAGAAGTCCCGGGAGTGCCGAGATTGCCGCCATTACGGCGGATTTTACTTCCATAGATTTCAATGCCTCTATTTCAAATGGACGCGTCAACCTCAAGTTGCTCGAACCTATGATCGACAGCACCGGACAAACCAATCTTGACGGTAACCTGACTATGAATCTTAAGGCATCGGGGAAAATCGACAATCTGTACGGAGCGAAAATCAGCGGAGATGTAGAACTTCCGGACGGCAAATACAGCTCGCCCTCTATGGCGGAGCCGCTACAGAAAATCGATTTGAAGGCGACACTTACTCCCGGTTCATTGAACCTTCAGAAGATGGATATTGCCTTTGCATCGTCTGATGCATCATTAACGGGGCAGTTAAGAGATCCGTTTCCGGGATTGATTCCGGGGTATGATAAGTCCTTTACCAGGCCTTTTCTCACGTTCGAACTTACCTCCAGTAAATTCGATTATGACAGCATGTTTCCGGACAGTCTTGAAGAGGCAGCTGCCGCAACCGGGACCGATTCGATTCCTATCGCCATTCCTCTGCCGGATATTGATGCCTCGGGAACCGGGAAATTCAACTCTCTGATTTATAACGGAGTCGATTTCACTAATGTCACCACCAATATCTCGGTCAAAGACAGGGTCATAAAATTCGACGATGTCGATGGCAACGTCTACACCGGGAAAATACAAGGCAATGCCGCGATCGATTTAAGTGATCCGACCGACCCCAAATACAGCGGGACATATAAAGCCGATAAAATCCAGTTAGACGATTTTCTCGAAAAGTTCGCCGGATTCGGCGGTCATATTTTCGGAGAATTCAATATGGACGGGACTTTCGGAGCTTCCGGCTGGGATCCGGAACCGATTCTGAATTCTCTATCCATGAACGGTGACGCCCTTTTGAAAAACGGCAAGATGGTCAACATGGGAGTTCTTGAGAAAATCGCGGAGCAGCTCGATGTTAAGATGCTCGATGAAGAGGCCATACGCGACTTGACCACCAAGTTCCATGTCGAAGACGGCAAGGTCAATCTGGATGATTTTACTTTTACTTCTCGATACGGCAACTGGACCCTCGGCGGTTCCATTGGTTTTGATGGAGCTTTAAATTATAATGGCAGCGTACTGCTGACGGAGGAGATGAGCACTGTGGTCCTGAAAAAACTGAATGCGCTTCAATATTTCCAGGAGGGGGGTAAGACGAAAAGACTGGATGTGCCATTTACTCTTAAAGGAACCTATAAGACTCCGGATCCCAAATTGGATTACCAGGAAGCAATTAAACGTAACCTGCCGACCAAAGGGGCGGTTAAAGACCTGCTGAATAATCTTCTCGGTAATTAGGATAAACAAACGTCCCAATCCCGCCGATACGTATTACTATATATGATTTTCAGGACCATTATTGAGGATGTCCGGGCCATCTATAGAAATGACCCGGCTGTCAAAAACATAGAATTTCTGCTTTATCCCGGGCTTCAGGCGATTTTCGTTCATCGCCTGATTCATCCCCTGTACCGAATCGGGATACCCTTTATTCCCAGGCTCATTTCTCAGATTTCGAGATTTTTCACGGGATTGGAAATTCATCCGGGAGCGAAGATCGGAAGCGGGTTTTTTATCGATCACGGTTCCGGGGTGGTAATCGGCGAGACCGCCGAAATCGGGAATAATTGCGTCTTATTCCATAATGTCACCCTCGGGGGAACAGGAAAACATTCCGGGAAACGTCATCCTACCATCGGCAATAATGTTTTTATCGGAACCGGTGCAATTTTATTGGGTCCAATTTCGGTGGGAGATAATGTCAGAATTGGAGCCAATACTTTCCTGTATATGGTCGATATTCCCAGCAACTGCACCGTGGTGGGGACTCCGGGAGTCATCACGCGAATGAACGGCAACGCCGTTGAAATCAAACCGCACCGCACCGAGGCTCCGGCCGACCGGATTGTATAGGAACTCGCTTTCTTCCTGTTTAATTTCACAACCGCTTTGATTCCTTAAATCCTTGTTTTTGTTTGACTTTGGGCTATAAAAAATTATTTTGGTTGATTAATTCAAATTAAGAATAAAGAAGGTTTTCTAATGCGCTGGAGTCAGACATACATACCGACTCTGCGGGAAGTCCCCGCTGAAGCCGAATTGATATCTCACCAACTTCTTCTTCGGGGCGGTTATATCCGCAAACTGGCCGCCGGGGTTTACATCTATCTTCCTCTGATGCAAAGAGTTATTGAAAATTTCGCGAATATTGTCCGGGAAGAAATGAACCGGGCCGGAGCTATCGAAATCACTATGCCGGTGTTGCACCCGGCCGAAATCTGGCAGGAATCGGGAAGATACGAAACGGTCGGCAAGGAACAGATGCGTTTGAAAGACCGCCACGCCCACGACCTGGTTCTCGGTGGAACCCATGAGGAAATCGTCACTTATCTTCTTCGCGGGGAACTCCGGAGCTACAAGCAGCTTCCGATCAACCTCTACCAGATTCAGGTGAAATTCCGGGATGAAATCCGTCCCCGGTTCGGCCTGATGCGGGGCCGGGAATTCATCATGAAAGACGCCTACACATTCGACCCGGATGAGGAATCCTTCGCTGTGTCATATCAGAAAATGATTGATGCCTATTTCGCCATATTCAAAAGGGCCGGACTGGACAGCCGCAAGGTGGAATCGGATACCGGCGCCATGGGAGGAAAAGCGGCCCACGAATTCATGCTGATCGTCGATACCGCGGGCGGGGAAGAGGTTATCCTGTTCTGTAATAACTGCGAATATGCCGCTAATGTCGAGAAAGCTGAATTCCGGGAGCTAAATCCTCCGCCTAAAGATAAGAATTTGGAAGAAGTAAAAGAGGTCCCCACTCCAGGCGCATCGACTATTGAGCAGGTGACTAAATTCCTGAAGGTTGGTGCCAAGAAGCTGGTGAAAACCCTTTTGTACATAGCTGACGGCAAACCGGTAGCTGCCATGATTCGCGGCGACCGGGAATTGAACCTGATTAAGTTGAAAAATCACCTGAAATGCCTGGAGCTGGAGATGGCTCCGGCGGCGACCGTGAATGAGATATCCGGCTGCGAAGTCGGTTTTGCCGGGCCGATCGGTTTGAAGAAAAAGATTCCGATGATCGCTGATCTTGAGGTTCCTCGACTGACCAATTTCGTCGTCGGGGCGAATAAGAATGAGACGCACCTGACCGGGGTCAACTATGACCGGGATTTCAAGGCCGATGCGGTGGTCGACCTGATAAATGCGGTGGCAGGCGAGGGTTGTCCTCGGTGCGAAAAGGGGATCCTCGACGCCAAGAAGGGAATTGAAATCGGCAATACTTTTATGCTCGGAACCAAGTATTCCGACGCTCTCGGAGCGCGGTTTCTCGACGCGAACGGCAAGGAACATCCCTTTATTATGGGTTCATATGGTATCGGGATTACCCGGACTCCGCAAGCAGCCATAGAAAAATATCACGACGACAAAGGTATTATCTGGCCGAAGAATATCGCCCCATACCAGGCAATCATTATTCCGTTGAATATGGCCAGCGAAGAGCACCGCAAAGCCGCGGAACAAATCTACGCCGATTTGCGTTTTAATCAAGTTGACTGCATACTTGACGACCGGTCCGAACGGGCGGGGGTCAAGTTCAATGACGCCGATTTGATCGGAATACCGGTCCAGGTCGTTATCGGTGACAAATCACTCAAACAAGGGAAAATTGAACTGAAAAACCGTCAGACCGGCGATACGACGCTGGCCGATCTGGGCGGGACAGGAAAAGCTGTAGCCGCCTTATTGGCGGAGATGAACTAGGCGTAAATTATTTTGTTTGCAATCGGTTCCCCGGTTTATTATACTGTTAGATTGCGCCGGGGGTATCGGCGCTTTAGTTTAAGGGCTTATGAGTTTGAAGGAAGAATTGGAGAATGTTATCGTTTCACCGATTGAACGGGAAGGTTTCGAACTGGTCGAATTGAAGTTGTCGCATTACAAAAGTTCCAGCCGCATCCAGGTCTATATCGATTCAGATCATGGGGTTATGCTGGACGATTGCGTGCGTGTTTCGAAAACTCTGAGCTCAGTCCTTGAAGAGGCCGGGGTGTTCAACGGGAAATATACCATTGAGGTATCTTCTCCGGGACTGGATCGCCCGCTGCGGACATTTCGGGACTTTTCGCGGAGAATCGGCGAAACGGTTGAGATATTTTTTGAGGATGCCGGGACGGCTTCGATGAAAGGGAAATTGGTCGGAGCCGAAGGGGACGAGATTGCGTTGCAGACGAAAGATGAGACGAGAAAGCTCGGGCTGGCCGGTATTAGAATGGGAAAAATTATATTTTAGCGGAGCTTTATAAATGGCATTTGACATTCTGGAATCCCTGGCCCTGATCGCCCGGGAGAAAAATATCGATATGGATACGGTCATATCCAAGGTCGAAGAATCGCTCTTGGCGGCGGCCAAGAAGCGCTACCCGGATATCGACAATGTAGTATTCGAATTATCCCGAAAAAACGGCGAAATATCGATGATTGCCACCAAAAAGGTGGTCGATAAGGTCACCGACAAAATGCGGGAAATTTTGCTAAAGGACGCCCGCGAACTGGACGGTTCCGCGGAACTCGGCGATGAAATGGAGATATTCCTCGAAGTTGACGAAGAATTCGGGCGCAATGCCATTGCCACCGCCAAACAGGTATTGATTCAAAAGGTTCGCGAGGCCGAGCGTGATAAGATTTATGATGAGTACATATCACGGGTCGGGCAAATGGCTTCGGGAACGGTTCAGCAGATCGACAAAGGCAACCTGATAATCAACCTCGGTAAAGCGGAAGCGATTCTTCCGGTTAAAGAACAGATACCGCGCGAAAAGTACCGGCAGGGGGACCGCGTCCGGGCTCTGATTCTGGACGTCCAGAAAAGCATGAGCGGCCCGCAGATAATTTTGTCCAGAGCCAGTAATGATTTCCTGCGGAGATTATTCGAACTGGAAGTACCCGAAATCTTCGAACGGGTGATCGAGATTCGTGAAATCGCCCGCGAACCAGGGGAGCGGACCAAGCTGGCGGTATATTCCGCCGACGAGCGAATCGACCCGGTTGGTGCATGTGTCGGTATCAAGGGAGTACGGGTGCAATCGATCGTACGGGAATTGAATAATGAACGTATCGATATCATACCGTACAGCTCCAATCCGGAGGTATTCGTAACCCGCTCGCTGGCTCCAGCGAAAGTCGTGCATATCGAGGTATTCGAGGACCAACAGGCCATGACCGTGGCGGTTGAAGACGACAAGCTTTCACTGGCCATCGGAAAATCCGGACAAAACGCCCGGCTTGCCTCGAAGCTTACCGGGTGGAAAATTAATATTATGTCCGAAACCGAGTACAACGAGGTGAAAAAGCGGGAAGCGGAAGAGATGGTACCTATCGGTCGTCTCGAAGGAATCGGGTCAAAGCTGGAAGAAAAACTGGTTATGGCCGATTACTCATCGATACAGCAGCTGGCCAAAGCCGAAATTGAAGACCTGGTTAAGATAGAAGGCATTGGACAAAAGAGCGCCGAAAACTTGATAGAAAAAGCCCGCGATTTTGTAACGCAGATTGAAATAAAGCGCCATGAAAAAGCCAAGAAGGCCGCCGAGGCGGAGGAAGAAAAATTCGAGGAGATTGATGACGGCGGCGATAAAGAAATATCAGAAGCAGAAGATGGCGCGGATGACGAGGCCGGAGACGACGGTGAGGACGCTGCTAAATTGGAAAAGGCCGGAGAGTAGTTGCTCCCGAAGGAGGATTGAGATAGATGGCTAATACGAAAACAAAGAGAATTTATGAGGTTGCAAAGGATCTGAAGATCTCTTCCAATGCTCTGATTAAAATCCTCCATGAGCTGGGTCATGAACCCAAATCGCACATGTCTGTGGCCACACCGAAAATGATGGCCGACATCTTCAAGAAATTCGAAGCGGAAAAAGAGGCGGTCAAAGAAAAAGAGGCCGAGAAGAAAGAAAAAAAGAGGCAGGTCAGACCGATTCAGGCCGAAAAACCCGCAGCCGAAAAAGCGGCCAGGCCGCAAGTAAAACCGATGCCGGCCGGGCAGCCGGCAGTTGTTCCCGAACATGAAAAGGCCAAGGTTCATGGAAAGGGCGATAAGAGGCGCCGCCGGGATCGCAAAAAGAAAAAAGAAGCCCGCAAAGTGGATCATAAGGCCGTTGTCAAGAGCTTCAAGGCGACCATGGCCAGTATGGACGGGGCCAAACGAACCAGAAAACACCGACGCCGCCTCAGAGAGGACGGCACTCCCGAGGTCGATGAGGGCAATTTCATCGAAGTGAATGAGTTCATGACGGTCGCCGAGCTGGCCGGTCAGATGAATATGAAACCGGCTGAATTAATCGCGAAATGTTTCGAACTCGGGATGATGGCATCGATTAATCAGAGACTCGATATGGATACGATCGAAACCCTGGCACTGGAATGCGGTTTCGACACAAAAGTGGCGGATGAAATCGGTGAAGAAGCGCGGGATGAAGAAGTCGAAGAAAATCTCCAGCTTCGCGCTCCGGTCGTAACGGTCATGGGACATGTCGATCACGGGAAGACTTCTTTGCTCGATTATATCAGGAAAACCGACGTCGCTTCGGGGGAGGCAGGCGCGATCACGCAGCACATCGGCGCTTATGCCGTGACCACTCCCAGCGGAAGGATAACTTTCATCGATACGCCCGGTCATGAAGCGTTCACCGCCATGCGCGCTCGCGGCGCCCAGGTGACCGATATGGTGATTCTCGTGGTCGCTGCCGACGATGGTGTCATGCCGCAGACGGTTGAAGCGGTTGACCATGCCAGGGCCGCGGATGTCCCGATCATTGTTGCAATAAATAAGATCGATAAACCGGGGGCTAATCCCGACAGGGTGAAACAACAGCTGTCCAAAATGAACCTGATGTCGGAAGACTGGGGCGGCAAGACCATTATGATCGAAGTTTCCGCAAAAACCGGCCAGGGAGTAGAGCAGTTGCTGGAAATGATTCTGCTGCAGGCGGAAATGTTGAATTTGCAGGCCGACCCCGACATTCGCGGACAGGGTACCGTCATTGAAGCGAATCTCGAAAAGGGACGCGGCCCGCTCTGCACGGTAATCATACAAAAAGGATCGGTTGCGGTGGGGGATCCCATGGTGGCCGGACCATACTCGGGTCGGGTCAGAGCCATGCTTACCGAAAGGGACCAGGAAATATCCGAGGCGGGTCCGTCGACACCGGTTCGGATTACCGGTCTGGCGGGGGTCCCGCAGGCCGGGGACACCTTTATGGTGGTCAGCGGCGACCAGGAAGCACGGTATATTTCTACCAAGCGGATGCAGGTCAAGCGCGAGCACGATATTCGCCGCGCCGCGACCCCGGCCACCCTGGAAAACATCTACGAGCAGATCAAGGAGGGACAGATCAAGGAACTCCGGCTGATCATTAAAGCGGACGTGGACGGGTCGGCGGAAGTATTATCGGAAACGCTTTCCAAAATCGCAACCGATGAAGTTCGAACCGTGGTGCTGCACAAAGGTGTCGGAGGTATAACCGAGTCCGATGTCCTCCTGGCGGCGACCTCCGGCGCGATAATTATCGGCTTCAACGTTCGTCCCGACAGCCGCGCCCGCGAGACGGCCAATCGCGAGAAAGTTGACATCCGGCTTTACAGCATCATTTATGACGTGGATGAAGATATTCGCAAAGCCCTCGAGGGGATGCTGGCTCCGGATGTAAAGGAAAAGGTCCAGGGAATGGCCGAAATTCGGCAGACATTCAAAGTCCCGAAGATTGGTACTATTGCCGGTTGTTTCGTAAAAGAGGGGACGATTCACCGGACCGACAAGGCTCACGTTATTCGTGACGGCCGTGTCGTGCATACCGGATCTCTATGTTCCCTGAAACGCTTCAAAGACGATGCCCGCGAAGTATCCAGCGGATATGAATGCGGAATCGGAATCGAAAACTACAACGATTTAAAGGTGGGCGATCTTATCGAAAGCTTCACGATGGTGGAGCAGGCGCGGAAACTGGAACAGGCACAAAAGCAAGGGTGACGATTGTTCATAGGCTCGGTTGAGATCGATCTAAATCTGCCCGGTGTTAATTCGTTAAAGGAAAAGAGGAAGATAGTTAAATCACTGCTGGCAAGACTTCAGAATAAATTCAATATTTCGATTTCCGAAGTGGACTTGAATGATCGTATGCGTTCGGCGCGGATCGGAGCCGCCGTGGTTTCCAACGATAAAATCCATGCCGACCAGGTCATCGCCGCGGTGGTTCGAACGATAGAAGGCAATCCCGAAGTAATCGTGCTCGATTACCGGGTGGAAATATTATAGATATGCGGCAGTATAAAAGAGCGGAAAGAATCGGCAAGCAGATGCTCAGGGATTTGCAGAGTCTGCTTGAACAGGAGTTTACCCAGCACCTGAAGGTGATGGTGACCTTTACCGATGTCGAGGTTTCGGACGACCTCAAATACGCATCGGTGTATTATACCGTGCTGGGGGATGAAGCCCAAAAGAAACGGGTTGCGGATTATTTCTTTAGAGTCCGCAAGCGCATCCAGGGAGACCTGGGACGACTGCTCAGCATAAAGCTATTTCCGGAATTGACCTTTAAATTCGATCCTTCCGTGGAACGCGGAATGCGCATCGAGCAATTGCTTAAAGAACTGGCTGACGAAAAAAATGAGCGCGGCAACGAGTAAAATATTCGATGACATTCTGGCCCGCATCAAGGCCGCGAAAAATATTCTGATCGCCGCTCATCGCGATCCGGACGGGGATTCGCTGGGCTCCCAGCTCGCTTTGAAAAAATTCGTGCAGTCCCTGAATAAACCTGTCACTGTCTTCGGCGACGGCGCTATTCCGTATAAATACGAATTCCTTCCGGGACTCAAGGAAATTCATCAGATAACACCTGAATCCGCACCCGAAAGCTACGACCTTGCCATCATACTCGACTGTTCGGTTCTGAGCCGAATCGGCGCAATCGAGAAACTGATTATCAAGGGCACTTCGATTATCGATATCGACCATCATCCCGACAATTCCGAATACGGCGATATAAACCTTATCCTTCCCGGGGCCTCTTCGGTGGCCGAAATTCTTATGGAGTTTTTTCTTTACTGCAAATGGAATATTGACAAGGATACCGCGACTCTGCTTTACACCGCGATTCTGACCGATACCGGACGGTTTCGTTTCGATTCCACTACCCGCCGTACCATGGAACTGGCCGGGATGCTCTTGGAAAAGGGGATAAGCCCGCGAGAAGTCGCGGACGGGGTGTATCATTCGATTCCTCCGGATATACTCAGGATGATTGGTACGGTTCTATCAAAAACGGAATTCTACGAAAATGACCGCATCTGCATTATGGGACTGGATAAGAATTCCATGCGGGTCTATCATACGTCGATGGGCGATATGGAGGGCCTGGCGGAATATACCCTGTACGGGAGAAATACGCTGGTCGGAGGTTTGCTGAAAGAACAGGAAGATAATACCACCAAGGTATCCTTACGGTCGCGCAGGAGTATCGATGTTTCCCGGCTCGCTCGTAAATACGGCGGCGGCGGGCATATCAATGCTTCCGGCTGCATGTTCGAATTACCTTACGGCCAGACAAAGGACAAACTTATTGCGGAATTGAAGGAGCTGGTCAATGGTACGGTATGAAGGCGTATTGCTGGTCGATAAGCCGTACGGAATTACCAGCCACGATGTTGTGGATGAATTGAGAAAGATCCTGCAGATTTCGAAAATCGGTCATACCGGAACCCTGGACCCTCGCGCCACGGGGCTTCTGGTTATTTGTCTCGGAAGGGCGACCAAAATCGCGCAATTCCTCACCGATGACGATAAAACGTACGAAGCACAAATAAAACTCGGCGAAAAGTCGACCACTTATGATTCCGAGGGTATCATTAAATCGGACGAGCCTGCCGCAGTCCCGAATTTGAATGATGCCGAAATAGAATTGGTTCTGAATGAATTTAAAGGGAAAGTCACCCAAAAAACGCCGGAATTTTCCGCAATCAAAATTGGCGGCGAAAGATTGTACAAACTGGCCAGGAAGGGGAAAAAGCCCGAAACTCCGGAACGTGAAATCGAAATTAAGGATATCAGGCTCGTTAAGTCAAACCTGCCGCGTATCGATTTCGAAGTTACCTGTTCGAAGGGAACCTATATCAGGTCGCTTGCCAATGATATCGGCGAACGCATCGGCTGCGGCGCATACCTGTCTCGGCTGCATCGGACCCGCGCCGGGAGATTCGAATTGAAAAGCGCATTGACACTGAAGGAGATCGGGCATTACCGCGATGCCGGCATTTTGAAAAGATTCCTGATTCCGATTGAGAAAGCCCTCACTTTTCCAGTTATTAAAGTCAGTGAAGATTTTACGCCTACCATAATCACCGGGAATTCGCCGAAACCGAACGATATCGTGGAAATCGAAGGGAAATTCGGCCAGGGGGCACAGGTATCGGTCAAAGACTGGCAAGGTAAATTGATGGCAATCGGCATTTCATCCGTGGCATCGGAAGAAATTCCCGAATACCAGGGGCGTGGTTTTTTTAAGTATGTAAGGGTTTTAAATTGAGTCTCGAAATAATAAAAGGGATAAATAATTTCCCCAAAGCGGGCGATGCCACGATTGCAACCATTGGGACCTTCGATGGTGTCCACCTCGGCCACCGGGTGATCCTGGATCGACTGATGAAAGTCTCGGAGGAGAAGGGGCTTTCTCCGCTGGCAATCACTTTCGAACCGCATCCTCGAGTCCTGGTAACCCCGAACGATCCTCCGCCTCTTCTGACCACTCTGGAAGAAAAAGTGGAATTGTTTTCGAAGAAAATGAACGGCAGGCTGTTGATCCTTGAATTCAACAGGGAGTTGATGGGTTTGACCGCCGAAGATTTTGTCAGAGATTATTTGACGGCCAGATTGAATCTCAAAAAACTCATTGTCGGTTATGATCACGCCTTCGGCAAAAATCGCTCGGGAACGATCAACGATTTGCTGGAATTGAGTAAGCGGTACAATTTTGAACTGGAGGTTGTAGATCCGATAATACGCGATGGCCGACCAATATCCTCGACCCGCATCCGTCATCTGATCCGGGATCGGCAGCTTACTCAGGCCATTGAAATGCTGGGACATCCTTATCCCATAGGCGGAAGGATTATCAAGGGTATCGGGCTGGGAAAGAAAATCGGATACCCGACCGCGAATATCGATTTCAGTCCGCGTAAGCTGCTGCCTGTCGACGGCGTTTATTCCTGCAGCATCAATATTGCAGGAAAATTATATCGCGGCATGATGTTCGTCGGTAATAATCACTTTAATCCCGAACACAGCAAAACCGTGGAAGTGAATATATTCGAATTCAGTGAAGAAATATACAATCAGTACGTAATATGTTATCCTGAAGTATTTATCCGTGAAAACATGGTATTCGGCGACACCAGAGCACTGGTCGCACAAATAGACAAAGACAAGATGGAAGTACTCAGAATAATCAATAAAGGAGAAGACAGAAATGTCGGTTAGCAAAACCACTAAGGCCGAAATTATTGAAAAATATCGGCTGCACGAAACCGATACCGGTTCGCCCGAGGTTCAGATCGCGATTCTGACCGAGGATATCAACGCTCTTACGGAGCATCTGAAGACCCACAGTAAAGATTTTCACAGCCGCCGCGGCATGCTGAAAAAAGTGGGGCAGAGAAGACGGCTGCTTGATTATCTTGTGAATAACGATATCGAGAGCTACCGCCAGTTAATCGGTCAATTGAATATCAGACGATAAGGCGGGCTGGTTAATGGTACATTCAATAGAATTGGAAATAGGCGGCAAGAAGCTTTACCTTGAAACCGGAAGGATCGCCAAGCAGGCAAACGGTGCGGTATGGGTTCGACTCGAGGATACAATCGTACTTTCCGCGGTCTGCGCGGACCGGGACCCTGTCGAAGGCCAGGATTTCTTCCCGTTAACCGTAGATTATCGCGAAAAATCGTACGCCGCAGGCAAAATCCCGGGAGGTTATTTTAAGCGTGAAGGACGGCCCTCCGAAAAGGAAATTCTCGCCATGAGAATTATCGACCGGCCGATCCGTCCCTTGTTCCCGGATGATTTCAAAAACGAGGTCCAATGCCATAACCTGGTATTGTCATCCGACCAGCAGAACGATGCCGATATTCTGGCTCTGATAGGGACGGGAGCCGCACTGGCGGTATCCGATATTCCTTTCACCAAAACTGTCGCCGGCGTTCGTATCGGCCGGGTAAACGGGCAATTTGTGATATTCCCAACCTTTAAAGACCTGGAACAATCCGATATCAATATCACCATGGCCGGTTCGGCCGACTCCGTCGTTATGGTTGAAGGGGGAGGGCGCGAAATCACCGAGCGCGAAATGCTCGATGCTATCGAATTCGGCCATCGTTATATTAAGGAAATCGTCGCGAAAATCGAGCAACTGAAGGCTGCGGTTAACCCGGTGAAATTCGAGTATGTTCCGGTCGTACCCGACGAAACTTTGAAATCGAAAATCGTCGAGATGGCGAAGAACCGTTTTGCCGAATACAACCGTATTGCCGACAAAGACGAACGTCGGGACAAGAAACATAAACTCGAACAGGAAGTCCATGAAGCTCTCGCGGAAGAATACGAAGACAAGAGAAGCATGATCGACAACATCCTGCACGATCTCGATGCCGCAGTCATGCGCAGCATGATCGTGAACGAAGGACGCCGAATAGACGGCCGTCCTCCGGATGAGGTTCGACCAATTACCGTCGAAGTCGGAGTTCTTCCCAGGACCCACGGCTCGGCTCTTTTCACCAGGGGTCAAACTCAATCGCTGGCGACGGTAACCCTTGGAACCAAGGTCGACGAGCAGAAAATCGACGATCTGGAAGGGGAGACTTTCAAGAGCTACATGCTGCACTACAATTTTCCGTCATTTTCTACCGGCGAGGTCCGTCCCATCCGCGGCGTAAGCCGCCGTGAAACCGGGCACGGTGCCCTGGCCGAACGGGCTTTACAGCCGGTAATTCCGAATGAAGAGAAATTCCCGTACACGCTTCGAATAGTCTCAGATATCATGGAATCCAACGGCTCTTCATCGATGGCAACCGTTTGCGGGGGTTCCCTCGCCATGATGGACGCCGGTGTGCCGATTAAATCGGCCGTAGCCGGAGTTGCCATGGGGCTGATTAAAGAGCAGGAAAAGGTCATCATTCTGACCGACATCCTCGGCGATGAAGACCATTTCGGCGACATGGATTTCAAGGTTACCGGAACCGACAAGGGGATTACCGCTTTCCAGATGGATATCAAGATCAGCGGTATCGACACCGAAACCATGGGTATGGCGCTGGAGAAAGCTCGTCAGGGACGGCTCCACATTCTCGGTAAGATGAATGAAGTTATCTCGCGCAGCCGTGAAGATCTCTCACAGTACGCACCGCGTATTATTTCGCTGAAGATCAAAGTTGACAAGATCGGCGAGGTGATCGGCCCGGGTGGAAAGATAATTCGTTCAATTATCGAGGCGACCGGGGCCAAGATCGATATCGAAGACGATGGTACCGTGCATATCGCCTCGGTAGACGGTGAAGCCGGAGCCAGGGCGCGTGAAATGGTCCTCGCCATTGTCGAGGAACCGGAAATCGGCAAAGTCTACAATGGTACAGTACGGCGCATTACGACCTTTGGCGCCTTCGTCGAAGTCCTCCCCGGGACAGACGGTCTGGTGCATATTTCGGAAATCGACTTCAAGCGGGTAGCCAAAGTTGAAGACTATTTGAAAGTCGGCGACAAGGTGAAAGTGAAAGTAATCGGAATCGATCCGGAAGGAAAGATCAAGCTTTCGCGCAAGGCCGCCATGCAGCCGACGGAGCAGGTTCAGTAATCATATGACCGATAAATCGTTGGTCGTGTTCAATAAGACCGTTCTTCGGAACGGTCTTCGAGTTGTAACTGAAAAAATCCCGACGGCAAGGTCCGTCGCGATCGGTGTCTGGGTGGATGTCGGCTCGCGGGACGAGTTGGCCAGGGAAAACGGAATATCGCATTTTATTGAGCATATGCTGTTCAAGGGGACCAAAACCAGGACGGCAAAAGATATCGCTTCATACCTTGAATCTCTCGGCGGCAACCTGAATGCATTTACCTCCCGCGAGCAAACCTGTTATCATGCCATCGTTCTCGATGAACATCTGCCGCAGGCGGTGGAAATCCTTGCCGATCTGACCACCAACTCCACCCTGAAACCGAATCATATCCAGAAAGAAAAGCAGGTCGTAATCGAAGAAATACACGAAATCGAGGAAAACCCCTCGGATTATATTCACGACCTCTTTGCCGACTCTTTCTGGAGGGGCCAGCCTCTGGGCCGTTACATCATCGGGACTTCCGATATCATTGAATCTTTGAAACGGCGCGATATCATAGACTATATCGAAAGGCATTACCGAACCGGGCGCATTGTCATTTCGGCGGCCGGAAATATCTCCCATAAAAAACTGCTGGATTTGGTGAACAGGTCATTCCATTTTCCCGGTGGGAACGGCAACAGGGGAGAGGCGGCAGTCAGCCCTATCGGGCAGGATTTCCGCTTTATCCCGAACAAAACCACCCAGAACCATGTCTGCATCGGTTTTCCGGGTATATCTTTCGGAGATCCTGATCGTTATCCGCTTCTGGCCTTGTATACTTATCTCGGTTCCGGGATGTCGTCGGTGCTATTCCAAACGGTGCGTGAAGAAAAGGGGATGGCGTACACTATCTACACCTTCACCGATTTCTATCGCGACAACGGCCTCTTTGGAATCTATTTCGCCTCGGATAAACGGCATCTCGGCCAGGCCGTCGAGCTGATTCTTAAAGAATTGAAAAAGGTTAAAAGAACCCGGTTGGATTCACAGAAATTGGCCGAAGTCAAGGCTCAGATTAAAGGTCACCTGATTCTTGCCATGGAATCCACTTCGGGGCGGATGAGCCGAATTGGACGGCAGGAATTGATGACCGGCGAATACTGCTCGCTGTCCCAGGCCCTGAAATTGATCGATCGTATTAAGGCCGATGATATTATTGAAATGGCCCGGAGGATATTCACCCCGGAGGGGTTCACCTTTACATTGCTCGGTCCCGGACGCAAGAAAGACATCGCCAATGTTGACCTGAACGTTCTCCAATAGGAACGATCATGGCGATTCTGGCTTTCCATAATACTTCGACGGGATTCTCTCCCGGATTTAATAATTATTCCCCCCGAAGATTTCGGAAAGCGCTGGAAATAATCAGGAATTCCGGATTTAAATTCGTTTCTCTCGATGAGTATTTTCGCGCGGAAAACCGGGGCATGCTGGTCGCCCTGACCTTCGATGATGCCTACGAGTCGTTTTTCATTTATGCTTTTCCCATCCTGTCGGAATTAAGCGTTCCGGCGGCCATGTTCGTACCCGCGGCTTTTATTGGGAAAAAAGACCGCTGGGATTACACCGGCCTGTTATTCCCGAAAAATCATTGCCGCGGCGAACAACTCAAAAGGCTTGCAGACAGCGGCTTGATTGCCATCGGTTCACATGGATTGGATCATCAGGATTTGACCGATATGGGACCCCGGCGATTGAAGCTGCAGCTCGACAAATCAAAAGAAATACTTGAAAATACCATCGGAAGACGAATAATATATATAAGTTATCCCTTTGGAAGATTCAATACGACAGTCGAATTACAGGCACTTGAAAGCGGCTATGAACGGGGATTTTCACTGAACTATTACTGCAAATCGGCATCCGGCTTTACTCTTCCAAGATATGGCGTTTACGGCTTCGATACCCCCTGGAGCATTATCAGGAAGATAAGCGGGGGAGGGACCGCTTTATTCGAACGGCTGAAAGGAGCGGTCATTAACCAGTATTCCGGAGGGACGATTGCCCTGAATCGAATTCGCCGGATTTTCTCTCGTGCCGACTAATAAAACTCCCCGGAATTCCGAAAAATCTTGATAATCATACATTAAAGGCATAAATTCCGAACTTAAACTTCGACCATCTGCGCGGGATTTTGATTATGACCGACAAAACCGAAAAAAAGATGAAATACAATTTCAAAGAAATCGAAAGCAAATGGCAGGCTGCCTGGGATGAGGAAGAACTTTATAGGGCTCCTGAAAATCCCGATCCGAAGCGAGAGAAATTCTATATGCTGGTCATGTTCGCCTATCCTTCGGGGGACATCCACATGGGGCATTTTCGCAACTATATCATCGGAGACGCCGTGGCCCGCAGGCAGATGATGATGGGCAGGCAGGTCCTGCACCCCTTCGGTTGGGACGCTTTCGGTCTTCCGGCCGAACGGGCGGCCATCAAACGGGGCCTGCATCCGGCCGATTGGACTTATAAGAATATCGAAGTTTCCCGCCGCACCTTGAAAAAAGTCGGGGTGTCATTCGACTGGGCGCGTGAAGTGATTTCGTGCTCGCCGGAATATTATAAATGGACTCAGTGGTTCTTCGTGCAGCTTTTTAAAAAGGGGCTGGCTTACCAAAAGGAAGGCCTGGTCAATTGGTGCCCGGAAGATAAAACCGTTCTGGCCAACGAGCAAGTGGTCGACGGCCGCTGCGAACGCTGCGATACTATCGTCGAAAAGAAAATGCTGAAGCAGTGGTACTATAAAATTACCGACTATGCCGACCGCCTGATCGACGATCTCGATACCCTGCCCGGCTGGCCGGAAAATCTTAAGACCATGCAGAAAGAATGGATCGGTCGTTCCTGGGGGGCCGAAATCGATTTCACGATCAAAGAAACCGGGGAAAAACTCCCGATTTTCACCACCCGTCCCGATACCATATTCGGCGTGACATTCATGGCTATCGCTCCGGAATCGCCCCTGATAGATTCCCTGAATCTTTCCGGCAAACATAAAGCAGTGGTTGATGAATATCGCGCTAAGGCCATGAAGCGTTCTGAGATAGACAGAGCTTCCGTAACCGGTGAGAAAGATGGTGTGTTTACCGGAAAGTACGCAATTAATCCTTTTAACGGCGAAGAAATCCAGCTCTGGGTGGCCGATTATGTCCTGGCTCATTATGGGACAGGAGCGGTAATGGCTGTTCCGGGGCATGACAGCCGTGATTTCGCGTTCGCAAAAAAATATGATATACCGATTAAGATTGTCATTCATCCCGATGAAAAGTCCAAGCTGGATTTGAAAAAAATGGATGACGCCTACACTGAATACGGTGTGATGGTCAATTCCGGGCAATTCAATGGACTGGCTGGACAGGACGCTCTCGACAAAGTGACGGAATTCGCGGAGAAAAAAGGGTTCGGTCGCAAGAAAAAGAATTTCAAGCTTCGTGATTGGCTGATATCCCGCCAGCGTTACTGGGGAGCTCCGATACCGATAATCCATTGCCCCAAATGCGGGCCGGTCGCGGTTCCGGAAGAGAATTTACCGGTCATGCTTCCGCAGGTCGAAAATTATCTCCCAAAGGGAAGATCCCCGCTGGCCGATGTCCCTGAATACATGAATGTCAAATGTCCGAAATGCGGGGGAGAGGCTCAACGGGATCCGGATACTCAGGATACCTTCGTTTGTTCTTCCTGGTATTATCTGAGGTATATCGACCCCCAAAACGCCGATAAGCCCTTCGATAAAAGCCTGGCCGGGAAATGGATGCCAATTGACCTGTATATTGGAGGTATCACGCACGCTACCGGGCATCTGATATATTTCCGATTTTTCCATAAATTTCTGAATGATATTGGCTGGGTAAAGGACAATGAACCGGCCAGAAACATGTTCAATCACGGGATGGTCCTGGATTCCACCGGCGAAGTAATGTCGAAATCGAAAGGGAACGTCGTCTCCCCGGTCGATTTGATGGACCGCAGGGGAATCGATATCAGCCGGCTGGGAATGTATTTTACGGCTCCCAGCGAAAAGGAAGTCCTCTGGTCTGAAGATGTAATCGTCGGAATCGAAAAGTTCATTCTGAACAGGTTTTATCCGTTGGTCGAGAACTATCGGGGCAGCAGCCCAGACTTAAAGTATTACTTTAAGGACAATGAGCTTTCTGCCTATGAAAAAGAGCTGTATATCAAGCTAAACCAGCTGATTAAGCGGATTGATGAAGATTCCGAACGGCTCCAGTATAATACCGTTATCGCGGGCCTGATGGAATATGTCCGGGATTTCGACAGCGGAAAAGTAAAGAACGACAAGCTGAACGATTATATAATTCTGAAACTGATCCAGTTAATCGCTCCTATTGCCCCGCACCTAGCCGAAGAAATGTGGCGGCAGACGGGTAATGTCGAATCGGTATTTAAATCGCAATGGCCGGAATATGATCCCAATGCCATAGTATTCGAAAACATCAGCATTGCGGTGCAGGTAAACGGAAAGCTCAGGGGGCTATTAGATATAAATCGCGATGCTCCGGAAGATGAAGTCATCAATCTGGCTTTGAATGACGCCAGGATAAAGAATCATCTGGATGGCAAGGCCATCATCAAAAAGATATACATAAGGAATAAGCTTCTGAATCTGGTCATCAAATAATCCCTGCTTCTTTAGGGCCATGGTATCAGGGGGATTTGTAACTGATGCAATAGTTATCATAATATATCTTTTGAGACATTATATCATAATTCATACCGCAACTTTTCGTACATCCTGACTTCCCCCCCATTGCTATTTAATATGTGTCATATAAGACACATAGATTTCGTATGCCTTTGGGTACTACGAACGATTTATTAGCGTTTGGAGATATCGGCTAACCGGGACTTTTCGATCTTGGCGAAAGAGAAATTGGCGAGGCGACGGGCCTCTCTGAAACGTGTCTGTGGCCCGGGCGACCCCAACACCACCACGGTTACCTGATCGCCATTGCTGTTTTCAAGAACCGTGGTCAGGCAGTAATCGGACTCAATAATATACCCGGTCTTCCCTGCCAGGACCCGATACTTGGAGTAAACCATTTTATTGGTATTTACGAGTCGCTTGTTTCGGGTTTTACCATAGCGATTTTGATAGCTGAATTCATACTTCTTGAGACTGGTGATATAGGCCAGGGCCGGATACTGCAAAACCAGATTAACCAGCCGAGCGCAATCGGCCGCGGTCGATTTGTTATTTTCATCGAGACCGGTCGGCTCAATCATACGAGTATTCTTCAGACCCAGAGTCCGGGCCTTTCGGTTCATCAGAGACGCGAAATCCTCATTATCTTCTTCGACCGAGCGGGCCACGGCCCTCGCCGCCCTATTATCGGATATCATAAGGGCGGCATGGAGTAAATCCTTTACTTTAACCTTATCGCCTATCCTGAATATCGATCGCGAAGAACGCCGGGCGTCCTCCTTAGAAATTTCTATTACCGAATCCGGCCTGTAATTATCGAGCACAACCATGGCGGTCAGGAGCTTCGAAAGCGATGCGACCGGCCGAACCTCATCGGCATTATAGCAATAAAGGACTTCCTGAGAATAATTGTCGATGGCAATGGCGGCCCTAAGATTTAGATGGATTTCCCGGCTGACATTGGAATCCGGGAGTTCGAAATTAAAAGATGGGCCGTTTCCCAGTTCGAACAAATTCAGCGGGACAGATTTCGATTCGGTGTAAATCAGGTTTTGCCCCAAAAACACAATCCCGATAAATCCAAAAACAATCAGTAGAAGCAGTCGAATCCGTGACTTTTGCATTATAACTTATCCATGTCTTATCCATTTTATGATTTCAGGGAGGGTCGGCCGTTTACCATACATTAATATCCCGACCCTGAAAACCTTGGCGGTTAACCAGATTATTAGTAAGGCTGTAAGTGCGGTAATTACCAGCCCCGCGAAGGCCTCGAGAATAATTGGGTTGGCCAGCGAAAAGCTGTCGGCTCCTATAAAATTTAACCTCAATATCATCATGGTCGGCGAAAAGAACGGTATCAGCGACAGAACCACGGCCACAGTGGAATCCGGTTCCTGGATCAGGTATGCCGCCAGGATTACCGGGAGAATCAAGGTCATGGTGATCGGGAAAATAAATCCCTGGGCCTCCTTGTCGGTATTAACCATGGAACCGATCAGGGCGAACAAGGTCGAAAACATTATATAGCCAAGCAGCAGATATGTAATGAAGAAGAATATAAAGACCGGATTGAAAAGGATGCCCGCGATATCGGCGGTGATATTGAGGTTCCCCCTGAATACATATAGCCCTGCCCCGATGACTCCCCAGATTAATACCTGCGTAAGAGATGCCAGACCCAAACCCACGATTTTGCCGGCCATCAGCTGGAAAGGAGAAACCGAAGATACCAGGACCTCCATTATTCGGGAATTTTTCTCTTCAATCACCGATCGCATCAAAATCTGGCCATAGCCGATCACGGTTCCGAAAATAATCATAACGAAAATAATCCCGCCGAGATAGAGCGTAAAGAAATCCCGCTCTTTTCCGCCCGGAGCCTTTTGAATCAAATCCATGGAGCGGGTTAAGCGGAGAACTGAATCCACATCGAGGTTAATATCAGACTTTTCCAGCCGCATTTCCGCCAAAATGTGAGACATTTTCCTTTCGAAGCGGGAATTGGTAGAAAATCCGAATGATTTCCCCACGAGGAATACCGAATCGGTATTTTCGACATTATTAAATATTATCAGGTAATATTTCAGTCGTTTATCGAGGATCATGGAATCGAGCCGCTGCTGAAGTTCCGCCAAAGCGACAGTGTCGGCGGGACGATAAATGGCATCGACGCCGTAAGACGGCTGTCCGTCCTCGAGCCGATATTCCTCTAGTCCCTTCGCGAACCTCTCCCCTACGCCGGCTGTATCGAGATCGACTATGGCGATTTTTTCGGTCGAGGCCGATTTCTTTTGCGCCAGCATGGTCGGTACGACCGTGATCCCTACCATGAATAACGGGGTCAATAATATACCGACCAAAAACGATTTCTTTTTTACGACCTGAAGATATTCGCTTTTTATAATGATCCAGAGCTTATGCATGGCCGCCTCCCGCGCTTACAGTGACTTCGGAAGGACGAACGCCGGCGGTTTCGATAAAGATGTTATAAAGCGATGGTTCCATTATTTCGAAGCGGCTGACCGTCACTTTGTCCGTAACCGCTTTCAGGATATCCTGAGGAATTGCCCCTTCGGAAAGCTTTAGCTCGATATAATTATTGAATTCCGAAACCTTCTCAACCCCGGGGATTTGCCTCATAAACGCCCCGTCCCCTTCCATCTGAATCTGGATGGTGTTTTTGCCGAATCTGGCTTTGACATCGGCCAGTTTTCCATCAAGGACCTTCTCTCCGCGATGAATCATGCAGAGATAGTCGCAGAGTTTTTCGGCCTGTTCCATGACATGGGTGGAGAATAAAATCGTGGTCCCGCGCCTCTTTTCATCGAGGAGTATGTTCTTTATAAGTTCAATATTCAAAGGATCGAGCCCCGAAAACAATTCATCGAGAATAATCAGCTTGGGCTGGTGTATAAGGGTGGTTATAAACTGGAGCTTTTGAGCCATTCCCTTGGAAAGCTCTTCGACCTTCTTCCTTTTATATTCGAGGAGGTTTAGCTTATCCAGCCAGGGATCCATCCGCGAGGATAGTTCCTTTCGCGGGCAATTCTTTATTTCACCTAATAAGAGGATGATTTCTTCAACGGTATGTTTCTTGTACAGGCCCCGCTCCTCCGGAAGATAACCCACATTGTTTTTAAAATCCCTGCGGACTTCGGCCCCTTCAATCAGGATTTTTCCAGAATCGGGCGCGATAATATCCATTATCATACGGATAGAGGTGGTCTTCCCGGCGCCGTTGGGGCCGATTATCCCGTAAATTGAACCCTTCGGGACCGACAATGACAACCCGGCGACGGCTACCTTGTCTCCGTAGGATTTAGTAATATTTTCGAGTCGTAAATATTCCTGCATTTCGTCCCCTCGAATGGTGGAGAATTTATTGTTTTTTCGCAGCTTAAGTCAACCAAAAAATCTATAGATCAAGCATTTGCATCAATTCCCGGGCATTTTTTACGGCTTGTCCGAGATGGCAGTTATTGAAGAAAATATACAGCCTTTTTGTCTCCCCTTTTTGCCCGAGTTTCCGGATTTTCGTTTTCCATTCCTCCAACTCCTCCTGAGAATAATCATAATCGTATCGTAAGGGGCCGCCATCCCACCATTGCTCGCTGTTACGCCCATGAAGCCGGATATAACCGGTTTCCGTCGTATTGAATAAATCCGGTTTTAGCAGGCCTGGAAGATTCGGCTCATCCACCGCAACATACCCGATTCCCTCCTGCCTGAGAGAATCGTACATGGTTCTATTGACCCAACCATTATGGCGGAATTCCACGAAAAGTGGGTGAGGATTCATCAGCTCTTTCACTTGCTTTATGTAATCCAGACCACCTTGAGAGAATTTGAACGAATAGGGAAACTGGGCCAAAACCCCCTTTAACTTGCCGGCATCCTCCATCGGCTTTAGGCATTCCCGGTATTCCTTAACAGCATCTTCGATTTCCTTTCGCCGGTGAGTCACGGCCTGGGGAGCCTTGACGATGAATTCGTAATTAGCCGGAGATTTCTTCTCGATATTCGCCATCACGGCCGGATGGGGTATGCGATAATAGGTGGTATTGATTTCCACGGTCGGGAATTGCTCGACATAAAAATCGAACATTTTTCCGTTTTGGATTTTTTCGGGATAAAAATTCCCTTTCCAGTCCTGGAAGCTGTATCCGGAGGTTCCTATTTTGATTTCCACACGCTATTTATCTTTTTTGATTTCCTGAAAGCGGATTCTTCCGCATTTCGGACATATCCATTTACGTCTTTTATGAAAAGAACGTTTCTGTTCTTTCATTTTACTTTTGCAGCGGGGACAAATCATTCAGCTTATATACCCGATACCGAACAGCATATTCAAGCACAAATATACCGGATCTGTTTAAAATTTTTGTCACAATCGCTATTGGCAATAATGTATTTTAAAATTTTAATGGCGGAATTATAGCCGATTGATAAATTGAAAGATTAAGTTCAATCCATTCGAATTGATAATTTGGTGAGAGGATAATGAAAACGACAAAGATTCTGCTGACTTCAATCCTGCTGGGGATTTTGATAATTTCATGCGGCAATAAAAATGAAACGGATAAGCAGTCCCAACCCGGATCTACCGAAAATCTTGAACCAATCACCCTGGAATGGTGGCATTTCTGGACCGATCCCGCCATCAAGCCGACCATCGAACAAATGGTCAACGAATATGAAACGGCTCATCCCAATATTACCATAAAACTGACTGATTTAACCTGGGCCAACGGCCATGAAAAGATCGTGGTGGCCTTTTCTTCCGGAACCGCGCCTGATATAATCGAATTGGGCTCAGATTGGATTGCGGAATTTGCCAACAGCGGGCAACTGGCGTCAATCGGAGATTTAGTCGCATCCGATACCGCTCAATACCTGGGCTGGGCTCCGGCGACCTTTAAAGATAGTATTGTAGCTTTTCCCTGGATTCTCGGGACGCGCGTTTTATTCGTTAACAGGGACCTCCAGAAACAAACCAGTCTCGATTCCGAATTTGTCCCGATAAACTGGAATGACATGAAAAAACTATGTTTTGCGATCGATTCGCTTGGAAAAGGAATTTACGGATTCGGCTCCAACGCCGCCGAAAAACACCGGCTTTACAAAAAATTCCTGCCGTTTTTCTGGTCGATGGGAGGCAGAATATTCGGGCAGACCGATCGTTTTGCCGGTTTCGCCGGAGATCAGGCCTATAAAGCCCTCGAATTCTATAAAACCCTGAACGACAGCTGTTCCATGATTGATACCCAGCGCCGCCTTGAAGATGCTTTTCTTGAAGGAATAGTCGGGGTTGTTATATCCGGCGATTGGCTTTTGAAGCGGATTCATAATGAAAACCGCAAACTCGATTTTTATACGACCTTGATTCCCGGACCGAAATATCCCGGAAAATCATTTTTGGGCGGAGAGTACTTAAGCGTATCTAAAGCATCGAAGAACCGTGAATCCGCGGTAGATTTTATTAAATTCATAACTTCACCCGAAAACCAGGTAAGATTCTGTAAGGCCAATTACTCGGCCAATCCTTCAAGTAAAGTCGCGACAGAAGACGGATTTTTCACTTCAGATATAAATTTACAGACTTTCACCAAGCAGATAAGACAGGCCGAGGCTCCGCCGAACGATCCCCAGTGGGTTTATATTGAGGACTTGATCGAAAAGTGCCTTGAGAGGATTCTTTTCGAAGGGAAACCAATGGCGGAAACGCTGACTGAAACCAACCGGAAAATACAGGAATACATGAATTCCCGATGAAAAGCCGGGCAATATACGGCCATTTATTTTCGGCTCCGTGGATTATCACCTTTGCATTGTTCTGGCTCTATCCTCTTGCCTACTCCCTTTACCTGGGGTTCACCGATTATCGCCTGATGCTTCCGGATTATAATTGGGTCGGCCTGGAGAATTTCAGAAATCTTATGCACGATTCCGATTTTTTATCCGCCCTGAAAAATACCTTTATTTTCGTCCTGGGGACTATCCCCCTGACGACCGTAATCTCGCTTCTGTTCGCTTTGTTATTGGAAAAGAATTTCCGGGGTAGAACCCTGTTCCGTTCGGCCTATTTTATGCCGTCGATTACTTCGATGGTGGTCATCGCCCTGATATTTACCAATCTTTATTCTCGTGGCGGGTATTTGTACCTGCTGGCGGATATGCTCGGCCTTTCTCCCCCTCCCAATGGGTTCCTGCTGTCGAGTAAGACTGCCTTATACACTATCATGGCCATGGATGTCTGGATGTCGGTTGGGTACTATATGCTGTTATTTCTGGCCGGGTTGAAATCGATTCCGAAAGAACTGTACGAGGCCGCGGAAGTGGCCGGTGCCGGTGCGATGCGGAAGTTCCTTTCGATCACTTTGCCGCTTTTGAAGCCGGTGGCGCTTTTTATAATCGTCATCAATACCATAAAATCATTTCAGGTCTTCATCGAGATATTCGTCATGACCAAAGGCAATTACGGCACCTCAACCGCCGTTTATTTCATATATGATTCGGGCCTGAGCCGGTTTCAATTCGGGTATGCGTCCGCGGCAGCATATATCCTGTTTGTTATCATTGCACTTTTTTCCATTGCTCAGTTTAAACTTCTTAAGAGCAGGCCGGTCCAGTGAAAACCGCAAAAGGCATTTTACTCTGGGCAATTTTATTCGCAATGGTCTTCCCTCTCTTGTGGATGCTCCGCGTTTCGCTGCTTCCCCCTGATTCCGCCCTGAATCTAACCGATCTGCTGGCGGGAAGCTGGGCTTTCATTACATATATCGATATATTCTCCGGCGGAAACATGCTGCGGTTTTTCTTAAATTCGGCGTTCGTGGGGCTCACCGTGACTCTGGGGAATATCCTGTTCTGTTTCATGACCGGATACGCACTGTCGCGTTACCGCTTTATCGGAAAAAAATTTTGGTTTTATTCGGTGATCTTCGTTTTAATGATTCCGACTCATATTATCATAATTCCGCTCTATTTGCTGATCTTCAAAATGGGAATGTACGATACCTTCTGGGCATTAATCCTTCCCTTCCTGGTAAATCCGATCGGGATATTCCTCGTTAAGCAGTATATCGACACCCTTCCGAATTCGATGGAGGAAGCCGCCCGCATCGACGGAGCAGGCGAATTTCGGATTCTATTCAGGATCATTTTGCCGCTCTGCCGCCCGGCGCTGGCGGTGCTGGCGATCCAGGTTTTCCTGACTAACTGGAACAGCTTTCTTTTTCCATTTATCCTGACCAGTTCGGAATCGGTCCGGACCCTCCCGGTCGCTTTGGCCCTTTATCAGGGACATCAGGCAATCGACTGGCCGCACCTGATGGCGGGATCTTCACTGGCCGTAATCCCGGTTCTGCTCGTTTTCCTGGTTTTCCAGCGACATATCGTTTCCGGCATCACGGCCGGGGCAATCAAGCAGTAACTTTTCGCGGGAATTAAAACTTGACATAACTGTATAAGGATTATAGTATTGAACAAAATAGGGAAATGGTTAATTAAACGAAAGGACGATGTATGTGGATGAAGGGACTTTTACTGGTGAGTATGCTGGCCTTGCTGCTCATAGCGGGTTGCGGCGCCAGCAAAGGATATGTTAATCAGAAGGTCGATGAGACCCGCGCCGAATATCAGGCCGAAATCAATGAATTGAAAGCCAAGGCGGCTTTGAATTCCGACGATATCAAAAAGCTCCAGACTCTTTCCAGCCAGCTTTCCGAAAAAACTAATTTGGCTCTAAACCAGGCCCAGGGTTTCGAAAACTACCAGGTGATCTGGGAAGGTACCATTAACTACGATTATGACAGCTATGATATCCGTGAAACCGACAGGGAAAGCCTGAGCGAACTTGGAACCAAAATGACCGAATATCCGCGGTCGCTTCTCGAAATTATAGGCCATACCGACCAATCCGGTTCCGCGAAATACAATATGACTCTCGGCCTGCAGCGGGCCGAATCGGTCAAGAGATTCCTCATCGATAATTATGGTGTAGCCCTGTACCGGATGTTCACCGCCAGCCAGGGAAAACAGAAACCGGTCGCACTTCCGGATGAAAAGAATTCCAATTTCAGAAACCGCAGAGTAGTTTTAAAACTCTGGGGCGAGCTGTAATTCGATTATCCTATTGAATAAGTTGTCAAGGCGGGAAATTCTTCCCGCCTTTTTTATTTGAAGAATATATCGATTCCGGCTGTTTCGAACCGATAACGGACCCGAATGGTATCGGGATACTGCAAATAAGTTTCCGAAAACTCGAACGGCTTGAATGAACCGATATCGTAGGTCCCATTACCATTGCGATCAAGGAATCCTCGCAGGAAATATTTGCCCGGACCAACCGAAAACCGGTATTCCGATTCAGGCACCGCCTTGAACAGCACCTGATTCTTGGCAATATCTATTAATTCCAGATAGGGTATGCCCGGTTGAATGGAATTCGAGTCTATGGTTATCTTTCCGGATATTTCGCCGAGCGAATCCTCCGAATAGGTCGAAAAGCGCAAAGTCCATAGCGAATCCCCGAAAGGATTCCCGGCCATATCGACAAAACGCTGTTCATTAAGACTTAAGATGTACGCCTTTCCCCAATCCAACTTCCCGGTAATAATATCCAGGCGAAAATAATCTTCCCACTCCGCCTTGAATTCGATTTCGCCTGTACTGGAATCCCGCAGTCTGATTGCTTCCGTAATTTCAGAAGGCCATTCAATCGGTTCGGAAAACTCAACCTGTATCAGGCTATCCGACGGAAACGCCTTGGTTTTGCTGTGCGAAATCTTCAGGATTTGAGGAGGCTGACGGTCCTCCTTCAGCTGAATATTTACCATCCTTGATGCTTCGCCGGCTGAATCCGAAAAGTATGGGAATCCCGTCATTAACCTCAGATTATATTCACCGTCGGACAATCCCTTGAAGTAAAAATTAAATGCCTGTGCCTCGGGAATTTCAGCCTCCTTGACGGCTGCGGCCGTTAAAACCGGCGCCCCTTCCGCGGTCGATTGAAGCGATATTTTGTCGAGATTCTGGTCGACTTCTTTTCCTGACAAGCGGCGATTGAAACGAATTTTCAGTAGATTATCCTCCCCCAAAGCAGCCGATAAAAAGGCGATTCCGGATGCCGTATCCTGTGTATGTATGTGGAAGTTTATTTCCGATGAAGCGGCAACCGAATCGATCTTCGGAAAGCGGTCGGGGACCCCGAAGCTTTCCGACGGAAAGTTGTAAATCTGGTCCTTATTCTTATCCAAAAAGGCTAAAATGAAATAATCCCCATCGGGGATATATTCCAGGGAATACCTTCCATCCGTCCCTGTTTGAGTCAAGTACGGAGGATAAAGAGAATCGAGACGATCGGCGGCAGTATCGGCGATATAATAAAGCCCCACCGTTACCTGAGATATTGGCTGCTTTTCCTTGAAGACCGTCCCGTAAATTTTCCCGGTCGCGATTTTGGCCCCGGTACTAAATGCGAAGCTGTAGGATTTATCGAGCGGATTATTCCTTATATCCCGTATCTGCGTCGCCAGGTTGACGATGTAGGTGGTATTTTCCGCAAAAGAATCGGGGAGGATTATATGCAGCGCGTTTCCGTCCCATTTATATTCAATCTCTCCTTCCGGGTGCGGAGATATAAAGATCCCACCGGGCAGCGACTTGGAATCAACCTTCTCATCGAAATTTATGATTATATTATTATCTCGTAATATATTAACGGAATCAGCTAAAGGATAGATCGATATAACGGTCGGCCCCTGGTCGTCGACCGGGCCGCCGGGCGGAGATCCGATTTTGGCGCAGGAATAAATCAACAGGACAGATGCGATAATGAGCAAGAACCAGCATTTGGAGGTCCTGTCACTCACCGTCCGAGTTTCTCCTTGAGAGCCTGGTTATCGGGATCCTTTTCCAGAGCCAAATTCCAGAATTTTAGGGCGTTGTCCTTTTCGCCCAGAGCTTGGTAGGCGTCACCGATATGTTCCAGGACAATGGGATCTTTATCGATGAATTCGTACGCACGCAACAGCTCTTTCAGAGCTTCTTTATATTTCCCGCGCTGGTATAAAAGCCAGCCATAGCTGTCAATAAAAGCGCCATTATCGGGATGAATTTCCAGGGCCTTTTTTATCAACTTTTCGGCGTAATCCAACCTCATTCCTTTTTCAACCAGCATATAGCCGAGATAATTTAACGACGGGGCATGGTCCGGCTTTATTCGAAGCACCTCTTCGAAAGTGACTACAGCTTTATCGAATTCCTTCTGTCGCTCCAGGGCTGCTCCCATGGAAAAGAGCAATATCAGAGAATCCTCCGGGCTTGGCATAGACTGCAGCCCCTTCTCGTAAACCTGGATTTCGGTCTGAAGAGAATCCTGTTTATGGAAAACCATGCCGAGATTAACCCAGCCGTCCACCACCGAATCGGCCATCGCCGTCAAATGGGCGAAGTGGTATTTCGCTTTTTCGAGGCTGTCGAGATGAACCGCTATTTGTCCGGCATAATAATGATTTACGATATGATTATCTCCTCGACCGATAAGGTCGCTAAAAATTGAATCGGCGTTTTGCAGGCTGTCGAGATTATAGTATAGGATGCCCATCCTGCGAGCCAAACCGAATTCAGGAGGTCCGATTGCCCATAATTTTTTGGCCAAATCAAGGGCCTTATCGAATTCTCTGTCCTCTTGATAGAAACTCATCAGGCGGTTCAAAATCAACTGGTCATCCGGGGCCCTTTCCGCCGCCAGAATTAAATAATACTTCCCCGTTTCGCGATCACCCCCTTCTTCGTGGATCGCGGAAAGTCCGAGATAGGACCTTATATTCGAAGCCGAGGAATCCAATTCAAGAGATCTATTATAACTGGCTTTGGCATTTTCGGTCTGATTCGCCTGAAGCTGCAAATTCGCCAACTGCAAGTATGCTTGATAGTTTTCGGTTAATTCAGCGACATGCTGATAGGCCCAGATGGCCGAATCCAGATTATTCAGCTGCTGATAGAAAGCTCCGATGAAATAATAAGCATTGACCAGCATCGTATCCTGCTTGGCCGCCTGAATATATGCTGCCAGCGATGAATCGAATTTACCAAGGGCGCGATACGAATCCCCCAATAAAAGCCAGGTGTCGGCATTGCGCGGGAAGATTTTCCGGGCATTGGACACCGCTCCGGTATAGTCTTTCAAACCCTGCAATGCGTGAGCATAGGAATACCGAACTTCATTGGAATTAGGGACAATATCCAACGCCCGGGCGTATTCTCTGGCTGCTTCGTAATAATTCCCCATGGTCTCATAAATGGTTCCGTTAACATAGTAATTATAAGCTCGTTGGTCTATGTGGGCTTCCTGCAGGACACTTTTTTGCGCCGGGTTGGATTTCGCCTGGGTTCCCACTGCCTGTTCCGGAGGCGCCGAACACCCCAAGATTGTAAAAAGCAGAATCAGGAGATAAAGATATGATTTAGTACTATTCATAGTATCTTAAATGAGTGGACTGTGCCGCCGGTTCCTGAATTAATCAACATTTGAATTTTATGAAGCGGCGTTTCCCTACCTTCAAAAGTTGTCCGGACTGCGGAGACAATTCCAGGTTTTCATCGGTAATCTTATCGCCGTCGATGGCTACCCCTCCCCCCTTAATTAGCCGCCGCGCTTCTCCATTACTCGAAGCCATTCCGCTATCGGTCAGGAGCTTGATAATCCAGACCTTGCCGCCATAACCGGTACAATCAAAATCGGGGACTTCGTCGGGAGTCTCCTTTTTGGAAAAAACCCGATCAAATTCTTCGCGGGCCTCTTTCGCCGATTCCTGTGAATGGTACAAAGAGACTATTTCCTCGCCGAGCTGCTTTTTTATTTCCATGGGATTGGTGGAATCTTTCTCGAGGGCCGACTTTATTTCGGCCAGACGTTTCAGCGGAATATCGGTGAGCAGTTCGAAATAGGAATATATCAGGCTGTCCGGTATGGACATGACTTTGCCGAATATCTCCCGGGGCGGCTCATCGATTCCGATATAATTCCCGATCGATTTCGACATCCGCTGGTGACCGTCAAGGCCCACCAGAACCGGCAAAGTCAGGATAACCTGCGGCTCGACACCATAATCCTGCTGGATTTCGCGCCCGGTCAGGAGATTGAATTTCTGTTCAGTCGCACCGATTTCGACATCGGCCTTAATCGCCACCGAATCGTAAGCCTGCATCAAAGGATAAAAGAGTTCGTGAATCGATATCGGCGAATTGGATTTAAAGCGGCGTTCGAAATCATCCCGTTCGAGGATTCGAGCGACCGTAAACCGCGCGGCCAATTCCATAACATCCTTAAAACTGAGTTTGGAAAACCACTCGCCATTGAAGTGGACTTCGGTTTTTTCCCGATCGAGAATTTTGAAAAACTGATTCTGATAGGTTTCGGCGTTTTTCATTATCTGGTCATACTGAAGCTGCGGGCGGGTCGCAGAGCGCCCAGAAGGGTCTCCGACCAACCCCGTATAGTCGCCGATAATCAAGACAACCTTATGTCCCAGTTCCTGGAACTGCCGCAGCTTGCGAAGCCCCACCGTATGGCCCAGATGAATATCCGGGGCGGTGGGATCAAAACCCTGTTTCACGCGCAAGGGTTTATTCAGTTTAATAGAACGCTTCAACTTCGCTTTGAATTCGTCTTCCGGAAGAAGATCGATGGCTCCCCGGGAAATCACTTCGAACTGTCTTTTAAATTCGTCCATGTTAGTTTATTAAGCTCGTCAGTTTTAACAAGTTATCGGTTTCTTGCGCTAAATAATAAAGTATAATACTTCGGCTCAGGGCCAGAATAAGACAATGACCGTATTAAGGCAAGAGATAAAATTATCGTTGGATTTCGCCGCGCATTTGTATAAATATTCGTCCGATAAGTAAATTAAATGAATTTGTTTTACTTGACTTAATGGTAATACAAGGCCTTAAATAGTTGCTATGAATGTAATTTTTAAAAGACGGTTTCAGAAAAAACAGACCCTCAAGTATTCCATTATAGCGCTGATTGCGCTGACAGTCATATTTATCGGGGTTGTAATATACCGGACTTATGAGGTATACAAAAACGATCTCCCTTCGTTTACGGCCCTCCATAATATTGAACCTTCATTAAAGACCAAGATATATGCATCCGACGGTGTTTTGCTTCAGGAGTATTTCAGCGAAAACCGGGTCCTTACCCCCTATAAGGAAATGCCTCCCCATTTAATCAATATGCTGGTAGCGGTCGAGGATCGGGAATTTTTCAATCACTGGGGACTGAACACCCGCCGGATTTTCGGGGCCATTTTAATCGACATTGCTCACTGGGAATTCGCTCAAGGAGCTTCGACTATTACCCAGCAGCTCTCGCGTATGCTGTTTCTCAATCGCAAGCAGACTATCGAACGGAAAATAAAAGAGGCTTTGACCGCGATTAAACTGGAACGGACCTATTCCAAGGAAGAAATCATCCAGATGTATCTCAACGAATACTACTTCGGTTGGGGTGCTTATGGAATCGCTGCAGCGGCCCGGACATATTTCAACAAGAGACCGATGGAATTGAGTATCGGCGATTGCGCCTTTCTGGTAGGATTGCTGAAAGGACCGAGCCGCTATTCGGCAAATGTCTTCGAGGATACTGCGGCCGCCAAGAGGGTTCGTGACCGGTCCCTGTACGCTTATTATGATTGGGGCCGAATCACCGAGGAGGAATATGATTCCCTGAAAGCCCTTCCGATGGAATTCACTCCACCGGCGGAGCAAGTCGGCCGGGCCCCATACTTTACCGAAGAAATCCGCAGATATCTGCTCGATAAATACGGCGAAAAAGCTCTTTATTCCGGCGGATTGACGGTCTATTCGACCTTGAACTGGCATATACAGCAGGTGGCCGAGATACAGGTGAAAGAACAGATTGCCGGAATTCAGAAGCGCATCGAGGGGATTTATAATAGGAGCAACCCTTCATACAATGCTTACACGTACTTCCTGCCGGATACCGTCGATTCCAACGGCGATTCGATTAGGGTTTATAAGCAAATCCAGGGAGCCGCGGTTTCCATCGAAAATTCCACCGGAAACGTTCTGGCGCTGGTCGGCGGGAAATCATTCGAGGATACCAAATGGAATCGGGCGACACAATCGACCCTGACCCCGGGCTCTTCCTTCAAGCCGTTCGTTTACACTGCGGCTATGGATAACGGATTTAATCCCTCGGACCTGTTTTATGACAATTCCATTAAGCTGAAAATCCCCGGAGCCAAAGATTGGCGGCCGCACAATTTCGACGACGAATTCATGGGGGAAATGACCCTCAGGGATGCGTTGAGATTATCTCGAAACCTGGTGGCGATCAAACTGCTATTGAGGATTGGTCCCGAACAGGCGATTTTCTACGCCCAAAAGATGGGGATTACAACGCCTTTGCGCGCAAATCCCAGCTTGGCGATCGGTACCAGCGAAGTTCGCCCGATAGAAATGGTCTCGGCCTATACCGTCTTCCCTAATGGCGGAATAAAGGTACCGTATCGAATGATAACGAAGATCGTCGATCGTTACGGGAATGTTATCGAAGACAATTCCGCTATCCAAAAAGAAGAGGTTTTGTCGGCGCAGACCGCCTACATAATGGTTAACATGATGCAGTCGGTTATCGATAATGGCACCGGCCGCCGGGTTCGCTGGCTGGGCTTTACCCGTCCCGCCGGAGGCAAAACGGGGACTTCGGATTCTTTCTGCGATAACTGGTTTGTGGGATATACCCCCCAGATTACATCGGGTGTTTGGGTCGGTTTCGATGACAAGACTTCCATCGGTTATAACCAGACCGGGGCAACCAATGCTCTTCCCATCTGGGCCGAAATTATGAAGGCGGCTCATGACTCCCTCCCAATTATGGACTTCGAAGTACCTGAAGGAATCGTTTTTGCCGATATTTGCCTGGAATCGGGGAAACTGGCGACCGATCGCTGTATCAATGTCCGCAAGGAAATCTATCGGGAAGAAAGTGTCCCGACCGAGCCATGCAATATTCACCCCTCAACCAAGATGTATGAGGGAACGGGAACCCCGGCGACGAAACTGGATATTCCGGAAGACACCACCGACGTTTATCATTTTTGATAACCCGAAACAGCTCTCTATTTATTACATCTTGACAGCCGAAACCGGACAGCTATATTTAGGCCTTAATGCCGGAGTGGTGAAACTGGTAGACGCAGGGGACTCAAAATCCCCCGATGGCAACATCATGTCGGTTCAAGTCCGACCTCCGGCATTGATAGACTTTAACTTCTGATGGTATTTTGTGAATGTAACAGGTTGCTACACCTTGACTTTTGTCTATTTCAATTCGATTAACAAACGCATGTAAGAGCTCTTTTTTCTTAATATTCGACGCATTTTGGAATGCGCTGTCAAATTCATCAAGATAATTGTATGTTGATCGTCGAAACTCATTTGCATCTATACCATTACCAACCTTCTTCTGTAGCGAGGTTTTCTCCGCCTCCAATTCTTGTTTCCGACGTTCAAGCATGGTAATCCGGTCGCCTATAAAGTCCATCGGCAGTCCCTTCTCAATGCCATCTTTGATATTCTCAAGCCGACCAATTACATCTGCAAGCTCGCCCTCAAGTTTGGCAATCCTGGAATTATCTGGAGTCAGTGATTTATAGGCTATCAGTCGTTGCTCAATCAGAGATTCCAATCTCGAAATATTCACTGCCGAAAAAACCTTCCTTTTTATTTCCTTTATTACAAAGCTTTCAATCAATTCTTTGGGAATATGAAAGGACGAACAAACCGATGATCCGCGACTATAGAAACCCCCGTCTTCATAGTATCTCCATTCGCCATATTTATTCCTATGTATATGGCCCTGGAAACAATAACCACAGGATTTGCATTTAATCAAACCGGACAAAAGATATGCCGATCTTCCATTTCTATATACAGTCTGGCGTCCGGGCTGGTAGTTCCTAATCGAATTGGCTTGGTCGAATTGCTCAGTCGAAATAAGGCCGCTATGAGAGTTCTTGTGATTAATATGCTCGCTTACGGGATGGAAATATATATCTGGCGTCTCATCTTTAACCCAATTGCCACGAACTTGCCGGTTATAGGTCCAGTCGCCTTTATATACTGGATTTCTGATTATGCTCCGAATTGAACCGGCTGACCATTTCGTCTCCCTTTTTATATTGCCTCTTAATTTACCTGGGGACGGGGTATTCCGCTCATTAAGCATATTTGCGATAGATTTATAACCATACCCCTTTGTTCTGAGCATGAATATTCTCTTAATCACTTTTATTTCTTCCGGATTCCCCGGGGTCAATATCACTCGTTGATGCTTTTCGTATTTCCGCTCGCCATGTTCCAATACCTTGATCGGCGTTCCATTCGCCTCAACCAAAAGTCGTTTATATCCATATGGTGCATATCCCCCGACACGGAATCCCTCAGCAGCCCTCAGCTTTGACCGTTCACGGACTCTTAGAGATTGTTTTCGGCTTTCCTCGGTGGCAAGTTCCTGTTTGATCTTTTTCGTTAATCTTCCGGCCAGAGAATTATCATTAATTGACTCATCGGAAATATATGTTACCTGAACTCCGTACCGTTTGAAATGGTATTCCCAATATGTCGATTCGTCAGGGTCAATCGGTCTCCCCCATCGATCGACATCATAAACGAGGATACGTGTGAAATCATTTTTGCCAGATTCCACAATTTTCACCATTTTCATAAAATCAGGACGTTTTTCGAAGCTGGTTCCTGATTTCCCTTCGTCTTTGTCAAACCACGTCGTGATTTGCATAGCATTTTTGATGGCATGCTCAGCGATTATTCTCCGCTGATCGGCAATCGAATTGTCCTGTTTATCAGTGCTACATCGGAAATAAACGGCTACATTTTCTTTCATCTCATCACCGCCTCTTAAATATAAAGCCCAAGCCAGTTTCACCGGAGATTATTGCTAAAGTAATCAGTCCAGCTACAAGAAAACCGGCTCGGGCTAAACTTTCGTACACAAAAATAGCCAGACATTTGATTACTTTAGCATTATTAATATCGCCATTTTTATCTCTTTTGTCAACCAAAAACATTAAATACCTGCATACATACATATAAAATATTCATAATTCATTATGCCTAATTTCTGTCAATGTATCGATAGGAACATATGTTCTATCATTCTCTAAGAACTCGTTTGCTCCAGGCAATAAAAGCTTTCAAACCTGATTCAACCCGTCTCATCTTTTTTAGCAATCGCTGGCGTTTCTTATCTGACCTGGCCCTGAAATACTGTCTTTCCCATTTTGGCAACATGAAGGTCGCTTCTTGTATCGCCTTCCATCTCGGATAGCCTTCCTGAGTGCTGGCATAAGTCAGGTTGTTACAGATACGACACGTAAAGCGATGGCCGCCGGGAGGGAGATATATTACGCGACATCTTCTTTGACATATTGGGCAGACAAACCAGTATCGTATTCCACCTAAATTACACTCAGTCATATCCATATAAACTCGGTAATTCATATCAATTTTTTCGCCTGACTTCTTGGTGATAGTGTAGATAAGCCTGATAAACCCGGGCGGTTCAATACGAATACAAACGCGGTCCCTTTTGCCAAAACTGCCTGTCCACGACATAGTAGCCGAATGTTCTTTTTCGAGGTCAAAATGCTTGTTCAGATATGCCATATCAATCTGGAGGCACTCGCTCGTTCTTGTCTTGGGATACCAGACCCCTTTGCCTACTGGCATGCCCATATACCCCCTGCTATACAATTCGAAATCAATAGGGTTATCACCAATTCCCTGGTGATACGTTTATTCGATAACATTCTATCGGATGGTGCCTTACGAGCGAATCCTAAATGGCAATTGTTGTCACTCGCTGGCGGATAATTTACCAGGTGAATATGCCTAATGAATTTCAACATCATTTTAATCCCTCAAATTAGCTTTTTGAATCTCCAAGCGCGTTTCTCTGGCCTGACCATCTCCCCCCTATTACTACCCCGACTCCTTTCGTTGAAATTTGAGTCGATTTCACGCTCTCAGACCCATGTTTTAAAGGTTTAAATTTGTATCGCTGTCCCGCTAATTCCAGTCTTCGGCGATGCTCCTGGGATAGTCTCCGTTTTTGCCTCGGTTTGGCGTAGCCGGATATTAGTTTAAAAAGTCCAACGGGAAACAGGAAGACTGCCCCGCCGTCATCACTCCAATTAAAGACATCAATCTCAGGATGCTCCTGACGAAGACGGTTTCGGATATTTCCGCTTTCGCAATAAAATCCGAGCCTTTTGTCGGAATAGGGATATATATGGCCGTATTTACAGGCGACCCGATAATACCACGGATCGCTTTTACTCTCACCAGGGCAATTCGCAGATTCGTCTATTTCAATTTTATATTCTCTTCCGAACAGCTCTTTTAAATTCAAAGGCATTACTTTTGAATGATTAACAGACATAAGAAATAATCCCCTTTATATAAATATTGGATACTGTCTTAATGTGTGTGGAAAACTTACTTTTCTGTGTATGGTTTTTCATCATATAGTTTCCTCAATAAATTCTGTGATGGTCTCGGAATGGGAATAACGCGCCTTATCTCGGTTGCGCTTCTCTCCCACTTTCGCGGGGTTCCAATTTTCAATTCAATCAGGCCATGGCTTTGCAGTATAGCCAGATTTCTCATAATTGATCCGGGATTTACCCCGCATAATTTGGCGATCTCCCGATAACTGGCGTATATCATTCCCCCTGCCCCGACCTGCCGTATTCTTTCGAGCTCAATTAATGCTATGTAGTATATCAATATGGCTACATTAGGAAGTAATTCTGGCCAGCGGTATCGAATGAATTTTCTATTGTTATAATATTTCTGATTCGATTTAACTCTTGATGAAAACGGACATGCGTCGGGTCCAATGCAAGTCGGTTCTAAGAAATGATGATAACAGGAATAATTATAGTCTTTGGCAAATGCACTGCGAACCGCCTTGGAATATTCAGATATACTTAATGGCGCGGTATTTCCATCATTCCATGCTATTATTCGCTGCAGGACCTCATCATGAGAACACCCGATTCGCCTAAGTTCACAAGCGATTATATGAGCCGCGGCATTCCGATTGGGATAATCCCCCTTTGTATATGAGGATTCAAGCATCTGTGCCACACATGGCCTGATATCCGGTCCCGGGTGATGTAGCTTTTTGGACAGCTCCGAAGATGCTCCCAGTCCCCCGACAATTTTATCACTTGTTTTCATACCGAATTTTCATATCATCACATCTCATCAGATTATTATTTACTGCTTAATCATCGCCTTCAGGCTCTTGACATGGTCAAGAAAAGCGATTGGTTCAACCATTGTATTGCGGTTGAAAAATCTCAGGACATGTTCCTGGCAACCCGGTTCATCTTCGAACTGAAAGACAGATCTTCGGTCGCCATTAAATGCCACCCCCCGTATAGAAAATCCCTGCATCGACAAATAAGCCGCCAACGCGATGTCAGATGTTTTATAGACTTCTGCGTTCATTTATTCTATCTCCTTTTGACTTGCTCGCCCTTTTGACAGCCAATATTCGACAAAAAGACCGGCTAACCAGTTCTCAAGATCGAGTGTTTGGTCGTCCAGCGGGGCGAGTTCAATGGTTTTAAATGTGAAATTATCCCCCGGCGATGAGGGCTCCTTCACAGCTTGATGTTCCAATCCGGCGCAATTAGGGGATGAAATAGCTTGCTCGCCATTATTACTGCGCCTTAAACGATCATCTAATAATCGTCCCTTTTTCATGCAAGGAGACTAATACACCAAGTGGGGAGCTACGTGGGTGTATACCTGGGTGGTTAGGCGAAATCGACGTTTTTTTGGGGGAGTTTTCTGGGTGAATTGCTGTCACCCACAGAAATTTTAAGATTAATCCGAATTATCGGGTTTTATGGCTTTCAAACGTATAAGACCCTTTCTTCTTCCTTTTTCAATAAGCTCGTTCCAAGCGTCGTTGTTCCCGAAAAGCTTCTGGAGCCGGTTTTCTTTTACCTCACCATAAATTTCGTTTATCAAACGAGCCTGAAATAGCTCGGGTGTGCCGTTAACATATGCTTCATAAAGCTTGGATATTAAATGAGCTTGTTTCCCGGTTAAAGATATAGATTTGCCATTGGTTGTTACGATTGAAGCAAAACCGTCT
>JBFZFV010000051.1:0-49955 GCA_041306185.1 Candidatus Zixiibacteriota bacterium
TGATACTCGACAGCGCCAATCTTTTCCTGACCGACCTTCGCAAGGCCCGGGGATTGAATTTGAAGCAGATTCGCAAATCCCGTAACTGGCTGTTCGCCATGTATGATGATGAATTGATACAGACCCTGGGGCTTCCTCAGAGCCACAACGAGCTGGCGTCCCAGCGCGATTTCAGAACCTATGACCTCAAGGGAGTGAATCTTTCCGAGGTGGACCTGAAAGGGGCCAATCTGCGGAAGGTCGATTTGACCGGTGCGGTGCTTGAGGGAGTGAATCTCCAGGATGCCGATTTGTATGCCGTGAAACTCAATAATGCCGATTTATCCAATGCCAATTTCAAAGGGACAATCCTCCTTGATACCGATCTCCGGGGGGCTAAATTAACCGGCGTCAAAGGGCTTACCATCGATCAACTGCGCTGGGCGATTATCGATAGCTCCACCGTTGTTCCTGAATATCTCAATATCCCCGAACTCGAAAAACTCATCAATAAACAGCTTTAATCCCCGCTCCTGTTCAGAATTAAAACAGAGGCGAGCGAAGTCCGTTTCGCTTTATGCGGATATAAAACTCTGCGCAAAATTAGACGATATAGAATACTGAGCACAATTCAAGAGCCCGGACGGCTTCGGAAAATCCTGAATTATTCCGATTCGATCGTCCGGGGCCAACAGTCGCTTAATCCGGAGAAAGGGGAGACTGTGTTTAAGAATTTGAGTATGGGCGTCAAGCTGGTCGGCGGCTTTATCATAGTTGCCGCGATTACCCTCGCGGTCGGTTTTATCGGGTGGAATGGAATTCGCAATTATTCCACTAGTTCCGAACAGATCCTTGCCGCAGATCAGATATCAAGGGACTTAATCAGGAAAGAAATCAATCATCTATACTGGATACTCGATGTCGGGAAATTCCAGCGCGATACTACCCTGGTCGAGCTGAATGTCGAAAAGGATCCCGACAGCTGCGCCTATGGCAAATGGCTGAAAAGCGAAGAAAGAAAAAATCTCGAATCGCAGGTACCGGGCCTGAATGAAATATTAAGCATGACGGAAGAACCGCATAAACATCTGCACGAGTCCGCCTTTGAACTGGAAATGCTTCTGATGCAGGGTTCCTGGATGCGCGAGGAAGCGTTCCGCCTGTACTCCGAAGAAACCACCGCCCATTTGCAGGAAATGCAGAATCACCTTGCCCGGGCTCGTCAATTGGCCGACAGCATTTCCCAGCAGGTTCATGCCGAGGCCGAAAAGAAGGCCCGGCAATTCATTCTATATTCGGTGGTCGCCATGATATTCGGAACGATTTTGGCCCTTACGCTCGGCGTACTGATGACAAGGTCTATCGGCAAACCGATCAGAATCATCATTGATAGTATCACCAGAGGAACCGATCAGGTGCGCGATTCCTCGGCTCATATCGCCGAATCGGCGCAATCGCTGGCCGAAGGAGCCTCGCAGCAGGCTTCGGCGCTCGAAGAGACTTCGTCGTCGCTGGAAGTGATGTCCGGGATGACCCGCAAGAACGCCGAAAACGCCAAACAAGCCAACGAACTAACCCGGGGAGCCAGCAGTTCGGCCGATCAGGGGGCGGAAGCGATGCGGTCGATGGCCGGAGCAATGCAGGAAATCAAGCGGTCTTCGGATGAAACCGCCAAAATAATTCGGGTGATCGACGAAATCGCCTTTCAGACCAATCTTCTGGCTCTGAATGCCGCGGTCGAAGCCGCTCGAGCCGGAGAGGCCGGCAAGGGGTTCGCCGTGGTTGCCGAAGAAGTCCGGAATTTGGCCAAGCGTTCCGCCGATGCCTCCCGCAATACCGGAGAGCTGCTTAAAGGTTCGCAAAAACGGGCTGATGAAGGGGTCCAGGCCACTGAGGAAGTTGAAAAGATTCTTAACGATATCAACAGCGGAATCAAAACCGTTTCCGAATTGATTGCCGAATTAAGTTCCTCAAGCGACGAACAGGCACAGGGAATCGAGCAGATAAATAATTCCGTTTCGCAAATAGACGACGTGACCCAGCAAAACGCTTCGAATGCCGAAGAATCGTCGTCGGCCGGCGAAGAATTGGCCGCTCAGGCGGTGGTCATGCAGGAAGCGGTCAACGAGCTGGCCAGTCTGATTTATGGGAGAAAAGGACGTCCGGTCGATGCGAATGAGCAACAGGCCGGTCCGTCGCGGAAACCCGCGGAGAAAGCCCCTCGCGAAAAATTGCAGCGCATTGCCGCGTACACTGCCGGAGATAATAGCATAAGAACACTGGATGACGAGGAAACCGGCGGGTTTTAATCAGCCGCCGGTCAGCTTTTTGAGTTTCAACTCCCGCTGCCGCACGGCTTCGAACATGAATATCCCGGCCGCTACCGATACATTCAGGTTATCGAAATTCCCCGGCATGGGGATTCGTGCCAGAAAATCGCATTCTTTCTGAGTCAGTCGGCGCATCCCGAATCCTTCGGATCCCATCACCAGCGCAATCGGGCCCGACAGGTCGATATCGTACAGCGGGCTTTCTCCTTTATGATCGGCGCCCACAATCCACACACCCAGCTCCTTCAATTCCCGTATGGTTCGGGCCAGGTTGGTCACCTGTATGAACGGGACTTTTTCCGCTCCGCCGGATGCCACTTTCCGTGCCGTATCGGTCAGCCCGACTGAGCGATCTTTGGGAGCCACCACGGCGTGCACTCCGGCCGCCGCGGCGGTCCGCAGGCAGGCCCCGAGGTTATGCGGGTCCTGCACGCCGTCGAGAATGAGGATTAACGGGGGTTCGCTGAGATTATCGACGATGATGTACAGGTCATCCTCGTTGAAGCCTTTTATCTCCGATGAAAGGTCGGCATGTTTCGGTTTTCGATCCGAACCCGGTTTGTCTCGTCCCGGCATTAGGTATATACCATCCGCTTAAAATGTTTTAACCGACATTAATCTTGTCGTCGGCGGTGCTTTTCTGCGAATCCAGTTTTTCGCGATATCTTACCGCGGCTCCGATAAAATCACGGAACAGGGGATGAGCCTTGGTCGGACGGGATTTCAGTTCAGGATGAAACTGCGAAGCCACGAACCAGGGGTGATCGGCCACTTCGATTATTTCCACCAGTTTTTTATCAGGAGAAATCCCGACCAGCTTGAACGATGTCCCCTCGAACATGCTGCGGTAGGCATTGTTGAATTCATAGCGGTGCCGGTGACGTTCCGATATCTTTTCCATTTCGTAGGCCTTGTACGATTTCGATTCCGGATCGAGAATGCAGTCGTACGCTCCGAGCCGCATGGTCCCGCCGAGATTGGTTACCCCTTCCTGGTCGGCCATCAGGTGTATCACCGGGTGCTTCAGTTCGGCGTAAAATTCATAACTGTGCGCGTCCTGCAAGCCGCAGACATTCCGGGCGTATTCGATTACGGCACACTGCATCCCGAGGCAGATCCCGAGGAAGGGAATATTATTTTCGCGGACATAGCGGATCGATTCGATTTTTCCTTCGACCCCACGCTCGCCGAATCCTCCCGGTATCAACAGCCCGTCGATTCCCGCCAAATTTTTCTCCGATCCGGTCTTCTTGATGTCTTCGGAAGAAACCCAGATAAGATCCACCCGAGCGTCGTTTTCAACTCCGGCATGAATGAAAGCTTCAATAATGGACTTATAGGCGTCCTTGAGGTAAACGTACTTGCCGCAGATGGCGATTTTTACCCGGTGGCCGGGATGCTTGATCCTGTCGACCATTTCTTCCCAGTCCGAAATATTAGCCGGCGGAGCATCTATTTTCAGTTGGTCGCAAATTATCTGATCGACATGGTACTGGTGGAAATTCACGGGAACTTCATAAATGGTTTCGACATCCACCGCCGAAATGACATTGCGCGAAGAAACATTGCAGAACAGCCCGATTTTCTTGCGGATCGATTCATCAAGCGGTTTCTCGGTCCGGCAGAGTAGAATCTGCGGTTGAATCCCGATTTCCCGAAGCATCTTCACCGAATGCTGCGTCGGCTTGGTTTTGACTTCACCCGCGGTGGGAATGTACGGCACCAGGGTCAGGTGAATGAACATGGTATCTTCCGGCTCGCTTTCCAGGGCCATCTGGCGGATAGCTTCGAGGAAGGTCTGCCCCTCGATATCGCCGACCGTCCCGCCGATCTCGACTATGACTACATCGGTTTCGGGGTCGGCTTTGGCCGGTTTGCGGATATGGGTCTTGATTTCTTCGGTGATGTGCGGAATCACCTGCACCGTCGCCCCGAGGTAATCGCCGCGCCGTTCACGGGTAATGACCGTATGGTACACCTGGCCGTTGGTGACATTGTTGTCGCGGGTCATGGTTTTGTCGAGGAACCGTTCGTAGTGCCCCAGGTCGAGATCGGTTTCGGAACCGTCATCCAGCACGAACACCTCGCCGTGCTGGAACGGGTTCATGGTTCCGGGATCGACATTGATGTAGGGATCACATTTGATCATCGATACATTCAGACCGCGCCGTTTCAGAAGCAGACCGATCGATGCCGAGGCGATTCCTTTCCCCAGCGCCGATACCACCCCGCCGGTCACAAAAATATATTTGGTACGTTTTTCAGACACCTTCCTACCTCTATCTGCTAAGATTTGATATTTTCCAGTCTTACAAGATCTTCGGGAGTATCGATGGAGTAAATCTTGCTCTTGGTCTTAAATAGTTTGATCGAGCCGCCGTTTTCGAGAATCCGCAGTTGCTCCAGCGATTCTGCCTTTTCCAGCGGAGTCCGGGGCCAGGAAGTAAATTCTTTCAGCGCCCCCCTCCGGTAAAAATAAACCCCGATATGATATAAATAGGGAAAGCCCCCCAGGCGGTTGCCGTTTATCCCCTGCAGAAACGGCACGGGGTACCTCGTGAACCACAAGGCGTTCCCCCGGATATCCTCGACCACCTTAACCCGGTTGGGGTCGTAGAGAGCGTCTTCCGATTCCACCCTCTTTGCGAAAGTGGCGTATTTAATGGAGTTATCAGCCAGCATCGCCTCGATAACCCGGTCGAATTCACGCGCTTTCAGGCCCAGGTTATCGGCCTGGATATTGATTATTATGGCTCCCCCGAGCTTTTGGGCCGCTTCGGCGGTCCGGTCAGAGCCGGTCCGGTGTTTTTTCGAAGTCCTGACCACGGCTCCTCCGAAATTTCTCACCGCCCGGATAATCTCGTCCGAATCGGTCGCCACCGCTACCTGGTCGATTCGATTGGCCCGGGAAAGTTCGGTATAAAGCCGTTCGATCAGAGATTTCCCGCCGATCGAGGCCAAAGGTTTACCGGGGAACCGCGAAGATCCCATCCGGGCCGGAATCACCGCCAGAACGCGAGATTTCACATTTTTCCCTTTCCGGAAAAACAGGGTAAAGGTCCTTTTAATATGCCTTTGTAAGGGTCGGAATTCGGCTTGAGAAGAGGTCCGAAATTTCGGTCGGATTTTCGGGGGCAGTATACTGTGGAGATGAAAACGCCGAATATGGAGCATTTTCTCAGTGGCACAAGTGAAGATACGGCAGACTTAAAAGTGAGTCAAGGTTTTTATTTTTTGGGGGAAGAATTTCATTTCCGCCAACTATTGCCGCATTGCGTCGCAAGAATTATCGGAAAAAAGGCGGCCGGGGGCCGCCTTTTTTTGTTTCACTGACACATTTTAACCCCCGCTTACTCAAGCTTTCCCACTCATGGCCGATACCTATACTGTTGTGTCATTTTGAAACAAAAGGGACTAAACAATCATGATTGAAACAATCTCCCCGTTTCAAACCAAAGAAACCGAAAACAGCCTTGTCGACAATTTCAACGACAGCACCGTCCTGTTCAGGCTAGCGCTGGAATTGTACTACGGCGAAAGTTTGTCGGATTCTTCGCGGGAATTTCTCGACAGTATGGTGCCGGAACCGGCAATTGTACTGCTCATCGCGGGAAAAAGATATCTCCATCCCGATAATTTCGAAACGGTTCCGATCCGGCTCGTGCGGGATTCGGTCATCGAAAACCGCGCCGGCATTTATCGCCGGCGGTTGCACGACGATTTTCCCGGTACGATGCAAAGCCCGGAACTCTGCGCCTCGCTGATCGGCAAGAATCGTCAGGGGGAAGATGTCGCCGCCGGGATTCTGTACCCGAACGGATGGAATCCTTCGGGAATCAACGAAGATTTGCTGTACTGCATCCTGTCGAAACTCCGCAGCTACTATGGCGAATTCATCTCATCGTCGGCGGTGTCGAAATTGACCGATCCCGGCAACATGTACCACTATGCCGTTGATAGCGGGAATATGAATGTTATCGCTTCCGCCGAGCCGGAAATTGCGGCCTTCCGCCTGAAATCACCCGATGGCAAACCGCGTCTGGATGAAGAGGTCGAGGCTCTGCTGCAGAGCAATTTCGAGACTTCGGACGAATCTTTCGGGTTGAAATTGAAGAACCTTCAAATATCCAATTTTTCGCTTCAGAGCTATAAGTACAGCCTGATAAGCTTTGAACCGGCGGAATATGAAAAGCATGATCGGAAAGAAATCGAAGGATTACTGAGCCATTTTTCGCATCGTTTGAATAACAAGCTCGGAGCGCTCACTACCGCTGCCGATCAACTGGCGAGCGAGCTGGGGGAGACCGTTGACGAGGACGATGTCGAGCTGGCAGATATTATCAAATCCGAATGTGCCTATGTCAACCGCATGGTTTACAGATTCAGCGATTACATCCGCAGCGGGGAAATTACCCTTTCCCGGCTTAACCTGGTTGAGCTGATACGCGATATTCTGTCCTCATACAAAGGTTCATCTCTTAAAAGGGGTGTCGAATTCAATTTACAGCATGATAATGTTGAAATCGTGGGGGACCGCGAACAGCTCAAAACCGCGTTCAAAGAACTACTCGATAATGCCGTCGAAAACGGGAAGATTATAAAAATCAACATTGCGCGAAATCCCCGAATAGAAATTTCCATAAATAACGATTTGACCGAAAAGAGATATTCGGAATTGACCTCGGAATCATTCGATCCTTTCGAACCGTTTCTTTCTCTCGATAACCGCCGCCTGGGAATGGGGCTCCCGGTCGCTAAAAAGATAATCGAACGCAACAGCGGGACTATCGAATTTAAACCGGAACCATCCACCGGATTGACGGTTACCGTCACCTTTCCGGAACAGTCATAAGGAGATTTTTAAGCCGTGCACAACTATACCCATAAAGTTGCGAGAATTCTGCTGGTAGACGACGACCTGGCTTTCCGGAAAACAGCCGAAATTCTTCTCAAAAAGGCCGGATATACGGTTCTCGCCGCGGACGGAGTCAAAGAAGCCACCGCAGTCCTAAGGCAAAACAGCTTTGATCTTATTATTACCGATTTGAAAATGAATGACGGCACCGGGCTGGACCTGCTCACCGCGGCCAAAAAGCAGGACCCCGATATCGGAGTAATCCTGCTGACCGCTTACTCCTCAGTAAAAAGCGCAGTCGAGGCTATCAAGCAGGGAGCCAGCGACTATATCGACAAGCCGTTCGACAACGAGGAATTCCTGCTTTGCGTGGAAAGAACCCTGGAACATAAGAATATGCGCGAGGAATTGAATTTCCTGCGTGAAGAAATCGCTTTTAAATACGGCTTCGACAGCCTGGTCGGGACCTCGCCGCAGATGGAAAACCTTAAATCTCTTGCGGCCCGGGTGGCGGCCACCGATATTGCGGTCCTGATAACCGGCGAATCGGGAACCGGGAAAGAACTGCTGGCTCGAGCGGTGCATTACCATTCCAACCGCCGCAAGAAAAAATTCGTCACCATCGAGTGTACGTCCATTCCGGAAAACCTTCTGGAATCGGAATTTTTCGGGCATATCAAGGGATCGTTCACCAGCGCTTACAGCGACCATAAGGGATTGTTCGAGGAAGCCGACGGCGGCACGGTATTTCTCGATGAAGTCGGCGACATGCCCCTGAGCCTGCAATCGAAAATCCTTCGCGTCCTCCAGGAATCCGAAATCCGTCCGGTCGGGTCGGCAGTCTCGAAAAAGATCGATGTCCGGGTCATCGCGGCCACCAACCGGGGTCTTTCCGCCATGGTGAAGGCTGGAGAATTCCGCGAAGACCTGTTTTATCGCCTGAATGTTTTTCCCATCAACATCCTTCCGGTGCGGGCACGCATCGATGACATTTCGGTTCTGGCGGAGCATTTTATCCTGCTCGAGAATAAAAAACGCAACGGCAACCCGGTTTCGATTTCGACCGAAGCAATGGAAAAGCTTATCCGCCACAGCTGGCCGGGGAATGTCCGCGAACTGGAAAATACCATCAAGCGAGCCATGGCACTCTGTCAGGACGGAAGAATACAGGCCAGGGATATAATTTTCATTACCTCGGAAAAAATGACCACGGCGCCGACCAACCGGATGACGGCCTTTCTCGAGGACGCCGAAACCCTGGAAGATTCCCAGCGCAAGATGATCGAGCAGACGCTGACCGCCAACGACTGGAATTATACCAGGACTGCATCGAAACTGGGCATCGGCCGGACGACTCTGTGGCGCAAGATCAAGAAGTACAAAATCGACCGTAAAGAGGAAGTTTCGACTTGAGCTGACAACACCACGAACGGGGGCAAATTATGTGTGGCGGCAGCATTACCACGGAATGGCAAAGAAGCCGTTTCAAAGAAACCAACCGCGGAATTTCGGACCGGCAGGCCCCGTCCGAAATCACCGCCCGGGCGTTCGATTCCATCCTGGGCAAGGCCCGCAATATCAATAAGCTGTTTTTTTCGTTTTTGAAAAAATTCAACCGTTATCTTCCCGTAAATCGCGCCGCGCTGGTAATATATTCCGGCCGTGATCGAACCCTGAAAGTCATCGCCTTGAAAGGGGAGACGGCCCGCGAGGGCCTGGCGCTGACTCTTCCGGTCGAAAACTCGTTATTGCACCGGGTGTACAGCAGCAGAGCGACATATACCGCCAGCCAGCCCTTTTATTTCAGCGGGAACTTTATCGAACGGAAAATCCTGCTTAGTCCCGATACGAAAGCGGTGATGGTGGCGCCGTTATTCGATGGCGGTGACATATTCGGGTTGATTTGCATCTCTTCGCCGCGCGAAGCGGCCTTCGAAAACTGCGATCAGGGAGTTCTCGATAAGGTGTTCCGTAAGCTGGGAATCGTGATCGGGGATATGGCCCCGGTATTGAATATCTGATCAGCTGTTGTCCAGCGGCAACGACTGCTGACGTTTTATTCTGATTTTCGCGCGATTGTGATCCATCAGTGATGTCGAAAAGACATGCCCCCCTTTTCCATCCGCAACGAAATACAGGTAATCGGTACTGTCAGGCTTGAAAGCGGCTTTGATGGCTTCGAGCCCCGGCGAATTAATCGGCCCCGGCGGCAGACCGTACTTTTTGTATGTATTGTAAGGCGATTCGAGCAGGCGGATATCCCGGCGGTTCAGGGGCCGATCCAATCCTCCAATACCGTAAATCACGGTCGGGTCCGCCTGGAGCATCATCCGCTTTTCGAGGCGATTATGATAAACCGAAGAAACCATCCCCAGCTCGGTATTGTCGGAAACCTCGGCTTCGATAATCGAGGCCAGGGTCATTACCTCTTCAGGCTTTAGGCCGTTAGGGGCCACCGAAGTGAACATCCCATCAGTCTGCCGGAAGAATTCCGAAACCATGATATCAATTACCTCCCCGGCGTCGATACCGTACCACATGCGGTAAGTTTCCGGAAACAGATATCCCTCAAGCGACGGCAGGCTGTAGCGATTTCTGGTGTAGGCGCTGTCGAACACCAGGCGCATGAATACCGCCGAATCCACCTGCAGTTGCCCGGCGAATATCGAGGCAATCTTCCAGGAGGGAAGTCCCTCGGGAATGGTCACCATGACCGTGGCGATATCCCGATTTTTGAATTTCTGGTATATATCCCAGAGCGATACTTTGCCGAAAAAATCATAGCGTCCGGGAGCAATCTGCTTGTCGATTTTCGACCGAACCACTATTTGACGGAACAGGTAGCTGTCCTTTAGAACATTCTTATTCTTAAGGCTGGTAATGGCGTCTCCGAAAGTATGCTCATCGTCGATTATCACCGATTTGACTTCATACCCGATATTGTAGGGATAGAAAATCTTGAAAGACAAATATCCGCCGGCCACGATAAGCAGTATCAGGACGAATCCGAACACATGCCAGATAGATTTCACCGGATTGGCCGCCGACTGGATCAGGAAACCGATACCTTTAATAATCAGCAATGGCACCCCCAGGATGAGGATAACGGCCGTAACCGCCCAGTACAGGATATATTCGTAGAACTTGAACCTGGCTTTATTTTCAGTCTTTTCGCTCATCCAAAAACCGCTGTAATATAATCGCCGCGGCAATGCGGTCGATTTTTTCTTTATCTTTACCGGTCTTTTTGCCATGTTGCTGTATTATTTTTCTGGCCTCCGCCGAGCTGTCACGCTCATCATAAGTATAAATCGGCAGATCGGTTATTTCTTCCAGCCGCGCGATAAATTCGTCAATCATTATACACCGTTCGCCCGAACTCCCTCCGTCCGGCGCCAGCGGATACCCGACCACGATTCCGGTAATTTTTTCCCGCCTGATATCATCGGCGATTTCCGCCAGAGCTTTTTTAAGCGATTTATAGGTAATGGTTTTCCAGGCCGAGGCTATTCGGCCGGTCGGGTCCGATTTGGCCAGCCCGATCCTTCGTTCCCCGAAATCGATCGCGAGATAAATCCTATCTGACATGCCGTGAATTTATGGCAGTAACAGGCCGAAGTCAAAAACTTTGACTCCAAAGTGCTGTTTAATCACTTTGGACCGGTGGGCCTTCCCCTGCTCTTGACTTAAATTACCAAAATATCTATATTTTATGGCTAAACTGCGAGAGTGGCGGAATGGCAGACGCGCTGGATTTAGGATCCAGTCCTGTAAGGGGTGGGGGTTCAAGTCCCCCCTTTCGCATGGAATTATGAAACCAGGAGTGTAATTTTGAAGTCTGAAATTGTAAAGAGCGACGGTCTTGTGCGGGAAATCGCGGTCGAAATCGATGTCGATAGAGTTAAACAGGAATTCGAAAAGACTTTCGGCGAGTATCGCAAGAACGCCAAAATAAAAGGGTTCCGCCCCGGTAAAGCCCCCATGAATGTCATCCGTCAGAAATTCAGCGAAGTGGCCCGCGAGGATGTTCTCGAAAAACTGGTCGAGGAATCATACCCCAAGGTTTTGCAGGAAAACAAGATCAACGCCGCTACCCACCCCACCTTCCCGGCGGTTTTCATCGAGGAAGGCAAACCGCTGACATACACCGCCCGCGTCGAAGTCATGCCGGTAATCACCGAAGTGAATTATAATGAACTGAAACTCCCTATCGACAAAGTCGAAGTCCGCGACCCGGAAGTCGAGGTGGTCATAGATTATCTTCGGAAAAAGCATTCCACCCTGCGCAAAGTCGACCGGGAAGTAAACAAAAATGATGTTGTCAAAGCCGATTTGACCAAGGAGGAAGATGAATCCCGCGTCCTCGATGAAAACGAATATAAGGACATGGAAATCGACCTCGGAAGCGATATCATCGTAAAGGATTTCAAAACCGCGCTTCCGGGGCACAAGGCCGGCGAAGAGGTGGAAATCCCGGTAAAATATCCCGACGATTACGGCAACAAAGCCCTTGCGGGAAAAGCGATTAAATACAAAGCCAAAATCAACGAAGTGAATGAACGAATCTTGCCGGAACTGAACGACGCTTTCGCCAAACAGATCGGAGAAACCGAAACCTACCTTGAGCTTCGCCTTAAAATCCGCGAGGATTTAAAAAAGCAAAAAGAAATGGAGATGGAGAAATATCACCGGAACGAGGTTCAGCGGCAGTTTATCGAAAACAACCAGTTCGGGATTCCGGAAGGAATGGTCCAGAATTATCTGGAGCGAACCTACGAGCAGCAAAAAAAGCAGAACCCGGATCTGGACCGGGATGTCTTCCTGAATTCCTATCGGCATATCGCCGAGAACGGATTGCGCTGGACCCTCCTTACCAACAAGATCTCCGAAAGCGAAAAAATTGAAGTTTCCCAACAAGATACCGAAACATGGATTAAGAGTTTTGCGGATAATTATAATATGACCCTGGAGCAGGCTCAGGAAGCCCTTTCCAAATCGGGAAAAATACAGGAAATCAGGGATTCCATCTTAGATGAGAAAATTATGGATCACCTGATGAGCAAAGTTACGTATTTCCCGTTGGAAGATATGAAGGATACCGAAAATAAAATGGACGAGCCCGAAGCTTCGGGAACTTCGACGGAGGATAATAAATGACACTGATTCCGATGGTCGTGGAGCAAACCGGTCGCGGCGAACGCGCTTATGATATATATTCCCGGCTGCTCAAAGATCGCATTATCTTTATCGGATCGCCGATCGATGATAATATCGCCAACCTGGTGATAGCCCAGCTGTTGTTCCTGCAGGCCGAGGACCCCGAGAAAGATATTTATATCTATATCAATTCTCCGGGCGGTTCGGTCACGGCCGGAATGGCCATTTATGATACCATGCAGTTTGTCAAACCGGATGTCGCCACCACTTGTATGGGGATGGCCGCATCGATGGGAGCTTTCCTGCTTGCGGCCGGTAGCAAAGGCAAACGGGCGGCTCTTCCGAATTCCCGCATCATGATCCACCAGCCGTCGGCCGGAACCCAGGGTCAGGTGTCGGATATCGTCATCATGACCGAGGAATTCACCCGCACCAAGAAACGCCTCAACCAACTTCTCGTCAAGCATACCGGTCAGCCCATCGAAAGAATCGAAAAGGACACCGACCGCAATTTCTTCATGTCGCCCGGGGATGCGGTCGAGTACGGACTGATCGACAAAATTTATGAAGTTAAACCGAAGGATATGTAATCCAAAGTGGCAGATAAAAACAATAATTCATCGGATGAAAGAGGCGGATCGCACCATCGCTGTAACTTCTGCGGAAAGCCGGCCTCGAAAGTGAAACGCCTCTTTGCGGGCTACGAAGCCTTCATTTGCAACGAGTGCGTCTCGCTCTGTTATGACATTCTCGATTCGGCCCCGGATGATACCACGCCGGAAGAGATCGTCGATGTCCCAAAGCCTTCCGAAATAAAGAAACATCTCGATCATTATGTCATCGGGCAGGAGTTCGCCAAGAAGAACGTTTCGGTGGCGGTGTACAATCACTACAAGCGTATTAACGAAATGCTGCGCTCCGGGAAAAACGAAGACGATAACGGCACCGAACTGGAAAAATCGAACATCCTGTTGATCGGCCCGACCGGAACCGGAAAAACGCTTATTGCCCGAACCCTGGCCAGATTTCTGAAGGTCCCCTTCAGCATCGCCGACGCCACGGTGCTGACCGAGGCGGGGTACGTCGGAGAAGATGTCGAAAATATTCTCGTCCGTCTGTATCAGGCCTCCAATTTCAACCAGGCCCGGACGGAACGGGGGATTATCTATATCGACGAACTGGATAAAATCGCCCGGACCGACGGTAATCCTTCCATCACCCGTGATGTTTCCGGTGAAGGCGTTCAGCAGGGGCTTTTGAAAATACTCGAAGGGACCATCGCCAATATTCCTCCGAAGGGGGGACGTAAGCATCCCGAGCAGTCTTTCATACCGATTAATACTTCGAATATTCTTTTCATCTGCGGCGGTGCCTTCGAGGGTTTGGAAAAAATCGTGGCGCGACGGGTCGGCAAGAAGCATGTCGGTTTCGACGCCGAGCTGATCAATGTCACCGACAAATCTCCGGATATCCTGCTTCATACCGAACCGCAGGATCTTCTGTCATTCGGCCTCATCCCGGAATTGATCGGACGACTCCCGGTGGTAGCGCCGTTACAGCCGCTCGACAAGAATGCTCTCTTCTCGATTCTCACCGAACCGAAGAACGCCCTGGTGAAGCAGTATCAGCGGCTGTTCGAGCTGGAGAATATCAGACTGACCTTCGAAAAAGAGGCGCTCTGGGAAGCGGTCACGATCGCCGAAAAGAAAAAGACGGGGGCTCGCGCTCTCCGTGCCATCATGGAAAAAGCCATGCTCGATATTATGTACGATTCTCCGGGAAAGGACGATATCGAAGAAATCGTCATCACTACGGATGTCATCAACGGAACCGGCGAACCGAAGTACGGTTACAGGTCGCAAAAGAAAAAAACGGCATGATGTATATCATGAATAAAAATAAAAACCCCGATTCTGTCGGGGTTTTTTTTGAGGAGTTATGAAAGAATATTACAGCCGCCGCGCCTCGGAATACGAACGGATCTATAACCGCGACGATCCCCCGCGCCAGAAAGAACTCGATATCATCAGGCAGAAAGTCAGGACGGTCTTCGAGGGTAAAAGACTGCTCGACCTTGCCTGCGGGACCGGCTATTGGGCGGAATATGCCGCGAAATCGGCAAAAGCGATTTTGGGAATCGATTTCTCTGCGGAAGCCATCGATATTGCACGTTCCAAGCAGTACGGATGCCCGGCCGATTTTGTGGTGGGAGATATGTACAACCTGCCGGTGAGGGAGCGGAGTTTCGATGCCGTCATGGCCGGATTTCTGTTTTCTCATGTGCCTAAAGATAGAATCGCGAAGTTCCTCGATGAAATGGCAAGAGTCGCGGCACCCGGTGCGTACGTTCTGCTTTTCGATAATATCCTGATGGATGGATGCGGCGGAGAATTGATTGTACCGGCAGACGATGAGAATACTTATAAGCTGCGGAGATTAAGCGACGGGACCGAATATCGGGTTTTAAAAAACTATTACAGGAAGCCGCAGTTGAACGGCATTTTGCGTAAGCATCTTGCTCCAAGCATATCCGTGAGTACCGATTTTATGACTTATTACTGGGTTGCCGAGTTAACATAGATCAAAAAAAACCGGCGGATTATTCCGCCGGTTTTACTCAGTAGCGTTAGAGGCTTATTTTACCAGGATCATCTTTCTGGTTTCGACAAATCCCTCGGTTTTCAGGCAATAGAAATAAATGCCGCTTGAATATTCTGAAGCTTTCCATTGAACCTTATATGCCCCGGCTCCGTAAAATCCTTTCGCGGCTATGTGAACCTTTTGTCCCAGTATGTTGTAAATCGCGAGTTCGATTTCCCCGGCGACCGGCAGACTGAAATCGATAGTTGTCGAAGGATTGAATGGATTGGGATAATTCTGCCCCAGCGAGTATTCCAGCGGCATGACGACTGCTTCTTCCGGCTTGTATAGAATATTCGGAGTCCCCAGCGGGATAAATCCGGCCGGCATCAGGCCACCTCTTTCCCAGGCGACCGGATAGTACCAATGCTGCCAGGTATAAGTCCCGCCGACATAAGATTCGGCCAGGTACTTGATAGCCTGGGTCAGGGTGGCGCCATCCGCGGAAACTATCGAATTCTGACTGATGCAAACGCCGGCGACGTTAATCATCATTACCAGTAAGTGTGATTTCACTTTCCCGCCGGTGGAGAAATCAGGATTATCCAGGTAAATGTCAACCAGGTCGTCGAAGTTCAGGGGACGGGGAGGATTGTCGACATAGGTAACCCCCTCGATCATGATAGCATCGCCGTCACCACGATTGTAGTAGTGATCGAAGATAGTCTGGCCGTATGCATCGAAATCGAGGTCCCGGAATATCGGAAGACCGTCCAGGATTTTCTGAAGATAACTCTGGATGTTCCAGTAGTTCAGCATTTTCCCGGAAACGCACTCGGCCAGGTTGAAATTAACTTCAACGTCCGCTCCCTCGAGTGCCACCATTACCATCGGGTCGCCATCCGGTTGGAATCCCATTGGAGCGATTACCGTGACCAGGTATTCTCCGGCCTCGAGTTCTCCGAAAACGTACCCCCCGGCGGGATCGGTTGAAGTCTCTTCGAGCAGGTCGCCGTCGCTATTGAAAAGGTGTACTTTAACGTTGCCCAGCGGATTTCCCGCTCCGGTAACAAAACCGAAAATCGAGGCGGGGCTGGAGCCTCCTTCTTCATCGCCGACGGCGGCAATTGCATCGGCTCCGCAATATTTCCTGACCCGCATCCAGTCCACCATGAAATTGCTTTCCGGGACGGTATTGCGGGCGTAGGACATCAGCCATGGGTACATATCCATGGTCGGTACGAATGGAGCCCCCAGCATTTCCGGCGCATAGTCGTCAATCGAGAAATCGACGGTTCCATCGGTTTTGCGGAAGATTTTATATTTATGCCATTCGGTATCGAATGGAATGGAAGTCGGCACATAGCCGGAATTGCTTCCCGCCGATGTCGCTTGCATGACGTAGTACGTAAGATCTGGCCAGTCGATCATCCTGATGACGTTGGTCCATCCCATATCGGCCGGTTTGTAGCCCAGTTCCGATGCCGCATTCCCTTCAACCGGACCGGGATTCATTCCCGCCTCGGGATGCATGGCAAATGCTTCCATCAGGGTTCCGTTGCCGATCAGTTTGTTGCCGCCCATCTGGACATAGCTATTGGGAACTCCGGTCATGGTCAGGATTCCACCGGAAACATCGACCGATGCTCCGACCCCGGTATAAAGAACCGACCATTTTGCCAGGCTGCCGTCTTCATCGAAAGTATCGATGAATTCGAAAACGTCTTCCGCCCCCGCAATCGGGGCTTCCATATATACCGGCATAGTAGCCAGCCCCATGACATAATTCCCGGTGGAACCGGGGCTGCCCGTATAGGCGAAATAGTACGTATCGCCGAAACGGGTAACGGCGCCGCGGAACGCATCATACTGATCCCAGGCTCCTGCTCCGCCCCAGTCGAGAATGACCCCCTGCTTTTCGAAAGTCATCCAGTCCTCTGTGACCGCAACGGCGGTTCTCCAGGGGCTGCTCTTCGAAGAGCTTACGGTGTACCCTATATAGTACACATCATGCAATTCGATCACCCAGGGATCGGCGACCGTTCCGGCGTCATATGATCCGGGCGGGCCGAAAGCTATGCAGGGATTGCCCGGGAATTTGGTATACGGGCCCATAATATCGTCCGCTTCGGCATACCCGATTTGTTCGGTCGTACTTCCCGAATCCCCCATGTACATCAGGATCCACTTGCCGTCGTTTCTCTGGAATACGTACGGCTCGTCAACGCGAAACGCTTCCCATGCCTCGGTAACGGTCAGGACCGGCCCCTGGTAGGTGTACGGACCTCCGATATCCGCCGAAGTCGCCACCGAAATAGGATAAGGCGCCCCCACGTTTCTATCGGCGAAGAAAATATACCACAACCCGTCATAGTACTGGATATGCGGAGCGTTGGTATTTGCCAGCACCTGCCCGTGCCACTGCCAGGAAGTATGGTCATTCGGATTGTCGCTCCAGACAAGGCCGACCGACGACCCGCCGCGGTACATCGCGAATACCATCCAGTAATGCCCGGTGACTTCATCGTACACGATGTTTTCGCCGAGAAGCTGAGAGCCGTTACCGGGATCTCCGTTCGGAATTATATAGGTTGGATATTTATCCCATGGTCCGACCGGAGGCATCTCCACTATTTCCGGTCCCGGTGGAGCCGGGTTGCCGTAATACAGATAAATCATGGTTCCTGCAGTGGGGATGCTCGGCACCTTAACCCATATGGAAGCATTCTGACCGTCGGGATCCCAAACCTCTATCCAGGACGGAATAACTGTGACTCCGTCAGCGGCAGTTACCCGGATATCGGATCCGTCCGACAGGGCATAGCTGAAATCGAAATCCTCTCCCAGACTGAATTGTACCTGATAATCGAAAAGCTCTGATTGGCAGGGGTTTTCAATTGCGATCCCCCTGCGGTATTGCCATCCTTCCATCCATTGGCCATTCTGTGCCGATGCCGGAATTGCAAAGGCAATAATAAATGCGACGGAAAACATGGCGAATAATACCCTTGTGATTTTGATAGAGCTCATAGTCCACTCCTCATTCTGCGGTTTTAGAAAAATCGTTTATCAACCGGAAAAATCTCTCGCCTGCCTCCTTTCTTGATATTATTCCGGCAAGTAAATAAATGCCGAAGAGCGTAAACTCACCCGGACCAAATAGCGGCCCGAAACAGAAATTATTTTATTCGGAACAATCCGGCTATTAACACGAAATTCTAATGTGCTCTTTTGATAGGAAATATTGATTGTCGCTCTTGGAAATAATAAGAAGTGAATCTGCTTAAGTCAAGCGAAAACGGTCCGGCTCCGGTATTTGAATGCCAAAAGGAAATTTACTGGGAAGAACTGATAAGGATATCGGGGCTGTTTTTGATGATCTGCTGCATGCCGCTCCGCTCGAAAATACACCAGATAGGATAAGTCCCGCCGACCGGCCGGCCATGGACACGGGAGGGGGTGATGCGCGAGGCGTACAAGGCGCGTTTGAACTCCGCGGCAAATCCCAGTTCGGGATACCCGTCGTAAATCGTTTCGATACTGAGGATTTTTCCCGTGCCATCGATCGTCATCAGGACTATGACGGTGTCGACCAGCCCCAGGGGATTGAAGGGATGCTTGATATCGAGCCCGCTAATCCAGAGAGGGAAATTGAGGGTTCCGGGATCGGGGTACCCTCCGGCCCGTGATGCCCAGCCGATCCCCTTGAGGGGGCCTCTATAGTTGTCGGATACAGCGCGGGTATAGGCATCGTCCCCCGGTCTGAACCTGGAAAAGTCCGGCAAATCGGATGAGCCATCGGGGACTATCAGGATATCCCCCTTTCCAATCAGGGTCGCGAACGACAGTAAGGCCCTGTCGGGTGTGTCAAGCAGCGGAACGGCTTCCCCGGAAAAAGATTCTGGCGATTCCGGAATCACCGATAATCCGTGCTGCAATCCGCCGGAGCCTTCGGGGTCTCTGTCGCCGAGCCCCTGTCCGTAATTTAACGGAGGATAATCGGTTAATACGACATCGCCGGAATCGATAATCAGCATTCGGGTCGGCTCCATGTTCCAAAAAAGGAATCCGCATGTTATTGCGGTCAGGAATACTGCCGAACAGGTGCCAATCAGGAAATTCCGCTGGTAAGTAGTTTTTAAGCGGTTTGCCGGCAAAACGCCTCCTCTGTATTGCCTATCTAAATAAACGAGGGGATAGAGGGATAAGATTCACTAATACCTGAAAATAGTCACCCTCGCAAATTTCCGCTCTCCAATAACAAAAACGTATCAAACCCCGGATTTGTCAAGATCGATTCCGGTTACCGGAATCATCGTTTAGCGGCAAAAAAAAGGCGGGTCCGGAGACCCGCCCGAGTAGAGGTGGGGTTGCTTTTATCAGTCTACGAGAACTTTTTCGAGTCGTTCGCAAATGTAATCGACCTCGGCGTCGCTAATTACCAGCGGAGGAGAAATACGAATCGTATGTCCGTGGCTGTCGTTGGCCAGCATATTCAGATCGAGCAGTTTACGGCAGAAGGTCATGGCATCGCCCGATTTGACTTCAATACCGATAAACAGCCCGCGCCCGCGAACCACCTTAACATGACTGGATCGGGAAGCGATTTCTTCGATGCGCTTTTTCAACCTGGCACCGACCTCTGCCGAACGCTCCGAAAGATTTTCTTCTTTGAAAACCGTAAGAGCGGCGATACCGGCAACGCAGGCCAGAGGATAACCGCCGTAGGTTGATCCGTCGCTCCCGGCCCTGAATACCAGGTCCATCAACTTGCTATTGGTAACCATGGTCGATAGCGGAACCATCCCGCCCGAAATGGCCTTACCCAGGATAATGGCATCCGGAATAACCCCTTCGTGCTGGAAACTGAAATCTTTACCGGTCCGGCCCAGACCGACCTGGATTTCGTCGAAGGTCAAAAGGAGGTTGTGCTCATCGGCGATTTCGCGAAGGCCCTTCAGGAAGCCCGGCGGAGGAATATACATGCCCCCTTCGCCCTGCATCGGTTCCACCAGAATGCCGCAGGTATTCTTCGTAACCAGTTTCCTGGCGGCTTCAATGTCGCCGTACGGTGCGGATACGAATCCGGGAGTAAGCGGGCCGAAGCCTTCTTTATATTTTTTCGAAGTCGAGAACGATACCACTGTGATCATGCGGCCATGGAAGTTATTATCGAATACGATAATCTCCTGTTTGCCGTCTTCGATTCCCTTTTCTTTCCAGCCATAATAGCGCATCAGCTTGATAGCCGTTTCGACCGATTCCACGCCGCCGTTTTTGTTGAGAGCCTTATTCCCGTTTTTGCCGAACCGGGGGCCCATCTGCGGAACCAGCGTGCATAGCTTTTCCAGGAAATTGGAAAGGACATCGGTATAGACCACATTGGAAATTACCGACCCGTAACCCCCTTTAAGGGCGTCTACGAGAGCTTGAACGATTTTCGGGTGGTGATGCCCGGGATTGGCTGCGCTATATGCCGAAAGGCAGTCGAGGATTTTCCGTCCGTCGACGGTATACATCCAGGCACCTTCCGTCTTTCTTATAATCGCTTTCAGTCGGTTGTAGTGGTGGGCACCGTAAATCTCATCCAGTTCGAAAATGCGGTTGTCGGGCACGTTCGAAAAGCCGATTATCGGTTTGTTTTCAGTAGCTAAGGCCATACTCGCCTCCTTTCCGCAAATTTATTTTAGCCCAATAATATAATATCAGGAACGCTTCTTGGCAAGGGGGAGTTTCAGGGATTTTGTGAAAAATGTAACTAACTCCGAGTGGGCCCGGCCGGTTCTTTGCTTCGATCTCGCCTGAACCTGCTATCCGGGTTCTCCTCGAAATCAAAACTGGTCACAAACTGGTCGACCCAGCGGAAGATATCGTGATTCCTGATCGCCGCCCGCATCCGGTGAATACGATCCTGTTGCTCGTCATTCCCCATAAAGTGCGCCCGGTGGATGGCCTGAGCCACTTCCTCGACATTGTAAGGATTGACCAGGATTGCCCCCACATTGAGTTCGCTGGCCGCGCCGGCGAACTCCGACAAAATCATCACACCCCGGTCGTCGATACAGGAAACACAATATTCCTTGGCGACCAGGTTCATCCCATCTTTCAATGGAGTAATCAGGGCGATATCAGCCGCGCGATAGACTCCGAACAGGCCGGTTTTGGAAAGGGTACCGTAGATATAGTGAATGGGGACCCAGCCGTGTTCGGTGAATTCCCCGTTAATACGCCCCACGGTTTCGTCGATTTGTTTTTTAAGTGCTTGATATTCAGGAACTTCCGTCCGGCTCGGAACCACCAGTTGAACCAAAGTGATTTTCTGACGCATTTCGGGAAATATTCTCAGGCATCGTTCGAAAGCTTCCAGCCGATGTGGAATACCCTTGGTATAGTCCAATCGGTCTACCCCAAGCATGATTTTCTGTTGCGGGAATTTTTCGTGGAACAGCCAGGCGGCGTCAGCTACTTCTTTGGACCGGGCGAATTCGAACATCTGCTTGAAATCGATACTGATCGGAAACGCCCCGATACGGGTGATATGATTATTATAGCGAATGTAGGGGAATTTGCGGTGGTGACTGATCTTGGCCTCGGGAAGCAGATGCCTCAGGCACTGGATAAAATTGCGGCGATCCCGTTCGGTCTGAAATCCCACCAGGCGATAAGATAAAAGCCCTTTGATAATTTCCGACCGCCACGGGAGCTTGATGAAAATGTCTTTGGGGGGAAACGGGATATGCAGGAAAAAGGCGGTGTCGGTCATCTCCATTTCTTTCAGGAAATGCCCCGCCATAAGGAGTTGATAATCCTGAAGCCAGATAAAATTCCCTCCGCCCGTAATATCCATGACAGCCCGAGCAAACTTGTAATTGGATGCCTGGTAAAACTCCCAGTATTCGGTTTTGAAATTACAATGGTCGAGCAAATCATGAAAAAGCGGCCAGATGATTTCGTTGGAGAATCCCCGGTAATACCCCGAAATCTCATCTTCCGTGAGATCGACCATATTCAATTTAAAGCCGAACTTCGACGATTCCTCCTTCAGCAGGTCAGCAAGTTCCTCATTTATCGGAGCCCCCGGCCAGCCTATCCAGTTTCCGCCGCGATCTCTCAATATTGGAGCCAGCGCGGTAACAAGCCCCCCGGTCCCGGGGTTGACCCGGTAGTGGCCTTCTTCCAGATCGACCCTAATAGGAAGCCGATTTGAGACTATGATTGGTTTTAAATTGCCGAATTTCATTATTTGTCGTTTTCCAGCCAGAGGTCCAAAAATAGCAGCAATTGCTCGGGCGGTTTTATCCAGAAGGAGGCTGCCGTTTCCCGGAATTCCGGCCTGACCAGAATTCCTGCCGCTCCCCCGGGAAGAGCCGTAAAGGCGTCTTCATCGGTAATATCGTCTCCGAGATAAGCGGTCAAAGGAGGCTGCAAATAACCTTCCATGATTGATTTAACCACGCTTCCCTTATCGAAGCCGGGCAGCCTTAATTCCAGGCCGCCGTCGAATTCCGAAATGGTCAAGGGAGCCTGACTTTGTATTTCTTTCCAATTATGCAGGATTTTCCGTTTGATTTCAACCGCTTTGTCTTCTTCGACTCCCCGAAAGTGAATCGCCAGCGAGACCGGTTTCTCCTCGAGGTAATCATCAAACTGGTTATCCGCGATATATTCGCGAGCGTTCTGGAGAGCCATGGTCAGTTTCGGATCGGCGTTTCTCATGCTGTAGCTGCCGTCGGGATTGAGGCTTTCCCAGCCGTGGCTGCCGTAAATTTCGGGAAGGAGATTGATTTTCAAGAGGGGCTTGATATGTTCGATCACCCGCCCCGTTACGATTATCACGCGGGTGGTATTCGAAGCTACCAGCTTTTCCAGGCGTTCTTCGACTCCGCTGTAGGGATAAGCCTGCTGCCGTTCTTCAACGAACGGGGAAAGGGTCCCGTCGTAATCCAGAAGCAGAAGACGGTTTTTGGCCTGCTTCAGTCTTTCGAAAAAGCGATTTAAACCTTCGGGTAAATCCATGATAAAGCCTATGCGGCGGCCATCAGACGGTTGTCGAAGCCCTGTTGCAGGCCGACCATAAGCGTAAGATACTCACGAAGGTGTCGAGTTAAAAGGAAATTTTCGCGTGCGAATTCCCGTCCCTTGTTCCCCATCACCTTTATCAGTTCGGGACGGTTCAGCAGGTAACGGATTCGTTGCGCCACCCCTTCGGGGCTGGATACCAGGAACCCGGTATGATGATTGATAACCTGCAGACGGATTCCGCCGACATCGCCGCCGATCACCGGTTTCCCTTTCCAGAGCCCCTCGGTAACGGTCAGCCCGAAACCCTCCCGTGTCGATTTCTGAATGATGATAGTACTGGCTCTCTGCAGCGCATTAATGGTGCGATGGGCGTCCGGAGGCAGCAGCAGAATATGAATATCGGAATCTTCCGCCGCCGCTGCCTGCACTTCGTTCAGCACCTCGGCCCCTTCGGGATCGTCATCGGCGGTTCCTCCCGCCAGAATCAATTGCACCGGCGAAAATTTCTTCACCAGTTTGTATGCGTGTATCACGCCGAGCGGATCCTTGAAACGATCGAAGCGCGAGACCTGGCAGAGAATCGGGACGTTCCGCTTGAGCGCGAACCGGTCGAAAACCGCATCGATTTCTTCCTGAGGTAATTCGGTGTTTTTTTCGCTTAAGGGATCGATGCTCGGCGCCACCAGGAACTGCGGGTGCGGCATCGCCTGAGAAAATGCCGCCATCGAAAAGATGCTGGCGTCGTACTGTTCGACCAGCGGCCTCAGGAATTTCCACACTTTGCGGTCGGGTTTGGAAGCATCGATGTGACAGCGCCAGATCCATCTTCCCTTGCGGTTGGGACAGAACTCCCGAAGCATCGCCGGTTGCGGGTCGTGGACGATGACAAAATCCGCTTCTTCCAAAATCGGGCGGAGCTTTTCGGAGTTGGACCGATTGGTATCTTTGTAGGCATCGAAATGATTCTGCTTGATCGGAACCTTATTCCCCTGCAGGCCGTTGTGGAACATCTTGGTTACATTGAAAAAGGGCTCGTTTCCCTCGATGACTTCCCACGAGGCCTCGATCCCCAATTCCCGCATGAACGGGATCATCCAGGCGAGGATTTCCGCCACTCCGCCGCCGGTTTTGGTGGAATTGACGTGAACCGTCTTCTTGCCCCGGAGATGCGAGGCCAGCTGTTCCAGTTGATGCAATACCGGCTTACCGACTATTTGTTCGTAATCCCTTAACGATCTTTGAAATGTTCCGGTCATAGAGATTTCATCGCCTCTTCGATAGTGGTGCAGAGTTTTTTCTGAAGTTCGCGCAGACTCATGAAATAAAAATCGATATTCCCGATCGCCTCGATTACCTTGTCGTAGCGCCCCGGCCAGTTTTTCAGCCAGTGCGAAAAGTCGTCACGTTGATCCTCGGTTCGCCGCCGCGCCTCCCAGAAATGATAGTACAGCGAACTGGTGGTCATTTCCGATATCACTTTGACCAGTTCCGAAGGCTTCGAAAAGGAATGTCCGGTTTCGAATACTACCGTGGTAGCCCGAAGGAAATGAAAACTGGAGCCTTCGTCCACCCAGGCGATATAAGAGATTTCGGAAAGATGATCGTCGATGATATCCAGGACCGCCCGGCGCAGCTCCTCGAAATTGGCGAAAGCGTACGGATCGAGGATTTCCAGGCGCTCGGCCAGGACGTGATCATGGAGGTCTCTTCGGGCCCAGCGGGCCAAATCGTTGTGAAATTCAGGATCGTCAAACGAGGGGCGCAGCACCGTCTCGCAAAAATGATGATAAATCGATTCAATCGGGCACGAGGCTACTCCCTGGCGGAATTCGCGGAGGTTCATGGCCGGAAGGCCGTTACCTGTCCGTGTAATCAGGGCGCAGTCTTTTATTTCGAACGGAGCGACCACAATGTCTCCGTTTTTCTCCAAGTGCCCCCTGTTATTGGATTTCGCCTTTGCTTGATTTATTTTTTTGTTCTCAACTGCTTTGTTACTCACGAAAATCCTATCGGTCGAGTTGATTTCCCCTGTTATTTCTATCGGCAGTCAGGCGATTTGTTGAACCCGATAGCTGCTGTAATATCATAACAGGCATAAGCGCCAGCGGTTTCAATAAATGTAAAATTATTTGACTATCTCGCTGAATGGAGACGGCTCAGTCCTTTTTGGAGGTCGTCCCTTTCAACCGATAGGTCAGAAGAGCCAATAGCGATACTATCGCCTCTACTATTGTAATGAAGAAGCGATTTGCAAAAGCAATCAATGTCGCCGATGGAAACGGCATAATCACCTGCATAATGGCCGCCATGATTGCTTCGCGGACACCCAGCCCTCCCGGCGCAATAATTGACAAATATCCGATAACATAGGAGGCGATGTATGTTCCCGCCGCAAAACTATAGGATATTTCCGTTTCGGGAGAAACGGCGACAATAAACAACTTGAAGGATATCCCCATGAGAATCCAGCTGACCAGGTATACCGCGAAAATCGCCATGCGGTTTAGAAAAGAAGGATTGTAGGATACTTCATCCTTTTTCAGCATGCGAAGGGCAAAGTTCAATAACCGGCCGATTCCTCTGGGCATGAGGAAAATCGCGAGGCAAATTAAAACCAGAATGGCCGCAAAGACATAAAACAGGTTCCCAAGGAATTTCAGCGATTCGAATTTCCCGGGATCCCCCAACAAAAGCGGGATCAAAAGAAACGCCGCCGGAAGATAATAAATCTGGGCCAGTGCGAATGAGGCCAGAGAAACCGATGAAGGTATGCCGATCTGGTTGGCCAATCCGACCATTCCGACCACTTGCCAAATTTTCCCCGGAATATATCTGCCCAATTGCGCCAGATACATGACTCGGAAGGAACCGATAAAACCCGGCTTCAGTCCGAATCCGAAAATTATCAGCCTCCAGGCCTGGGCTAAGAATAAATAGGCTATAAAAAGTGTTGCGGCAGATAAGATTAGATAGGGCCAGGCGATTTTCCAGTCCCCGGAAGCGATATCGCTCCAGTTGTTATCTAATTGTCGGACAAGGAAGTAGACTATTATAGCCGCCGCTGCCCAGCCGAGAATTATTTTTATTATTTTGGTCTTTTTGGCCATCTGCAGGGAATTCTACAGGCAAAAGGATTTCCGGGCAATATTTATTATTGCAGATTCCGTAAATTTGCGCATATTTGTGGAACTCTGAAAAATCGTAGAGTGTTTAAGATTTAAAGCTTGCAGAAACAAGACAATTTTAGTATACTATATACTACCCAACATCATAACCGTTTTAGGAGGATCCTGTGAAGAAGTTTTCAATCTTTGGCGTGACACTGATTCTTGCCGTGGCATTGATGGCCCTCCCGGCGGCTGCCGGCAGCAATTGCTCGTCCAAGGCGAGTGCAAACGCCGAGGCCAAATCGTGCAGCGGAACGGCCAAGACCACAACTGCCGACGCGACCAAGTCCGGCGAAGTCAAGGCTGAGATGGTCAATGCGACCGACAAGAGCACAGCCTCATCCTGTGCCAAGACCTGCGGCGTTGAAGCTGCCATGGCCTGCGGAGCGGCCAAAGAAACCAAGACCGCCGAGAAATCCGAAGAAGCCAATGCTCAGATGGCTAATGCCGGAGCTTGCCCGGCTACCGGCAAGTGCCAGAATATCACTCTTGCCATCAAGGGTATGACCTGCACCGGTTGCGAAGCTATGATCACCAAGGCTTTGATGTCTGAGGAAGGCATTTATAAGGTCTGCTCGATCGACTATAAGGCCGGAACCGCCGAAGTCTGCATCGACCCGACCAAGATGGAAAGTGCCAAGCTGGCCAGTTTCGTAACGGGGACCGGATACGAGGCGACCGTGACCAACGCCGCGGCCGTTCATGAGGCCGGTTCTTCCGAAGCCAAGCAGTGCGGCGCCAAGACGGCTGAGATATCTACCGATAAGAAAGCCGATTACTAAAATTTGCTAACATAGTAACTCCTTTGATTCTATAAGAGGGGGCGGGAGCTTTTCCCGCTCCTTTTTTATTTGAATATATACAGTTGCCCCGGCGTCTGATCGATAGTATAATTGATGACTATGCGCAAAAGCCTGTTGTTGATACTTCTGCTGGTCTGGCCGCTCACGGCCTCGTTCGGCGCCAAATACGCCGGCGAACCGTTTTCTTTGGGAGTGGGAGCCCGTCCGCTTGGCATGGGCGGAGCCGCCGTGGCCGGGCCGTTCGACGCCTCGACCGCCTACTGGAATCCGGCCGGTATGAATTATCTTTCCGGGCATAATCTCATCGCCATGCATTCCGAGACCTTCGGGTCGCTTCTGAATCACGACTTTGTGGGGTACATACGCAACCGTGACGACAGTGCCGGTTCCATAAGGGCATACGGCTTTTATTTTTATTATCTCGGCGGCGGAGGAATCAAGCTGACCGGCTGGGACCCGGTACGAAACCGTCCCTATGTTATCGCCGAAGCGACCCACGGAGACTACCTGCTGGCCGGTTCTATTTCCGGGAAGATAAAGAATAAGGCAGATTTTGGGGTGACCGCGCGAGTGATTTATCGCGATGTCGGCGGAGCCGTCAAAGGATACGGCCTCACCGCCGATTTCGGATTATTATACGATATCCATCCAAAAGCACGCCTCGGCTTAGCTGTCACTGATATCGTTTCGGGATTTATTCGTTATTCCGACGGACATGCCGAATCGATCAATCCCACGGTCAAACCCGGATTCATGCTGCATCATGAAATCGATGAATTCACGGTATTAATCGCCGGATCCGGAGATATCAAATTCGAAGGCATCAAGTACGGCGCCCAATTCTGGGCGGGGAATATTTCTCTGGATACTCACTGGGGTATGGAAGTCGGCTATCGCGAAATGCTGTTCGGCCGGGCCGGGTTCGATATCGGGAATTTCACCGGGGGCATCGGGATGGATTTCCGGCGGATTACGCTCGATCTGGCCTACCTCCACAATTCCGATTTCGACGATACTTTCCGGGTCAGCGCCGGCTACCGGTTTTAATAATCAATAACCCCCAATACCGCTTCTATTATCCACTTATTTTGTTATATTCCGAATAGTCGTTTCACGATTTACTGCGGAATTCGTCAAAAGTGTATATCCAATAAACAGGGGAGGTCTTATGAGTATTCGGGCTGATTATGTAAAATTGGCCGCATTGTTTTTACTTCTCGTCTTTGTTTCATCGAGCACTTATGGCAGGAGTCTTTTCGATCCCGAAGAGGGGATGTCTAAGGCGACTACTTCATCTCAAAGCAGCGATCCTTACGTAACAATCGGTTTTCACAATGTCAACGACATGGGATTATCGGTCACCAACAAGGGGCAGATAGGTTTATGGGGGCAATCGTGGCAAAATCCGCTGAACGCGTCTGAAACCGCTCAATCGCTGGAATTCCCGCGCTCGACCGGGAAACAGCATCTATTCGGCGGGGCGCTCTGGGTTGGGGCTATTGTTAACGGCGACACCCTGGTCTCAGTCGCACGTGATGGCTGGTTTGTAACCCAGGAAATGTGGCCGGATGAGGCTCCGTACGGCGATATGGAATACCTTTCAATCGACAACGGCGACATCGGAGCGGTTTCAAACCAGGATTTCATTGCTGTCTATACCGATACAGTAATAAATCCGGCCCTTGTTCAAAACGACCCGTTCGACGGCAGGCCGCATGTTCCTCTCGGGATAGAAGTCACTCAGAAAAGCCATGTCTGGGATTACCCATATGCGGAGGATATTGTCATTATCGAGTACTTTATTGAGAATATCGGTTCGAATATTCTCGAAGATTGCTATGTTGGTATTTTCTGGGACGGAGATGTTTTTTCCGGAAATCCCCAGCAGGGTGATTTCCTGGACGACGTTGCCGGATTCCGTCATAGTGTCGAAATTGGGGATCCTGCCTGTTCCTTCGAATACCCGATCGACCTTGCTTATATTATTGACAATGACGGAAAAGACTATGGTGACGGATGCCCATATGATGCAAACAGCCCAAGAGACGGAGCCGGGGTCAGGCTCCTGGCTTCTCCGTCCGATTCAATTTTTTCCAGTTTCAACTGGTGGATTTCCAATTCAAACGGAGCTTTGGATTTTGGTCCGCGTAAAGCAGGCACCGTTGAAAATCCCTTTTATGATTTCGGGGGACATCTCGGAACACCGTCAGGAGATCGCAGTAAGTACTATATGATGAGTCATCCTGAGATCGATTACAACCAGCTTTATGCCGCGGTCGATCATACCGCGGACGGATGGCTGCCTCCGCCGTCGAATGCGGTGGATTTTGCCAACGGATTTGATACCAGGTACCTATTATCGTTCGGCAAATTCACTATTTACCCGGGGGAAGTACTTCCGATAGCTATCGCCGTTGTAGGAGGGAAAAATATCCTTACCGATTGCGACGCCTTCAGTTCTCTCTATGATCCCAATAATCCGGATGATTTCTACAATACTCTCGATTTCAGCGATATCGATATGAATGCCGTGTACGCCTCCTGGATATATGACATCCCCGGGGTCGATACCGACGGCAACGGCGATTCGGGCCATTACTTCGTCTGCTGTCTCGATTCCGCATTAATTAACGGCAGTTGGGAATGCACCGTGGCCGATACGGTGTATTATAAGGGCGACGGTGTCCCGGATTTCAAGGGATTCCTCGATACCGTCTACGTCGCCATCGACCAGCCGCAGCTGCACTGGGCCGACGGCAATATCGCGGTTCCCGAAGACCTGACTATAACCCTGACCGATATTTCGCTGCAATTCAATCCCGATATCGTCGAGGGAGCCATGGTACAGGTGAACGGCATTGCCGCTGCGTCGGTTAGTACGATCGACGAAGAAACGGGCGACAAATTAGTGGTCACGGTCGACAAGGCCTCGTTCGTTTCCGGCTACGGAGCGGTTTGGGATAACGAAACGTACGACTATCATGTGACCGGCAGTCAATCCAACGGCTTCATGTTCGATTATATCGGAAAGGTTAATATCCAGGGCCATATCGCGGGCGATGTAAACCTCGATAACGTTTGCGATGTCCTGGACGTAATCTATGTGATAAACTATAAATTCAAGAATGGCCCGGCGCCGCTTCCGGTCGAAATGGCCGGGGATGTCGACGGTTCGGGGATGATCAATATTCTGGATATCCTGTACTATATTAAATTCCTGTATAAAGACGGTCCGGCCTTGTACCATCCGTAGCCGACTATTAGAACGGTCAGGCGAAATACTCCGGGTCTTCCCGGAGTGTTTCTTTTTGTTCACCCGGCATTTTCTCCTGAATCGCTTCAGGGTGTTAGTGATGGACTAATTACATCCATGAATATTTTTCAGGCCGGGCGTAATTTTTTTATCAGCTTTATAAAAGCGCCGCGTATCAAAATTCAGAATTTAAACCCAAACCTTTGAGGACTTATGAAGAACCCGGGACTGAAGCCTGCGGCGGGACTGTTTGTGCTGGCATTTTCCGTCTTTCTCTTAGTCTATTCCTGCGGATCGCAATCGATCATGACGGAACAGGAAAAAATCGCCCGAGGCAAGTACCTGGTTACATCCAGCGGCTGCGGCGACTGCCACAGCCCGAAAGTAATCCGGGGGCAGGGGCCGGAGGAGGACGGCAGCCGTCTTCTTTCGGGACATCCTTCCACGGAACAAATGCCTGCGATGCCCGACGGCGCTCTGACCATGACCGGATGGGTCGCGGCGACCAATATTCACCTGACCGCCTGGCTCGGCCCGTGGGGGATCAGTTATGCCGCGAACCTGACGCCGGATGATTTAACCGGAATAGGGGCATGGACGGAAAAGGCTTTCATCAACACCATGCGTAACGGCAAGCATCTTGGGACCGGGCGGCAGATATTGCCTCCGATGCCCTGGCAGAACTATGCTCAGATGACCGATGAGGATCTGGGAACCATTTTCGCTTATCTGAAATCGTTACCTCCGGTTCGCAACCAGGTTCCTCAGCCGGTTTCGCTGGGCGAATTGACTTCGAATCGTTAGTATTCTTCTCGGCTTATAATCAAGCGGGCCCCTCCAGGCCCGCTTTTTGTTTGAAAGAAATTATCATCCATCATATTGTATAGAAACGGAGTTCCAGCAATTCCCTCGATAATTCGGCTTTACAATATTTCCAGAATGCGGTATTATTAACGACAAGGGAGGTATTTTCTATATACATATCTGATAATAAGTTATTCCATTAAATTCAATTTGGGGAGTGCGGGTCATGGATATAAGTTTATTAATAATATCAGGGCTTATAGTCGTCTTAGTGCTATTGGCGTTTTTTTCTGTAAGAGTTTCCAAAAAGCTTAGGACTTACGATCTCAGGTTTTCCAAAATTCTTGACGTTGATCAGGAATATGATCGCGTAATGTCAGAAAAACGTGACATGGAAGAATCTATTGCCAAGCTACGGGAAGACTACCGCGCGAAAAAAGCAATTTTCGATCAATTAGTACAAGAGGCGGCTATATTTAATGAAGAAATTGAATTGGCGGAACTCGGATTTTATAAGCCGCATTATGAATTTGATACCTCGGATGAATTTAAGAAAAAACTCGAAGCAGTAAAGTCCAGGCAAAAGGCAATGATTTCTGAAAAGTCAGCGATATATTGTTCGACCAAATGGTTTGTGGAAGGCAGCGAGGCAAAAGGTCGCACGATGATCAATAGGGGAATTCGTTTAACGGCTCGTGCTTTTAATAATGAGTGTGATGCTGCTATTTCAAATGTACGATGGAATAATGCCATACGAATGGAAGAGAGAATTACCAAGGCATTTAAATCCATTAATCAGATGAATGAATCTAACGCGATTATTATAACATCTGATTATCTTAGATTAAAGTTGGAGGAATTGCATTTAACTCATGAATATAAAGAAAAATTACAAAGAGAAAAGGAAGAGCAAGCGGAAATTAGGAGGCAGATGAGAGAAGAGGCTCAACTTAAAAAGGAAGTTGAGCAAGCCATTAAAGAAGAGGAAAAATATGAACAATTACTTGCTAAAGCCAGGTCTGAGGCAGAAGCGGCAACAGGCGAGAAGCTTGAATTGTTGCACGAAAGGATCACAGTTTTGAGCAAAGAGCTAGAAACTGCCCATGAAAAAAGCGAAAGAGCAAAATCAATGGCAGAGCAAACAAGGGTTGGGCATATATACATTATATCTAATATTGGATCCTTTGGTGAGAATATATATAAAATTGGAATGACTAGAAGATTGGATCCGATTGAACGCATAAATGAATTAGGCGATGCAAGTGTACCTTTTTATTTCGATGTACATGCAATGATTTTTTCAGAAGATGCACCAAATCTGGAGAAGTCATTACATAATATGTTTGATTCAAACAGGATTAACCTCGTTAATAGTAGAAAAGAGTTTTTTAATGTAAATTTGTCAGATATTGAAAAAGCAGTAAGGCAGTTGTCGAAGGATGCTGCATTCATTTATACTGCGGAGGCAAAGGAATATAAGCAGTCGTTGGCTATCCAAGCACAAAACGAACATGTGAAGCTCAAAAATGACAGGCGTGATGCATTTCCTGATTCAATTTAGTGGGATGGTTTATCCGGGTAAATTCCTGTTCATATTTGAATCTTAACTAACCATGGCCATTAAATCCGCTATAGAATGGACCGAGTCGACCTGGAACCCGGTAACCGGCTGTACTAAAGTCAGTCCCGGATGTAAGCATTGTTATGCCGAACGGATGGCCAACCGGCTCCAGGCTATGGGATCACCGAATTATGAAAAGGGCTTTGAATTAAGTACCCACGATCACGTTGTCGACATGCCCTTGAAATGGAAAAAGCCGCAGTTGATTTTCGTTAATTCCATGAGCGACCTCTTTCACCCCAATGTCACCGATGAATTTATCCTGCGTGTCTTCAAAACCATGAATGAAGCTCACTGGCACAGCTTTCAAGTTTTAACCAAGCGTCATCAACGACTGACTCAAATCAATAAAAAAGTCGAATGGACCAAAAATATCTGGCTAGGGGTTTCGGTCGAACTGAATCGGTTCGTTTCCAGGATTGAGCCTCTCCGCAAAACCGGAGCCTATTTGAAATTCCTGTCTCTGGAACCGCTCCTGGGACCCTTACCCGATCTGAAGTTGGATGGCATCGATTGGGTCATTGTCGGAGGGGAATCCGGTCCGGGGGCGCGTCCGATGCACCCCAACTGGGCTCGCGAGATAAGGGACAAATGCCTGGAAGCCAAAGTCCCGTTCTTTTTCAAGCAATGGGGCGGCGTAAATAAGAAGAAAGCGGGCCGGATCCTCGATAACAAAACCTGGGACCAGATTCCTCAGAAAATCAAACTCCCTTCGGTTGCCTGATTTCCCTTTTCAAAAATTTCCACACCCCCTCAACTTTCACTGACATCACTTGTCAGTCCTCCTGCCTATAATTCTCACGAAGGCCGGAAAGAACCAAATCCGAAAGAAAGGAGAATTATTATGGGACAATCGACGCCGCTGTTCGACAAGCGAATCAAATGCGGAAACAAGAACTTCTTTTTCAATGTCAAGAAAGGTTCGAAATCGCGGTTCCTGGTCATCGTTGAATCGCGCCCGGTCGACGGGAAATTCGAAAGAAACAGCATCCTGGTATTCGAGGACGATCTCAAGCTGTTCAAGGAGACTCTTGAGGATGTTGTCCGGGAATTGCAGAAAGGGGCGGCCTGATAGTGGAAAATGATATAATTACCTGTCCCACCTGCGGGATGACATTCAGGAAGAGCGATTTTGTCGGAGACAATTGGGAGGAATTCGGACGCAGAATTCGTTGCGGATTGAACGGGAATCATCTTGTGGGAAAACTGCGGGAAATACGCGACATGATTGACGGAATGCAACATCGGCCGGATAATGCAGATTTGGGCAGGTGGCGGTCTTTTGTTATGGAATTAAAAGTCGAAGTGGAAATCGAACTCGAACGCATAGAAAATTGCCGTTAATTCGGCCCGGCTGCGTTATAAAACCCGGGATTGTCAGGCCGTTTTAGGGGATAGACTTGACGTCGGAATCGCTTGATAATATCTGCCGAAAGGTTTCCGTTATCCTGTTACAGGCGAATCTGAGGATATTAATCCATGGGTAAAACGGGTCCTGGCCGAATGACTCCAAGGACTATAATTACCCTCACTCGAACCGCCCACTGGAACCGATTTCCTGCGAATGGCCAAAGATGTAAAATAATTGCCGTTCAGTCGGTTTTGTAAATCCTCTGTAAGAATTTACAGGCGATAGGGTTTTATTCAAATTTCCCCTTCCTCTATAATTCAATTAGTGAAAAAATTCACTTTTGTCGCCAAAACCGCTTGACATTTTTTCAGGCTCCATTATATTTTCGGCTTTAATTTAGGGCAGATGGGATATGCCGCCCGGAAATAGAAAAAGGCCGAAAGATAAGGGAAGCAACCTCAGGCAAGTCGGACTTCTCGGAACAATTCCCCTGCTGATCGGAGTGGCCCCTCTGATCGGATATTTCGCAGGCAACTGGCTTGACGGTAAACTCGGGACATCTCCCATCCTGATGATAGTTTTTATCGGCTTAGGCCTGGCGGCGGCGATTAAGGAAACTGTAAAGATTATCAAACAGGCATCGAGAGAATCGGAAGAATAATGACTCCTCAGATGGACATCGCTTTTATCGACCGTACCCTTCGAACCACGGCTATTCTGGCCTTAATATTTATCGTTTTCGCTTTTGCCTATCTCGAAGCGTACAAAGTGGTTTCGGTGCTTTCCGGCGTTATCTGGGGAATGCTTAATCTTTACTTTTTGACCCTGCTGATAAAAGTCACGGTTCGCCCCGAGGGCCCCGATAAACGGGCCGCGCTGATCCTGATGTTTTTCAAACTCCCCGTTATTTACCTGGCCGGATATTTCCTTTTGACCAACGACTATTTCGACGCAATCTACCTGATGGTCGGTTTTTCGATCCTCTTTTTCGTTATCGTCATGAAAGTCCTCGGCCGGCTGGTCCTGGGGATGGATAATAAACCCGATGTCAACAAGAATGCTCCTCGGCAGGAGGCTGTCTGATGCTGGTGTACTATGCGCATATTTTATGTATGACCTTTATGAAATGGGCTCCTACTTTATTCGCTGCACTTGTCGGCACGGAGCATGGCGCCGAAGAGGCCGGGCACGATGCCGGTCACGATTCCGGCGGCGAACATCATGACGGTCCGCCGCATTTGCCCTCGCTGGTGGGGCTGCTTACCGGAAGTCAAGGGGCGGTCTATCACTGGGTGAATGTCATATATGCCTTCCTGGTGGCGGTGATTCTCTGCATCGTAGCGTTTCGTGTTTACGCCAAACGGAAGATGATCCCCGACGGTTTCCAGAATGCCGTGGAAATGATGGTCGAAGGATTCTTCGAATTTTTCTCCTCGATTCTCGGGCGGGAACATGCCCGCAGGTACACTCCGTTTCTGGGGACGCTGTTTTTCTATATCCTGTTCATGAACTGGATCGGGCTGGTACCGCTTGGGCATTCGCCGTCGACAAGTTTGAATATTACGGCCTCGCTGGCCATTATCGTTTTCATATACGTGCAGTTTATCGGGATCCAGAAAAACGGATTTTTCGGCTACCTCGACCACCTCGCGGGTCAGCCTCGAAGCGCCGTGACCTGGGCGATGGTGCCGCTGATGTTTCCTCTGCATATTATCGGGGAACTGGCCAAGCCGCTGTCGCTGTCGCTTCGTCTTTTCGGTAACATCACCGGCGAGGACGTCCTGATCGCGGTTTTCGTGGGACTCAGTGTCGGCATCCTGCCGTTTCTGCCTTTGAGCATTCCGCTGCAGACACCGTTCATTCTGCTGGGGATGCTTCTTTCGGCGGTGCAGGCGCTGGTGTTCACTTTGCTGTCGACGATTTATATATTGCTGATGCTCCCGCACGAAGAGCACGAGCATGAGCATTGATTGGGAAGATAAAGAGTAATTAATACAAAACCTGGAATTGCTTTAGGAGGATTCAATGGATTTTCAGGCAATGATCAGTTTGGCCGCTCCGCTGGGTTTGGGCCTGGCCGCGGTCGGTTCCGCTTACGGTATTGGCCGGACCGCCGGTTCGGCGATGGAAGCGATGGGACGTCAGCCGGAAGCGGCCGGTAAGATTCAGGTTGCCATGATTATCGGCGCCGCCTTTATCGAAGCTCTGACGATTTACTCGCTGATCGCCTTCTTCATCGCGATGGGCAAAGTCGGATAATTTTGAAGCTTGCGCATTCGACAATAAGACAGCGGCAAGCTTTGAACCATAAGTAGGTGCATGTATGATTAGTCTTGAATGGCAACAAATACTCACGCATGCCCTCGGCTTTCTCATTGCGCTGTGGATCTTGAAGAAATACGCCTGGGGGCCGCTCCTCAACATGCTTGATGAGCGGCGCCAGAAAATCGAAGGCGAATTCAAACGCATCGACGACGAAAAGGCCGAGGCCGATAAACTCAAGGCGGAGTACGAAAACAAGCTGAAGAATATCGAAGCCGAACGGCGGCAGAAAATCGCCGAAGCGGTCAACGAAGCCAATAAAATGGCCTCCGATATCAAAACCGGCGCCCAGGAAGATGCTCGTAACATGGTTAACCGCACCAACGAACAGCTTAAGCGGGATGTATCGATCGCCAAGGTGCAGCTAAAAGAGGATATGGTCAATATCACTATCCGGGCGGCCGAAAAGATTCTCCATGAAAAACTGGGCGAAGCCAAAGAGCGGGAATTGATCGGAAAATTCATCGACGGCATCGAGAAGGCTTAAGGTATGCTGGCGCAACAGGTAGGCAAAAAATACGGCGGCGCGCTTTTCCAGCTGGCTAAAGATAAAAACCTTATCGATCATGCCTGGGAGCAGTTCAACGGTCTGGCCGAATTTCTGCGGAAAGATCGGACCTTTCTCGATTTAATGGCTGCTCCCCAGATTCCGGACGAGGAAAAGGAAAAGCTGATTGCGAAGATTTTTCAGGGTCGATTCGATACGACGTTCTTTAATTTTATCTTGGTGCTGACCCGTAAAAGGCGCATCGGCTATATCATCGATATCGTCGAGGAATTCGATCGCCTGGTCAGAATCGAAAAGGGAATCGAAAAAGCTGCCTGCATTACGGCCATCCCATTATCCAAAGCCGAGCGTTCCAATCTGATCGCGAAACTGACCGCCAAGACCGGTTTGAAAATCGAACTTGAGGAAAAAGTCGACAAAGCGATCATTGGCGGCATGATCGTGATTCTGCATAATCAGATAATCGACGGTTCGATTCGGTACGGGCTGCAGCTATTGAAAAACCGCCTGATGAAAGTCAAGGTGCATTGAGCTAAGGCAAAGGGCCGGCAGGATAAAATAAATTTTGGCTCCGGTGGTACAAAGCCGGGAAAAATGACGGCTGTGAAACGAAGACAGCCCATAAAATATGAAATAAATTGTTTTTGAATTGGGGTATAGATTATGGGTCTCAATCCTGAAGAAGTCTCAGCAATAATTAAAAAAGAGGTTGAGAGCTACGAAACCAAGCTCGAGATGGAATCGGTCGGGACGGTCCTTCAGGTCGGCGACGGTATAGCGCGCATCTGGGGTTTGGAAGATGTCATGATGTCGGAGCTGATTCAATTTCCCGGCGATGCAATCGGGCTGGTCCTGAACCTTGAAGAAGATTCGGTCGGCGCCGCGGTGTTCGGCGACGTTACCGGTATTAAAGAGGGCGACACTGTCCGCCGGACAGGCAACGTGGCCCAGGTACCCGTGGGGGATGCCCTGATCGGCCGCGTGGTCGATCCGCTGGGCCGTCCGCGCGACGGCAAGGGTCCGATCGTTACCGACAAATTCCGCGTTCTCGAAGGACGGGCACCGAATGTCGTGGAACGCCAGCCGGTGAAAGAACCGGTGCAGACCGGTCTTAAGGCCATCGACTCGATGATTCCGATCGGCCGCGGACAGCGCGAACTTATCATCGGCGACCGCGGAACCGGCAAAACCGCCGTGGCGATCGACACCATTCTGAACCAGAAGGGTACCGATGTATTCTGTATTTATGTCGCGATCGGGCAGAAAGCCTCGACCGTGGCCAAAGTGGTGAAAATCCTCGAAGATCACGGCGCCATGGAATACACCACCGTAGTGGCGGCGAACGCCTCCGACCCGGCCCCGATGCAGTACATCGCACCGTACGCCGGATGCTCCATGGGTGAGGAATTCCTTTACAGCAAGCGTCACGTCGTGGTCATTTACGACGACTTATCCAAGCACGCGCAGGCCTATCGCCAGCTGTCGCTTCTTCTGAGACGCCCGCCGGGACGTGAAGCCTATCCGGGCGACGTCTTTTATCTGCACTCCCGTCTTCTGGAACGTGCCGCGAAATTGAACGACAAAGAGGGGGGCGGTTCCCTGACGGCGCTACCGATTATCGAAACCCAGGCCGGCGACGTGTCGGCGTACATTCCGACCAACGTCATTTCCATTACCGACGGCCAGATCTTCCTCGAAGGCGACCTGTTTTATTCCGGTATTCGCCCGGCCATTAACGTCGGCATTTCGGTCTCCCGTGTCGGCGGTAACGCCCAGACCAAGGCCATGAAAAAGATCGCCGGCTCGCTTCGTCTCGACCTCGCGCAGTACCGCGAACTCGCGGCGTTCGCGCAGTTCGGGTCCGACCTCGATGCCAGCACCCAGCGCCAGCTGACCCGCGGCGAACGCATGGTCGAAATCCTCAAGCAGGGGCAGTACGTTCCGTACTCCCTGGCTCACCAGATCATAATCATCTGGTGCGGCGTCCGGGGATACCTCGACAGTCTTTCGGTCAAGGTCCTGGCCGATTTCGAGAAAGGATTATTCGCCTTCTGCAAGGAGAAATATCCCGATATCGAAGTCACATTGGAGAAAGAAAAGATCATCTCCGATGCGACTGAAAATAAATTGAAGCAGGCGGTCGAAATATTCAAGGCGAAATTCGTTGAGAGCTTGTAGACTATGCCAACTCTACGACAGGTAAAAAAGCGCATCCGGTCGGTCATCAATACCCGCCAGATTACCAAGGCGATGGAGATGGTGGCGGCCGCCAAACTGCGCCGGGCGCAGATGCGTATCGAACAGGTCCGGCCGTATTCGGAAAAGCTCGATGAAATCCTGCACCATCTTTCGGCGGCGGCCACCGGCGAATTGAACCACCCGTACTTCGAAAAACGAGAGGTTAAAAACCGTACCCTGGTGCTGGTTACCTCCGACCGCGGCTTTTGCGGCTCATTCAACGCCAACTTAATCCGCCGTACCAATAAATGGCTGTCGGAAAACGGTTCGAGCAATGTTGAGTTAGTCTGCATCGGCAAAAAAGGGTTCGATTTCTACAAACGCCGCGATATCAAGATCGCCACGAAATATATCGACTGGGTGGCCAATCTCAACGAAGACGATATGGCCAAAATCCGCGGCATCGTCAGTTACCTGACCGATCATTTCGTGACCGGCAAAACCGACGAAATCACGGTCATATATACTCAGTTCATTTCGATGGCCAAATATTTAATCACCGAAAGTCGGTACCTGCCGGTGGAGCGACCGGAAGCCGATGATGTTTCCGGAGGGCTCGATTATATTTTCGAACCGTCGCCGGAAGTCATCTTCGCGGATATCATGCCGAAGTATGCTCTCACCAAAATGATCCGGATCATGGCCGATTCGTTCGCTTCCGAACACGGAACCCGCATGATGGCAATGAACTCCGCGACCAAAAACGCCGGAGAGATGATAGATAAATTGACCTTGCAGTACAATAAAGCCCGCCAGGCGGCGATTACCAAGGAACTCCTTGAAATCGTGTCCGGCGCCGAGGCGCTCAAGGGTTGATGGAAAATAAGTGAATTGTAATAAACGGAGCTAATTTCAATGGCTGAAAATATCGGAAAAGTGGTTCAGGTGATCGGTCCGACCGTGGACTGCTCCTTCGATTCCGACAGTCTTCCCGAAATCTTGAATGCGATCAAGATCGAAGACAAGGCGAAGGGGATCAACCTGACCGTGGAAGCGGCCATGCATATCGGCGACAACTTGGTGCGGTGCATCGCTATGGCGTCCACCGACGGTCTGGTTCGGGGAATGAAAGCGGTCGATACCGGCGCCCCGATTTCGGTGCCGGTCGGTAAAAAAGCCCTCGGCCGCATCTTTAATCTGCTTGGGCAGCCGCTCGATAATCTTGGCGATGTCCCGCGCGACAACCTCCAGCCGATCCACAAACCCACCCCGAAAATGGAAGAACAGGATACCTCCACCGAAATCCTCGAAACCGGAATCAAGGTGGTCGATCTCCTCGAACCGTACCCCAAGGGCGGCAAAGTCGGTCTCTTCGGAGGTGCCGGTGTTGGCAAAACGGTATTGATTCAGGAGCTGATCCGCTCCATCGCCACCGAACATGGCGGATATTCCGTCTTCTGCGGAGTGGGCGAACGGACCCGTGAAGGCAACGACCTCTGGCTGGAAATGAAAGAATCCGGCGTTATCGCCAAGACCGTGATGGTTTTCGGACAGATGAACGAACCGCCGGGAGCCCGTCTTCGGGTCGGCCTCGCCGGTCTGACTATGGCGGAATATTTCCGCGATGTGGAACACCAGGATGTCCTTATCTTTATCGATAATATTTTCCGTTTCGTCCAGGCCGGTTCCGAAGTATCGGCGCTTTTGGGACGTATGCCGTCTGCGGTAGGTTACCAGCCCACCCTCGGGACGGAAATGGGTGCCCTGCAGGAACGTATTACCTCGACCCAGGCCGGTTCTATTACCTCGGTTCAGGCCATTTACGTGCCTGCTGACGACTTAACCGACCCGGCTCCTGCGACTACCTTCTCGCACCTCGATGCCACCTCGGTGCTGTCGCGCCAGATCGCCGAATTGGGAATTTATCCCGCGGTCGACCCGCTCGACTCCACTTCCCGTATTCTCGACCCGCATATTGTCGGTGAAGAGCATTATGGTGTGGCTCGTAAGGTCCAGCAGATTCTCCAGAGATATAAAGACCTACAGGATATCATCGCCATTCTCGGTGTCGATGAATTGTCCGAAGAAGATAAATTGACCGTGGCTCGTGCCCGTAAGATCCAGAAATTCCTCTCGCAGCCGTTCTTCGTGGCCGAGGCTTTTACCAACAAGCCGGGACGGTATGTCAAGCTCGAAGATACCATCAAGGGCTTCAAGCGAGTCGCCGACGGCGAACTGGATGATATACCGGAGCAGGCCTTCTATATGGTCGGCGGTCTCGACGAAGTAATGGAAAACTACGAAAAGATGAAGGATTAACCGGTTAAGCTATGTTTAACCTGTCGATAGTCACGCCGGAAAAGATATTCTATGAAGGGGAGATCAGTTCGCTGATCGCCCCCGGAATAGAGGGTTATCTGGGAATCCTTTCGAATCACGCTCCTTTGATTACCGCCATTGTTCCGGGCAAGGTAACCTTGACGGATAAAAATCAGACCGAAATCGAAATGGCGGTAGCGCATGGATTTCTGGAAGTCTCTCATAACCATGCGACCCTCCTGACCGATTCGGCTGAAACGTTATCCGAAATCGATATATCCCGCGCCAAAAACGCCTATGAACGGGCGATCAGTCGGCTGAGAGAAGCCGGGGATGTCGATATTCTGCGGGCCCGCATGGCGTTGGAACGAGCCAAGAACCGCCTGTATCTGGCCGGTAAGGAACCGAAAGAATAGGTCCCGCCAGAAACCCCGTCAATTACGGCTAAATCGCTATCTTAAGCGAGCTTTAGCGGGGCAATTTTGCCTTGACTTTGCCCGCCCCGTTGCGTAATTTCATGGGTCATGTTTCTGGATTTGCGAGCATTCGAGGCCTTTCCGGCGGAGGCTGAGATCGAGGTTGAGGCAGAGAATCTCGATTATGACACTGTGACGCTGAAAGATCTCGCCAGAGTCCGCTTGACTATCCAGAAAATAGGAGAAGAATATTTCTGCCAGGGGCAAGTGACGGCACCGGTTGAACAAGAGTGTGCCCGATGCCTCAATTTGTTCGACGATGTATTGAAAAACGATGTCAGCTTTATCATAAAATTTGGAGTAGAGAAGTCAAATTTAGTCGCGGATGACGAAGAAGAAAACGTAATCTGCCTTAAATCCGGGGAACATCTGGTTGACTTGGGTGATTTAGTCAGAGAGGCCCTGATTTTGGCCCTGACGATTAAACCGCTGTGCGATCCGGAATGCAAGGGGCTTTGCCCGCAGTGCGGAGCCAATTTGAATGAAGAGCAGTGCAACTGCAAAGTTGAAGAAATCGATGAACGATGGGAAGGCCTGAAAGGGTTAATAGAGTAGAAAGCAACGAAAGCGAAGGTTAGAAAATATGCCACTTCCAAAAAGACGACATTCACGGACAAGGGGCCGCAAAAGAAGAACCCACTGGAAACTATCAGCACCGAACGTGGTGGAATGTTCCCACTGCCACCAGCCGAAGCTGCCTCATCATATCTGCCCGAGTTGTGGATATTATAAAGGTGAACAAGTAACCTCTCCCAAAGAATAGGTGGAGTAGTCAGAAACATCCGACGGCCCTGTAATGGATTGTCGTCTTTTATTATTATGAAAAATAACGACCGGGTTTGCAGAATTGCATTAGACGTTATGGGGGCCGATGCCGGTCCGGAAACCATCGCCGAAGGGGGCCTCATGGCCGCCCGCGAGCTGGGCGATTCGGTAAAAGTGATTTTGGTGGGAAAATCCGAAATCATCAACGATAAACTCAAAACCGAAAAAGATATTCCTCGCAATGTCGAGGTTGTCAATGCCCCTCATGCCGTTGCCATGAGCGATACGGCTACCGAGGGAATTCGCAGGAAAACCTCGTCTATCGCTATCGGCCTTACCATGCAGAAAGAGGGTACTGCCGATGCTTTCGTGTCGGCCGGCAATACCGGGGCCGTGATGGCTTCTTCACTCCTTATCCTGGGGAGAGTCGAAGGTATTACCCGCCCGGCGATTGTTGGATTTTTCCCGACCGTGGGGCATAAGGCCACCCTGGTCCTGGATGTCGGGGCCAATGTCGACTGTAAACCGATTCATTTGTACCAGTTCGGTTTGATGGGCTCCGTGTATGCATCGTTGATTTATAAGAGAACCAATCCCAAAGTCGGGATGCTCTCGATCGGGGAAGAACGCAGCAAGGGCAATGAACTGGTCAGCCAGACCCACGCCTTGTTCGATAAATCCGATTTGAACTTCGTCGGCAACCTCGAAGGACGCGATATCCTGAGCGGAGAGTACGATGTCGTCGTTTGTGACGGATTTATCGGGAATATCCTCTTGAAATTCGCCGAATCGATCGAGGGTTTTTTGACCTCGAAACTGAAACGCCAGGTCGATACCAATATATTTTCGCGGGTCGGGGCCACCCTGATGCTCCCGTTCCTGAAACGGCTGAGAAGTACTTTCGATTACGCCGAATACGGCGGTGCTCCGCTGCTCGGTATCAATGGAGCTTCGCTCATCTGTCATGGATCGTCATCTCCCAAAGCGATAAAAAACGCCATTAAATCCGCAGTGGCGATGGTTCGAAATCATATCAGTCAAAATATCAAAGAAGAGCTGGTTATAAATAACGGAAAAGGTAATGGCAGGGATTCCAAACAGCCGGATAACGGGAATAGGGTCGTACGTTCCGTCCCGTCGACTGACGAATGAAGATTTCGAAAAGATGGTCGACACATCCAATGAATGGATTGTGTCGCGAACCGGCATAAAAGAACGCCGGATCAGCACCGACAAGGAATCTCCTTCCTATATGGCTACCGAAGCCGGCAGAAAAGCTCTGGCCATGGCCGGTATTGCCTCTGAAGAAATCGATATGGTTCTGGTCGGAACCGTCACGCCCGATTATCGGCTCCCTTCGCTGGCCTGTATCGTACAGGAAAAAATCGGCGCCGCAAATTCCGCCGCTATGGATATCGTGGCTGCCTGTGCCGGATTCCTCCATGGCCTTGCCACGGCCGACGCCTATATCAGAACGGGAAAATTCAAAAAGATTCTGGTTGTCGGTGTCGAACGCCTTTCCGGTGTTGTTGATTACAGCGATCGTAATACCTGTGTTCTGTTCGGCGACGGCGCCGGGGCCGCGATTGTCGAAGCCAGTACGGATCAAAGGGGAATCCTGGCAACTTATATTAAATCCGACGGACGTTTTGCCAGGTTGCTCTGGATTCCCGAGGGGGGTGCCGTAAAACCGCTGCAGAATATTGAAAACGGTTCCGGAGATTGGTATATTCAAATGAACGGTAAAGAGGTCTTCAAGCATGCCGTGCGCGAAATGGAAGATGCCTCGCGAAGAGTCATCGCTGAAGCCGGTGTTACTCCCGAAGATGTCAGCCTGTTGGTTCCGCACCAGGCCAATATCCGTATCATTGAATCGATCGCCAGGCGGCTGGGCCTGTCAATGGACAAGGTGTTTTTGAATCTTGAGAAATACGGAAATACCTCCGCGGCATCGGTTCCGATTGCACTTGATGAGGCGTTTCGCGAAGGACATATTAAAGAAAATGATCTGGTCCTGATGACGGCTTTTGGCGGCGGACTGACCTGGGCCGCCGCTTTGATAAAATGGTAGGAATAAATGAAAAATAATATTGCAGTTATATTTCCCGGACAAGCCTCGCAATATGTGGGTATGGGTAAAGATTTGTTCGACTCCGATGCCGGAGTTAGACGTTTGTACGAAATCGCCTCGACCGAAATCGGTGAGGATATTGCGAAGCTATCTTTCGAAGGCCCGGCCGAAAAACTGACCCAGACTCGTTTCACCCAACCCGCTATTCTGCTGCATTCCTTGTCGATCCTTTGGATTATGCGGAATCGCATTCCGAAAGCGAATCTGACCGCCGGTCACTCCCTTGGTGAATACGGGGCGCTGGCGCTGGCCGGTGCGCTCAGTCCGGTCGATGCCGTTAAAGCCGTGGTTAAAAGAGCTTCTTTGATGGAAGAAGCCTGCCGGAAAAATCCCGGGACAATGGCCGCTGTGATGGGACTGGAAGAAGCGAAAATTGAAGAAATATGCAAACAAGCTTCAGCTAAGGGTGTCGTTGTTCCGGCCAATTTCAATTCATCGAATCAGATCGTCATTTCGGGATCGCTGGCTGGTGTTGAAGAAGCGGTCCGGCTGTGCAAAGAAGCCGGGGCTAAAAGAGCCATGGTCCTCCAGGTCGGCGGAGCTTTTCACAGCCCGCTGATGGAACCGGCTCGTTCAGGCATGGAAGAATATCTTAAGAGCATTAATATTGAGCCGGCCAAAGTTCCTGTCGTCGCGAATGTCACCGCGCAGGGAGAAGGGGACCCGAAACGAATCAAAGATCTCCTTATTCGCCAGATTACCGCTCCCGTAAGATGGCAGCAAACCATGGAACTTTTCGCAAAACTGAAGATTAATAAGATAATTGAAATCGGCCCCGGCAAGGTCCTCACGGGATTGGCCAAACGCGCCGTTCCCGATGCCGAGCTGATTAATGTTGACAAATTGGAAGATATTGAGAAACTTACGTCCTCAGTGGTAGGATAGACAAAATGGATTTTAAAGATAAGACAGTCCTGGTAACCGGCTCGGCCCGCGGAATCGGCATGACCATCGCCGAAAAATTCGCGGCCCTCGGTGCGAAAATAGTAATATCCGACGTCATGGAAGATGTCGCCAAAGAGACCGCCGCGGATTTTAAAAAACGCGGTTACGAGGCCATCGCCATCAAGGCCGATGTCTCAAAAGCCGCCGATGTCAAGGCCCTGATCGATCAGACCGTCGAACACTTCGGCTCGCTCGATGTCGTCGTCAATAACGCCGGCGTTACCCGCGATACCCTGGTGATGCGGATGTCGGAAGAAGATTGGGACTTGGTACTTGACATTAATCTAAAAGGGGCTTTCTTAGTATCCCAGGCGGCCGCAAAAGTGATGATTAAACAGCGCAGCGGCCGGATTGTGAATATTTCATCGGTGGTCGGCCAGATGGGCAACGCCGGGCAGGCCAATTATTCGGCCAGCAAGGCGGGACTTATCGGACTGACTAAAACATGTGCCAAGGAGCTTGCCGGACGGGGCATTACCGTGAATGCGGTGGCGCCGGGATTCATCGATACCGCGATGACCCGCGCTCTGCCGGAAAAAGTGACCGAGCAGTTTATCGAAATGACCCCGCTGAAACGGTTCGGAACCCCGGAAGATATCGCCAATGCGGTAGTGTTCTTGAGTTCCGACGAAGCCGCGTATATCACAGGGCAGGTCCTGGCCGTTAACGGCGGAATGTTGATGTGAAAATAAAGATAACGGAATACACAATAGGTAAGGAGATTCTCAATGTCTGCTGATGTGGAACAGAAGGTCAAGGATATTATCGTGGAACAGCTTGGCGTCGACGCCGCTCAGGTAACGCCAGAAGCCAAGTTCGTTGATGATTTGAGCGCCGACTCGCTCGATACCGTGGAATTGGTTATGGCATTGGAAGAGGAATTCTCGATTGAAATCCCGGACGAAGACGCCGAAAAAATCGCCTCCGTCGGTGATGCCATCAATTACATCAAGGGCCATAAAAAATAGTCCGTTAGGATAATTTGTGAAGGATATCAGAGTTGTTGTTACCGGGATGGGCATCGTCAGCCCACTCGGTCACAACATTGATGAATATATAAAAAATCTCTTCGCCGGTAAAAGCGGGGTCGGGATCTGCACCCGTTTCGATATCACCGACTACCCGACCAAAATCGCCGCCGAAGTGAGAAATTTCGACGCCTCGAATTACCTCGATAAGAAGTCCATTCGGCGGCTCGACATTTCCCAGCAGTACTGCCTCGTCGCTGCTCAGGATGCCGTCAACCATTCCGGGCTCGACCTGGAAAAAATCGACAAACCCCGCGCCGGGGTCATCATCGGTTCCGGTATCGGAGGCATCACTACCTTCGAACAGCAGCACGAAAACCTGCTGACCGCCGGTCCCGGACGCGTCTCCCCCTTCTTCATCCCGATGATGATCGCCGACATGTGCGCCGGGCTCGCCGCCATGCGCTTCGATTTCCAGGGACCCAACTATGCCACCGTCTCCGCCTGCGCCTCGTCATCGCACGCCATTCTCGGTGCTTTCCGCAGCATCCAGCGCGGCGAATCCGACATCATGATCGCCGGCGGAGCCGAATCGACCATCACCCCGACCTCCATGGCGGGATTCTGCTCGGCCAAGGCCATGAGCACCTTCAACGAAATCCCCGAAAAAGCCTCGCGGCCGTTCGACAACGAACGCGACGGATTCGTGATGGGCGAAGGCTCCGGTATCCTCATTCTCGAATCGCTGGAATCGGCCAAAGCCCGCGGCGCCAAAATCTACGCCGAATTGATCGGCGGAGGGTCCACCTGCGACGCCTACCACATGACCGCTCCCGAACCGAGCGGCCGAGGCGCCAGACAGGCCATGACTTTCGCCCTGTCCGACGCCGGAATCAAACCCGAAGATGTCGATTACATCAACACCCACGGCACCGCCACTCCGCTCGGAGATATCTCCGAAACCAAAGCTATCAAGGCTGTCCTGGGTGATCATGCGTACAAGATTCCGCTCAATTCCACCAAGTCGCTGGTCGGGCATTTGCTCGGAGCCGCCGGCGCGGTCGAATTGATTGCCTCTATTCTCTCTATGCAAGCCGACAAACTGCATCCTACAATAAACCTGGAACATCCCGATCCGGAATGCGACCTCGATTATGTCCCGAACCGGGCAAGGGAGTACCGTTTCGATACTTTCCTCTCCAATTCGTTCGGGTTCGGAGGACACAACGTTACCCTGGTCGGGCGAAGGTACAACGGCTAAGTTTGTAACGTGTCATGGTATGATTTCCTGAAACGCCTCACCGGGCGAAAAACACCGCCCGGAGCAGAGGAGTTAGTCGATAGTTTCGCCGGAATGCTCGGCTACCGCTTCAATAGTCCTGCGCTTCTGGTCGAGGCGTTGACGCACCGTTCGTACGTCCGTGTCGAAAACCTCGAAGGCAGATCCAACGAACGCCTCGAATACCTCGGAGATTCCGTACTCGGAGTCCTCATCGCCGAACACCTCTTCAAAAGCTACCCCGATTACAACGAGGGAGACCTCACCAAGACCAAGGCCATGTTGGTCAACGAAATCACCCTCTCGATGGTCGGGCGCACTTCCGGGCTCAACGGCTTTATCTTCCTGTCGGAGGATGAGGAACTGGCCGGCGGGCGGGACCGCCATTCCATCGTGTCGGATGCGCTCGAGGCCGTGATCGGAGCGATATTTCTGGACGGCGGCCTGGAACGCGCCCGCGAGTTCATCCATCGGATCATCGTGCCGCATGCCGATGCGGTGCTGTCCGATTCCCGCTACCGCAACTACAAAGGGGAACTTTTGGAATACCTTCAGGCCCGGGGGCAGGGGACGCCGTACTACGAGGTGCTGGCCGAGAACGGTCCCGATCATGCCAAGGAGTTCAAGGTCGGGGTGTTCACCGACGGCACCATGACCGGGGTAGGGCTGGGACCCTCGAAGAAGGATGCCGAGCAGAAGGCGGCGGCGAATTCGCTGAGGTCGCTGGTCGGCCCCGACTCTCCCGAAAAAGAAGGCCTGAAAGAGGACTGAGGGTCCTTGCGTTTTACTCGTCACCCAAGCAGCCTAATCCTTAACGCAGCGAACGGAAAATCCGAGTTGCTTATAATCATTCAAATGAAATACGCCATAGTCGTTGTAACCCAGGCCACGGTACCAAGCGAAATAGGCGTCTGATTCTGTAGCGGACCAGAAGAAAGTGTAATAACTCAATCCGTCGAAAACGCCATCGTATCTACGATAGCCCGCTGGTAATGCCCAGAAACCGCTCTCGTTGGTGGCACCGGCGTTAGGTGACGCCCAATGGATAGTCCCGGTCTCCTTCAATTTCCCGCCGGCAACACTTTCGCCATTAAGAAAATCAATGAGTGTTTGCCACTCGGCATCGGTGGGCAGATGCCAGCCGGTCGGAGCTATATTCCTGCTATCCACTGCCGCGTACCAGTTATATAACCTGCCAAAGGTGGAAACGTAGCCCAGATTGTTATCATAATTGCAGTAGGCCCCGGCATTAAGACCCGGCCAGAGGACATTACTAGTGACATTGGGTATGGGATCACCATTGCGATAATGAATTACCTTCAGGTTTTCGGCCATCCACCACTGGTCACCGATTTTGATTGTCTGGTAAAGATTACCGTCGATATCCGTTACGGTTCCCTGCCCGCAACTTGGCGCGGCACCTCCCTTGAACTTATAGTTGACCAGATAAACGATATCGAGGATATTTACTACCCCGTCGTCATTTACATCACCGCAGACGCCGTCAATTAATATCGCCGTTGGCATCAAAATGGTGATACCTAACAATACTATTAGTGCGCCTTTCATTGTGTCACCTGTGAATGAATAGTTAAAATACCCGTTAAAGCTGGACGCTTCGCCATCGCCGTATACATAAATATGCGGGTTATCCGGCAAAAATGCAAGCATGGCAATACCCTGGTAATGCTGGCTGAGTGGAGAACAGGGTTCAAAGTACCATTCCGCTGCAATAATTGCAGCGGTTTGGTGGTGGGGTTTGGGGGATATGCGGCTGTAAGTTGGTGTGGCCGTGTATAGTGCAATGAAATGGGTTTGTTTTTCATAATTGACACACATGGTGTGTTTTCTTTCCGGACAAAATGTCGTGGTATACAAAAATGGGGCACAAGGGGTTTAGGAAACATTGAAATGGCAAAAATTGCAGTGGTTTGGTAGCGATTGGGGGTTTTGGGCAGGAAATACCACACCCTTGAAGGGGGAAAGTAGTCGAACAATTGGGTGTTGCTTGTAACGACAAACCCACAGCAAGGGGTCTGTTGAAGAACCCCTATTTTTACGTATAGTCAGTCCGTATTGGAGCTATTCGATAGTTGATTCTCTCGAACCGGCGGAACCGTTCTGTGATTTGGATTATCTTCC
>JBFZFV010000052.1:0-33287 GCA_041306185.1 Candidatus Zixiibacteriota bacterium
ACAATCGGGCCGACCATACAAATCGATGGTGCGAACTGGTATTGACCAAACACCATCACGTCGTCATTTATCTCGAAAGGAGCGATACTTCCATGCAGTTCGTATGTTTCAAAAGTGGTGGTGCTTCCATGCGGGTGGTATGTCCAGCCATCGTCAATCAACAAACAGGTGCAATGAGCGTCTCCCGCTATTACCAATTTGCCATGTTTCGCGAATGGTTCGGTGAATTCACAGGGATAGGCGATACTATAGGTAAGGCATCCATCCCCTTGCATGCAGTAGGAATCGCACGCGGGATCGACTTCCCCTTCGACATAAATGGTATCGCCCGTAATAAAATGCCCGGAATAATTGGTTATCAGGTAATCCCCATGCTCATAAGTGTCGATTAATACGCAACCCGTTTCGACGCCTTGGTAGATTATTCCGCAATCTTCGATATGGAAGCTTTCAAGGCAATAACTGCTGCTGTCGGCATACAAAAAGCCGTTCCACTGATTACACCAATGCGGTAATCCGGTGTAAACCTCGCCCTCGATATAGATATAATCCCCGCTTTTGTACTGCCCTGCCGATAAGCCTACCATGTAGGTTCCGTAGTTGTCGGAATCGAAATAGCTGCAGGTCCCTTCCCATGTAAAAAACCCGCAGTCTTTTACATAAAGATATTCGGGGCAGAACCAGATACTATCGACCACCAGACATCCATCCCATTGACTGCAATCCGGATTACATCCGTCAACGCTTACCGTCCCCTCCACGTAGATATAATCCCCGTCCAAAAACAGGTAACCGACTTCGTTTATCAGGTATTTGCCGAAATTGTCGGTTCTGATAGAAAAACAGGAATTACCTTCTTTCTGCAATAACCCGCAGTCCTTGATATATTCCTCGTCGGCCGATGCTGTTGTGCATAGTAATAACAGAGCGATAAGAGCGACAATAACTCTCTTTTGAATCATAGACATCCTCCCTTGTTCAGGCTATGATATTCCTAATATAGACGATTCAGTCGCAGAATAGTAAAAATATTTAAAAAAGATTTGGAAAAAAGCCCGGTCCCGAAGATTAAATACCGGCGATTTAGACCTGGCATCTAAATATCCCTGTTACATCAAAATCATATCCGGCCTGATAGCAGGTTGCGGGGTTTAGCGAGGTGATTGGCGGAACCACATATAGATCAAAAAAATACTTAAATTCCTACATGGATATACGTAGTCTATATTAACTATCCGCTTCGCCGGAAGAAGGCGGTTACCCGGCCGTTTCCAGGCCGTTCAGCGAGTATAGAACCGAAATCAATACGGCCTTGTTGCCGTACTGAACGATAAACGATAGCGCTGTATGCCTCACTCAAGGCAACACCTATTGCAGTAAAACAACGATTAACAACTATCAATGGAGGTGTGACATGCGGGTAAACAGGTATGTATCTCTTGTTCTGATGGTATGTATGGTTCTCGTGCTGGGCAGGGCCACAGTCTGGTCCGAAGAGGAGCCGAAAGCACAGAGTAAATCACTTTATGATCGCCTTGGCGGGCTTGCACCTATTTCCGTAGTCGTCAGTGATTTCATCGATGCCATGGTTCCGGATTCGATCCTTAATCGGAATCCGGCCATTGATGAGGCCAGAAAACGTGTACCGGCCGCGTATCTCAAATATCATGTAACGGCCATGGTATGCCAGGCCACCGGCGGGCCATGCCAATATACGGGTAAAAGTATGTTGGCTTCCCATGCGCATCTGAATATTTCCGAGGCAAATTGGGACCGCATGGTAGTCATCCTGACCGAAGTCTTGAATAAACATCAGGTTCCGGCAAAAGAGACGGCGGAATTACTCGATATCATTGAATCCACAAAAACAGATATCGTATCGTCAAAATAGTCCATACGGCAGGAGTTCCATGCTCCTGCCATTTTCTCTGCATACTTCCATCTTCTGATTCAGGCCCTCCTCGTTAACCCCCGCAATTTCGCAACAACTTCGGTGGTGAAATTGGGCGCTCCCCTTATGTGGAAGGAGTGTCCTTTTTTGTTTTGGCGTTGCCCAAAAACAAAAGATTCCCGCCGTCGCGGGAATGACGAAAATGGAAAAGGAAATGACAATAATAGGGATGGGAATGACGAAAATTAAAAGGAATGACAATAAAAGAAATGGGAACGGCAAAAAAAGAAGCGGGGATTACATTAAGAGAATTCGATGGCAATTAACTACGAACGGGCAGATGAGGATCCCGCGAAGCGCAGACCGCGCACGAAGGACGTCCCTTCTCTTCTGCCAGGCCGAAACCCGCCGGGTTTCGCCATTCCACCTCCTTTATAAGGAGGGGGTTAGGGGGTGGTATATAATTTCCCCCATCCGAAAACCTAACAGAACAGCACACCCAATTATGAAAAACAAAGCCATTTGATGGGACTTGATTGAGTGTCAATCGGTTATGGTAAAAAATCCCGAAAAACGGACTACAAACCACTCGTGGTTTTGTCGAATTGTGCCGGAGAATCCCGCTTACCAGTAACTCTCGCCGATATCCTCGGCCGGAGTGCAGCCCCCTCCGGGAATCGAAGTATTGGTGTTGGGCCAGATCTGCCCGGTGGAGGGCTTGTAAGCCCACCCTCCGCGGGTACCGACCGTTACTCCCGGAGTCACCCCGGTCACGATCGAATCGGGAGCGTTTGGTTGAAAGGGATTGGGGGGGATAAGAAACTGCATCACGACGCCGATGGTTCGAAGCGAATCGATTTCCGGCCAGCTCGGCGCTCCGGCGGTCACCGCCCGGTCGGAATAGTAGATGGAAATCGCCGAACGGAGCTCGGTGAGCGAACTGCGGCAGGCGCTTTTTTTTGATTCCTGAGTAACATCGCGGTATTTCGGAATCGCCACCGAAGCCACGATACCGAGTACCACGATGACGACAATGACTTCAATCAGAGTGAAGCCGCGAATATGTTCAGACCTGGTATTCATAACGATATCGGAAACAATCCAATATCAATATGTATCGGCAGGGAGGAGGCGATGGCTTAATCGGCCGCGAAGTCAGTGATTCCGCTTGCGGTGCGTGAAGAAATCGTAGAAGATGAAATCCCCCAGATTATCCGCCTTGGAGAAATAAGCCCTGCCGCGGTTCAATTCGGTCAACTTCCGCACGAACTGCTGCAGGTACGGATCGTCGGTAATCATGAAGGTCGTAATCGTGATGTTCTTCTTCCGGCAGGTGACCGCTTCGTCGAGGGTCCGGTTGACGATCATCGGGTCGAGCCCCATCGGGTTGCGGTATTCGGTTCCGTTGGAGCGGCGGATCATCGATGGTTTACCGTCGGTAATCATGAAGATCTGCTTGTTGGGATTTTTCTTGCGCATCAGGATATTCCGGGCCATCTGGAGTCCGGCTTTGGTGTTGGTCAGGTACGGCCCGACTCCGATGTACGGCAGATCCTTGATTTGTACTAGTTTGGCATCGTTGCCGAACAGGACGATTTCGAGGCTGTCTTTGGGATATTTGGTGGTAATCAGTTCCGTGAAAGCCAGCGCCACCTGTTTGGCCGGTGTGATGCGGTCTTCACCGTACAGCACCATCGAATGCGATATGTCAATCAGGATGACGGTGGCGCATGACGTATTCCGGGAGGTATCGTACACTTCGAGATCGTCTTCGGATAACCCCATCCCCAGCGAACCGGTGCGGAAGACCGAATTCAGCAGGGAACCTTTCAAGTCGAGCCGGCTCAGGTTGTCGCCGAACGAGTACTGTTTCCGCTCCGGAAGAACCTCCTCGGAATCTCCCGCGCCCCGGTTGGTCTGGTGGGTACCGTCGCGCGACGCTTTCAGGCGTTCGAAAATGTACTCGAAAGAATCTCTCCGCAGCCCCCGCTCCCCTTTGCGGGTCAGTTTCGGAGTAGTTCCTTCCATGGTGATAACACTGTTCTTCTTCAATTCCTCTTCGAACTTGTCGAGGTCCCAGTCCTCGGGGATGTATCCCATCTGCTGGAGCTGCCGCATGGCTTTCAGGGCCATCTTGACATCTCCGTTAAGCCGCAGGAGCAGCTGGTTGAAGATCTGCATCAGGTCCCGCATGGAACGGATTTGCTGCAGCAGTTCGTCGTCGAATTTGGAATACCAGAAACGCATTGCGCTAATCCCTCAGGATGTTCGACAGCATGTCGGTGTAAACGAACTTGTTATCGGGAGATTCCTTGGCGATGACATTTGCCCTGTGCAATCCTTCGAGGATGAACTCCATCACCATGTAAGTTTCCCGGTCATCGCCGGTTTGATGGTACTTCTTCGCGATCTCCTTCAAGCCTGCGATCTGGTCAAGCGCGGCTTTGTACTCGTCATAGCGCATTTCATCCGACAATTCCAGCCGTCTTCCCGTGGAAAAGAAATCGATAACCGCTTCGTAGGTATTGTCGATCGGCATGGGCAGGCCCTCGGCGTCCCGCTTACGGGGAGTCTTGGGCGATGGAAAGCGTTCATTGAACGTGGTGTTGACCGCTTCTCCGATGAGATTGATGGCAAGGATGGTCGGGCCTTCCAGTTCCCCTTCGTAGGCCATTTCGACCTTGCCGACCACCGATGCGATGACGGAATACAGGTCGCAGACGCGGGGGTAAAGATCGTTCTCGCCGTTTATGGCGGCACGGCGTTCGATATTGGAAATCAGGTTTTCGTACGCCGATATCGACAGGCGGGCCGACACCCCGGAGGTTTGATCGACATATTCCGAATCGCGCGCCGCGAAGGAAATTCCTTCGATAAGTTCCTTCATGAGCTCGGGGATTTCGATTTCCCGGCCCCGTTCTTCCCATGCTTCCTGCGCGGTAATGGCCATGGCATCGCGGATATTTTCCGGGTAATGGGTATTTATCTGCGAAGCGATGCGGTCTTTCAGCGGCGTGATAATATTCCCGCGGTTGGTGTAGTCTTCGGGATTGGCCGTGAAGCAGAGCATCATGTCGAGAGGCACCCGAATCGGGAATCCCCGGATCTGGATATCGTTTTCTTCGAGGATATTCAAAAGCGACACCTGGATGCGGGGTTGGAGGTCCGGCAGTTCGTTGATAGCGAAAATGCCGCGGTTGGTTCGGGGAATAATTCCCCAGTGGATGACCTCTTCGTCGGCCAGGTCCAGTTTTTCCCGGACAGCTTTGATGGGATCGATGTCGCCGATAAGGTCGGCTACGGAGACGTCGGGAGTCGCCAGTTTTTCGTGGTAGCGGTCATCGCGGTGCAGCCAGTCGATGGCCAGGTCGTCGCCGGCCTGTTTCAGCAGGGCACGGTATTTATCCGATATTGGGTTAAACGGGTCCTCGTTAAGGACCGAGCCGGCGATTACCGGAATGAATTCATCGAGGAGATAGGCCAGCTGGCGCAAGATTCGGGTTTTTGCCTGTCCGCGCAAACCGAGGAGGATGAAGTCGTGACGCGAAAGAACGGCATTTTCGATCTGCGGCAGGACGGAACGATCGTAACCGATGATTCCGGGGAAACGCTTTTGGCCCGATTTTATCTGATTGAGGAGGTTTCGGCGGAGTTCATCCTTGGTCGAAACGCTCGTATATCCCGATTTTTTCAATTCACCCAGAGTTTTGGGGAGATTCATCTGTTTATTTCCACCTTTCAAAAGTATTTCAAGTTTATACGCAGACTCTTAAACAAATGGAAAGGTGTAAGGGTTTCGGCGGAAGGTGTAAATAAAGAAGGGGCCGCGATTGCGGCCCCTATAAAGGTTAAATGGGCAATAGCCGGGTAACCATGAACCCCAGGCGGAATTCATCCGGTTCAAAGGGATAGACCGCTCCCACGATGTACTGAGAGGGGTTCAGAGTCAGGCTGTTGGTGATAAACAACTTGAAGAAATGCCCCGCAGTCTGAAGCTCGAATCCCCAGGCATAGTAATCGTAGGGGAGTGCATAGCCCTCGAGAACCGTCCCATACTCCAAAATCGTGCTCATTCGGTGATTGAAATAGTACTGCCCATAAAACCCAAATCCAAAAGTGTCTTCGTATTCATCAGCGAGAAAATTGCTGTTATAGAGGTACGACGGAACCGCCCCGATCCCCAGATTTTTCAATATGCGGGTGTTGAATATTAACTGTCCGTAATACTGAAAATTGCGGGAATCGGTATTATCCCGGCCGAAGATATTGCTGTTCCAGGCTACGCCTCCCTGAACGGCGAGCATCATAGGGATGCTGCCATAGACCTTGTTGCAGAACTGCCATTTACTCCGCAAGTCGAGATTATCATTGACGTTACTGCGGCCAAGCGTAACCGTGAAATTGTCGCTGACCGCATAGCCGAAGCCCAGACGCATGTTGACGGGACCGTCGAATCCGTACAATGATTCAAAACCCTCCGATATTGCAGGGAAGAAGCGGTGGTAAATCTGAAATTCGAGATTGCCTTTGGAATTGTTGTGGGCGGTTTCCAGATTAATAGCATGGCTGGAGATGAAAATCACGGATTCACTTTGAATGGGATTTTCGCTCCGCTGCCAGGAAACCGCTTCCTGGGCGTAAATCGGGGTATGGATGAGCATGATAATCCATAAGAGAATTTTCGATAGGGTACGCACGACGCCTCCTTGAATCTCATTTGATAAATTTCAGGTGGAAGTCCAGTTCGATTTTAATTACTTCGCCGATCCTCAAAAAGAGGAGCTTGGGGACCTTAATGTTATGGTCTTTAAGATTGACCGTAAAAGCGCTGACGACATGGAAGTCGTTTTGTTCCATTTCAACGGTGGCGATGATTTCACGAGGCTGCGAAACTCCATGAATGCTGAAATCGCCTTCGGCAGTTACGCGATAGGAATTATTTCCCAGCGGATCAATGGCAATAATCTTAGCATCATAAACGGCGCGGGGGTATTTATCGGTTTCAAGGTAATCTTCGCGCATATCGCGGTCGCGCATGCCGATGCCGGTTTTCATGGTGGCAAGTTCCACTTCGAAGTACAGCCGGGAAGCGGCTTTATCGATGTTTTCATCGAATCGCTCGTCTTTCCAGAAAACATACCCGTCTATTTGAGAGGTAATACCCTCGAAGTCCTCGAAAGGGGCGTCGGAAATGAACTTGACTTCGTTCGCTTGATCGCGATCGACGTTATACTCGGAAGCATAAACGTAGCAAAAGAACAGGATGATCGAGACCGGAATTATGCCTATCAATTTCTTGGCCATGGTATCGGTTCCCCTTAATTATCCAGGGCACCCTGATCTATCCAGGCCCGAATCATCTGAATCTGGTCTGGAGTGAGGGGCGTTTGATTCCGGGGCATGCGGTCTCCGACAGTCTGCGTGCCTTCGATTTTATGAACTAGGTAGCTGTTATCAGCGTCTCCCGGTTCAACCCGATTCAGGGCGACCTCGACCGAGGCGACTCCGACCAGGCTGTCATAGGCGTGTCCGGAAACAAGGATCAGGCCGGTTCCGGTGGAATTACTAAGATCATGACAACCGCTCGTGGCGCATCGGGCGGTGAAGATCGGTTGAATATCGGCGGCGAAGGTGGTATCGGGATTGCTGCCGCCGCCTCCGGAGTTAGTGCCGCTGTCGCTGCACCCCCAGGAGACTATAATGATTGAAAGAGTGAGCGTAATAAAAAACGCCTGGCGTATCATGAGACCTCCGTCTGAATAAAAGGTTTGCAGCGGTTTAGCCAGGGTTCTAATAAAAAGGCAAATCGGCGGTAGATGCCGGCACACCGGGCGCGGTTCTCGCCCGGGGCGCTGTATTCAAAACAAAATTCGGGATATTTTGGTTCCGCGATTCCGGACTAAATTAATCCATTATACATATTTTCGTTACTTCAACAGGACCATTTTTTCCGCGGCGCGGATTCCGTTCGATTCGATCTGGTAGAAGTAAATTCCGGAAGAAACCTGGCTGCCTTCGGCATCGGTTCCATCCCATTCCAGGGAATGTCTTCCGGCGGCAAATTCCGCATTCGCCAGGGTCTTAACTTCGGTGCCGAGAATAGAAAAGACGGTCAATTTGACTTCAGAGCGGCGTTCGAGAGAGAATTCAATCGTCGTGGAGGGATTGAAGGGATTGGGGTAATTCTGGAAGAGCCTGAAATCCCGGGGTATCAGTGAATTCGCGGATTCTTCGGCATCGGTCGGCTGCTGGACGGTAATGGTTCCGGTCATAAAAGGATGCTGGGTACAATAGTAATCGAACGTGCCGGTGCTGTTAAAGGTGAATTCATAGGTTTCAAATTCGTCGAGCAAGCCTGAATCCCAGTTGCCGTCCGAGGTTGCGCTATGCAGTACGGGATCAATATTGGTCCAGCGAACGGTTGTCCCGACATTGATGGTCACATCGCTCGGGATAAACAAGAGATCCGCGATAAGAATATCGGTGATCTGTGCCTGAGGAGACGAATATACAAAGATCGTCGCGATCAGCAAGAGAACTGCAATTTTCGAACAAACGGCTTTAACGATTTTCATGAAATACTCCTTTTAATAAATTGGATTAGTCTGCCGGCTTTTTTATTTTGATGCCGAATCAGAAGGTCCGAAAATCCTGCGCCGGCTTGAAAATACTACGGAATATCCGCATGATGTGTTGACTCTCAATTTCACAATTAGCGTTTTTTTGAGGGTGAAAATGGAATATTCAAAGCGTTGGCCGGGCGAAAAGATAGAGGGGCGGATGGCGCTTGGGAGACCTTGCCGCCCGCCCCTCCAGAGGGGATATATATGAAAGCCTGCCGATAAGACGGCCAGCAGTGGCAGACTTCTAGTTAACCGCGCTTTCCAGGCGGAAACGTTTCATTTTCGCCCGGAAAGTCGACTCGTGAATCGAAAGCAGCCGCGCTGCTTCGGATTTGTTTCCGTTTGCGGAAACCAGTGCTTCCAAGAGAAGTTTCTTTTCCAGTTTCTCCAGTTGTTGCTGAAGTGACTGTCCCGGTTCTTCGGCTTTTTCGTCGAACAGCGACTGCGCCGCCGTCGCGAAATCGCGATCCTGCACCAGGTTGGTCAGAGCCTTCAATTGATGCACCCTATTTTCCAATTGGCGGACATTTCCCGGCCAGTCGTAAGCGACAAAAAGTCTGACGAGATCCGGGTCCGGTCCTTTACCGTTGGTAAGGATTTTGTACTGCCGCATAAACCTTTCCAGCAAAAATGGGATATCCTCTTTCCGTTCCCGTAGCGGCGGAATGGAAATGGTAATACCGGCGAGACGGTAATACAGGTCGAGCCGGAAAGTCCCTTCTCGCGACATCGCTTCAAGGTCGCGATTTGTCGCAGCCAGAACGATAATATCGAGGTCGATTTCCTTTGCTCCGCCAAGCGGGCGGAGTTTGCGCGATTCGAGGACCTGCAGCAATTTCGCCTGCAGCGGAAGCGGTAATTCGCCTATTTCATCCAGCAGGATAACTCCGCCGTTGGCGGCTTCGAACAGCCCGCGACGGTTAGTATCGGCTCCCGTAAAGGCTCCCTTATTATGACCGAAAAGCTCGGCCTCGATCAAGGTATCCGGAATGGCGGCACAGTTAACCGCGATATACGGACGTCCCGGACGGGCTATGGAATGGAAGTATCTTGCGAGGAAGTCCTTTCCCGTCCCGGTTTCACCGGTGAACAAAATCGGGATATCGGTCGTGCGCAAAAGATTCAACTGCCTTATTATCTTCTCCATCTCCGGATTTCTGGAAATCGAATGGGAGTTAAACATCCCGGTATTCTCTGAAGCCGGACTCGCGGATTGCTGAGGCATAATTTCCCGTTCGATCCCGACCGGCCTATCCAGTTTCCGTTCGATGCGGCAGATTCTGAAGATATCTTCAACCCGGCAATGGTACATGCTGCGCTGCGCCGGGGTAAATACGCCCGATTCGCTCATTTGCACCATGCAGTCGGCAAGTTCGACTCTGGCATGAAGGCCTTCGAGCATGGCGCAGGCCTCCAGGAACAGAGTTCTCGCTTCTTCGGTCTTGCCCAGTTTTTCAAAGCAGATCGCCTTGAGCCTGGTCAGAGCGCCGATTTCGATGCGATCGTCGAGGCTTTTCATGATGGGCATGGCCTGGTTAAGATAAGTCAGGGCCCTGCGGTAATTCTCCTGTCTGACCATCAGTTCGGCCAGCCAGCGAAGCGGGCGGGCGGCATGAAGCGAATTGGACGACGTTTTCCGTGCCCGTGCGGCAGCCTCCGTCAGAAGTGAAACAGCCGCCTCGAACTGGCCGGTACGGACGGCCAATTCGCCGGCGTAGGTCAGGTGAATAATTTCTTCATTGATGTAGCCGCGGCAGCGAATTTCAGTCAGGGTCGATTCCAGAAGTTCATCGGCTTTGCCGTAACGAGCCTGTTGGATATAAAGGTACGCCAGCGAAAGCCGGGCGCGAACCATATCCTGATGCTCGTTGTATTCGCTTGCCAGATCGATATTCATGCGAATATATTCCTCGGCCGAGGAGAGTTTTCCCAGCATGGTATATATTCTGCCGATGTTGCCGAACATAAACGACAGCTTTTTGCGGTCGTCGGTTTGACGAATCGATTCCATGGCATCCAGCATGCACTGAAGTGCCTGCTCGAAGTTGCTTTCCCGGAAGAAAATGCCGGCCAGACGGTTCAAAGCGTCGGCGGCGCCGTGAAAATCCTCGCTGCGGCGGCTGATCGATTCTGCGTCGCGGAAAGAGCGCGACGCTTCCTTGAACTCGCCGAGTTCACGGAGAGTATCTCCAAGAACCAGAAAGGCCTGGGCCAGATCTTTACGATAGTCGACCGTTTTTGAAAGGTTATGTACAGCGGTACGAACCAGCGGAAGAGCTCTCTTGGGGGCTCCCGCATAAGTATAAGCTCTGGCGGCCAGACGAAGAATGATACCCACAAGCGGTTCCGGGATACCGTCAAGCTCAGGCTTGATCGATTCATAATACCGGACAGCGCCCTGGTAGTCTTTCTTCTGCAGCAGTTCCTCGAGATAACTCCGACAGCACCGGCAGTATTCGATATTTGTGCTTTGGAGTTGACTCATACTTATTACCTCATGGCGGCCGACCGCAGGCTCTTGGTCGAGCTGCTGGTCGAAACGGCAATGGTTTCGAATTTGGCGGTATCACTCGAAAGAATGATAGCTGTGGATTTACCGGTGGTCCTGTTTCTGGTACTGTTAATCAGGAGATCGAAGATATCACCGATAATAATGGGCGTTCCGGGAATATAGATCCAGACGCCTCCCGGGTTGGGATCTTCTTCGCCGCCCCAGGGATGTTCCTGGATGGGAGTATCGATCGGTCCGGAATAAACCGGAAATGGAGTCAGTATCGCCAGACAAAAGAGCGCTACCGACAGCAGATAGAAAATTCTGCTTTTCATAATATCCTCCTCTAAAGATATATAAAAAATTGGCCGTCAATTTAGAAGCGGCTCTTATACAGAGCTGTGTGGGTGAGGATGTCAGAATAGAGGTGGGGTAACCTCTATAAATAAAATAGAGTTAAGCGATTGATTTGTCAAGAATTAAAATGGAAAGACTAATAGTCCCGGTGGTTCCGGGTCAATGGTTGGTGTCGCTATTCTGAAATGCGGTGATTTTCTCATGGTCGATGGGGAAGTCCTGCTCAGCCATATTATCGCGGAAAATCCAGATCCGCCCCAGTATTTTGCCGTCCTGAGTCAAAGGCAGGGTAATGCGATCGAACACCCGGCCATCTTTGAAATTCAGGTTATCCCTTGAATAATGATGTGTTCCGTACAGTTTTCGAACCTGTGTCAAGAAGCTTTCCGGATCAACCAGTTGTTCCAGAACGAATTCCAGCATGCGGTCGTCGTTACCTTCGTCGATCATTTCTCGCGGGATATGCCACATTTCGGCGAAGCTGGAATTCGAAGCTTTGAGTTTTCCATTATCGTCTACGATAAGAATGCCGACGTCAAATGCTTCCAGTGTGGACCGCAGCAGGCTTTCCCGTTCGCGGAGTTCCTGGTCGGCCTTCTTGCGGGAGGTTATTTCTTCGTACATCCCGAGAACCCCGAATATTCTCCCGGCGTGATCGGTAAGGGGTATTTTGCTGGTCTTGAGCCAGATTCTGGAGCCGTCGGGGGTGGTTTGAGGCTCTTCGTAGCCGATTTTCGGGACGCCCGATTTGAAGACATTCAGGTCATCGGCGCGGTAAAGCTCGGCTTGTTCTTTCCAACCCATATCGAAATCGTTTTTGCCGATGACTTCCCTGGGGCTTTCCATCCCGGAATCTTTTGCGAACAGCCGATTGCATCCCAGGTATGTTCCTTTGGCGTCTTTCCAGAAGACCCGAATGGGAATGGTATCCAGGATAAGCTGCAGGAATTTATGGGCCTTTTCGGCTTCTTCCTCGGCCCGTTTGCGGCTGACGATGATCAGCTGGATTATGTACCCGATCATTATGGTCAGGAAGATCACCATGGTTCTCATCCAGATCAATTCCGAATCGGGTTGGAACATCAATTTCCAGAAGCCTCCCCGGGGGAAAATGGTTGCATGCACCAGGGAATCCATCACCCAGAAAATGGCACAGAAGACCAGGCTGATCCAGACGGAATTATCTGAAATTCTGTTTATCGCTTTGGATGAAATCATCTGTTCACCGAGGGATTACTTTTCCCATACCAAAGACCAATTTACCGTTTTAGAAAATGGACTGATCTTGTGTTTTTATCGGCATAAATTGCGGAATGATTGACTTTAAAATGGATAACGATAGGAGTATTTGAAGTGCCGGCAGGAATTCAGCTCGAGACTTTGCTGGTTTGGAGGCTTTCGAGGTAAGCGGTAGCTTCGTGACGAGTTTTGAATATGGGCGGAGTCAGTCCCATACTGGCAAAGCCCATTTTTATGGTAACCCGGGTAATTTCATAACCATATCCGGCGATACCGCCGGGGAGGAGGTATTTTTCCTTAACCAGGAGCGACTTCTTAAAATAATATTCGAACAGGGCCTGCTCCAGGATGAATTTCGAAATATCAACCAACACGCAGCAAGGGCCGCCGGGGGTAAATTCATCGAGAATCTCGCAGGCGGCCAGGTAGAGATCGTCGATGTCATCATTATCGGCGAATTTTACGACCGAAGAGGCGGAAAAATGGACAATCCGCCGCTCTTTGTCGAAATCTATGATTAATTTGTCTTTTAGAGCCATATCTGAATTAATTATCGGAATATTCCGGGGGGGGCTTAACGCTATGATTGAGATCTTAAAACGAGCTTTTTGAAGGCAATAAAAAATACGCCATCAGGGACTCGAACCCCGGACCCGCTGATTAAGAGTCAGCTGCTCTACCAACTGAGCTAATGGCGCATAGGGCAATTTTAAGTCTGTCCGCTAACGTTATCGGACAGGCCGGAATATATAAAAGATATACGGGAAATCAACAGGAATTTTACCGGAAAGATTTATGAGCCATGGGCGAACCTCAATCGTCGTCCATCGGTTATCCGGCCTGCTCGAGTATCTCGATCCTCTTCCTGGCCGAATCCGACAGGTCGGTCGGAGGCTGGCGTTCTCCCCAATGCTTAAGGAAACGGCGGTACATATCCAGAGCCTTTTCGGACGGACCCAGCTTTTCGTAGCAGTCGCCGAGGTAGTAGTAAGACCTGATCTTCCAGATCCCCAAAAACAGGGTCATGGTATTGAATTCATCCTGATTTTTCTCGAAATAGTATACGGCCCGGATATAGTCTTCGCCCAGGTAGTTGGCCAGTCCCATATTATAGTTGAAGAAGTACTGCCCGGAATAAGTCTCTTCTGCCTTTTCCATCAGCGCAATGGCTTCGGTATAATCGCCCGAAGTCAGGGATATAATCCCCTTTAAGAACCAGTAATAATCGATGGGATTCTGCCCGGTCTTTTCCAGTTGCTCTTTAATCGTTTCGGCGATGGCGTCGGCTTCATCCCGGCGACCATTCTCGACCAGGAGGCGCAGATAAAGATAGGCCCAGGGCACGGTCGAGTTCGGATTTCGAGTTCGGATTATTTCGGCCTGACGGTCGATCTGGGTGATGGCGCTGTCGATCAGCCCGAGCTCGTCATAAATGAGCGCTCGCTGGAAGAAGGCGTAATCGTATTCACCGCGGTCGGCGATTTTTTGTCTGGTGTCCTGATCCATGGAAAGGGTTTCCATCGCTCCGTAAAGGTCCCCCTGATACGAATAGACATACGAGAGATAATTATAGCCGTTGTTGCGGGTGAAGATATTACTGTCACCGATCATGATGCGATAGTACTTCTCGGCATTGGCATAATCCCCTTTCATCAGGTACAGCCCGGCGGTTTTATAAAGCGACGCGGAAAAGCTGGAATCCTCGGCAATGGCCTGCTCGAACGATTCTATGGCTTTGTCGAATTCATGGAATTTTACATAGATATCGCCGCGGGAGTCGTACGGGTTGGGTTGATTCGGAGTCAATTCAATGTACCTTTGGTTTGCTTCAAGGGCTTTCTCAAGATCACCCGATTCGGAATAGCAGTATGATATTTGATTCCAGGCCGGGGCATAATTGGGATCGATTTCGAGGGCCCGGTTCAAATAGTCGATTGCCTCCATATATTTTTTTTGCGAGTAATCATATACCGCAATCAGATAAGCCGCGTATTTTTCATCGGGGAAGCGTTTCAAAAGGGCGCTTAAAAGAGCCAGGGATTCGGTGGTATTTCCTTCCATAAAGGAATGCCGGGACTGGATGTACATTTTTTCCTTAACACCGGTATTGTCTATGTTTTCAATAGCGAGATTTATCATTCGGTTAACTTCCGCCTGCCCTTTTAGGAAAGACAGATAGTAGTAGGCCATCGCTATGGATGAATCTTCAGCCAGGGCCAGATCGAATTCCTCTTCGGCTTTCAAGGACTGCGAATGGTAGAAATATTCCAGCCCGTTCAGATAATGAGAATATGCTTCGCGTGAATCGGTGGTGATATCCGATATGCGGGGATCGAAGGTCGATTCCTTTTTTAAATCGGCAAAGGCTGTCCTGATTTCTCCGGCGATCTTGTCTACCGTCTTAAAAACGCTTTCCTCGCCATCAACGGCAAAAGTCCCGGCGGCTTTGGTGATACCGGTTTCGGAATTGAATAGAATAGCGTTTACGACCAGATTTGGTTTCGATTGCACGATGGTTCCCGAAAGAATCAATTTCGCCCCAAGCCGGGAAGATATTTCATCCATTGTCCGGACAACACCGGTATCGGGATAGAGCCTTGCCATTTCGTCATTGACCCGTTGTTCGGATATCACCTGAAACAGGTCGGACTGTGAAAGATCGGTGGTCAAGAGGCTGGAAATGATTTTCCCCAGGTTTTCGGAATCCTCGGGATCCGTCAGATTTTTAAATGGAAGAACCGCAATCCTTTCGCTTGCGGCGTAGGCATCCAATCCCGGACCGATATCGATATGCCAGGGCTGCACCAGGAGAATAATCAGAGCCAATGCGGCCAGAGAGAAAACGGGGATAAGCCGGCGGCTCCGGCTTCGTGATTTCTCCTTCTCGGGGAACCGCTTCGCCACTTCGCCAGCGACCATTTCCTTGATATCGCTGTCTTCGTTGAGCAAGACGGCCGATTCGGCAAAGCTGCTGACCTTTTCGAAACAGTCGTTACATTCCATCAGGTGCAGTTCGAATAGCCGCCGTTCCTCTTCCGACAGCAAGCCCAGTTCATAGGCGTGCAGCATTTCGCGGTATTTATGGTGATCCGGTTCGGCCATTACTTTATGTCTCCCGTCTTAAGGCAATGCTCGAGAAGCGAGCGGGCCCGGCTGAGAATAGAATAAAGATTGGTTGAGGTCAAATCCATCCTGCCCCGGATTTCATCGGTGTCGAATCCCTGATGATGCAGGTTCAAAATCCTGGCATAACGGGGATTGACGGCAATGATCTTTTTAAGGCAGTCGCTCAACCGTATTTTTAGTTCAGGCTCGATTCGATATACAGCGCTTTCGGTCCGCATGGCTTCAGCGGAAATCTTTTCCAGCTTTTTTACCTGTCTCTGGCGATTGCGGTAAAAAGTCAGCAGGCGGTTTTCGAATACCCTGTAGGCCCACGGGATGAAACCGGAAGTGAATTCGGTCGAACGGTATTCCTTCGCAATAGCCATAACCGCTTCCTGGACGATTTCCCCGGCATCGCTTTCTTCTCTGACCTTTCGGCGCGCGAAGAGCAGAAATCTTGCAGTCAAATTTTTAAATAATTCCTGTTCGGACTCTTCATCTCCCTCGCGGGCCAGCTTCAAAGACTCTTCCAGGTCGTTTTTATTCATAGGCTTATAGTAGATAATACGGCGTCAATATAGGGGGTGGTTTCATTTAGCACAATCAAGGAATCAATCTCAATTCGGTTTTTCGAAGGAAAGTCTGCAAGATTCATTCTCTTCCGGCACCAATCATATCAAAGGCGCATGAATTCAGTTTAACATTGGAGGTAAGATGCTGCGTATTATCGGAATTATTTTCTGTTCGGTTTTATTTATCGTGCTCGCTCAAAGCGCTCATGCTCAATTCCCATTTGAGAATCCTGAATGCGTAACCTTTGACACTCTTAACAACCGTTACCTGGTGTCGAGTTGCGGGGACGATGCCATTTACTCTCTTTACTCCGATGGCCGACGGGAGCTGTTCTGGCAGGACGACGGTATTCAGGTATTGGGGAATTGCATCGGCGGGGATACCTTTTATGTTTCGATTGATTATAATCCAAGCGCCGTAGTCGCTTTTGACCTGAACACCGATCAACTCCTGTACGAATTGGTTGTGGCGGGAAGCCGGCAACTGGATGGCATGACGACCGACAGTTCCGGCCATCTCTTTATAGGCGACGGAGTGTTCAACCGTGTTTACCGGGTCGACTTAAGCGATCTGAGTTATGATATTTATTTTGCAGGGACAGCCGTGGCGGGAATACAGGATATCGAATTCGATCCCGTCAATAATCGAATCCTGACCATAGGATTCAATGCCGATAGCAAGCTGCTGGCGTTGAATCTGAACAGCGGCTCGTATCAGATTCTGGTCGATCCCCCGGTCGGGCAGTTCGACGGGCTCGCTGTCGACAATGAGGGGAATTATTATCTGTCTTCCTGGCAGACCGACATTGTTTATCGGTACGGGCCCGGTTTGACCAATCCGCCGGAGGCGCTCTTCAGTTTTCCATCTGGCGCTGCGAATATCGAATTCAATTCTCGGGACGATATTTTGATCCTGCCGATGTTCGACATGAATGAAGTAATCCTGATGAATTTGTATGCCGATTTCAGCGTCGATCAAAACGTCGGCCCGGCCCCATTGACGGCAAATTTCGAGGCTTCTTCGGTTCTGTATGAGACGGTCGATGACTGGAGTTGGGTCTTCGGCGACGGCCAGAACGGGGGTGGTCAGTCGATTCAGCACGTATATACCGAACCGGGTTTGTATGATATAACTGTGACGGCGGATCATGGAGGGGAATTTTACGAATATTCGCGTCCCTCGTTCATCCTGGTCACCGCGGATTCCCTTTATGGCGGCGAAGAATCCGGGATCAACGGCGAGTCGGTGCCGTTCGAGCTTTATGCCGTAAATACTCAGCCTCTGGAAAGATTAAGGATTCCGATTTCCTATTCCGGGGCCTGTGTACTGCATTACGACTCTTTTTCGACAGCGGGTCTCCGCAGCGAGGCCATGCCGGTCCAGAATCTTTTGTATGCGGATGATAATGCGAAACGGCTGATGTTGAATTTCGAAGGGGATCTTGCGGCCGGCACCGATCCAATCGCCACGATTTACTTTACTATCGATCCGGCCAGTTCTCCCGGGAACGCGGAAATCCGCATCGAAGACCATTGGCCGGACATCGCGGAATTCTATACCTGGGTATTCAGCTATCCGCCGGTATTGGGGAGCGGGTCAATACAGGTTCTGGCCTGCGGGGATGTCGATCTTAACGGCAAGGTCAATATTCTCGATATCGTTTACCTTGTCACGTTCAAGTTTCAAGGGGGACCGCCCCCTTCGAACCCCGATTTGGCCGATGTCAATAACGACGGGAGAGTCGATATTCTGGATATCGTTTACCTGGTTAACTATAAATTTAAAAGCGGTCCCTCGCCGGAGTGCTGATTCACCAGACAGCACTAATAAAAAGGCGTCCCCCGCAGGACGCCTTTTTGTTTAATATGAGGGTGGAAGGGATCGAACCTTCGACCACCTGCTTAAAAGGCAGATGCTCTACCACTGAGCTACACCCCCGCACAATTTTTCGGGCCTTGCAATTATATAAATCGCCCCGATTAAGTCAAACCCTTTTTTACTTGCGTTTGACTTCGAGCAATTCCACGTCGAAAATAAGGGTGGAATTGGGCGGGATTACACCCGGGACCCCGCGTTCTCCATAGGCCAATTCGGGCGGAATAGTAAGAATCCAATTGTCGCCTGAACCCATCATCATCAGGCCTTCATCCCAGCCCGGAATTACCTGGCCGGTCCCCACCTGGAATGAAAACGGCTTGCCGCGATCCCTGGAGCTGTCGAATTTGGTTCCGTCGGGAAGAGTCCCGGTATAGTGGACTATAACAAGATCTCCTTTTTCCGGCTTCGGGCCCTTGGCATCCTTGACGATTTGATATTTAAGGCCTGATTTGGTGGTTTGCATCTCAAGCTCGGTATTTCCGCTCTTTTTCTGATCGGCCATTTCTTTCCCTTTCGTCTCGGCAGCCTTTACGGTATCGAGGGCGATTTTATCCGTGGTTTCTTTTCCCTTGTCCGTTTCATCGGTGCAGGCGACTCCGGTCAGGAGCATAAAGGCCAGAAGCAATCTTAAGATCATTGATTCTCCTTTGGTTGAAGTAGTTTTCACGCAGTATATAGTAAATTACGGGAAGTTTGTCCATAGGGGCAAAATAAAAAAACGCCGGGTTAAAGACCGCCCGGCGTTTTGGATTTTACACGAAAGGGCTGTTTATCCCTGTAAAAGGAGCTTTTCGAACTGGTCGATGAGCCCGCTGAGGATATTGATTACGTTTTCGACCGGTTGCGGAGTGGTCATATCGACTCCGGCTTTTTTCAGAATCTCGATAGGATAGTCGGAACTTCCGGTCTTAATAAATTCGATATAATCGCTGATGGCTTTCTTGTCGCCGTCGAGGATTCTCGCGGCCAGCATCTGCGACGCGGCAAAACTGGTAGCGTACTGGTAAACATAATACTGGCGGTAAAAATGTCCTATTCTCAGGCAACCGAGGTCGCGATTTTCAGGGATATAATAATCGGGGCCGTAATATTTCTGGTAAATATCGCGGTACATTTTGCGCATATTTTCGGCCGAAAGAGCGCCGCCCTGTTCGACTACCTGGTGAATCTGGTGTTCGAATTCCGAGAACATGATCTGGGTATAGAATGTCCCCATGATCATTTCGATATAGTGATTCAAAAGATAAAGCTTTTCCTCGCGGGTTTTGGCCTTATTCAGCATGTGATGAATCAGGATGGTTTCATTGCAGGTCGAAGCCACTTCCGCGGTGAAAAGGGAGTGCCCGGCGTAGGCGTATGGTTCACTTTTGTTGGAGTAGTACGAATGCATGCAGTGTCCCAGTTCATGACCGAGCGTGAAAACGTCGTCAAGCTGGTCGGCGTAATTCAAAAGAACGACGGGATGCACCGTGTAGGTACCCCAGGAATAGCCGCCGCTCCCCTTGTTCTGGGTTTCGTAGACATCGATCCAGCGGGAATTGAGCGCCAGTTCCAGATTTTTGACATAGTCATTTCCGAGGACCTTCATGGCATCCAGGACGAGCTTTTTGCCTTCATCATACGGTATTTTCGTTTCGACATTTTGAACCAGCGGGACATACATGTCGTGCCCCTCCAGCGTGTCGAGGCCGAGGAATTTCTTGCGGAGGGCAACGTACCGATGAACCGGCTCGAGATTGCTGGAAGCGGTTTCAAGAAGGTTTTCGAAAACCGAAATGGGAATCTTGTTGCCATCGAGCGATCTTTCCAGACAGGTGTTATATTTCCTGGCGCGGGTCTGGAAGACGTCGGCATTAACCGAGGAGGCGAGGCAGGCTCCGAGGCCGTTTTCATAATCGAGATAAGTGTCGTTATAGGCGTCGGAAGCGGCTTTGCGGACTTCGCGGTTGGTCGAACGCAAAAGCTGGGAATACCGTCCGCGGGTCAGTTCGATTTCATTACCTTCTTCGTCAATCACATTGGGGAATTTTATATCGGCGTCATCCATCATCTGGAAAATATTGCCCGGCCCGGCGGTCACCGTCGAAGCCATCGAAAGAACTTCCTCTACCTCTTCAGACATAATATGTTCTTTCTGGCGGATGAGATCTTCGATCATGAACCGATAAACCGCAAGTTTATCGTTATTCAGGAATTCTTCCACTTTGGCATTTTCGATTTTCAAAATTTCGGGATTTACGTAGGCTTGTGACTCCCCGAGGCGGGAATAAAGCCCGAAAATGCGGCTGCGCATTTCCTGGTATTTCCCCTGCGAATTGTCCATATCGAGGTTCAGCGCGGCATAGACATAAAGACGGTGCGCCAGCATTCCCAGGGTATCGCTTTTCATCAGGCATTCGGCGAGGACATCGGGGGATTCACCCAGCCGTCCCTTATAGGCTTCCATTTCGGGAATGCGCTCTTCAAGCGCCTTCATGTCGGCTTCCCAGGCTTCATCCGACGGATAAAACTCGGACAGGTCCCACTTAAACTCGTCGGCGATCTGGTCCCGGGTCGGGGCTTCCATTACCTGAGCGAAGGCAGTTGCCGAAACGGCAAATGCAAACAGGAAGCAAAGGCAGGCCGCGAGCATGCTGGTGTTACGGTTTCTCAAATCCATTCTGTCTCCAATTAATGATTATATGTTGGTTGTCGTTTGCATAGTTCTATAGGCGGTAGAATATGTATAGAAATACGGAAATAATCAAGCGGGGTTTTGGATATTTCGGCATTGAAACGGTTTATATAAGACAGTCCCGGTTGAGTTTAGGTCTGATTCACGGTCAGTTGATGCTACCAGATAAACGCGGATAAGCCGGCATTGAAACCGATTTCGCGCTCGCTTTCATCCAAAATAACGACATTATCACCATAATTAGGCGGTCTCTGGATGTTGTACCAGCGGGTATCGAATTCCAGAAATGCTCCGACATTTCGAGCCAGAAATACATTTATACCCAAAAAACCGCGGTACTCCGGGCATTTATCGCTGTATTCGATTTCATCGCATACTCCACCGTTGCAGAGCTGGCGTTTTGATGAGCTTTTTCTTTGATATACGCCAGCCCCGAAATAGGGCAGGATTGTCCCGTTTTTGTTCGGAATGTATTGATGACCGCCGGGGAATACGGTCAATTGCAGGCCAAGTAAATAGGTGAAATTTCGGGTCGTTCCTGTTTGATTTCGTTCATATTCATATCTTATTCCAAAGCCATAGTCGTTAATTATTAAATAACTCCCTTCGATACCAAACCGGATGACATCTTCATATTCTTTCAGATAATCATCGCCGGAACTACCCCGAATAGAAAAACTCCCTTTGAAAAACAGGCTTCCTTTACCGGCAGGGGAAACGGCGGCCATGCTCCCGACCGAGAAAAAAACCAGTAGAAGTAATAGAATAGCAATACTCCGGATTTTCATATTTCCTCCCTTGAATGATGATATACCGGAGACGCTTTAATAGCCAGAAAATCCAATCCGTTTACTATGGATTGCTTAGAAGTTGCGATTTTTCTACAGCGCTGCCTTTAATACCGTCAGGTTCACCTGTTCCGAGTCCGGTTTCATCTGCCATGCGGCCCGGTCCATGTTCGAGAAGCCGTTGATCCCGATGTAGTAGAAGCTGTTATCGACGACAACACCGGTGGTCGGGCTGGCCAGCAGGGGAGAGTTGCGTTCGATGACATCAGCTCCCGTTACAGAATCCATGGTTTTATTCAATTTGAAGCGGACAATTCTTTCGGGATTGAAACCGTTTTGGACCGCCAGAAGATCCCCCTTGTAGGAATATAGTCCGTCGATTCCGGCCAGGGATAATCCTTTCGGCTCGGTCAGCATGGCATACTCGCGCGTTTTCAAATCGACTTTATAAACTCCCTCACCGTAAGATGACACGAACAGGTATTTTTCATCGGGAGTGACGGTGATGCCATTGGGACCGACGAAAGTTCCGGAGGGGAGAAATTCTTCCATGTTGCCATTTTTATAATCGATTTTGAACATTCCGCCGCCGAGGTTATCCGTGACGAAGACATCTCCGGTAGAAGTGATTACGGTCAGGTCGTTGAAGGAATGTTCATAGCCGTCTTTAGGCTCGTATTTGCCGAGCAGCATCCCCTTCTCGAGATCGAACCGGAAGACATATCCGCGAATCTGCTGATCCTTCCGGTAAGTTTCCATGGCGGGGTCGACATTGCTGCAGACCCAGATAATCCTCCGCAGCGGGTCGACTTGCATTCCCACGACGCTCAGGAGACTGTCTTCCCCCGGTTTCTTGAAGACCGAGGTTTTTCCCGATCTATCGATGCGGATGATTTCGTTTTTCCGCATGCTGCCGAGATAGAAATCCCCGCCGATTTTGTCGTAAGTTATCCCTTCGAGGACCAGGTCCTTCTCGGGAATGGTGAAGGCCAATTGCGAACTGGTTACCGCCGATGCATTTTGAGCGGCTTTGGCGATAATGCTTTGGAATCGTTCGTCGTTGTGAAGGGCTTTGAAATCGTTGTCGTTGGCGGCGTTGAAATCGATGCCCTGCTCAGCCAGGCTTTCGAGGAGCATCAGGGCGGAATCGTTTTTCTGGTTCAGAGCCATCCCGCAGGCCAGGTTGTAGCGGATTGCCGGAGATTGCGGGCGCAATTCATAGGCCTTGCGGAAATTTTCGAGAAAGCCGTCGTAATTCTGCTGCTGGTGGTCCGCCAGCCCCTGCTGAATATAGGAATTCGCATTGCGGTCCTGTGCCATTAAAGCGGAAGCCAGGAATAAGAAAAACAAGCAGGCCGTTATCCTTGTAACCATTTTATCCTCCATTAGCCATTTCCGTTTTCATGTTCAGCGCGGGCATAATCATAAATTGGCCAAAAGATACTCATTTTGCAAGTCGATAATCAAACAATTTGGTTTCCCTGAAATGGGATAAGACTAATCCCGAACAGGTATAATTGTTGGGTTAAAGCATAGTCAAGCTTGCGGAGTTACCGCAAACTGCGGCCTGTTTAATTAATAATTTTCGTAAACATTAATGCGTTAAGCGATAAAAATCGATTGACATTTCCGGGCGATTCGATATATTCCAAGCACTTTGTGAAAATTTTAGCAAGCTACCAACACTACTCAGCTTTTGGGAGTTTAAATGAACCAGTATCTCGAATCAGTATTGGCCACTACCAGGGCCAAGAATCCCTCGCAGCCGGAATTTTTACAGGCTGTCGATGAGGTTCTCGAATCGCTCGAGCCGGTTCTGGACAAGCATCCGGAATACGTCGAGGCAAAGATCGTGGATCGCATTGTTGAACCGGAACGGGTAATCATGTTCCGCGTGCCGTGGGTCGACGATTCCGGCACGGTCCAGGTCAACCGCGGTTTCCGCATCGAATTCAACAGCGCCATTGGTCCCTACAAGGGCGGACTTCGTTTTCATCCCAGCGTTAACCTGGGCATCCTGAAGTTCCTCGGTTTCGAACAGGTCTTCAAAAACTCCCTGACCACACTCCCGATGGGCGGCGGCAAGGGAGGGTCGGATTTCGATCCCAAAGGAAAATCCGACAACGAAGTGATGCGTTTCTGCCAGAGTTTCATGACCGAACTGAATCGCCACATCGGCGCCGATACCGACGTTCCCGCCGGTGACATCGGTGTCGGCGGCCGCGAAATCGGTTTCCTGTTCGGGCAGTACAAGCGGATCAAGAACGTTTTCGAAGGCGTTCTGACCGGCAAGGGCCTGAACTGGGGCGGCTCCCTGATTCGTCCGGAAGCCACCGGTTACGGCACGGTTTACTTTGCCGAAGAAATGCTCAAGACCAAGGGGCAGTCGTTCGCTGGCAAGCGCGTGTCGATTTCCGGTTCCGGAAACGTGGCGCAGTATGCGACCGAAAAGGTCAACCAGTTGGGCGGGAAAGTCGTAACCCTTTCGGATTCCGCCGGCTATATCGTCGACGAAGACGGAATTTCTCCGGAAAAACTGGCTTTCGTGTTCGAACTGAAGAATGTCAAGCGCGGTCGCATTAAAGAATATGCCGAGAAGTTCAAATCGGCGAAGTATTTCGAAGGCACCGGTCTGTGGAATGTTCCGGTTGACGTGGCGCTTCCGTGCGCGACCCAGAACGAATTGAACGGCGAAGATGCCAAAACCCTGCTCAAGAACGGCTGCAAGTGCGTGGCCGAAGGGGCCAACATGCCGTCGACTCCGGATGCGGCCGAAGCTTTTGTCAAAGCCAGGATCCACTACGGTCCGGGCAAAGCGGCCAACGCCGGCGGCGTTGCCACTTCCGGTCTCGAAATGAGCCAGAACAGCATGCGGACTTCATGGACCCGCGAAGAGGTCGACAAGAAACTGCATAATATCATGATTTCGATTCATGAAGCCTGCAAGCGGACCTCCGCGGAATATGGCCAGCCGGGCAACTATGTCATGGGGGCCAACATTGCCGGTTTCGTGAAGGTCGCCGATTCCATGCTCGATCAGGGCGTGGTCTGATCGGAAGGCTGACAGCGAAGACAGCTTTGCGTTTGTATATAGATTGGGCGGAGCGAAACACCTTCCTCCGCCCGTAATTTTGCCTCCGAGAAATCCGGCGGCAGAATGGTCGCGGTTTTAGTTAGTTATTGACGTTTATCGTATCTTTTCTCAAGAAACGGGCGGATTCATTAGAACCCGCCCGTTTTGTTGTGGATGGAAAGCGCGCGATATTATGGTCAATTGAATCGAAATTGCTGTTGCCGAAAGCCGTGGTGCCGATATATTGAGGGCGGATTCGGAATTTCAGCTATCGGTAATGTCACAAAGATGAAAAAGCTCGACACGATTAAGGCGATCGCATTTGGATATTTATTGTTCCTGGTTTTAATCAGGCTGCTACCGTATGGATTTCCGACCCTGCGTACCTGGGGTTTCAATCATCATGTCTTTTTGCCGGAAGGGCTGCAGATAATATTCTTCGCCGTGACCGGGATTGCCCTGATCCTTCCTTTCATTCCAAAAACAGAGAAACTCTCAGGTAAATTGATCGACATAACCGATTATGTCATTTTTACGTCGCACTTTCGCTATATTGTATGGGGGGTACTTGCCATTATCGGTATGATGGTATTTTATATCTTTTCGCAGGAGATTCACCTGCTTGGTGACGGATATTTTGTCATACAGAATCTAACTCTGGAAAATCCCCTGCTTTATAAAACCAGTGAATACGGCGTGGTTCATTTCTATGATATTGCAAGGAGACTTTTAGGGCCGGCCGATAGGCCGACCGCGGAATTTACGGTAAGAATGATTTCCGTTCTGGCCGGCGTAGCTTATATATTTCTGGCTATTAAAATCTCATATCTTCTTTCGGACAATAAAGCGAAACGGCTTTTGATCCTACTTACTCTTATGCTTTCCGGCGCCATACTTCTCTTTTTCGGATATTCGGAGTACTATCCGGTTATCTGGATACTGGTTCTTGCTTATCTCTGGTTGTCCTTAAGGTATTTGATTTCCGGGAAAGGGATAATATGGGCCGTTGCGATACTGGTCATCGGGATTATCATGCACTTCAGTATGGTATTGGTCGCTCCTTCCGTGCTAGTATTGATACTTGGTCGAGGGAGAGGCCATGAATCCCTTAAAAGGTATAAGCCTGCAATTATGGGTATCATAGGAACCGGTTGTTTTGTAATTCTTTTTGTCTTCTTCAAATATTACAATTCCAACCTGTACGTTCAGGATATATTTTTGCCGTTATTCGAAGGGAAACCGTCCGCTCCTGAATATGCCGTTTTCAGTTCCGGGCATATGCTGGATATGCTGAATGAAATCATCCTGGTTGCCCCGCTTCTGCCGTTATTGCTGTTGCTTGCAGCGGGAAACTACAAAAGTGCATTGCGCGATAAATACCTTTTATTCCTGTTGGTCTCTTCGTTCGGCTTTATCCTTTTTTTCCTGACGGCCGATCCCAAATTATCGATGGGGAGAGATTGGGACCTGTTTTCGATCTGTCTTCTGGTTCCGGGTTTGTTGTCACTGCTGCTACTGAGCAAGCCGCGATTGGTCAGGATAATGAACCTGATTCCGAGTATGGCATTGGTTATGATTGTTTTTGCCGGGGCCTTTGTTTATGCCAATGTTTCGAGATCCGGGGCTATCGCCTATTTTGAATCCCTCATTAAAATGGATATGCCAAAGTCTCTATCTTCATTAACGATATTAAAAAGCTATTTTCAAGATGAAGGAAATAATGCGAAACTTGAATCTATAAAGAATATTTATCAACGGAATTTTGCGAACGATATTAGAATTACCCATGCGCTCGAGGCTATCAGCACTGGCGATCTGACAATCACTGACAGGTTGGCTGCCATGATAAAGCCGGATAAGTACAACGCAGATTATCATCGGCTGAAGGCGAATCTCTTTGCGCTTACCGGAAAATTAAGGGAGGCCATTGAAGAAATGGACATGGCCCTGCAGCTTCGTCCGAAAGCGCCGGTTTACTATTTCGATCGTGCCCGGATGTACTTCGGAAGGAACGAACTGGACAAAGCCCGGGACGATTTATACAAAGGGTACAGCATCGCGCCGAACAGTAATTATTTCTTCGATGGATTTTCATATTATTATATGACCGTAAAGGAGTGGGATTCCACTTTGAAATATTCGCAGATGTGGCGGGAAGCGGATTTGAACCAGCCTAATGCTTTATACTATACGGCAAAAGCGCATATTTTTAAGGGGGACATTCAAACCGCCGGTTTATATTTCGACAGCCTCCTGGCCTTTCCGCGTAACGACAGCCTGATCAATCTTAAAAGAAACGAAATCCGATTCCTGCTGGATAAGGTGAAAGGGGAATAATTTCCCTCATTTCGGCCGTTTATTCCATTTTCTGAATCAGCCGGGCCAGTTCGTGCTGGAATCGCACCATTACAGTATCGTCTCCGGATTTTTCCAGAAATTCTCGGGCGCATTCAATCGCATTGGGTTTATTGCCGAGCATGGCATAAGCCTTCGACTTGAAGAAGTAGCCGATCGGTTTCGATGAATCGACGGCAATCAACCGCTCACCGAAGTATATGGTTGAATCGTAATTGCCCGCGATAAGATGGAGATCGGCCAGCCCGTTTAATATCAAAGGGCTTTCAGGGGCGAGACTGAGACCTTTGCGGAGGTCTTTTAATCCGTCATCGTACCGCTTCATGCCGACATGTATCATGGATCGTTCATAGTAATAGGCGGCATTGTACGAACGAAGCGTTATGGTACTGTCGAACGACGCCAGGGCCCGGGGAAGATTACCGGTTCTGCTGAAATATCTTCCCTTCATGGCATGATAATCCGGGTCGTACTTATCCGGAATGACCGCATTCACAAAAGAAGTCGCGGCAGATACATTCCCTTGCCTTAAATAGCTGTTGGCATTATCCATGCGAGTCATATTCGGGAATTCCTTATGATAAATCGTGCCGAGAGAATCGGCTTTGGCCTGCTGGCCGGTATCGACATAGTAGACGTACATCAGGCGCAAGGTCGGATGGGACCTCTTTTGGTCGAGATCGTAAAAGTAATGGATGTATTCCACGGAGCTGTCGGTTTTCAGATTAGTCAACAAAAACGGAACGGGAGCGATCAGGGCGAAGAGAAAGATCGAAGGGAGCAGTTTGTCTTTAAATTCACGGAATTTGGGGAGACTCAGAATTACCAGCAGCAAACCGAGCGGAAAAGCGGTGAATGAAAATAGGTCCCAGTCGCGGGCCAGTCCGAGTTTGGGATCGATTACCATCAGGGGCAGAAACCAGAACAGAAACGCGATTCCCAGAAAGGCCGGTTCCCGTCTTTTGATTATATGTCGATAATTTCCCGAAGCCAGATAGAGAAACAGGGGGAGTAAAGGAAACAGCAGTAAAAGCTCGTTAATGACATCGAATATGTGTTTTGAACTGAAAATAGCATAAGATGTATCGAGCGGTTTTCCTTTGAATGGAGTTAAAAATATATCCTGAAAGTAGATATCGTTCTTATACTTGATGGCAAATAATATAATGAAGATGATACAGGCCAATCCCAGGGCCAGATGAATATTCCTGCGGTTGCGCTCGTACCATCGATGTACCGTTCTGGTATGCAGAAATACATAAGCAAGAGCGGGTAAAAAGTATATCTGCTGCATGTGCAGGAGAATACCGATGACGAAAACGACTATTACCGGCCAGAAGGCACCCTCGCCTTTGATTGATTTCAGCGAGAAATATATAAAGCCGAGCATGAACGGCCAGGTTAAAGGATAGTATTCAATATATCCGAAAAAGAACAGCATGATACCGGAAGATAGGAAAGTAAGAAGGGTAAGGAATCTTCCCATACGGTCTTCAATCGCCTTTTCCGCGACCGCGAAAAGTATCATGACCGATGCCATGCCGGCGATGACCGAAATCACCTGAAAGACATTTATCACCGCTTCTTTAGTATGGACGTCGAACAATTCAAAAAACTTCCAGACCATGAAGATGGTTCCGGCCTCGGTCCATTTCATCAAAGGGGGATTGACTCCGGAGAAATTGGCGATCAGGGTGTAGCCGTCCCCCATGAAATGGGTCGGCGCTCTTAAAAGCATAAATAATGCACCGCAAGCGATAGCGAACGCAAGGCGATAATAATATTTGCCTTTGCTTTCGAAAACCGCTTCAGCGGTCCTTTCAATCAATCCGTTTATTATTTTGTTAACGGGAGAAATAAAAGGGAATAATGCAATGAGGATCGCCATGACGGCGAAGCCGAGGGTGTATTCAATGGTATTGTACTGCAGATGATTGAATCCCCATAAACGGGCCTCGGGGAATAGTAAACCGAGAAACCGCAACAGGACGAGTGCGATAAGAATCAGGTACGGTATCAGGAATGTTTTTCGTCCGTCATTCATATATGGTTGGCTTTGACCCGGTCTAATCAATATACAATAATGAGATATTTTGACTAAGCAAAATTTGGTTGCAATCGGGATTTATTCTTAATATAAAGCGGTATGAAGCTTGAGGAGTATTTTAAAAATTGCCATTTCGGACGGGGGCTCGATTCGGAAGAACTGCGTGCTTTGGCGGCGATTGCGGTCGCGAAAACGGTTCATAAAGGGGATATCCTGTTTCATGAAGGGGATGCGGCCGGAGGATTTTATCTGCTTCTGGCGGGGCAGGTGCGGATATTCAAATCTTCCCCGGACGGACGAGAATACACCATTCACCAGATAAATCCCGGGCAAATTTTCGCCGAGGTGGCCGCATTCCAGGGGAGCAGGTATCCGGCCAGCTGTTCGGCCATGCTGGATTCGGCGGTGGCTTTTTTCCCGAAAGAGAAATTTTTCGATCTAATCCGGCAGTCACCTCAGATTTCCCTGAAAATTATCAGTTCGCTTTCATCCTTTTTGCGCGATTTCAACCGTCAGGTGGAAAGCCTGTCACTTAAGGAGGTCCCGGCCCGGATTGCGACATACCTCATATCCGAATCAGGTAAAACCGGCGGGACAAAGGTAATTTTGAGCAGTTCCAAGACCGAATGGGCCAAAAGCCTGGGGACAATCAGCGAAACCCTGTCCCGCTCCCTCCGCAAAATGACCGATATGGGCTTAATCGAGGTATCCGGACGGGAGATAATCATCAAGGATATTGGGCGGCTTCAGGATATCGCCGAAGGCGAAAAAATCTGATTCTTTGACTTAAATCAAAGACTATTTCTATCTTTTTTCCGATATTTCTCATATTAGGAATAAATAGGTAAGGAGAAATATTGTGGCGATAAGAGAAATTATCAGAATAGACGAAGAATTGTGCGACGGCTGCGCCCTGTGTGTTCCGGCCTGTGCCGAAGGGGCGATAAAGATAATCGACGGAAAGGCTAGGCTTATCAGCGAAACCTATTGCGACGGCATGGGGGCCTGCCTTGGTGAATGCCCTCAAAATGCTATTACCATCGAGAGGCGGGACGCCGCCGAATACAATGAGACCGCTGTGGAAGAAAATCTAAAAAAGTCCGCGAAGGCGGAACTGCTTCCGGCCGGTTTCACCATAGAGCCGCAACGCCGGCATCATCAAGGAGCATTTCCGGCCTGCCCGGGATCCCTTTCCCGCAGTCTGAATAAAACGGCCGCAGGGGAATTGGAAAATACGCCCGAACCCTCGTCTCATAAACAAGTGCTCAGCAACTGGCCGGTGCAGTTGATGCTGGCACCGACCAGGGCTCCGTATTTCGACAATGCCGATTTGGTCATCGCGGCGGACTGCGTTCCTTTTGCCTTTGCTTCTTTCGAACAGACGATAATAAAGGGAAGGACCCTGCTGATCGCCTGCCCCAAGCTCGACAATGTTTCCATCTATCTGGAAAAGCTGCGGGACATTTTCGCCGCTAATGTTATACAATCGATTACCATTGCGTTCATGGAAGTCCCCTGTTGTTTCGGTTTGGTGGCGCTGGTAAAGCAATCGCTGGAAGCTTCAGGCAAGCAAATTCCCGTTAATGCCGTTAAACTTGGCATAAGGGGTGAACTTCTGGAAAGGAAATCTATATGAGTGATTCGAATAAAGCCTCAGGCAGCAGAATCGATACGTCCGCAAATCATAATCTCAACGGGCTGGTCGATTACAGCGAAGGTTCGACGGTCAGCCGTATTTTGTATAAAAGCGAGAGCGGATCGCTGACCCTGTTCAGTTTCGACGAAGGGCAGTCGCTCAGCGAACATACTGCGCCGTACGACGCCATTGTCGAGGTGCTGGACGGTTCGGTGGAATTAACCATTGGAGGCAGTAAAATCACCGCGAAGGCCGGAGAGCTGGTAATTATGCCGGCGAATATACCTCACGGGCTGTACGCTCCGGAACGGTTCAAAATGCTTTTGACCATGATCCGGGATAAACGGGACAAGTAGTCTTGTTCAGATATATAATTATCGCCATTGCGGCACTGGTAACGGGGGCGCATTTCATGCGGGGAGGGGAGTACGGCCTGATGGCCGTATCGCTCACGGCTCCGTTTCTGCTTTTCAAGAAGGAGTTGTGGGCGGTACGCATCATGCAGATACTTCTTTTATTATCGAGTCTGATCTGGCTTGAATCGTCCATTGAATTCATATCCATCCGGAAAGCAATGATGATGCCGTATACCCGGTTGGGGGTTATCATGGGGTCGGTCGTCCTGTGGATGGGGCTGTCGGCCCTATTGCTGGAATCCAAATACATTAAAGAGCGATATCGCGATAAATCCGGAAATACCGCGATATTGGCGGCAGTGTTTTCATTGACCGCGTTGACGCTGGGAATAGTCCACCTCAAAGTTCCCTTGACCATGCTTCTTATCGAGCGGTTTTTCCCGGGATGGGGATGGGTGGAAATATTCGCGATTTCTCTGTATGCCGTGTTTGTTGCCGGAAAGATGCTGGATGCCTCGCAATCGGCTTTATGGAGAAGAAGAATCTGGACCGGCTTTTCGATTGTCTTCTTCGGGCAATTGCTTCTGGGACTTACCGGATTCGACCGGTTCCTCATGACCGGGCAGCTGCATCTTCCGGTTCCGGCGGTAATCGTAGCAGGGCCGCTATTCCGAGGGGAAGGATTCTTCATGCTGATACTTTTTCTGTCGACGGTAGTCCTAATCGGTCCGGCATGGTGCAGTCATATCTGTTATATCGGGTCCTGGGATGGGGTCGCGGCACAGAAGCGGCGGACGCCGAAAGTTCTTCCCGTCTGGCGTAAGTCGGTGCGCTGGATAATTCTGGCAGCGGTAATCTCTGTAACGATTTTTCTTCGCATCATCGGCGTACCGATTTTGATTGCTACGATAATAGGGGGAATTTTCGGATTGGCCGGGGTGGCAGTGATGCTGATCTGGTCGCGGAAAGCGGGAAGTATGACTCATTGTACGACATATTGTCCCATCGGGCCTCTGGCCACGACATTGGGGAAAATTAATCCCTTTCGGATCAGAATCAACGATGCCTGCGACGAATGCGGCAAGTGCCGTTTGCGATGCCGGTATGATGCGTTGAATAAAGAAGATATTATTCGCCGCAAGCCGGATATGTCTTGTACTCTTTGCGGCGATTGTATCACGAGCTGTCCTCATAATGCCCTGGAATATGGTTTTCTTAAAATTAAACCCGAGAATGCCAGAAAGCTGTTTCTGGTTCTGGTGATATCGCTTCACGCCTGTACTATGGCGCTGGCGAGGATATAGACGGGATTATTCCGGCTTCAAGACCACGGCGCGGCTGCGGCGGCCGTCGATCATCACTTCCAGAGGTTTATTTAAACTGACATGTCGGATATATTCGGTTTGGTCGCTAACTGGAAGCGATTCCAGCCATTCCCAGTCGAGTTGGCTGTTGCGCTTGTTATGATCGATAGTCAGGTACCCGATGTTGAATGCGATAATATTTTGGAAGAAATGTGTCCCGAAGGAAGGCGTTACCACGAAATCGCCGTACACCGATTCCACCAGCACCCGCGCTTCGCTGATCTGGCGCCACTTGACCGGTATTCCCAGCCAGTGATCGGCGGTTCCCCAGCGTCCGGGGCCGATGAGAAGATACGGTTTCTTTTCGGCCTTGAATTTATCGTTGAACTTACCGACCTGTTCGGCCATCAGGAGCATTTTGGCGCGGTTGAAATTGTCGGGACGGACATAAACGATATCCCGGATATTGTCGACTCTTCCGTTCGATAGCGACTGGCTCGATTTGCAGAATATCCGTTCGCTCTCGATATCTTTGAGGACGAATTTTCCACCGGCCACATCGACGGCCATGGGACGAATCTGCAGGAAATTGAATTCATTTTTCGTCTTGGATGATGATGGGTGCAGGTTGGCGGCGAATTCGATTTCCACGGGGCAGTTCATGGCGGAACTCCCCATGTTCAGGAGGAATCTGATGATTTCATCGAGGGGATAAATTCCGGCTTTGAGGATCGGGTCAAAGGTGATAATTTTGACTCCGCTTCGTCCCACCCCGGAGTAAATTCGGTCGTTTTCGTGCGAATAGGTCGAACCGACGAAAGCCATGGTGCCGTCTTCTTCGGCCATTTTCGCCGGTACATGCACCAAACCCATATCGCCGCCGGGAGCGGGAAAAAT
>JBFZFV010000053.1:0-9745 GCA_041306185.1 Candidatus Zixiibacteriota bacterium
ATCGAAACACATCCCCGAATACCAAAAATTGCAGCGGTTTGGTGGTGAAATTATCATACCTCCCCCTAACCCCCTCCTTGGTAAGGAGGGGGAATGGCGAAACCCAAAGGGTTTCGGACAGCCGTCAAGCGCCAGGTTATCCCGCGAAGCGCGGGACGCTTCGAGCAATTTCGGCTTGTCACAAAACCGGCCTGAGGAATCAAGACCTGGCGCAACTGATAGTGGAGTCGGATTTCTCACTCGTTCCGCAAGATGGAATTTGTTCGGAACGCAGACCTACGGCTACAAGTTTTCTCTGCGAGAAAAGCCTGTCGAAACCGTAAAGGTTTCGACCTACCAAAGAGCGCTTCCGATAGTTTTCATATAGGGGGGCGGTATGAATCACCACCAGTTTTGTAGTGAAATTGCGGAGGAAAATTAAGAGTCGAAGGTAGAGAATTAAAAAGGGGGCGGAAGAAGGTGACTTCCGCCCCCAGAATTTTATCAATTAATCGGGAGCCCGCAGTTTGTTACCCATTCTTCACAGGAACAGGGGGGCGGGCACGAGCCGGCTCTCCCGTTTTGAGAACATTCTATAAATTTGTAATTAATTAAATAAACTATATCCAGAGTATTCAATGTACAATTGCAGTCGGCGTCTCCGCTGCAAAGGGGATACGGCGTCGGCGGAGGGCAGGTGCCGCCGCCCGCCCCCGGAGGGCACTCCCGGAATTGGTAGTTAATCAGATGAACGATATCAAGAATATCAGTTGGGGGGTTGCTGTTACTTTCACCGGGCGTACAGCTGCAGACGAATTCTCCGCCGTCGACTTCCAGCGAGACGTCAACCCTCGTTTCATGGCCCAGCCAGCTTATTAAAAGGTAACCTTCGAGAGTGGTTGGGACATACGGTATATCGGCAACCCCGTTCATATTCAGAATCACATCCAGTTCGAAGCAGTTATCGGGGTAATAATCCATAAGCGGAGTTGACGGAGAATTATTCAAACCGAGCCACCCTGAAACCGATCCCGATGTTTCGAAAAAGGAGATGTTATCGATGGGAAGCATGGCATTTCCGACATTTTTTAACTTGAGGATGATGTGCTCCTCTATCCCCGGCTCGCAAGCCTGGACCGGATTTATTTCAAGGGGATCGACATACAGGACGGCCACGGGATCGCCGCACCCGGGACCGAATGCACCCATCATGGAACCGTTCATTCCTCCGTACAGACATGGAGACGCGGAATTCATCTTATAATCGGAATTGTCGAAATCACAGAACATCGGATCGGAATTCATGTTTCCGGCTCCCGGCTGGCCCCCTTCGACATTACAATATGTTGCAGACGGATTGCCTCCGGATAAGAAGAATTCCGGCTTGTAAATGCAGTTATTTGCCCACGAGACGGTATTCATAATGTGAATGTCGGAGCCATATGCATATATCGAGCCGGCAATTGTACTGGCGTAATTTTTTGTCGAAGTACAATTTATCACCACAGGCGAGCCGAATGCGGCGTAGATTCCGCCTCCAAAGCCGAAATCTCCGGTAGCGGAATTGCCGCTCAACAGGCTGCCCTTAATTACGGGGCTGGCATAAAGACAATAGATTCCTCCGCCGTATTGTTCCACGGTATTATCTATAATATAATCGTTCGATATGGTCGGCTCGGAGTATGCACAATAGATTCCGCCGCCGTTCAAGGAGTTCCCGTTCTGCAGCGTGAAGCCGTTAATGGCCGCTTTAGCGTTCTCGCCACCGCTGAATTTAACGACAGTACCCAGCCCCTGACCGTCGATCACGGTCGCGTAAATATCGTTCGGATTTTCGGTGCTATAATATCTTGAAGTCAGGAAAGCATTATGTCCATAAAAATTGATATTTTCATAATAGGTACCATTCTCGACAATCACGGTGTCGCCGTGCCGCGACGCCCGTAGTCCCTGGCGAATGGTTGCGTAGGGATTCCCCAGGGACCCGTCACCCGTATCGTCATTTCCGGTTGTCGCCACGTAAATCAATCCGCCGCCATCGAAATAAGCCGGGTGGTCGGGATAATAAATACCGATATCGGCCCGGGATCCATCCGGATCGGTAACGGCGATATCGCCGCCATCGATACAGGGGGAATTTTCGAAAACATTGAAATTCCCATGATAGGGATCAATGAACAGGGGATTGGTTAATAACGAGGATGCAGCCCCCGCCCATCCGCCGTAAATATTACAATAGGTGACATTCGCTTCATTGCCGACTTCTCCTACGATTTCCCGGGGAGCATTTTCCCAGATAATAGTATTTTTGATATTCGGGCCCGATCCGGCATCGATATAAATCCCGATTCCATCATTCAGTGCAATCGTGCAATTGGAAATAGTCGGGCTGGAATTCTCGCAGTATATCGCGGCACCGCTCTGGGAAAAATTCCCCGTAATAATGCAGTCTTCGATTCTCATGCTGGCATTGTGCAGATATATCGCCGAGGCGCTGTCGGCCGATACTCCGCCTTTAATGGTAAAACCTCTGATTGACGCGAAAGAAGTAATGTTATCGATAATATTGAAGGCCCGGTGCAGGACAGGCCAATCTCCCTGGCAGTCAATAATGGTACTTTCGGGGCCCTTTTCGGAAACCACGTGAATCATTTTTATCCCGAAAGAAATATCGCGGAAGCCCGTGCCGGAGTAAGTTCCCTCTTCTACCAGGACCACATCGCCGTCCTCGGCAATATCGATGGCATCCTGGATGGTGGCGAATTCCGACGGTACACGGAGGGTATCTCCTTCTGCGATGGCACAGCGATAGACGGTAACGCCCATAATGCTCCAGGGTCCGGTTCCCAGTTCCCTCCAGCTGTACCAGTGCACGTTAAGATCCCAGGTGTCGTAAATACCGTATTCCATAGTGGCATCGTCGTATCCGATACCGACCACGAAGTGATCGGTTTGTGCGTCGCCATCGGTATCGACCAGGAGATTCAGGGGAAGGTTGTTATCGATTTCCGCTTTATAATCTTCCCAGGAAAAATCATAGAAATAATAGTTAGTAGCTTCAATATTATAATCGGGATTGGCATAATGGCAGTAGTCGACAAAGGAGGCGGGGGTATCCGACCACCAGCTCCATCCATAGCCCATTCCTTCGCTGCTGCGGGAGGTCAGGTGGAAGTCGGCCACGCAATTGTCCTCGTGAGCTCCGCCGGTTTCGGAACGATCCGGAATGGTATTTCCGGTTTCCAGGAATTCCTGTTCGTCAATCGGGCAGGCGTAGTCCTGAAAGTGATCGCTGTTGGGCTGGCCGCAGAAAGGATAATCGCTGTCGGAGGCAATCATGGCGTTGACCTCGGAAGTCTGAGTCGAGGCGTCACCGATTACGAGGTCGGGCAGGCCGTGGGTGTCATAGTAGCCTACAACCATGCCGACCGAGGTCGGGCTGCAACCGTGCTGCCAGAGATAGGCAGGGACTCCGGTCATCACTACCTGGGATCTGCTGGGTGGCCTCAGGCCGCGGTCAGTACCCGGGGGAGGGGTTGGGCCCACCGTGGTTCGTTGCGCGACGGATGCCGAAAACGAGAAGAAAAATACAAGGCATATTACGGAGATTATGGCTGTTGACTTCATTGACTTCCTCCGGGACAGAGTTCAATAATGGACACGAACAGTCGACGATGCGATTGAAAAAATATAGTATCAGGTAGATTTTATGTCAAGGGAAATTGTCTTGCGGGTGAGGGGTAAGTTGTTTTCGGGAAGTGAGCATATTTATAGCCTCCTTTCATATAAGGAGAACGATGAATTTTCACCATTGAAGTTGTAGTGATTTTGTGGAAGGGGGCGGAGAATAAATATGGAATTTTCTCTTCGAGAAAATATCGGCAGGAGCGCGGGGCTCCTGCCCTACGAACTCAAGGTTCAAGATTATTCCAGGCTATAACCGATCCGGTCGAAATCGGAACTGAAATATATGAAAATCGGTTTGCCCAGGATCAATTCCGCTTTTACCGGTCCCCAGTAGCGGGAATCACTGGAATTATCGCGATTGTCACCCAGCATAAAGAAACAGCCCTCGGGAACAATGTACGGACCCCAGTTATCGCGGGAGCCTTCGTGCGGTCCCGGTCGCGATATGACCCTTTGCGGATCCGTAAAAACTACGTTCTCGTTTTCCACGATTGCAATGTCATCCACGTAAAGCGCCTTATCAACCAGTTCAATTTTCTGGCCTCCGACGGCGACACATCTTTTTATATATAAGGTCTCCCCGTCACCCGGCCAGAGAAATATGACGAGGTCATTCCTTTCCGGGGGTTTGTCAATAAAGGCTTCCATGTCTGCTATTAAATACTCACCTGGGAACAAGGTGTTGATCATTCCTGCGGAAGGGATAACATAGGATTTGAATCTGTAAAGATCCGGAATCAGGTACGGTCTCAATACAGTCACAATTATCAGGACAATTACATAGAAGTACCATTTGTTCGATATTGCCATCTTGCCGTTGATGGCAACCGACCCGATTTTTCTGACCTTGAAATATGTAAACAGAATTTCAAAGATAATAAAACCGAACAACAAAAAAAGCGGGATAATCAATTTGAATAAGCCCAAATTGCCGTAGATGAAAATGGCCAGAAATGCGTTGGCGACGATGAATGATGCTATGAAGAAAATTAGCGCTATTGTGAATTTACGGGCATAAACAAAACCCAGACCTGAAACCGGTAATGACAATAATACTGCCAGCCACGGTTTTAATTTCCTTTCCATGTTCCTCCCTTTTAATCAATCCCTTAATATTTCCCCTCATTCGCAGCCGGGGAGGGGGTCGGGGCCGGTTTTGAATTTGTAATTAACCAGATACACTATATCAAGAATGTTAATCACGCAGTTGCCGTCGATATCTCCGGAATACAACGGAGTCGGCGCGGGGCCTCCCTTGAATTTGAAATTCACCAGATAAACAATATCGAGAATATCCACGGCCCAGTTGGCATTGACATCTCCCAGTTTCCACGTCTTGAAATCCCGGATATTATCGCAATCGGTAATCAGGCCGTAGTCATCGACGGCTTGCACTTTCCACCAGTACTGGGTCCCGAAAGAGAGGCTGTCGGTCAAGGTGTGGGAATTGGACGGGATGTCACCGATAGTCATGGAAAAATTGAATCCCGGATCGGTGGCGACGATGAGATTATAATGCATGGAATCGAATGGGTCGGGGTCGGTCGGGACGGTCCAGGTGAAGGTTGGGAGGAGATCGTAGACAGGGGTTCCCATCTCATCCGGAGGAGACTGGGTCTGGAACGGTCCCGGGGGTTCGTTTATGGAATTAACCCAGAAGGATTCGCTTGCCGACCAGTCGGAATATTCGAATCCGTCGGACGCTCGCGCCGCCCAGAGGTAGCGCCAGTTGTCGTTCAACGGTTGAGTGATCTGCGTGGTGATATCGGCGGATCCGATTACGCCAAAAGTATCGGAGGGGCCGAAGGAAGGGTCGTTGACCCAGAGATAATCGTAGGTGACATTGTCGCCGTCGGGATCGTACGAGACGTTTATCAAAAGCCAGGGTTGGTCGGAGGTGACCAGGGTATCCAATTGCGGGGTTAGTTCGAAGGGGGTCCATGGGACGGAGTTCATGCGGAAGGAGGTTTCGTACCATTCCGACCAGATGAGGCCGTTGTTAACGCGGAGGCGGAGGTAGTAGGTGGTGCCGTCGGTCAGCGGCGAGCCGTTGTAGGTGACGAAGGTATCGGGGGAGACGAACGGGGCGGGGTTCCACATTTCGGCGAAGGCCCAGTCGTTGTCGGAGCCGACGGCGATTTCGGTGCTGATTAGCGAGGATGAACCGGGGTCGATGAAGTTCCAGGATATCAAGGGGGTATGATCGACGACATTGAGGTTGCTGTGGAGGGTGTCGATTTCGACGGTGTCGCAGGCGGGGATATAGCAGCCGACGCCCAGGGCTCCCATAAGGACTCCGCAGCTATTGTTTTCCGGCACGCAAGGAGAGGTGCTGAACAGGCTGAAATTTCCGTTGGCGGTGTCGCAGAAGAGGGGGTCGAGGGAGATGTTGCCGTTCAGGCCGGTTTGGTCGGGGATGCCGGAGTAATCCGCTATGGTATTATTATATACATCTGAACATGCGATTTCCAGGGATGGATATCCTATGATGATACCGTGTTCTGAATTATTTGCAATAATTGTATTTATAACATTCATTCCACCTGACTCAATTACATATATCCCGTTACCTTGATTACCCATAATTGATGCGTTGGAAATATTTATAAAATCATTATATCCGTTTGAAATTGTTATTGCGTCGGAGTTATTTGATGATATAACGGAGTTGACCACTTCTAATTTGGCGGCAGCCGACATGGCGTTGAGTATCAATCCTCCTCCATTATCAATAAACTGACTGTTTTTCAATTTAATTATTTGACCAGAGTAAACCCCACCCCCATTATTATAAATGAAGCAACTATCGAATATTATATCACTACTGTACATATCTGAGCCATAATGAGCATAGGCAATGTCTCCTGGGTTATTGACCACTTCACTATTTCTTACGTATGTATATCCGCCAACGTGAAATACAATATTGCCAACGTTTTCAAATCTACAATTATCGACCCAATGCTCATCCAGCGGCTCGGATTTATTATCCCAAGATGATCCGTAAAGCGCTTTGTCACAGTTTAATAAATCAGAATTGGATATTATCGTGCTACCCAAAATGCAGGTATTATTGCCGTCAAATGTCGAGCTGTCCACTAATGATCCGCAGTATGATGCATAATTCTTAGATGTACTTATGGCAATATCATTTTCAATAAAAACGCTTGATTTGATTGTAACATATCCATACATAAGAAATATCCCTATTCCATTTGATTGGAAGGTCGAATTACTTACATTAGAACTAAATGGAAAACCACCAAAATCAATGTAGGCTAAACCAGTATCGTTTCCAATGATTTCGCATTCGTTAATATTTAGAGATACTTCGTTCCAGACAAAATCATCAGTATTTAGCAAAAAAACATTAACACCGTTTTTGATAGTCAGATTATCAAATAGCAAAGAAACTGAATTTCCGGCGGAATCATATACTATAAATCCATTGGCACTATTTAAATCGATAATTGTATTTTGGTGGCCGGAACCACCAATTATTGCTACAGATATACTTGGTATTGTAATATTTTGATTCCCTATGCCACTGTATATCCCCTCCGCAAGCAATAATGTGTCGCCGTCCTGGGAGGTGTCGATGCCGTGCTGGATAGTGGCGAAGGGGTTGGAGGTACTGCCGTCGCCGGTTTCGTCGGAGCCGTCGGTGGCGATATACCAAACAGTACGATGATGCGTGACAGAAATGATGTCCGAATGTGGGCTCAGGTTGCCCGAAGCATCCTCGGCGATAATCATGTAATCGACGGTCTGGCCGACCGAAACGATGCCGGTGACATCGTCGATGTACTCACCGCCCGACACTCCGGGGTTGGACAGTGAGCCGGAAGGGTCATCGATGCGGTACAGCGAGCTGTTCGAAGGAGCGATCCGGCGGTAAATATGATAGGTCAGGCCGGAGGTTTCTTCCCAGGTTATCTTTATGGCGGTTTCGGAAACGCTGGTTGCGGAAAGGAGGGCCGGTTTGGCGGGGCGGGTTAAGATCTCGAGCTGGATATTTTCCTGCTGGGAGGAGTTACCCGGAATCAAACCGGATAATAGATAGCTTTCGCCGTTGGCGGAATTGAAGAAATGGTAGTCGTAGGGATTGCCCGCAGATTCGGTCTGGTAGTTTTGGAAATCGTCGTACCAGTTGCCATTATCGTAACCGGCTCCGGTGCAGGATTCGACGCGGATTTCTTCGTCGGTGTCGTCAAGGTATCCGAAAAAGCTGATATCTCCGTTGGCTGGGACGCTGAAATCGGAATTGGTGACTTCGCCGAAGATACTTCCCTGGGCGAAGAGGGCGCCGGGAACGGCGAAGAGCAAAAAAATGAGAAAAGCGACTTTTATAGCGTTAGACACGGATTTGGGGCGGCGAATCATAATCTTCTCTCCCGCGGGATGGCCCTTGTTGGATGGTAACGTAAGATTAAGGGAAATATAAGGGATAACGGGGAATTGTCAACGGGGATTGGGGGTCAAGCAGGGTGATGCGTCAGGTCATCCCGCGAAGCGCGTGACTCTTCGAGCAAATCCGCGTTTCGCCAAAGACAGCATCCGGATTCAAGACCTGACGCAACTGCAGGTGGGAGGAATTGTCAACGGGGATGAAGGGGGGGCATGGGAGCGAGCGTCAGGAGTCTGTAACCTATGTGCCGGGTTTAAACCACCCCCTAACCCCCTCCTTAGTAAGGAGGGGGGATTGCGAAACCCGGAGGGTTTCGGCAGGGCATCAGGAGTCAGGTCATCCCGCGAAGCGCGTGACTCTTCGAGCAATTTCGGCTTGTCACAAAACCGACATGCGGAAGCAGGACCTGACGCAACTAATTGTGGTAGCGGGGTTCTCAATTGTTAAGCAAGACGGAATTCGTTCGGAAACCCGATACACATTTAAATTTTTCTCTGCGAGAAAAAGCATGTCGAAACCGTAAAGGTTTCGACCTACCATAGGGTAATTTTGCAGCTAATATATTACCTATGTGCCCGGTTTGTTGTGTAAACCATGTGCCCGGTTTGTTGTGTAAACCATGTGCCCGGTTTAAACCATCCGCTTTAGTATCAAACTTCGGGCGGGGGGTTGCGTTTATCCTGAGAATGGATATATTCCATCGCGAAGACAATATGAAATAGAGATGAACCAGGCTCATCTCGCGAAAAGAAACGAAAGGCGTCAAAATGGCCGACAAAAATAAAATCATGGAAGCGCTCGGGACAGTCTACGATCCCGAACTCCGCCGCCCGCTGACCGAACTGGATATGGTGAAATCGGTCGATATCGACGGAGCAAAAGTTAAAATCGAAGTAACCCTGACTGTCCCGGGTTGTCCGCTGAAGAAGACCATCTCGGACGACGTGGCCTCGAAGGTGGGGGCGCTCGAGGGGGTCGATTCGGTAGAAGTGACTTTCGGAGTGATGACCGACGAGCAGCGGAAAAATATCGCACAGAAGCTTTACGGCAAAGACCACAAGGCGGTAAACGAGGGGGCCAATGTCGCCGGAGATATTGCCAAGCGGGTGATCGCGGTGTCGTCGGGTAAAGGGGGGGTCGGCAAATCGACGGTCACGGCTAACCTGGCTTCGGCCCTGAAGCGGCTGGGATTCAAGGTCGGGATTCTCGACGCCGACGTTTACGGCTTTTCGATTCCGCGGATTATGGGGGTCGAGGGAAAGCCGGTTATTATCGACGATCACATCGTGCCCCTGCAGAGAGACGGAATTCAGATAATGTCGATGGGATTTTTCATCGATGAAGATCAGCCAGTGGTTTGGCGGGGTCCGATGCTGCATAAGGCAATCACTCAATTTATCTCGGATGTCTATTGGGATCAACTGGATTACCTGTTGATCGACCTTCCTCCGGGCACCGGGGATGTTTCGATAACCATCAGCCAGGCTCTTCCGAAGGCCGAAATCCTGGTGGTCACGACCCCTCAGCCGGTAGCCTCACACACCGCCGGACGGGTAGCCAAGATGGCCGAGAAGACCAAGCTGTCGGTTCTGGGGGTAGTGGAAAACATGTCGTATTACGAGGTAAACGGAACCCGGGATTATATCTTCGGGCAGGGGGGCGGCAAGCGGC
>JBFZFV010000054.1:0-8507 GCA_041306185.1 Candidatus Zixiibacteriota bacterium
TGAGTCCGGACTTTTTTAACCGGTACGATATTATTCAAGAATAGTCCGATACGGTAAAATATCGCGGCTATCGCCAGTACAATCAGGATGGGCCAGGTCAGGGGATTGGTTTTGTGCCCGATGATGTACTGCCAGAATCGTTCCATCAGCCTTTCATCGCCCCCAGGATTATCGCGGCAGTGCGGCGGGCAGCGGAATCCTCGTCGGTTTGCGCCCGTTTCCGCCCGAATTTAAGACTGCCGCTCAGGAATTCGTCGAGTCTGATGCAGAGTTCTTCGGAATTATTGACCATGCACCCGAATTTTTTGCGAAGGACATATTCCGAGCTTTCGGCGATATTGAAAATCGAGGGGCCGTAGATCACCGGTGTTCCCACCCAGACCGGTTCGAGGATGTTATGTCCTCCGAGATCGACCAGGGTTCCTCCCACGAACGCGATATTCGAAACGGAATACAGATCGTTCAGCATCCCCATAACGTCGACAATCATGATATCGATGCCGGGGTCCGAATTATTTTCAGTGAACATGCAATATTTAAAACCGGTGGTCCGTACCAATTCTTTAACTTCTTCGAGCCGGTTGAGGTGTCGCGGGGCAAGCACCAGTCCCAGTTGCGGGTATATGGCTTTGAGCGTTTTAAAACAGCGCAGAAGCATTTCTTCTTCTCCGGGACGGGTGGAACCGGCCGTTAAAAGAGTATGTGCGGTCGTGAACGGGACCTTATCGATAATCGCGCGGCGTTCGTTTTCGGTGTAACGGCGGACGGGAGCGTCGAATTTGAGACTCCCAAAAATCTCGATTTGACCGGGGTCGGCTCCGATTTCAATGTAGCGCTGACGGTCGGCCTCGCTTTGCACCATGATTTTTTGGTATCGAGTCAGGATTCTGGCCAGCGACTTTTTCACCCTGAGGTACGAATGGTGCGATTTTTCGGAAAGTCTTCCGTTGGCGAGGAAGACCGGGATGTCTTTCCCGGCCAGGTGATTTATCATGTTCGGCCAGATTTCGGTTTCGATAAAAACCGCCGCGTCGGGATGAGCCCGTTCCATGAAACGTCTGATGGAGGAGCGGCAGTCGAGCGGCATGAACCCGGCCACGACGTCTTCAGGAGTTTGTTCCTGAGCGGTTTTATGGCCGGCATCGGTCATGACGGTGATTATCACCGTCAGCGCCGGATCGATTTCCAGAACGGCAGTACGAAGAGTATCGGCGACCTTGACTTCGCCGACCGAAGCGGCATGCAGCCAGATCGTCCTTCCGGCGGCACTATTGCGCGGATAAAATCCCAGGCGCTGTTTCCACTTGGCGCTCCCGAACATCGCCGCCAGCCCCGTATAGGGGAGGGTGAGGTAGTACATCAAAAATGCGAATGTCCGGTACAGGTATATCAACTTATCAGCTCCATAATCGCCGACGCGGCTCTCTGTGAGGTTCCCGGATTACCCAGTGAATCTATGGCCATATTCAATTGCAATACCATCTTTTTTGCATAATTTACATCATCGAGAATTTTCAGTGCCGCATCGGAAATGTTCAACGCCGAAGCCTCCTGCTGAATCAATTCCGGGACTATTTTGATTCCCGCCACCCAGTTAATCAAGGCTATTTTATCGACCTTAACCAGTCTCCGTGCAATCTGGTACGTGAGCCAGCCGGTTTTGTAGATAACGACCATCGGCCGGCCGATGATGCCCGTTTCCAGGGTGGCGGTGCCCGAGGAGGTCAATACCAGCCGGCTTTCGGCGATCAATTCCCTCGTTCTGCCGATTACTAATTCGATTGGAACAGGCGACTCTCTCAAATATGTATCGTACTCGAAATCTTCAACTCCCGCAACAGCAAAGCGCCATTTTCCTCTGGCCGATAGTGTTTTTGCGCTATCAAGCAACACCGGGAGCATCCTCTGAATTTCCTGCGGGCGCGAACCGGGCATGAGCAGAATCAAATCGGATTCCGGATGGTATGGCGCTTTTATAAAGCGGTTGTCGATGTCGTCGAGGAGATAATGCCCCACGAATTTGTGGGGGACATCGGCTTCGGCGAAAATCGAAGATTCGAAAGGGAGGATTAAAAGCATCAAATCGACCAGGCGTTTGATGTCGTGAATCCGCTTTTGTCCCCAGGCCCAGATTTGCGGCGAGATATAATAAACGATCGGAATATTTAAATCCCTGATTCGTTCGGCCAGCCTCAGATTAAAACCAGGGTAATCGACGAGGATTACCACTTTCGGACGTTCCGTCTGAATCCGCCGGGCAGTATCGTTCAATAAATGACGGAAGAAGAAATATTTTTTGGCCACTTCCCAGAATCCCATCACCGCAAGATCCCCTGCCCGTGCCAGTTGTGCTTGACCTTCGGCGCGCATGCGCTTTCCTCCCAATCCCCAAAAATTCGCGATATTGCCCTGTTTTTTCAATTCCCGTATCAAATGTGAACCGGCGATATCTCCGGAAGGATCTCCCACCGAGATAAATATGGAATTCTCTTGTGGCATCGATTCTATGAATTATTCGAAAGGCCGATCCGCTCGATTTCCAGCGCAACATTGAGTGCTTTGGCCGCCAGCAACGGAGAAACCTCCGGCTCCCGCTTTTCCATAACCGCCTTGAGGAACGAACTCAGTTCGGCGGCCAGCATATCCTCATCGCGAGAAACGGCTTTGTTATAAACGATGTATCGCCCCGAATTGCCGAGCGGGACCTTCATCCCTTCGACCATTTCCTTGCCGTCCTTGTCAAGGCGGTAGATATCGGCCTGGCGTTCGGCCAGATCGAGCGAAAAGTACCCCGAGTTCTGGAATATCCGAAGTTTCCGCATGGCTTTAAGAGAAATCCTGCTGGCCGTCAGGTTGGCCACCGCACCGTTGGCAAAAGTCAGCCGGGCGTTGGCGATATCGGCGGTATCCGAAATCACGGCGACCGCCGAGGAGGCGATGCCTGTAACTTCCGATTTTATCAAGAACATGGCCAGCTCGATGTCGTGTATCATCAGGTCGAGAATAACCGCGACATCGGTCCCGCGCGGATCGAATGCCGCCAGCCGGTGCGCCTCGATGAAGCGGGGATTGATGTCGTATTTTTTCAGTGCCTGCACTGCGGGATTGAATCGCTCGATATGTCCCACGGTCATGACCGCTCCTTTGCTTCCGGCGATATCGATCAATTCCTCGGCCTGGGTATTCGTCACCGCCAGCGGTTTCTCCACGAGGCAGTTGATGCCCTGCTCAAGAATCATTTTGGCGACGGTATAATGCTCGGTGGTGGGAACCACGATGGAAACGGCATCCACCTTGCCGTAAATATCTTCCAATGAATCGAAGGCCGCGACATCGAGGTCGTCGGCGAGCTGCCTGCTTTTGTCGGAGACGATATCATACAGCCCGACCAGTTCCGATTCGGGAATGTTTTTGTACCACCGGGCGTGGTGTCGCCCGAGATGCCCCACCCCGATAACGGCTGTTCTTACTTTGTCCATAATAATAGCTAATCGATTATTCCGCGGTCGGAATCCCGGATAAAATCGAGAATGAGTTTGACCTCGGCGATCAGCGGGATTTCGGCCCTGATCTTTTCCACCGCCTGGCTGCGGTTCAATTTGGAAAAGAACAGAATTTTATAGGTCTTTTCGAGGATCTCGAGGGTCTCCTTGCTGAAGCCCCGCCGCTTCAGGCCGATTTTATTCAGCCCGACCACTTTCAATGGATAGCCGCCGACCAGCGAATAGGGGCAGACATCCTGCTGAACCCGGAATCCTCCGCCGACCATGCAATGAGCTCCGATTTTGACGAACTGATGCACCGGGACCAAGCCGCCGAGAATGGCGTAGTCTCCGATATGCACATGCCCCCCGAGATTGACCGCATTGGCCATGATGACGTTGTCTCCGATCTGACAATCGTGCGCGGCATGGGTATAAGCCATCAGGAAACAATTCTTGCCGATGGTGGTCGTGCCGCTTTCGCTGGTGCCGCGATTCAACATGGCATATTCGCGGATGGTGGTCTTCTCACCGATGACCAGCGTGGTCTTTTCCCCTTCGAATTTCAAATCCTGCGGGACCGTCCCCAGTACCACCCCGTGGAACAGGGTGACTCCCGCTTTCAATTCCGTGTACCTCGCCACCAGGCAGTTCGATCCGATGGTGACGTTGTCGTGGATTTTGGTTTCGGCCTCGACGATGGAATACGGGCCGATCTTGACGTTGTTTCCCAGTTCGGCTTTGCCGTCGACAATCGCCGTGGGATGGATTTCATTCATCGCGATTTATAACCTTGGCCGTTAGGTCCGCTTCGGCTACGAGAATTTCCCCCACATACGCCTTGCCGCTCATTCCGCAGATCCCTCTCCTGAAGAAATTCATCTGCAGATCGAAGCGAAGGGTATCCCCCGGCAAGACCGGGCGGCGGAACTTCACCTTATCGATAGCCCCGAAGTAAACCAGTTTGTCTTTAGGATTGCCGACCGCTTCCAGAAGAAGAATTCCTCCGGCCTGTGCCATAGCCTCGATAATCAAAACTCCGGGCATAATGGGATGGCCGGGGAAATGTCCCTGGAAAAACGGCTCGTTTATTGTCACGTTCTTTATGGCCACCACCCGCTTTTCCGGTTCCAATTCAAGAATCTTGTCGATCAGCAGGAAGGGATAGCGGTGGGGCAGGATATTCAGGATAGCGTTAATATCGAGAACCGGATCGGCTTTGGCCCTTTGATATTTGCCGATCAGTTTCTTTTTCTTGTATAGTTCGCGGATCTGTTTGGCCAGCGCAACATTGGCCTTGTGCCCGGACCTGGCCGCAAGAAAATGCCCCTTGATGGGGACCCCGATTAGAGACATATCCCCCAGCAGGTCGAGCGCCTTGTGCCTGACCGGTTCGTTATAGAAGCGCAGAGGAATATCATTGATGATGCCGGTCTTGCCGACAAAAGCTTCTTCCTTTAAATTCAGGGCCTTGCGGATCCGGTCTACTTCGACCTGCCCCTGATCGGAATCGTAGATGACCACGGCGTTTTCGAGTCCGCCCCCTTTGATCAATCCCTGCCCTTTCAGCATTTCCACTTCGGACAGGAAGCAGAAAGTCCGGGCCGGAGCGTATTCCTCGACGAATTCCTTGTCGAGGTCGATCAGCGTAGTGTACTGCGTCCCCAGCGCCGGATTGCGATAATCGATCATGAAAGTGATGCGCAAAGTTTCGGAAGGGGTAACCACGATATCGACCGCTCGATCCGGTTCGGAATAGACAAGAGTGCTGTCGATTTCGAGGTACTGCCGTTCTTCCGGGAGTTCCTCGATACCGGCCTGAAGAATTTTTTCCACGAACGGCATTGCGGAACCGTCTCCCACCGGCGGTTCGTTGGAATCGAGTTCGACGATGATATTGTCGATCTGCAGTCCGGCCAGTGCGGCCAAAACATGCTCCACGGTGTGGACCCGGGCATCTCCGTTGGCCAGAGTGGTTCCCCGCGAAATATCGACCACGTGATCGATATCGGCGATTACCGAAGGCTTCCCGGGTAAGTCCGCCCGGACAAATAAAACGCCGTGATCGGCCGGAGCCGGTTTGAAAGTGAGGCTCGTGGTGTTCCCGGTATGTAAGCCGATTCCCTCGATTGAAATATCGCGCTTGATAGTTCTCTGTTTATCTACCATAATTTGCCTGTGTCGAAAATTGATAATACCATTTATTTCCGGTCAATTCAAGAAAAAAAACGGTTTGGCCGTTTATCCCTATATTTCCTTTAAGTTTTTCATCTTCCTGAACTTACGAAACAACTGAAGATACTCCTTGACCATATGCTCCTCGGCCTCCGAAATCCCCTCCATGACCGGTATCCCGATCTTTATCACGGCCCGGACAATATCGGCCAGGGTGCGCTCATGGCGGTCGGCCATGATTTGCAGCCGCTGTTTCAAGTCATAAGTGACAAATATATTCAAACTATGATTTCCCCTGACCTTTCGCGGTATATTCTTTGACATACGCTCCTCCATATCCTAAACGTGATACTTTCTGTGACTTATCAAAACCTGCGGGGCACGGATGATAATTCCGAATTTCCGCTTCAATTCCGCGAGAACCGCACTCCAGGGGACCGACGGCGCTTTGGATGCGATAATCTTTTCGATTTCTCGGCGATACCGTGAAATACAGACCGGACATGGCTTGGTTCCTTCGGTCTTGATACCGAATTCCGCTTCCACGAACCCCGCCAGGTGTTTCTTCAGTTTCTTGACTGCTTGCAGGTGAAGACCGTCCATTCGGGTCGATTTGCGATTCAATTCGGATGCAGTTTCAACCAGGTTCAAACCTCGGAAATAATAGCAGATAATAAATTCCCGTTCCTCCTCGGTTAGTTTCTCCAGGGCGGTTCGGACAGCCTCGATAATGGCAGGATTATAGCCGCCATTCTCTTTATTTAAACAGTCATACAATTCTTCCAGACGGGGATCGGCGGTTTTTTCGATTATCCAGTCCTGATATAAAAGGCGCGGTTTGGACATTTGACTCCTTTCGTTTTTAAATCAATTTGAAATGAGCCAGGGGAAATGTCGATTACATGCGGGTCACGCGCTGATTTGCGACTCTTAGCCGGATGAATCACATGAATCACATGAAGACATTGTTGAAATCGTTTATTTTTCCGATATTGAAAACAGAACTGGGGATTGAATTTCCGTATATGTGATAAAAGTCGGAGAAGATATGAACGAACAGAATGAACAAAAGCATAAAAACGATCGCCAGGGAATGCTGATCGGAGGGATTATCATTACCGGAATCGGAATTTTGTTTCTCCTTTCGAACCTCCGGATAATCCCCTCCATCGGTGAACTCTGGCCGGTATTCATGATAATCGTAGGGATCGCGGTGATAGTCGGAGCCTTCGCGAAAAAGAAAAATAACGGGAATTGAACCAATTGGACCAGTTTCCCAAAATCCCCGATCAGACTCCTCCGGGTGTGCCGGAACAGCCGACTCCGAAATATATGCAATCCGAGCTGCTGCCGCAGGATTTCAAGCGCAGCCGGGCCGGGTACTTCACCCTCTTTTTCCTTTTGGTATTCTGGCCGATTTTGTCGGTGATTTCGGTCGACGATCCGTCCGAAATGCTGAAACTCCTGGCGACTTCGCCGATTTTCCTGATTTACATTCCGACCATGGTCATCCAGTGGGGAATATTCGGCTTGATTTTCCTGACCCTCTGGCGCGAAAAAACCGGGCTTAAGGGTATCGGGTTCACCAAAATCCGCCTGCTGCATTTCCTGCAGGCAATCGCTTTTATCCTGGTTTCGAATGTGATTCTATCGGGGCTGGCCCTGCTCTTGAAAGAATTCAACCTCGAAATTCCGGTGGAGCTGGAATTGATTCTCCCCAAAACTACCCTGCAAAAGGTCCTCTGGATATTTCTGGCGTTGACAGCGGGAGTATGCGAAGAAACCGCTTTCCGGGGATACCTCTTGACCAGAATCAGGATGTACGGCAGGACCAAAACCTGGATTTTCCCGGTGATTCTGGCCTCCCTGTCGTTCGGTTCCGGACATGCCTACCAGGGTATGGGGGGATTTATCCTGATAACGATTTATGGTTCGATGTTCGCGCTATTGTATATCTATTCCGGCTCGCTCTGGCCGGCGATTATCGCGCATTTTCTTCAGGATGCCCTGGCCCCGTTCATTCCCTTCGAGACATAAAAAAAGCAGGAGCCTTGGTTGACTCCTGCCTTGCATGAATTTTCCAGTCGAGATTCTACTTCAGCAAAATCATCTTCCGGGCCTGAGAGCCTTCCGATGTCTTCAGCAAATAGAAATACACCCCGCTGGCGGCCTTGCCGTTTACCGACGTATCCCATACCAGCGAATGCCTCCCCGCGTCGAAAACTCCCTCCGCAAGCGTAATCACTTTTCTCCCCAGAATATCATAGACATTCAATTCGATCTCGCTCCGGGCAGGGAGAGTGAATTCGATCGTGGTCGAAGGATTGAAGGGATTGGGATAGTTCTGCATCAGGGCGAATCCCGACGGCAGATGGCCCGGCTCATCGTCGCCGACATCGGTCGGGACATAGTCCGCCTGCCGGGCATAGACATTCAGGCCGTTTTCACGCGGATCCGACCAGGCCAGCCAGATTTTGGAATTGTCTCCCGCCACCGTGGGATTCATCATGAAATTAACGTTCGCACCTGAGGCGGGGAGGTTGACTGACATCGGAGCCAGGTTCGGCTCGAATGTCTGATAGTACATTTTAGGGCGTCCCTCGCGGTGGTCGATCCAGCCCGCGATGACCGCTCCGTTCCTGCCGACCGCCAGGGTCAGCTCTTCCGGCATGGCACCGGAATCGTCGTTCACCACAAACGACGGAGTTAAAACTGCTCCGTTGATACCGAGAGAGGTCAAATAGAGATTGTCATCGTCTCCGCGCCACAGGAGATAGATGACGCCGTCGGTTCCGACCGCGGCGGATATCTCTTCGATAGCCACCCCGCCGACATCTCCGGCAAAGCCGA
>JBFZFV010000055.1:0-88178 GCA_041306185.1 Candidatus Zixiibacteriota bacterium
TTCGAAAACGACAGCAATTTCATCAATTTTCAGGATACCATCCTGCAAATCCTGAATGACAAAAACCGCATCCCGTACGGGACGCTGGTGGGAGACGAAGTTTACAATTTCTGGCAGGATGAAACGCACATCAAGGGGATTATCAGGAAAACGTCGCTCGAAAGCTACGTCACCGACAATCCTCAATGGGAAACGGTGCTCGATATCGACAAGCTGAGCGCCGATGAGGGGCAGGACTACGTGTACGGGGGGTCGGTCAATCTCGCTCCGGGAAGAACTCGCGGATTAATCGGGTTGTCGCTCGGCGGCAAGGATGCCTTGATTTACCGGGAATTCGATTACCGGACCAAGTCGTTCGTGCAGGACGGGTTTTATCTTCCGGAAGCCAAGAGCGGCGTGGACTGGTACGATTCCAACACGGTTTTGGTCGGCACCGATTTCGGGCCGGGGTCGATGACGACCTCGGGGTACCCTCGGATTTTGAAGCTGTGGAAACGGGGAACGCCGCTGGCGGAGGCGGAGACGATTCTGGAGGGGGAGGTCACGGATACCTGGGTATCGGGAAACGTAACGATTCGCCCGGAGGGGCAAGTCTGCATGCTGACCCGGCACACCGATTTCTGGAATTCGTACGACTGGATTTACGACACCGGAGGCGAGAAGATACCTCTTCCCTATCCGGAAGATTCCTATTGCTGCTTTTTCAAGGGGCGGGTACTGGTCACGCTGAATTCGGACTGGCTGGGGATTCCCGAAGGTTCGCTGGTAGCGGTCAAGATATCCGATTTGCAGGCGGAGGATTTAAAGTCGAAGCTCGAAGTGATATTCACTCCGGATGAAAAGCGGGTGCTGACCGGGACGAAAACGACCGAGGATTATGTCATCGCGACCATTCTGGATAATGTCCGTCCGAGGGCGCTGTACTATTGGCCGGAAGAATCGGACGGGACGGTAGTTTGGAAGCACGGGACGTTCAGGCTCGGCGATATGGGAGAAATCTCGGTAAAATCGTCTTCGGAGTTTTCGAACAGGTTGATGGTATCGTACGACGATTTTCTGACTCCGACAAAACTGCTGTTGTTCGATGAACCCGCGGCGGAACCGCGAGAGATTAAGTCGCTCCCGGAGAGTTTCCCGACCGGGAATTTGAAGGTGGAGCAGCATTTTGCCATCAGCAAGGACGGGACTTCTATTCCGTATTTCCTGGTTTCCCGCAAGGACATCAAGCTGGACGGATCGAACCCGACCCTGCTCTACGCGTACGGGGGATTCCGGGAAACGGAGCTGCCGTACTATTCGCGGACGTTGGGGAAAATCTGGTTCTCGAAGGGAGGAGTTTATGCGCTGGCCAATATCCGAGGAGGGGGTGAATTCGGACCGAAGTGGCATAAGGCGGGGTTGCTGGAAAACCGGCAGAAGGTATTCGACGATTTTTACGCGGTGGCCGAGGACCTGATCAATCGCGGGGTGACGTCGCCGGAGCATCTCGGGATCGAGGGCGGAAGCAACGGGGGGCTATTGGTCGGGGTAGCGATGGTGCAACGGCCGGAGCTGTTCAAGGCGGTCGTCTGTCAGGTGCCGCTGCTGGACATGATACGTTATCCGGGGATCGGCGCCGGGGCATCGTGGATGGCGGAGTACGGCAATCCGGACATACCGGAGCAACGGGCGTTCATCGCAAAGTACTCACCGTACCAGAACCTGAAAGAAGGGGTCAAGTACCCGGAGGTGTTATTGCAGACTTCGACGGCGGACGACCGGGTGCATCCGGCTCATGCCAGGAAAATGGCGGCCCGGATGGAGCAGATGGGGTACAGGCCGTACTATTATGAGGAGCTGACCGGCGGTCATGCGGCCGGGGTCGACAACAAGCAGCGGGCGCGGGTAATCGCGCTGGAATATGCGTTTCTTTGGAGAATGCTGAAGCAGGAAAGCGGGTTAGATCCAGCCGGCGATCTGCATAATTGACAGGCAGTTGACGAAAGCATGCAGGAGGATACAGGGATAAAGCGATCCGGTCCGAAAACGGATATAGCCCAAGAGGATGCCGCTGATGAACACGACTACTAATTCGCAAGCTCCGTAACCGGCGTGGAGCAGAGCCCAACCGATAGTGGTAACGATAATGGCGGGCCAATGGCCGTAGGCGGCCTGGAATCCCTTATAGATGAATCCGCGGAAGAGGATTTCCTCCATAAGCGGCGCGGCAATACAAATCGCAATCCATAACAGAGGGTAAGAGACCGCTGTGGCAAAAATCTCGTTTACGATGTCTTCACCGGCGGTACAACCGAGGTAATCGGTGGCGAGATCGCTGACCCAGATCCACACTGCCGTTACCGCCAGCCATACGGCAGTTGCCCTGACCGATGCCGAAGTGAGCGCAAGATACTCTTTGTATCGCAGTCCTTTTCGGATATTTATAAGGAGAATAACCATCGATACCGTAACAACGGTCGAAACGACGGTCAGGACGGAGATGATCAATCCGGTATATTTGGATAAATTCGCTTCACTGAATGCGAATTCTCCCTGCGGGATCATGATTATAATGAAAGCGATAAATATTACAACCGCAAAGAGGGCATTGACAATCAAGATCGCGAAACAAAGAAGGATGGTCCTGAAGGGGCTCCAGACTTCATCGCCTTTTACAGCGGAAAACGATATATTGCCTTCATCCATAGTTTTTTTCGCGGAAGGCCGGAGGAAAACCCGCCCGGCCATCCGTCAATGTGCTGCGGTTGAGCAGCAGCAGAAGTCCGTCGTACCCCGGTTTACTCCGCGCCGGAGTTGTTGCCGATCGAAATGGCGTTGCAGCTATCGCGCCAGAATCCTTTCATCGGCATTTCGAGATCATCCGGCGGCAACGAATAATCTCCGAACACTCCGCGTAGTGTCCCTCCCCCTGCCCGGCTGAGGTATTTGTACTCACCCCAGTACTGGCCGTGGCCAACACCGCAGAGGATGCAGTCGCGGGGATCGTCGTAGATCCATTCGCCGGAAAATTCGATGATTACCTGCGCGGTCAATCCTCCGGACACCCAGCCCTCGAATCGGCCGATATTATCGTCATCACGCCAGAAATGCCCGGCGTAGGGACCGATGGGATTATTGTTGTGATCGAGCCAGAATCCGCTGAAGTATCCGGTATAGGCGAAACTGGAATCCTTTTCCCAGGTGCCATTCAATGTCCCCTTCGGGCAGGGGACGGTCCAGATACGGGCGGCGCGTACGGCCACAATGCTGGTATTGCCGACCACGTACAGTCCCGTGAAATCCTCGAGCTGTCCGAAATCGAAGGAGATATGGAACGGTTCGGTATCGAAGGTGAGCAGCGGGGGCGCGAAGTAATAATTGCCGCGCTTCAGGAATACCAGCGCCGTGAAACCGTCGAAATCGCCGTCGGTTTGCGACACCCAGGCGTCGAAATGGACGGCATCGTGCGGCAGGACCGAATCCTGGCCCGGTTCGAAGTCGATGGTGCGGGTAATGGCCACGATGGCTTCGGCGTTGACCGACAGGGTACCGTCCCAGACAATGGGGTCGGTTTGCGGCTGGGGGATATTGAACGGCCAGCCCCAGACGAAGGTGACGGAATAGATATCGTAGCCTTCATCGGTCAGGCTGGGAAGTCCGGTAACGCCGGTCGGGGCGCCTTCAGGCTGGCGGCCGTCGTTGTTTTCGACAAAGCGGTCGAGGAGTTTTTCGGCGTCATCGTACGCCTGGCTCATATCGGGGACGGGGTTTTCGGTCGGAGTGGTTGCGCTATTTTCGCGGCTGCATCCCGCCAAAAGAGCCAAAATGCTCAAGAAGCTAAAAGTCAGTAGGTATCTCATCCTGCCTCCCTCTCACGAATTTTCTGAATCTGCGGGACTATTATTAAAATATAGTCGTCTTTCCAAGGACGCAAGAAGGAAAAAAACGCCCAAAAAAGAGATACCGAATAAAAACGGCCGCCCGTTCAAGGCGGCCGTTGCGATGCAAGAACTTATAGTCCCATCATGCGTCGAACGTATTTAACCGGCGGGGTGCCGTAGGACAGCAATTGATTGTTATACGCCTTAAGGTTAAAGGTATCTCCCTGAGCGGCCTCGGCGTCGCGGCGGAGGTCGTGCATTTCCATGTCGCCGACATAATAGGTGGAAAGCTGGGTCGACGAAAGACAGGCGCGGCGCCACTTGCCGGCGGCTTCACCCTGTTCCTGGAATCCTTCGTCGAGCATCATGGCCATGGCTTCCTGTTCGGTCATCCCCATAGTGTGGATTTTTTGATCGATGATGGCGTTTATAATCATGCGGAGGCGCATTTTCAGCATCTGGGCCTTGAGTTCGGGGCCTCCGAATCCCTGATTGATCATCATTTTTTCGGAATAGACGGCCCAGCCTTCGGCGAAGGTGCCGCTTCCGAAAACGGCGCGGACCATAGTGGGAGCCTTGAACCGGTTGGAATGAGCTCCCTGGAGGTAATGCCCCGGCATGGCTTCGTGTATGGTCAGATCGTACAGCATATAGTTATTGTATTCGCGGAAGTACGAGGCCACCTGATTGTCGTCCCAATGCGAAGGGGGAGGGGAAATGGCATAATATGTTTCGGCGGCAGCTTCGAGCGGTCCCGGGGAACTGCAATATGCTACGGCAAAACCGCGCTGGAATTCCGGCATGACAACGATGTCAATCGGACGATCGGGAACGGTAACCAGGTCGCGCTCTTTAACGAATGCGGTGCATTCATCGAGCGCGGCTTTCGCTTTGTCGACAATATTATCGGAGGTAGGGTGATCTTCGGCCAAATGATCGAGGACCTTCTTGATGACGTATTTGGGTTCCTTGCGCATTTTATTCGCGGCTTCGCGCGGAAAATATTTCTGGAAAAGCGGCAAAGCAATCTGATGGAGTTCTTCCTGGGTTTCGACCAGTTCTTTTTCCGCTCTTTCGAGGATTTGCGCGGCGGTTACATCCGATTCCAGGACATAGTGCAATTTGCGATGGTACTTATCGCTTCCAAGACGGAAATCTCCGTTCGAGCGTGGAAGCAGATCTTTCTTCAGCCAGGTCAAGTACATTTCGAGTTCCGAAGCGGCGGTTTCGCGGGCCGGCTTCAAAGCTTCCTTAATACTGTCGGAAGCATCGGTAGCAAAAATATCGAGTTCATTGCGGATCAGTTCGATCGTTCCCTGGATTTGCATGATGGCAGTTTCGGTGTAGATTTTCGGAGGATTATCCAGATTTATTTTGGCTTCGGTAATCAATTCCGGGATCTTTTCGAGACGGGCCTTGACATTTATCAGCCGTTCGTCAATTGGAGCGAAGCTGCGAATCAAGAGAGAATAAATGGCACCGCCGGGATTGTAGCGAGTTGTCTGCCATTCATGACTGCGGAGAGTATCGATGCTGAAGAGATTGTAGCGAATATTGTTAAGGAGCATCTCGTAGTCGATGCGATTGGTATCATTGAGCATGGCGAGGTCGATGGTTTCCAGTGAATCGAGATAAGCTTTATTGAAAGCCATCAAGGCTGCATAATGCTCTTTGCTGCGGCTGGTTAACAGGCCGTCGAAGCGATGGTCGCCGAGATCGGTAGCGTACTCGGGATTCAATTCGAGCATACGCTGGATATAATTACCGGCGAGGTTTTGAAATTTCAGATCGGGAGTTTCGGCAACTCCGCAAGCCACCATGACAATAATTAAAAGAAACAAGGTAGTTATTGGCGCCCTCATGATAAATCCTCCGTGGTTTTGGGTATAATATATTAATATGGCTTCCAAAAACCGGGAATGTCAATCGGATTAAACTATAAAACCGGTAAGTGTTTATGAATTAATCGATTGTGATGACCGCGGCGCCGTCGAAGCGACCCGCGCGCAGGTCGTCGAGGGCTTCATTGGCTCTTTCGAGCGGGTATGGATGAACTTCTGTTTTGACAGGGACTTTGGGAGCAAGGGCCATGAATTCTTCGCCGTCCTTCCGGGTCAGATTGGCGACGGAAACAATCCGGCGCTCTTCCCAAAGAATAGAGTATGGGAATGAGGGAATGTCGCTCATGTGGATTCCGGCACAGACTACGGTTCCTCCCTTATCGATTGCTTTCAAGGCTGCGGGGACGAGAGTTCCGACCGGGGCGAAGATTATGGCGGCGTCGAGTTTCCTGGGAGGAGCCTGCTCGGAATCACCTGCCCAGACGGCCCCGAGACCGAGGGCGAATTTTCGGCTGCGGGTGTCGCCTTTGCGGGTAAAGGCATAAACTTCTTTTCGCTGGTACTTCGCAACTTGAATCAGAATGTGGGCGGAAGCTCCGAAACCGTAGAAGCCGAGTTTCTTTGCATCGTCGGTCATGCGCAAAGAACGGTAGCCGATTAATCCGGCGCACAAAAGGGGAGCGGCCTGAAGATCGGGATAATCTTTTGGTATTGGAAAGCAGAAGCGTTCATCGGCAACGCAGTATTCGGCGAAGCCTCCGTTAATTTGGTACCCGGTATAGCGGGCATTATCGCAGAGGTTTTCCTGTCCGGTCAGGCAGAATTTGCATTTCCCACAGGAATATCCGAGCCAGGGAACTCCGACCCGGTCGCCTCTTTTTATTTTCCCCGATAAACCGGTAGTGTCTTTCACAATACCCACGATTTGATGTCCGGGAATAAGGGGCAACCGGGGTTTTTTCAAATCTCCGTCAACGACATGAAGGTCAGTTCTGCAGACTCCGCAGGCGTTGACCTTAATCAGGATTTGTCCCGAATGCGGAATCGGCCTGGATACTTCCTGTAATTCCAGGGGTTTTTTCTGCTTTTTCAAGACCATGGCCCGCATGCCGCAAGCTAATAAATACATAGGGCAATGTCATGAAAAATATTGGACAAGAATAACGGTTTTCGGTTAACGACGAATTACCGGCCATTGGAATTCTGCTTTTTTACTTCCCAGATGGAATCGATGAAGGAGCGGCTGGAATCGTACAGGTGTTTTCTGATGACGTACCCGGTTTCGGCGGCGATATTGTCGATTTCGGATTCGAGGTACTTGTACGAATATTCGACGTGGATCGGTTCCCAGGGGCGGAAATTGAATGAGCGGCCGATTTCTTCGATGAAGACTTCCTGCTCTTTCAGGCTGACCAGGTAACTTTCCATGGCGCCGCTGAAGACATCGTAAGTGCCGATATGGCGGAAGCTTTCGAGGACAAATTGCCCTCCCAGTTCGCGGTTTATTCTTTTTAAAAGATTCATATTAAAAGCGGCCGTGACCCCTTTCGAATCGTTGTAGGCTTTAATGAGCATTTCGATGTCTTTCTTGAGATCGAAACCGACCATGACGATATCTCCGTGATTGAGGCAATTCCAGAGATTTCGCAGAAAGAAGCGGGCTTTGCCGTGGCTGAAATTCCCGATATTCGAACCGAGAAAGAGGACCAGGTTTCTGTTATTGTACCGCCGGTTCAGCCATTTTATTCCCGAAAAATAATCTGAGACGAGGCCCTCGAGTTCGAGGGTCGGGAAACCTTTTTGCAAATCGGCGCTCAGTTCATCCATGGCGGCGGCGGAGATATCGATGGGGACATAGCGGAAATTCATGTTCCGCGCGAGGAAGTGATCGATGAGGATACGGGTTTTGCTGCCGTTGCCGGGACCGAATTCAACCAGATTGAAAGTATCATCGCCCATGAAGACGGAGATTTTATCTTTGTGCAGATTCAGGTTTTCCATCTCGCAGCGGGTGGGATAATATTCGGGAAGCTGTGTGATTTCATTGAAAAGGCGGCTGCCTTCGTCATCGTACATATATTTCGACGGAATCGATTTGCGCAGTTCGGATAGTCCCACCAGAACGTCGAGGGCGAAAGCGTCGTGATCTCCGAATACATTATGGCGGTCGATCAGGGAGACGACTTTGACTTTCGAGGTTCCCCGGGTTTCGCCGTCGGTACTTTCGGCTTTTTGCGGTTCCATTCAGGCGTCCTCGGCCAGGCGGAAGCCGGTGAAGGGCCACCGTTTTTCGCTCTGGAAAAAGTTACGGTATGTCGGGCGGAAGTGATCGCGCGGGGTCGCACAGCATCCGCCGCGAAGGACCATTTGGTTGTTCATGAATTTTCCGTTGTATTCTCCAAGGGGGTCGCGCGACTGTTCGTAGCCGGGATAAGGGAGGTAAGCGCTGCGGGTCCATTCCCAGACATCGCCGTACATCGAATTCAGCCTCTTCCCTTCTTTGCTGCGCGCGACGGGGTGAAAAGTCTTATCATCCATGAAACTTCCGGTGCGGTTTTCGGATTCGGTTTGGCGGGCGGCGAATTCCCATTCATCTTCGGTCGGAAGGCGTTTTCCGGCCCAACGGGCGAAGGCAGAGGCTTCAAAATAGCTGACATGGCAGACCGGTTCATCGGGATCGAGCGGTTTCAACCCATTCAAAGTCCAAACTTTCCAGCCGTCATCGGTTTTTTTCCAGTATAACGGGGCGTCCCAGTTTTGCTCTTTGACGGCTGCCCAGCCGTCGGAGAGCCAGAGGTTGGCGTCGCGGTAGCTTCCGGCTTCGATAAATTCCAAAAATTCTCCGCAGGTAACAAGGTTGCGGGCGAGTTTGAAATCGGCGATGTATGTTTTGTGCCGGGGGAATTCGTTGTCGTATGCGAAGTCGTCGCCGTCGGCTCCGATTTCGATCAAGCCGCCCGGAAATGAGAGGGATTGTTCCCCCTGTTTCGCGGTTGGAATGCCGTTACGGGAATATTGCGAATAGGCCGGCAGCAGGGGATTGGAGGCGAAGATATGTTTGATATCCATGAGGAATAATTCCTGGTGCTGCTGTTCGTGGTTGATGCCGATTTCGATGAGGCGGGCGATTTCGGGCCAGGATTGTTCATCGACATTCCGCATGAAATCGGAGGTCCGCTCGGTGATGGCCCTGCGGTAATCGAGGACCTCCAGGACTGTGGGGCGGCTTAAAGTCCCCCTTCGGGAGCGGATGACTCGTTCGCCGAACGATTCATAGTATGAATTGAAGACGAAATGGAAGCGTTCGTCGTACGGCTTGAAATTTCCGAGGTGTTCCTGAAGGACGACTCGTTCGAAAAACCAGGTGACGTGGCCGATGTGCCATTTCGGCGGGCTGACATCGTCGTCGGTCTGCACCACGAAATCTTCGGTGGCAAGCGGTTTCACCAGTTCTTCGGTTAAAGCTCTTACTTTCATAAAACGGTCGATGAGAATATTCCGGTCCATCGTTCCTATTCCTTTTAATGAATAACATCCTGTCGGTGTACGGCAGAAAAACTGCGTTACCAAAAATGATACGCAGAAGTTACCCTACCGAGAGGAAAAGCAGCTCACTTTATATCGTAGAACGGCAGAAGCTGTTCAAAAGTGCCGCAATTCCCACTCGGGATGGGGGTTTCAAGCTAAAGTCATGCGGGGCAAGTAAATATGGAGTTATATAATCTATTTTTGAGCGGCGGTGGAATCGCGCCATTCGGAAAGGAATTTCAGCAGGGTTTCGGCATTGGCGGTATTATATGAGAATCCGTCTCCGGATAGCAGGGCGGTTGCTTCCCGGGGGTGGGTTTGCGCGAGCCAGCGGATGAAATGGTCGGTGGCATCGGACAGGGCACGGAGGGAGCTGTCGGCCGGGAAGGCCACGATTTTGCGGATTTTACCGCCGAAGACATAGAACAGGGTGGAATCGTACTGCAGCGGAGGAAGCCCGGCGATATCGAGCCAGCGGTTGGTTTCGGTGACGCGGCAGGTGACGGTGTTGCCGTCGACGCGGAGGCTTTCGATGTGGAGCCGGGTATTCATCACGGAATCGTACTGGGCCATTTGGCGGATGTTTTCCATTCCAGTCAGGGTAGTGATTTCGCCCGGGAGCATGAAGGCGGTTTCTTCGTCGAAGTATTGCAGGCTGAGGTCGATCTGGTGATTTTTCTGGGCCTCAATATAGTTGCGGACAACCTGTTCCGGGGAAGGCGATTTGGAACATCCGAACATTACCAGAAGGGCCAATATCAAAAGTGATCCGGGCAGCGATTTATTCATATATCTCCTCTATTATATTATTACAGCGGGGTTATCGGGAATGCAAGCCAAATCGGCGGCAATGAGAGGCCTTTTATATCCCGAATGCATTTAATAGCGTTCGTATAAAGTTCGGTTATTCATGAGAAAAATTATGCTGGTCGGAAGAGAATCGGAAATTACGCAGCTGCTTGGAGCTTTCGAAAAGGCCCGGGCCGGGTCCGGCGGGATCATCATGATTGCCGGGGATTCGGGAATCGGAAAGACGACGCTGGCTCGGGGAGCGCTGTCACAGAGCCGGTTTATTCAGTTCTATGGACGGGCGGTACCCGAGGCGAAGACTCCGTATGGACTTCTGGCCGGGGCGCTTCGGGATGGGCTCGGAAAAGTATCTGCGAAGGCAGTCGATGAGAATCCCCTGAAGCAGCATTTGTCGGTGCTGCTGCCTGAAATCGGCGCGGCCGCGGAGGAGCGGAGCGGAGAGCTGATCCGGGAGGCGGTGGTAAACACGATCGTATCCGCCGCGAACGAGGGGTTCATATGCCTGTACCTCGAAGATATTCACTGGGCCGATAGTGCTACGCTCGAAATGCTTCCGCATCTGGCGGAGCGATTCATCCGGGAGCGGATATTGATACTGGCGACCTATCGAAACGACGAGATTTCGCGGGAGCACCCGGTAAGACTTTTGCGGAACGATTTGCGGCGGGCGAGGCTGTTTCAGGAAATCGCCCTTCAGCCGCTGGATCGTACGGCTTCCGGGAAGATCCTGACGGAGATTTTCGGAGATGAACTTTCCGACTCACTGGTAAGTTCCATACACGAACAGACCCAGGGGATACCGATGTTTGTCGAGGAATTGGGCCGAACCTTGAAGGCCGGAGAATATCTGCATCGCGATAAGAGCGGATTGGAATTGGCGACGGGACTGGAGATGCCTCTTCCGGAAAGCATTCGTGACGCCATTCTGCTGAGGTTCGAGGGCCTGACACCGGAGGCCCGCCAGCAGCTCGAGGCGGCCGCGATCATCGGTGCGGAATTCGACCTCGAATTGTTGGTCAAGCTCAGCGGGACGGAAGAGGGTCTCGAAGAGTTGTTTCGGAAGAAGTTCCTGGAAGAGATTTCAAACGGCAAGATCCAATTCCGGCATACATTGATATGTGAAGCGATGAAGTCGGAAACGACTTGGACACGGCGCAGGAATCTGCACCGTGCGGTTGGAGAATACCTTGAAAGAAACGGGGCGCCGGCTGAGGCTATCGCGGAACACTGGCTGGCCTGCCAGGAGAACGTAAAGGCCCGGCGGGCATTGATGGAATCGGCAAGAGCGTCGTGCAAGGTGCATGCCTTTCGGGATTCGGCTCGATCCGCCAACAGGGCGCTTGAGATTTGGCCGGTGACCGAAGACGTGGAGGAACGGCTGGCGCTTCTGGAAAATTTCGCGCATTGCGCCAAGGTCAGCGGTCAATTGCACGATTCCGTTCGTGCATACAAAGAACTTGCGGAAAATGAAACGGTTAAAAGGGATCTGCGCCGTTATGCCGAAATCATGCGATCGCTGGCAACGGTTTACGGTCTGCAGGGGGCCTGGAACCATTCGACCCGGGTCAGAAGAGGAGCGGCGGCCGCTTTCGCGGGATTGGAACGATACGAGGATGCCTCATCGGAATGGCTGGCGGTGGCAAGCCGCGAGTGCGCTTCGTTGCGGCTCAACGATGCCGCCGAGGCGATAGAAAAATCGCTGCAACTGGTAAAGAAGACGGAACGGAGAGATATCGAGGCGCGGGCGCTGGGGTTGAGGGGCTATATTCAGGCCATGAGGGGGTTGTACGACGACGGTATGAAATCGGCCCAGGAGGCCTTGTCTTTGGCCCTTTCGATTAACGACGCCGAAAGCGCCTCGGATGCATACCGGCGGTTGGCGGGGGCGATGGAATATTCATCGGATTACACCGGTTCGCGTGAAGCATATTTCACGGCAATAAATTACTGCCGGGCGAGCGAGATCGATTTTCAGGCAAAACTCTGCATGGGTTGCATGGCCTGGATACTCTTTCGTCTGGGCGAATGGAACCGGGCGCTCGACATATGCAAGGACGTCCTCGCTGATGGAGACCCTCCGCGCGGCACCTTGGAGGCAGCCCAGGGGTTAGCGGGGTTGATTCGCGCCCTTCGAGGGGAAACGAAATCGGCGCGGAAATATCTCCGGGAGTGTCTGGCGGCAAGCCGGCGGGAGCAGTACGAAGTATTCCTGCTACTGATTCCGTGGGGAGAAGCGGTAATACAGGAAATCGAAGGAAATTATGAGCAGGCGGCGGAATGTTATCTTGAAATAATACACCGGTGGCACAATACCGACGATTGTCATGATGTTCTGGCTCCGGCCTGCGCCGCGGCGGCGATATTCGGGAAAATCAATGATGCGAGAAGGCTATCCGAATGCATCGAGGTCGTATCCGCGATTGCATCGAAGACAGGTTTGAACGAGGCCATGGCGATTCTGGCTTATGCACTCGGCGAGAATGCCATGATTACGGGCAATAAGGGCGAAGCCGCCGAAAAATTCGCACAGGCGGCCGAGCAATTCGAGAGACTATCGCTTCCGCTGGAATATGCCCGGGCGCTTTTCAGGCAGGGCCTGGCATTAATATCATTACAGGATGCGGTAAAAGGCACAGGATTGATTGCGGAGGCGGCGAATATTGCCAAAAAGCTGGGTTGCCGGCCGCTGGCGGCGGAGATATCGGCTGTTCATGACGAGGATCAAGTGAAACCCGAGAAAAGGTGGTTATCGCAGGGATTCACCGGCAACGGCCTGACGCGGCGGCAAACGGAAATACTCAGGCATCTGGCCACCGGGATGACCAACCGGGAAATCGCGGAAAAGCTGTTCTTAAGTTCCCGAACGGTGGACATGCATGTCAGCAACATCCTGGAAAGGCTGAATTGCCGGTCGCGGACCGAAGCGTCACAGAGGGCGCGCGATCTCGGCCTGAGCGGCTTTCAATCATGACAATCCACAAATAATTCTTAAAATCCCGACTACCGTATGCCAATTACGGTATATAATCATTCCCGATACGGTATTCCTGCGCATAACCGGACCGGGTAGGTCTCCGTTTATATGGGTGAAAGCGAAAACAAAGTTCAAACCCAATAAAAGGAGTTCCAAAATGGAAACAGCGACTTTAGATCAGGCCAGAGCCGAAGCTTTCGGCAACCGGATGCTCGATATTCTCAACGGCGGCGCCATGGCGATAATGGTATCAATCGGCCACCGGACAGGCTTATTCGATACCATGAGCGAGCTTGATTATGCCGACAGCCACGAAATCGCCGAAAAAGCCGGGCTCAACGAACGGTATGTCCGGGAATGGCTCGGAGCCATGACGGTGGGCCGGATAATCGATGTCGATCCGACCGGGCCGAAATACATTCTACCGCAGGAACATGCCGGTTTCCTGAGCCGTAAATCTCCGTCGGAAAACATTGCGGTTTATGCACAGTATATCCCGGAGCTGGGGTCGATTCAGGAAAAGATCATCGACTGCTTCAAAAACGGGGGCGGAGTGCCGTACGAGGATTTCCCGAGGTTTCACGATGTCATGGCGGAAGACAGCGGGCAGACGGTTCTCCCGGCGCTGTTCGATCACATCCTCCCTCTCGCTCCGGGGGTAATCACGGCACTCGAGGAGGGGATTGAAGTGCTCGATATCGGCTGCGGGAGCGGGCGGGCGCTGAATAAGATGGCGGAAAGATTCCCCAACAGCCGTTTTACAGGCTACGATCTTTCGCAGGAAGCAATTCGTCGTGCCAATAAAGAAAAGAACGATAAGGGGCTCAGGAATATTCGTTTCGAAGCGAAGGATTTGACTTATTTCAGTGAGCCGAAACGGTACGATTTAATCACGGCATTCGATGCCGTGCATGACCAGGCTAAACCGGAATCGGTGCTCAGAGGAGTATTTTCTTCGCTGAAAGACGATGGAATTTTCCTGATGCAGGATATCGCGGGATCGAGCCATGTTCATAATAATTTGGATCACCCGATAGCACCGCTGCTTTATACCGTATCCACCCTGCACTGCATGACCGTATCACTGGCCCAGGGAGGGGATGGTTACGGAGCCATGTGGGGTGAAGAAAAGGCGTTGGAGCTTTTGAAACGGGTCGGTTTCGCCAAGGTTAAAACTTCGAAGCTGGCTCACGATCTGCAAAACAACTACTATGTTGCAAGTAAGAACTGAGGTGTCATGATGTTGGCTGTAGAAACACAGGATCAGACCTTGCAGCAGTTGGAAGCGGCCGAAGCCGCCGCCTGGGGAGATTTATATACGTCTCCCCGGGCCGGCCTGGCCGATTCTACCGGCATAAGATTGATCCATTACGGCAAAGCGGTGATTTCAATCGCCGCAAAGGCGGATATCCTGGCCCTGAACCGGGTGATCGGTTTCGGTTCCGAAAATTACGTTACGCCGGAGGATATCGAATGGCTGAAGGGAGTTTATAGAAAGGCGAAGGTCAGGAGGTTTTTCGTCCAGGTTTCCCCAAATGAAGCGGACGAACTTCCGACGTTTCTGGAACAGGCAGGATTCCGGTATCACAATAACTGGGTGAAACTGCATCGAAACACCGCTCCGCTGATACAAAATGGTAACGGACTGCACGTTCACAGAATCGGCGGGAAAAACGCGGAGATATTCGGCGGAATAGTCGCGGAGGGATTCGACTGGCCGGGATATGCGGTAGAATGGATGGCATCCCTGGCGAATCGTGAAAACTGGCAATGTTATGTCGCTTGTGACGGTGAGGCTCCGATTGCGGCGGCGGCGATGTATTTCCATGACCGGACGGCATGGATCGGATTCGCTGCGACGCTGAAAAATCATCGCGGCAAGGGGGCCCAGGCGGCTTTGACCTCGCGGAGAATTTCAGATGCGGCCGCGAAAGGAGCATCGATTATCGCGGTGGAGACCGGTGAAGACCGGCCGGGACATTCGGTTCCTTCGCACCGCAATATGGTTCGATTCGGATTTTCGGAAGCCTATAAGATCAGGAATTTCATATATGATTTCGAATGATAGGAGCGGCATTTTCACGACGGACGGTGACCTGCACCATGACATGCGGCAGGTCACCCTTCCGCTTTGCAAAAACACAGCGCGGAAGCAAGACCTGCCGCAACTATTGGACTATTGATTAATTGATTACGGATAAATCAATTCCGATTCCAAAATAAAAGGCAGCCGTTTTACGGCTGCCTTTTCGGTTTAATTGTCACCGAGTTTTATGTAAGTGCAACTCCCCCCTATTTGACCAGCAGCATCTTTTTGGATTCCACGAAACCTTCCGCCTGCATCCGATAGAAATAGACTCCGGAAGCGTTGCGTGAAGCATCCCAGGTCACGATATGTTCGCCCGCTTCGTACATTCCGTCGGCGAGCACGGCCACTTTCTGACCGAGCAGGTTGAAGACTTCGAGGGTAACATTGGAAGCCCGAGGCAGAGTGAACGAAATGTTGGTAGTCGGGTTGAACGGGTTGGGATAGTTCTGCGAAAGCGAGAATATTTCCGGAATTAGCGGATTGGCTTTCGCAACCGCGCTGGTACCACTCATGCCGCGCCATTCGATGGCGTCGATATAGACGTCGTCGTTATCGGCGCTGGCGTCGCACATGAAGCGAAGCTTGGCGTTGGTCGGGAAATTGTATTGACTGCTGGAAATAGTTACCACAGCATGATAGAAAGTATTATTGCTGAAGTCGGTTCCGGCATTAAAGTCAGCTACCGTTACCCAGGCAGAGCCGTTATAGTACTGCACCCAGAAGTCTTCTCCCGATTCCATACTGATGGCCACGAAATAGAAATCGACTTCCATTTCGGTGTAGCCGGAGACATTGTACCCGAGCGTATGGTAAAAAGACGAGGCCGTCCCGCTGTTATCCTGGATATCGGCTGCGGCACTTCCCTGGTAGGCATAGGTACTGCGGGTATAGCGGGACATGTCGCTGCCGCCGTCGGTGTAACTGCCCATGCCGCTTTCGAAATCATCATAGGTAATGACCGTCCAGGCTCCGGCCTCATTGACCGTGATGTACCCGGACTTGGTTTCGGTATCGCTGCCGTAGGCATTTGCGGCGATTAACGAAACGGTGTATGTACCGGGGTCATTGTAAACATGAGTCGGATTCTGAGCTGTCGAAGTTCCGCCATCACCGAAGGTCCAGCTCCATGAGGTCGGAGTATTGGTCGACAGGTCGGTGAAGGCAACCGAAAGCGGCGCGGTCCCGGAAGTGGGATCGGCGCTGAAATCGGCCACCGGCGGGACATCGAAGGATATCACGCTGATGTCATCGAAGGCCATACCATCGGTGCTGATACTGTAGTCGTCATACTGCTGGAACTTAACCACGAAGGCCGAGGTGAGGCTGAGGCCGGCGGATGAAGCCAGCTGATCGAGGTCAAGGGTAATCAGCCGGTAGGTCGTGTTGCCGCCTGCAAGGCTGTAGACCTTGGTGAAACTGGACCCGCCATTGCTCGAGAAGTAGACACCATCCTGAGTATGGGTTTCATCGCCGAATTCTTTCCAGTAGAATGACACTTCCACCTGGCTCTTGCCGGAGAGGTTTAGACGCAGCCAGGCTTCGTTCTGGGAGTACTGACTGCCATTCACTCTATCATCCATAGTCATATGGTACGATCCGCGCGGAGTATATGAGGACGTAATCTGGATTCGCCCTTCGGAATTGCTGCTCTGCGTGAACCAGTATTGATCGAACGTCCCGGATTCGAAGCCGGTCGAGTAGGGCAGCACGGCATAGGCAACAGTCGGCTGGGTAACGGTAATGTAACCGGTCTTGGTTTCCCCGTCGCTGCCGCAGCTGTTAGTCGCGGTAAGCGAAACGGTATAGTTTCCGGCCAAAGTGTACGTATGCGACGGGTTTTGCGCCGTGGAGGTGCCGCCATCGCCAAAGGTCCAGCTCCAGCCGGTCGGGGAATTGGTGGTTAAGTCGGTGAAGTTCACGGTTAAAGGATAATCTCCCGAAGTTGGTGAACCGGAGAAGTTCGCCACGGGAGGATCGCACGGCGGAGTCGTGACCGTGATGTAACCGGTCTTGGTTTCGACATCGTTGCCGCAGGAATTGGTGGCGGTCAGGGACACCGTGAAGGTCCCCGCCGAAGTGTACGTATGCGACGGATTTTGTAAAGAGGAGGTGCCTCCGTCGCCGAAAGTCCAGCTGTACGAAGTGGCACCGGTCGATTGGTTGGTGAAGTTCACGGTCAACGGATAATCGCCGGAAGTCGGAGCGCCGACAAATGCTGCGGTCGGCGGGACGCAAGGATTGGCCGTGATATAATTGGTTTTCACTTCATTGTCGGAACCGCCCGGGCCGGTCACGGTCAGGGTTACGGTATAGGTTCCGGCCGAAGTGTACTGGTGCGAGGGATTCTGCAAAGTGGAAGTTCCGCCATCGCCGAAATTCCAGCTCCAGCCGGTAATACTGCCGGTCGACTGATCGGTGAAGTTAACAATAAACGGAACGGTTCCGGAAGTCGGGCTTCCGACGAAGGCCGCAACGGGGGGATCGGGAGTCCCGGTGTTAACCGCATTGTAAGCATTGATGCGGCCGGCTCCCATTTTTCCTATGTATGTCGAAGAGAGATAGGCGTCGATATTATCGGCGCTGGAATAGAGCTGAGTCTTAACCTGGGCCGCTGTCCAGGAGGGATTATGCGACCAGATCAAAGCGCAAACACCGGCAACCATGGGGGTGGCCATCGAGGTACCATCGAGCGCCGCCCAGTAATTGGTGCTGGGGTCGGTATGGTCGTGATAGGTCGAATATATAGCGACACCGGGAGCGCAAATATCGACCCAGGTGCCATAGGTGGTAAAGCTGGCGGCGGCATCGTTCTGGTCGGTGGCCGCAACGGAAATGCAATCGCCACGGCCGTTAAGGTAATCGGCGGTCTGGCTTTCGTCATTACCGGCGGCAACACAAATAACACCGCCGGAATTGATGAAATAAGTGGCGGCGGTTCCGATACCGCCGGTGTTGGAGGAGCCCCAGCTGCACGAGGCAATCTTGGCGCCGTTATCGGCGGCATAGTAGAAAGCCTCGGCGGCGGCATCCATCATCACCACGCCGTATTCCTGGCCGAGGTAATTATAGGAATAGCCCATGCGGAGCGGCATGATTTTGACGCCGTTGCCGTATTCGGCCTGGCTTCCGCTGCCCCAGCCTCCGGCGACGCCGGACATGCCGTAGTAATCATTGGTTATCATGCCGAAAATACCGGCGGTGTGGGTACCATGGCCATTGAAGTCGCGGGGATCGTTATCCTTGGTGGTGCAGTCCTCGCCGCTCCAGCAGTTGCTGACTCCGGTGATAAAGTCATAGCCAATCCAATCGTCGGTGTAGCCATTGGCGTCGTCATCGACCCCGGCACTTCCGTTCAATTCCGCGGTGTTGATCCACATGTTGCCGCGGGAGGCTCCGGGATTGGTCGGCGAAGCATTTACGCCGCCGAGATCAGGGTGATAGTAACGGGTTCCGGAATCAAGGATGGCGACGATGATCGAAGTGCTTCCGGTTTCGAGGTTCCAGGCCTCAGGGGCATCGATATCATGATCGCTGGTCTGGTTGAGATGCCACTGATAGGAGTAGTAGAAATCGTTGGGAACAGCATACATGGCATGAATGCCGATCGGCTCGACGTGGTCGACTTCGGGGAGCCTGGAGTAGGCTTCCATGGCCTTTTCCAAACTGCCGTCGTTGATTTGGACTTTGTAGTGTCGAGCCAATTCGCGGGCGCCGGGATTCGCCGCTTTCGCGGGAGCATCCGAGCCGGGGAATTGAGGTTCGAGCTTCGAAACCCGAAACTGGGTATTTAGGGCCTTGAAGCTTTCGAGTTTGCTCAAAGCGACATCGCTTTTGGCATCCTCGGCGTGGTCAACAGCGACATTGTCCTTGAGGACAACGATAAAGCGGTCGGGGACATATCCCATAAAGCCCGACTGCTCCACATAAGTGGAACGATCGAGATCGAGGACACCCTCGGCCGAAGCCAGTACGGGGAGAACCATCCCCATAACCAGCAATGCGGTGAAGAGCCTGCGCATACAGCCTCCATAAAAGGGGTGAATGGTGAGGTTTTGGAAAAACGTCATCGAACCTGCACAAAAAAGAGCAGATTATTTGTTTAGTTTTAAGGGACAGGTCTCGTTGTCGTGCAAGAAGAACTCGCTGATTCAAAGAATAGAATTTTCTAAAGGATTTAGCAACTAAAATGAAAAGAGCTCCGGATATTTTTTGTAACAATTCTTTTAATTATCAGACTAACCAATATCTGAAACTGGTCTGGTGACGCCGCGTAGATTAACCTATAAGGGAACAAACATGGGAGTAAGACAATGCTTGAGGGCGCAATTAAGTCATTTTGCTTCATCATGATAATTTCTTTCCTTGTTTCCTGTAGTAATCAAAAGGAGAAAAACATGTCCTCCGGAGAAAATAAGGAGCCCCTGATTATTGGAGTTTATGCCGAATCGGACGAGGAATTGTCTGCCGTTGGATATATGGTAAAAAGTATCAGGAATTTCGGTGGTAAACTGCAGAATGCCCCGATTTGGGTATTCGTACCCAGCGATTTTGCAATCCTGATGGAGCAGGTCCGCGCAAAATTCCAGAACTTACCCGGTATTGAGGTATTTCAATGTGAAATACCAAAGGATTCCCGGGCATATAATTACGCCGGGAAGACCTTTGCGTCAGGAGAAGCGGAACGGATGGCGGCAGGCAAGGCGAAAGTCCTGGTATGGCTGGATAGCGACACGATTTTCCTCAATGAGCCGGTGGAGCTGCTGTTGCCGGACGGCATATTACTCGGTTACCGGCCGATTATGCATAACCGATCCGGGACCCTTTACGGGCGGGAGCCGATTCCGTTCTGGAAACAGGTATATAATGTATTGGGGATCGAGGAGGGAAAATTTTTCCCAATGACAACGGCGGTAGACCGGGTCGATGTCAATCCATATTTCAACGCCGGGATTATTGCTGTCAGGCCGGAAGCAGGAATTTTAACGAAATGGGGGAAAGATTTTAAAAGGCTGTGTAATGATTCGGTTTTGGCTGAAATGTGCCGGGAGAATGTGACATGGAGGATATTTCTGCACCAGGCGGCTTTGGTTGGCGGGGTTTTGAATACAATTGAGCGGCAGCAAATGGCCGAACTGCCAGATAAATATAATTATCCCCTGTTTTTTGACCGGATGTTCGGGGCGGATCGTCCCTATAACGACATTTCCGATGCGATTACGATTCGCTACGAGTATTTTTTCCGAAAACCGGATTCGGGTTGGGAAAAGGAACTTGTTGGCGATCCCATTCGTATAAAGTGGCTGAAGGACAACCTTGAGCCAAATAAGGTAAATATTGGTTCGGGGGAGTAAAAAACGGAGAATTTGCGTTTCGAACGAATATTTTAAAATTTATAAAAAAAAGTATAGCGTTATGGACACAAATCCGATATATTAAGTGCGTTAAGTTAGGTTTCGTTCACCGCTTTTTTGAGGCTTATGTTCGTTAGTCCAAATACCCGAAAGCTGAATCGTGAGACCGCCGCGCAATAGTGCGCAAGAACTGATTTATCCCGAGGATTCATTCAAGGTGCAAACAAACGGGATAAATGCTAGTGGAGTGTAGAATGAATATCTACGTCGGCAATCTGTCGTTCCAGACGACGGAAGAGAATCTTCGTGAGGCGTTTGAAGGCTATGGAAACGTCTCCAGCGTCAACATTATAACCGACAAATTCTCGGGAGAATCCCGTGGTTTTGCGTTTGTCGAAATGTCTAACAATGATGAAGGGAATGCCGCGATTCAGGGCCTTAACGGCGCCGATCTCGGTGGACGCAACATCAAGGTTAGCGAAGCTCGCCCGCGTGAAGAACGCAGCGGCGGCGGTGGCGGCGGCGGCGGACGCAGCGGCGGCGGCGGCGGTCGCGGCGGTGGACGCGGTTCTTATGGCGGCGGCGGCGGCAATCGCGGTCGTTACTAAGCCAAAGATTTTTGGGCGAGCCGGATGGGTTCATCCGGCTCGCAAAACGTAAAAAAAGGCGGGAAAAGTATTCCCGCCTTTTTTATTGAGAGAAACCGTCAGTGGACGGATGCATCCGTTTTTCTTACCAGAAATATGCCGCGAACCCAAGTCTGATGTGGGAATCGCCGAAATCGAGACCGTCATTGTAAGAATCGACTTCGGTGTGGTGATATCCATACTGGTCATAGTAATCGGCTTCGAAGAAAAACCATTTCTGCTGGACCGAAACGCCATATTCTACCAACATACTCAGATTACGGCCGAGGAAAAATTCCATCCCGACCGCTCCGGAAAGGCCGACACCGAGCAGGAAGCTGTCTTCCATATCGATACTCTGGACATAATCGTAATAGTTGTCATAGTGGACGAGATATTCATTGCCGGTTTCTTCGAAACTGACCATCGGTCCCAGACCGAAATAAAGGCGGGGGCGTTTTTCCGGGGTCGAATAAAACAAATATTCGGCGCTTAACCCAATGCTGGAAATATCAAATCCCCTGACACTTCGCATGGTGAAACCATAATCCGGAGTCGTAATTAAACGGTTGTCATAAAAATCCGGGCCTTTTTCGGCAAAGTCGATATTGAGCCGGAAAGCGTCGTTACCGGAAGTCTGGCGGCCGAAAGTCAGCCGAAAACCATTGTACTGACCGTTGTCGTCGATGACTTCATCGACCGCAGCCTGAATGGTCCAGGCCGGTTCAACCGAAGGTGAATAACCTCGGTTATGAATTTGAATTGCCGAAGCCGGGGATGCTATCATAATGGCCAGCAAAAAAGCGACGGCAGTTAATCCAATTTTCCCATATGGAATTTTCATTATAACCTCCTGATTCTATTCCAAATGTTCTTGATAGATAAATATGGCAAGCGCTGTACCAACTGAGATAAGCTTAATTGCTGCAATTAATTATAATAATGATGATAATCATGGGATATCGCTGTCTGCACAGAATTAAGAATTATATTGAGAATTCAATGCACAAAAAGGGTGCGGGCGAACTGCTATTCGGTCATGTTGGAATACTTTACTTTATTCTTTCCAGCTTATCGAGGAATTCGCGGGCTTCACGTTTGGATAGTCCCTGTTCGGTGAGCTCTTCGACGGAGTATTCCTTTGCCGGTGAATCCTTGAAGAGAACTTTCAGTTCCGGGCCGGTGAAGGAGACGGCGTTGAGGATGTAATCTTCATATGCTTCGAAAGCGATCGGGCAGACGGTCTTGACCATCATCGACATCACTTTGGCATATTCTCGGAATTCCTGCTGGGCGTGAGCGTCGCCTCGTAAGCGAAGGAAATGAAAGAGGTTGTGCAGATCGATTTTCCAGTACCATTCGGTATATACTGAAAGCGGAAGGCTGATGCGGGCCAGTTCCCGGGCCAGGCCGGCATCGATGTATTTCTGGTAAACCTTATAGGTATCTTCGGTTGATTTTTGCAGGTATTCCAGGAATTCTTTCTGGACGGCCTCGTCGAGGACCTTATCGGATCTCCCCTGTTTGTTAACCACCGACTGGGTCCGGATATCTTCGGGGGTGGGGAAATAGAATTCATCCTGGATAACGGAATATCTTCCGGAATATTCATTTACACTGGCGGTCCGGTGCCGAATCCACTGGCGGGCGACGAAAATCGGGAGTTTGACATGGAACTTGAATTCCACCATTTCGAAAGGGGTGGTATGTTTGTGGCGCATCAGGTAGCGGATCAGGCCGCGGTCCTCGCTGACTTTTTTGGTCCCTTTGCCATAGCTGACCCGGGCGGCCTGGACGATGGATTCATCGGAACCCATGTAATCGACCAAGCGGACAAATCCGAGGTTGAGGACTTTGAATTCTTTATCCAGAAGCTTTTCAGCTTCATCGACAATAACGTGCGCCATATAATTTCCAATCGTTTCTTCAGATAATACTGGTTGTGCAATTATAATCAGGGATACGTTCAAAAGCCAGCCCAAAAAAGTCACATTTCGGGCCGAGTGAACCGGGTTCAGGATTCAGTCGCGATGAAGTTACAGGCTTTTTTTCAACATGGCCAGCTGGCCGATGTGGTAAGAATTATGTTTGGCTAAAACCAGCGCTTCCCGCAATAAATTTTGCCCGTCGCCATGAGGGAAAGGTATTAGGAGATTGCTGTTGGGGCTTTCGACCAGAGCGGCCATGGCGTTCAGATCGCGTATGAAAGCGGCAACACTTTTGTCCCAGGAGGCGTTATTGGGCGGAGCATCCTCCCGGGGCCAGTAACCGTCGGGGAATTCCGGCGAGACGTGGGCGGGATTGCGGGAAAATTCCAGGATATCCCATTGGGCGATACGGAGGTGTTCCAGGAGCTGCCAGGCGGTATGGGGAAAATTGGCGATTCGTTTCCCCCGGTTTTCGGGAGTAAAATCCCTGATTACATTTTCGAAGGTCAGATGGGCATTCGGTTTGGTCAGCATATCGACCAGGAGCTTGCGGACCGCTTTATCATCCATATATATACTCTATCCTGTTAGCGTTTAAGGTGTTTACAGTTTTACGCGGCCAATCGAGAATAAATAAGAATCAACTAAAATAGTCTATAATGCGTAATTAGAGTATTCAGGGATGAAACTATGATATCGGGACAACCTCTTCACAATTATATAGATACAATCGACGATGCCACTCTGGCCCGGATGCCGATATTGGATATTGCCGCCCGTTGCTGGGATAAGGATCGGTACGATGCTTTCCGGGTATGTTATAAATCGATGCGCTGGATCGACGATTTGGTGGATCGTGAGAAATCGGAAACGCCGGGTCTGATATCGAGTAAAATCCGTCAGATTGAAAGAACCATATTCAGCTGGATCGAGGCGATTTTAACCCGCAACTTTTTCGAATCGGGGCAGAAGGAATTATCGGATGTTCTGACCGAGTATCGTATTCCGCTCGATCCCTGGAAACGTTTCCTGAAGGCGATGTTGTACGATTTGCAGCATAACGGTTTCCGCAATATGCTGACCTTTCTTCGGTATTGCGACGGAGCGGCCATCGCGCCGGCCTCGATATTCATGCACCTTTGTGGAATCAAAAAGGACGAAGGAAGGTACCATCCTCCGGATTACGACGCCACCCAGGCGGCTCGTCCGCTGGCCCTGTTTTCGTACCTGGTTCATATCGTGCGGGATTTCCAGAAGGACCACCTGGAGAATTTGAATTATTTTCCGGATCACATGGTGAAGCGTCACGGGCTGACAGTCGATGAAATACGCAGCATTGCCGAAGGGGGGCCGGTCAGTCAGGCGTTCCGGAATTTGATATCCGACTACGTGAATATGGCCGACTATTACCGGAAGAGCGCCCTGGAGGTACTGGATAAAATCCTTCCGAATATGAAAGAAAATTACCGGATGAGTCTGGAAGTAATTTACCAGTTGTACTATCAGATATTCGAAAAGATCGATCCCGCGCGGGGGACTTTCACCCGCGAGGAATTGAATACCTCTCCCCTTGAAATCCGTTCGAGGCTGAATACCATATTCGAGCGATATGCCGTTTCGGCGGTTTGATATAACTCCTTATTGACTTCGATAATACAATTTTCAAAACGACAACCGGCTATTCTATTTCGTGGACGGTCCAGACGTTGGGTTCGAGGTAAGTTCCCGTATTTTTATCGCGGTCGATTTTTATCGGTACAAGCGCTCCGGGGATGACATACTCTCCGCTTTCCGGGAATTTCAGGCCGGTCCATTTTTCCCATTTGTCGACGGTATCTTCGATAATCATCGATTGATGACAGACTTTGACGATTTCTCCGCCGAGCCGGGCATGGACGCGCAACCAGTTGTCGAAGGGGAGGCCGTTGTCGTTTTTCCAATGGATATAATTATCAATCGGTATTAAGGGATAATGGTGTTTCAGGTTCGGGCGGACCGGTGCGATGAGGCGTTTCATGCCATTGGCTTTGCCGATTTGTATCATATGTTCCACCATTTTGTAGCTGACGCCGGATCCGAGGAATTCCTTCGCAATGACGATTTGGAAGGCGCACTGGGTATTGTGCTGCGAGGCAGCGTCAATACGGGTATGGCAATGTTCGAGGGCCCAGTCGAGTCCCGCTTCGGGAAGATTCTGCAGGTTGTCGGTCCAGATTAACGGCATGGAATTGGCGATGGCAATGATTTTGTCGGTATCCTTTTCGAGCATGACAAACTGGAACGCCGGGAAGCGGTGTAAAATTTCGTCCCAATATTTAGCGACGTACGGATCGTGAAACATGAACTCCGGCCATCCCTTGAAGATGACATCCATTTGAAGATCCCTGATATTGTCGACATCCAGCCCGGTAACGATGCGATATTCCATGTTGGTTCCTTTCAAAACAATCGGAAGAAATAAACGTAGAATATTACGGATAGTTTCCCAAAAAGATATATTATCTTTGAATGAATCCGAAAAATATCCATCGGGGATTGGAATTATGAAAGAAGTGAATGTTCGCACTGTGGAGGAATGGCGGAAGTGGCTGGCCGACAATCATGATAAAGAGGCGGAAGTCTGGCTGGTTTTCAATAAGAAGGAAACGAATATACCATCACCGCCGTACGAGGCCGCGGTGGAAGAGGCTCTTTGTTACGGCTGGATTGACAGTATCATACGAAAACTGAGCGATACCACATACGCTCGCAAGTTCACTCCGCGGAAAATCGACAGCCGGTGGTCGGCTCTGAATCGCAAACGGGCGGAGCGGATGATAAAAGCCGGAAAAATGACCGAATTCGGTATGGGCAAAATCGAAGGCGCGAAAGCCAACGGACGTTGGTACGAGCAGCTTGAGGCTAAAACCGAATTCAAGATGCCCATAGAATTTCGGGACTCTCTGGCGAAAAACAAACGGGCGAAGAAGAATTACGAGAGCCTCGCCTTCAGTCACAGGCGGCAGTACCTGGGATGGATTTGCACCGCGAAACGCCCGGAAACCCGCCAGCGGCGGATCGACGAAGCGATTGCGCTCCTGGCGAAAGGAGAGAAGCTGGGATTAAAGTAGCTTATACGTGGAAATAACTATCCATGATATGCGTAATAATCAACCTTCAGGTCCATTTATGGTCCGAGTAATCGTCAAAATGTGAACAGTCTCAGACGGGATATTTTCGACCCGCCCCAATCGCGACCCCCTTATCACCTTGTAAATCAATAACATACCACAACGTTGAACCAGTCCGCCGGACGAGTTTTTTATAACCTTTGCATCCGTGCCCTTAACTTATTCGGGAAAGATTCGATAATAAAGGATAACGACTCAACAGGCGCTAATACTTTTAAAGATAGAGAAAAGAGATATATCCTGGCAAGGTACCATGGTATATCATTGATGCCGAAAAAGGATGAGACGGTCAACAATTCCGTTATCGTTTAGAGGCAACAAGAGAAAATTAACTAAACCAACACCCGGGTTTGTTTTGCGAAAAGGGAGGGAGAATGACTTCGAAATTGGGCTTTACCCCGCGAAACATCCTTAAGCCAAAACGAATGCCGGCAGTCGAATCGGCAACCCAATAAAAGGAGTAACGGCAAATGAGACGCACCAAAGTCATGTTTTGCGTGATGGCCATTCTTATGGCCCTCAATCTCGGCGTCATGGCTGAAGATGTTGTGAAAGTCGGCCTGAACTACCCCAAGACCGGTCCCTATGCCACGATGGGATTGGATCAATGGCAGGCGGCCAACATGGCGGTTGAAGAAATCAATCAAGCGGGCGGAATCCTCGGAAAGAAAGTGGAAATCGTCTGGCGTGATTCCCAGTCCAAGACCGACGTTTCGGTTCAGAATGTTACCGAATTGATCGACAAGGACGGAGTGAAAATGGTTTTCGGCGGCTCTTCGAGCGGTGTAGCGATCGCGGCCGCGAAAGTCTGTTATGAAAAGAGCGTTCCCTTTTTCGGAACCCTTACTTATTCCACCGAGACCACGGGAAAAGACGGTCTTCCGACCACTTTCCGGGAATGCTATGATTCCTGGATGGCTGCCAAGGCTCTTGGAAGCTACCTGAAGCAGAACTTTCCCAATAAGAAATATTTCTATGTTACCTCGGATTACACCTGGGGATGGACGACCGAGGAATCCATGCGGCAATTAACGGGAACGACGGACGGGAACATCCACAAGCAGATCAAGACTCCGTTTCCCGGAGCTACCACGGATGATTTCAAGAAGGCTTTGAACTTCGCCAAGATCCTCAAGCCGGATGTCCTGGTCCTGGTTCTCTTCGGCAACGATATGGTCGAAGCGATTCGCCTGGCTACCACCATGGGGATGAAGAATGAAATGCAGATCGTGGTTCCGAATCTGACCCTCGGTATGGCCGAAGGGGGCGGACCGAAGGTGATGGAAGGGGTCATCGGAGCGCTTCCGTGGTCCTGGCAGGTTCCGTACAAGTACAATTACCCCAGAGGCCAGAAATTCGTCGAGGATTTCTCCAAGAAGTACAGCCGCTATCCTTCCACTTCGGGAGCTTCCGCATATACCATTCTGTACGAGTATAAAGCGGCGGTCGAAAGAGCCAACAGCTTCGATACTTATGCCGTCGTTAAGGCCCTCAAGGGGCATGAGTACACCCTGCTGAAGGATAAGCAGGTCTGGAGAGAATTCGATCACCAGTCGGTTCAGACGGTTTACCTGGTAAAATGCAAACCGGAAGCGGAAGTTTTAAAGGATAAGTACAAACTCGATTACTTCGAAATAATAAACAGCATTCCGGGAGAACAGGCCGTAAAGACCTTCCAGGAATGGTCCGCAGATCGTAAAGCGGCCGGCAAGACAGCCGAGCTGTAAAGCAAATTTTACCGGCCCGGGAATACCCGGGCCGGTAATTTCGCTTGAAGGAGTTACACGATGAACATATTCAAATTGTGGACTTCCAGCAGCTTGCGGTTTAAAATCGTCGGCGGAGTTTTAGTTTCACTGTTACCGGTCCTGGCGATTGTATATTTTACCTACCAGTACAATTACAAAACCTCACTGGAAAGCAGCGAAAATATTATGACTCTGATAACGCGTCATAAAGCTGCGGAAATCGACAACTATTTAAATTCCTGTTTCGAAACCTATACCCAATATGCCAATGAAGACATATACGGGTTGGCCATCGAATTCAATACTCTCGAGGAAATAAAGAGCCAGTTCAGAGAGATGAATGCCAAATCCCCCGAATTCGCGCTATTCGTGCTCGCCGATAAGTCCGGCAAAATCCTGTCGGCGGCGGGGCGTTTCAATGACAAAGAATTGACTACAAACGACTTCCCGAACAGCACGGTGGAACAGGCGACATCTTTCCTGGGACTCGATCAACCCGCGTATACTATCGTAAACAACACGCTGCTCAAAACAGCAGGTGACGTTTGTCCGAAAACCCTGCTATTCGGATACCCGGCGCGGAATTCATCGGGAGAAGTCTGCGGGCTATTTGCAGCCTATTTGAACTGGGAGCGTTTACAGAACCGGGTGATCGTGATGAACGATGAAGCACGGGAAAACGGTTTCGCGAATGCCTGGGCTTCAATCGTAGATCAAAACAGTTACCAGGCGTACGGGCATTCCGATCTTTCGCTGATTGGCGGATCGATCGAAATGGCAAATGAGATTTCGACAAGTTTCAGCGATTTGACCAACCACAAAAATCTGCGCGGCATTATTTCGGAGACGGAGAGTTTTATTTCGGTTGCTCCGCTGCATCTGAAAAACGACCGCAATAATGATAACCAAATGGGGCTTTGCCTGACTTTGGCAGTACCGGAGTCGGATGTCCTCGGCAAGGCCAACACGGTCTTCTGGGTATCAATTATATTCGCCGCGATAGGCGTTTTCGTGGGACTGGTGGTCGCGTTTGTCCTCGATCGTGCCGTCGCCAGGCCGATTAAGAACTTCATCGAGATTTTGAGCAACGGCGCCGAGAAAACTCTTCTTTCTTCAAATCAGGTTTCGTCGTCGAGCCAGAGTTTGGCGGAGGGAGCTTCGGAGCAGGCCTCATCGCTGGAAGAGACCAGTTCCTCGCTCGAAGAGATGTCGTCCATTACCCAGCATAATGCCGAAAATACCCGCAAAGCGAAAGAACTGGCCGACGATGCCAATTCTTCCGCCGAAAAGGGAGCGACGGCCATGACCGGGATGTCGGATGCCATAGACGACATCAAGAAATCGTCGGATGAGACGGCCAAGATCATCAAGGTGATCGACGAAATCGCGTTTCAAACCAACCTGCTGGCTCTGAATGCCGCGGTCGAAGCGGCTCGGGCCGGTGAGGCCGGAAAAGGATTCGCGGTGGTCGCCGAAGAGGTTCGCAATCTGGCCCAGCGTTCCGCGGTCGCGGCCAAGGATACCAACAGCCTAATCGAAAAATCGAATAAGAGCGCCGAACATGGTGTCGGTGTTTCCGAAACGCTGACTCAAATATTCAGGGAAATCACAACCGGTATCGGCAAAGCAACCAAGCTGATGGGAGAGATATCTTCGGCCAGTGACGAACAGGCCAAGGGAATCGAACAGGTAAGTTCCGCGGTGTCTCAAATGAACGAAGTCACCCAGCGGAATGCCTCCAATGCCGAGGAATCGGCATCGGCCAGCCAGGAACTGGCGTCGCAGGCCGACCAGTTGAAGCAAATCGTCAGGGATTTGACGATTATTGTATATGGTGCCGGGAAAGCTCGGAGCGATTATTCAGAAGAGGAAGTTGTCCCTGTCAGGCAGAGTGCGGTTCGCAGGATTGCACCGCCCAGAACACTGAAAGTTCCGTCAAAGCAGAAGAGACAGGAAATCAAAATGCCGGATCCGGAGGAACTGGAAGAAGCCCAGTATTGATTTCCAGCACATAAGGTCCTCATTATATAAAGAGCCCGGGATTGGAAAAATCCCGGGCTTTTAATATTCGTATCGAAATTGCGGATTACCAGCTTACGCGGGCCGCCCATTCATCGAAGGGGGTGGGCTTAATACCTGATTCTTCCGCGCTCTTGTCGATATCGACATTATAGCCGACATTGTCGAACCATTCCAGCATGGTGGCGAAATCATCGCTGAATTTGCGGATCTCTTCAATCGGCACCTGGAAGAAACCGATATCATCTCCCTTAATGCCGCTGATAACGCTGGCAATTTGCGGCGGGGTCAGTTCGTCGCCGGCGATATCGATGGCTCGGCCGTTCAATTCATCGTGGTTTTCGAATGCCCAGAGACCGTACTTGCCGATATCGGCAACGGTAACCATCTGTATTTTGGTATCGGGTTTGACACCTATGGCCACGTTGCCCTGATCGATGCCGGGTTTGAACCATGCCGCGATCCAGTTCTCCATGAAGAAGACCGGTCTGAGAATGGTATAGGATGGAAAACCGAGTTGACGCACGGTTTCTTCGACCCGGTATTTATTGTCGAAATGGGGTATACCGGTATTTTTTTCGCAGGACTGGACGGAGGAATAGACATAGTGGCGGACGCCGCATTCTTTGGCGATTTTGGCCATGCGTTTGCCCTGCTCTTCTTCTTTTTCCACGCCGGCTTCCCAGGTATTCTGGATTGCGAAGACGCCCCAAACATTATTCATGGCATTCCTCAATGACGCGGCATCGTCGAAATCCCCCTGAACCAGTTCCGCACCCATGGCTGCCAGTTTCCTGGCTTTGGGGCTCTCGGGATTGCGTACTAATGCCTTTACTTTATATCCCTTTCCCAGTAGTTCTCGCGCGACCGCTCCTCCCTGCTGTCCGGTCGCTCCCGTAACCAAAACCGATTTTTCATCGGCCATATATATCCTCCTTAGTTTTCGACTATTGGCATGATGATTTACGATTCTGCCGCTGTTTCGGTTTGAATGCGTCGGGAAGGCGTTTCGGGCAGGAATTTTCCGCTTTGTTTTACTCCCCGAAAGCGATATAATAATATCGACGTCACCAGGGTAGTCACCGCGAAAAGAAAACTTAAATCCTTACGGGACATATCAGTCCGCTGGGAGATAGCAATGTCATCGAAAAAGATAACCGATTTCAATTGGTACACCGATAACGGGGCAATTCAAAGAAACGAACCGGGAATAGTCCACTCATTCATGTCCAGCCTGGCATCGGCCTTGAACCATATCGACGGCAAAGTCGATCCGGTCTGGTTGATGGGCAGCAGCGCTTTCGCATTCAGAATTATGGCAAACGAAATCATGTGCCCCAGCGCCATGAGTATGTTCGACTGGACCGAGGTTCTTCCGGAAGTAATCGAGCAGTCAGGGCATGATTGTTATTACATCAGCCGCCTCTGGCATGAAGGTGATAAAGAAGAGGAACGACGCCGGCAGGCTCACGAATTGATGGTACAGGCAATCGATGGAGGTATTCCCGCCATTGTCTGGGACGTTGCCGAGGCGGAGTGGGGCCTGATTATCGGTTATGACGACGAAACCGGCTTGTATGATGCCGTTACCAATAATGGTAAGAAGACTAATCTACCGTACGAAAAGCTGGGCAAGAACGGCATCGACATTTTATCGGTCACCATTCCGGGGAATTCCAACGGAAGATCAAGAGACGAGATAATTCATAATTCCCTGATGACGGCGGTGCAGCACGCCTGGCAGAAGGAATGGATGGACCGGCCGAAATACCAGGACGGACTTCCGGCGTACGATATGTGGGCCACGATCTTCGAACGCTGGCAAATGCTGGCTGAAGACGGAATGGCAGAAAATATTAAGACCGATCTCTGTTCGTCAGCGGAGTACTATTCATCGCACTATTATTCGGCGAGATGCTATGCCAGGGATTATCTGAAGAGCCTGGCCGGGGGGAACGAGTTTCTGACGAAGGCGTATCGGGCCTTTGAAAGAGCAGCATCCTGTTTGAAACCGGTATGGGAGCAGACGCCGAAAACGATTACGCCGGGGCGGGAACTGCTTCAATCTCACGAAGAGAGTATCAGGAATGCGGGACGGGCCGAGGCCGAGGGGATCGAGCATATCAAGGAATTCCTGGTTCGGGGAGACAGTTCCAAACGGGCCACGATTTCCCTGGAATGAACTGCCGGACTTGCTCTTAAATTAACATAATTCTTCCTCATTTACGATTGTCATATATATTGATGTATGCCCAGAAGCGATGCTGAATTATGGCAACTGGTTCTTGACGGCGATTCCGGGGCCTGGCGGGAATTGATTATCCGTTACCAGGCACTGGTTTACGCCATTCCGGGAAGGATGGGGCTTTCTTTTGCCGACATCGCTGATTGTTTCCAGAATACCTGGGTGGCGCTGTACCAGAATCGTAAACGGATTTCAAACCCGGAACGGCTTTCTGCCTGGCTGACCACGACGGCCAAACGGGAGGCTTTACGCCTGAAATATATGACGGTTCGGGAAGGGGATGAAAACGGGCTGGAACAGGTTCCCGATCATGGCCTGCTGCCGGATGAGGAGTTGCAGGAGATCGAGAAGCAGGCCCAGCTTGAAATCGCGCTGGAGAAAATAGACTTACGCTGTCGACAATTATTGAGACAGTTTTTCTTTGCGCCGGAGCCGCAATCGTATGAGGAAATCGCTATGGCTCTTGGGATTCCGGCCAACAGCCTGGGGCCAAACCGGCGTCGCTGCCTGGAAAAAATAAAAAAGATTCTGATCGAAATGGGGTATCTCGATGTCCGAGAATCGGGCGACGGTTCTCTGTAAGGCAGGAGATTGATATAGTTATGAGTAAGCACATAGACCGCAAGGCAATGATAAAAGCAGTAAGGGACGGGCGGAAGCCGAAACACCTCGAAGAATGCTCCGATTGCCGCGCCGACTATATACTATTAAAAGAGTTTTTCATGGTCGGAAAGAGGGCGCTGGATATTCCTCCGGCGGGCTGGATCGATAAGGCGGCAGCGATTATGGAAGGAAAAGGGGCGCTATCCGGAATTATCGGCAAGATTGCCGAGCTGGTTTTCGATTCATGGACATCACCGCAGCCGGCGGGTGTTCGCGGGATCGGCTTGCGGGATGAGCGGCGAATGCGCTTTGAATTAACCCCTTTTGCATTCGACCTTCGGGCGGAAAAAAGTAAAGATAAATGGTCCTTTGTGGGACAGGTATTGAAAGAAGGCAGTCCGGTCGACGGCGCGGAAATTTTGATCGGCAAAACAAGCCGGACTTCCGACAGTTCCGGTTTCATCCAATGGTCCTCCAAAACCCCACCCTCGAAAATCAGGTTGATCATTGAAGAGTTCGCCGTCGATACGCCTGATTTAACATGGAAAAAACGGTCGGCACATTAGCGGTCAGGCGGTTTCTTAATCGGGGCAATTCCAAAAATCTTCCGATCGAGAGCCTGACTCAAGCCTGCGAAAAGTACATCCTGGAAATTTCCCGGACCTCGCTGAAAAAGGCGTTACCGCTGGCGAGGAAGTTCGCGGAAGTTTCGGCAAAGGACAATCGGGCCTGTCGACTTACTGCGCTAAGGATTCTGGCCCGGACCGCTCATCTCAGCGGATTATTCAAGGAGGCTTTAGCGGCGTATCTGGAGATAAAAGAGTTATCCCGCAGGCAGCCGCTGACTGCAGCACGGGTCGACCGTGCTTTGATAGATATATATATGTATCTCGGTGACTATAAAAAGGCGACCCGCGCGGCCAAGAGCGCGATCGCGATTTTTACCAGGCATCGGCATAGCGACGATGTCGTGCAGACAGAGGTAAATTATGCCAATTTACTGCATCGTCAGGATCGTCACCGCGAGGCGGAACGACTGTATCATAAAGCGGAAAAATACTTTGGAAAGGGGAAAAATCCCTACGCCGAGGCCCGGGCGTGTTATAATCGGGCCAATACCCTGGTGCAGCTTTTCGATTTCGGAACCGCATCCGAATTGTACCACCGTTCTTTTGAAATATATAATGCGGAAGGTCTGGCTCTTGACGCCAATGACTCCCGTTACGGGCTGGCCTGGATGCACATGCTGCGGGGCGATTTTCACACCGCCTTCATGGAACTTGGCGAATGTGAAAGAGTGTACCGCGACGGAGGTGATCCGCGCGGCGAGGAGCTCTGCGTCCTCGATCGCGCGGAAATGTTATTGAATTTAGCATTGTACGAGGATGCTCTGGAGGCTTCCCGCCTCGCCGAAAAACGGATGAAGAAACTGAACATGGGTTATGAAAGGGCCAAGGCCTCTCTTTTCCGGGGACAGGCGGCAGCGGCACTGGGAATGAGGCGGGAAGCGATGCAATCGTTAAGGCAGGCGTCGGAGGAATTCCGGGCGGCCAAAAACGACGGTTTTCTGGGGGTCAGTCATCTAATGATGGCTCATTCGGGAGGAGAACAATCCGGGGTACGTCAGGAAGAATTAATTAGAGCCCGGCGGTTATTTTCGAAGGCGCAATTGCCGTTATGGGAGGCTATTTGTGATTTAACCCAGGTAACCGGGAAGAAAAATATTTCAACAGAATTGAAACGCCTGAAAGAGAATAAGGCCGTTAGAGAAGTGCCGCACCTGTATGCACTCTGGCAGGTGGTACTGGGAGACCTAGCCTACCGGGATGGAAAGGCGAATACCGCCGGTAAACACTGGGAAAGGGCCGCGGATCGCCTTGATGCGGTCAGGGCGGCTATTCCTCCGACCGAGCTTCGCATAGCTTACGGGCGGAGCGTGCAGTCTCCGCATTTGCGTTTAGTGCAACTGGAGGTCGACCGCAATCCTTCGGCCGCCGCGATCTGGTCGGAAAAGTACAAGACTTCTGGTATATGGCGGCCGCTCCTTTCGTCATCGGTCGTCGCAAAGAAGAGGAAACGAGCGGAAGAGAGCCTCTCTTCATTGGCGGCTCAGGTGGCCGCTATTTCGCGGCAAATCGACGGTTTTGGGGGGGTGAGAATTTCAGGGGGGGCTTCGACGGGTTATTTATCCGCTATCAAAAGGCGCGTGCGCGACAGCATTATTGAAGTCGAAAACGAATTCAAGGGATCGCGGCAAACGAATGATTATTTGGGCGGTTTGATTCGTAAAATATCAAAGGACTTGCCGATACTCCAATTTCACCTTCAGGGAAATGATATCCTGCTTTTTCGACACGATCGCGGGAATACCGAAGTTGTTAATTACCGGGACGGAGTATCTAAAATAGACAGCACTTTGCGGAAATGGCGCTTTATCCTGGAATCGCGCCTGCTGGCCGAACGCTATGATTTCTCTCCCAATCTTCGCGAAGAAGAAGCCATCTGGGATGAATTAGGCGATTGGCTTTGGGGGCAGCTGGGGGCCGAGGCCGGTTGGAAGAAAGTCCTGGTAATTCCCGAAGGACCGCTGGCCAATATTCCCTGGCCGGCGCTGCGGTTTCGGGGACAGGCGCTTGGAGAAAGGTATCGATTTATAGAGTCTCCAAGTTTAAGGCATTACCGTCATGCTCTGGATACGAAGGTGAAATCGGAGGCGGTGGAAATATTCGCAGGCGTGGGAGAATCACTGAACCTGGAGGAATCGGAGATTCCTTTTTTGAAGAAAAGGTTCGATGGGAGGGTGATATTGCATGATCGCTGTACGCGCGGCGACTGGCCGGTTACGGGCGAGGCTGCAATCTGGCATTATTTCGGCCATGCTGAATTGAGGGCAGACAATCCCTTCTATTCCTGCCTTCATCTGAACGACGGCCCCCTGTTCGCGGCAGATTTCAGACTGAAAGACTGCCGGGTAAATCTGGTCACGCTGGCGGCCTGTCAGACCGGGATGCAGATATCGGTTCCGGAACGGGAATCGACCGGTTTGGTCCGGGCCTTATTGGAAATGGGAGTCCGCAATGTCGTGGCCGGAAGGTGGACGATCTCGGATAAGGCCACGGCACTCTGGATGAAAACTTTCTACGGACGTCTTCTAAACGGAACCGGTCTGCTTGACTCATTTAAGGAAGCGTCCGATATTATATATAAGCAATATCACTCCGCGTATTACTGGGCGGCGTTTTCACTCTGGGGAGCGGGGGATATGGGAGGTTTCCATGAACCGGAAAAACGACATGAATAAGATTATTGGATTTCTATTAATTTTACTACTCTCGGCTCCACTTGTTGTCATTGGCGGCGAAAAAAATGGGCAGCAGCCGTATCGGGCGGATGAACTGGTCTGCAAGATGTACCAGGGTTACAGCATCGGGGTGGTTCTCGATTCATTCAGTACGACTTTGAAGGGATTACAGCCGCAAACCGGATGTTATTTGCTGGGAATTCCCGAAGGGGCCGATCCCGAAAGCCTTGGGACGGTTATCGAGCAATTGCCCGAAGTCCAGTTTTGCCGCGCCAACTATATACTGGGAGCTCCGGAACCTTTTCAGCGAAGCCAGCCCTTTATCGACGTTCAGGCAGTAGGAGATATGGAACTGCAACCCGCGGCACAGACCCTGGCAATCGAGCAAGCGATTTCTATTTCCGACGGATCGGGAGTGCGGGTCGCCATTATCGATGCCGGAATCGATTTCAGTCATCCTTTCTTTGCCGACTGTCCGGGAACGGTAACATCGGGGTACGATTATGTGGACAACGATTCCGACGCCTTTGATGAGCCGGGCGGTCCGGCGACCGGGCACGGGACATTCATCGCCGGAATCTATCACCTGACCGCTCCGGGTGCGGATCTTATCTCATACCGGGTCCTCGACACGCTCGGTTCGGGAGACGGCTACACCATAGCGGAAGCAATTCTTCAGGCAATGGACGATGAATGCAAAGTTATAAATCTAAGCCTTGGCATGATCGGGACAAACGACGCCGTGGACGAGGCGCTGAAGCTGGCCAAAAGGAATAATATCATGGTGGTCGCGGCAGCCGGTAATGATTCGACCGACAACAATCTTATTTTCCCCTTCCCTGCCGAACGGACCTACTGCATGGCGGTGGCGGCTTTGGATTCTCTTCTGGTCAAGGCGGATTTCTCGAATTATGGAATAAAAATCGACGTCTGCGCGCCCGGGACCCAAATATACGGTCCTTATCCGGGTGAGCAGTACGCCTGGTGGGACGGAACCAGTTTTGCCGCGCCTTTTGCGGGGGCGCTGGCGGCCCTGCTTTATTCAGCGGATCCATCCGCGACCTGGGACGAAGTTTTCGCGGCAATTGAGTTATCCGCGATTAATGTCGATTCTTTGAATCCGGGGCTGGAAGGGCAGCTCGGTTCCGGCTTGATCGATCTCGAGGGGGCCCTGACCATGATTCAGGAAATAGTCCCGCTATCTGTCGATTGTAACGGCAACCTGATTGATGATGGAATCGACCTGGCCAAGGGGATTTTAGAGGATACCAACGGGGACGGATTTCCGGACAATTGCACCGGGTTTATCTGCGGCGATCTCGACGGCGACCAAATCGTGAATATTCTGGATATTTTATTTTACATCCAATACAAGTTTAAGTCCGGTGCAGAACCCTCCGTATTGGGAGCGGCCGATGTCAATCATGATTTGTCCCTCAATATCATTGATATCGTCTACCTGATAGATTTCAAATTCATGGATGGACCCGCGCCGGACTGTGCCTGGCAATAGGCGGGACTTTCCAGGGACAGGATTTATATATAACCGGCTGAACGGCTTAGGGCCTTCAGCCGGTTTTTTTCATGTTTTTTTTGGAATTTCATTGTCCGAAATCTCCGGTCAATTCCTCTGTAAATCGAAACCACGAAACCGTCCGCTGGGAGTCACGGGCAAAAATGTGTTAAGGAGTAACACTATGAAACTCAATGTAATTTTCCGGACAAGTCTTCTTTTAGGCCTGGCATTAGCTATGATTCTTGCCGGATGTTCGAGCAACTCCCCAACCGCCATTGACAATCCCGCCGACAGGCTCGGTGAAGCGACTGAAAATCAGACATTTACGGTGAACACCGGAAACGAAGGAGGGCAATTTCAGTTTGCCGCTACCGTTATGACGACCGATAGAAACCAGCGCATGCTGACTTTCAACGGCCGTCCCGATACGGTATTTGCGCTTCAGAATTGCGAAATCGTTCGCATGAATAATGGAAACGAAACTCCGATTCCGTTTGAGGATATCAATAACGGCGATTCGGTCGGTGTCTACGGAACGACGAACCAATTCGGATACACCTACGCTTTCCGCCTCAGGGTTTATAACGGGTCGGATTGCGACCAGTATGATCTATCCTTCCGCGATACGGTCACGGAAATAGATTACGAAGGGGGCTGGTTTAAGGTCGCCGGGCGGACCGAAACGATTACGGTCGATGAATTTACCTATGTCTGGGCGGCGACGCACAATTTCTATGGCGGTAATTCGGCCGCATACAAAGGGGGCGTTCGTTTCGATTCCACGCTGACCTTTACCGATGTCATGATCGGGGATGTTGTCGAGGTTAAGGCCGACATTATCGACGAAGTAACACTTTATGCGGCCAAGATACAGCTTCCGGGGATTAACTACCAGCAATGCATCAGCTTCGATGATATTTTGATCTCAATCGATCTGGATAATCGGATAGTCCTCTTTAATCAGCAGGCCTGGATCGGCTATGTCTGCCCCAAGGCGCAATTATCCGATGAAAGCGGAGAACCCATCACGCTCGAAGATTTTGCGATCGATGACCTGGTTTACGTGAAAGGGCGTGCGGTTTCCGACACTTTAAAAATTTGTCAGATGGAGAAAATAGAAAACTAGATACTCTTTGGCGGTTCCAAGGGTAGATGCTAGGATCGGCCATTCTTGCCAGGGGTGGCCGGAAGGAACGGGTGGTAACCTCTCTTGACACCCGTTCCTTATTTTTTGCCTGATTTCCCGGCAAAATCCGGCCACTCAGCTTATCTCGTCAGTTAAGATTCCGCTTGCCCATCGCGGCCCTCACTCGTTAAATTCAGTCACTTAATATTTACCCTTAAGGAGACTAGATCCGTGGCAGAGAAATATATTTTTCATATGTACCGCCTCAACAAATTCTACGGGCAGAAACAGGTTTTGAAAGAAATCAACCTCGGTTTCTATCCGGGGGCGAAAATCGGAATCGTCGGTGAAAACGGTGCGGGAAAGTCCACCCTTCTGCGCATTATGGCCGGGCGAGACACAGAATTCCAGGGTGAGGCCGATATTACGCCGGGCTTTACGGTCGGGATGGTGGAACAGGAGCCGGAGTTGGATCGGGAAATAACGGTCAGGGAAACCATCGAATCGGCATTCGGAGAAACCAAGGCTCTTCTTGACGAATACAACAAAGTCGCCGAAAGCATGGCCGAACCGATGGATGATAACGAAATGCAGAAGGCGATGGACCGGATGGGGGTGCTTCAGGATAAAATCGACGCCCTCGACGCCTGGAATCTCGATCACAAGCTGGAGATGGCCAGCGATGCGCTTTGTCTTCCGGATGACGATCGAAAGGTCGGGACCTTGTCCGGCGGTGAGCGTCGGCGTGTCGCGTTGTGCAAGATACTTCTGGAAAAACCGGACCTGCTCTTACTCGACGAACCGACCAACCACCTCGATGCCGAAACCATCAACTGGCTGGAAGAGCAGCTGCGGGAGTACCCCGGAACGGTAATAATCGTAACGCATGATCGGTACTTCCTCGACAACGTCACCAAGTGGATACTGGAACTCGAAGGGGGGCACGGCATTCCCTGGGAAGGGAATTATTCTTCCTGGCTGGAACAAAAGCTGGCCAAGCTGGCCTCCGATGAAAAGAAGGATACCACCCGGAGCAAGGCACTGGAACGGGAACTTTCGTGGATTCGGATGAGCCGCGGAGAACGGAACGAACAAACGCGTTCGCGCATTAGAGAGTACGAACAGCTGGTGGCCAGAGAAACGGCGGCCCGCAAGGGCGAAGGAATGGCAGCGATACAGATCGCTCCCGGGCCGGAACTTGGCAGCCAGGTAATTGAATTTCACGATATCGCCATGGGGTATGACAGTCAAAGGTTGTTCGAGCAGTTGACTTTTCTGGTTCCGCGCGGGGCGGTGGTAGGGTTGGCCGGTCCCAACGGAACGGGAAAGACGACGCTGTTCAAGCTGATAATCGGCGATCTAAAGCCGCTTGAAGGGAAGGCGATCAGGGGGTCATCGGTAAAACTGGCGTATATCGACCAGGAACGGGATTCTCTGGAAGGGGATCAGAGCCTGATCGAGGAAATCGGCGGCGGGGCGGATGAAGTGATTGTCGGCAACCGCAAGATACCGATTCGGCAGTATTTGGCTCTATTCGGATTCAAGGGGCCTTCGCAGCAGAAGAAGGCTAATGAGTTGTCGGGCGGTGAGCGGAATCGCTGTCACCTGGCGAAGGTGCTCAAGAGCGGCGGCAATGTCATCCTGATGGACGAACCGACCAACGACCTCGATGTCAACACCCTGCGAATGCTGGAAGAGGCGATCATGCAGTTTTCGGGATGTATCATGGTAATCAGTCACGACCGCTTTTTCCTGGACCGGGTCTGCACGCATATTCTGGCCTTCGAAGGGAACGGCAAGGTGCGTTGGTTCGAAGGGAATTTTTCTGCGTACCAGGATTGGCGCCAGAAGGAACTGGGAGATCGGTTATTCGAGAACCGTCGCAACCGCTACCGGACTTTGGTGAGGGCCTGATCGAAACAGGGATCAGGCTTCGAAATCGAATGCGGCGCTGCTTGAAGCCTCCGCCTCGAGCTTATCGGTTTTTGATCTCGGCAGGACAATCGTAAAAGTCGTTCCGGAATTTTCATCGGTATCGAAAGAAATGTCTCCGCGGTGGTTTGCGATGATTTTTTGAGCGATGGCCAGTCCTAGCCCGGTACCATTGCTTTTTCCGTAAGTGACGAACGGTTCGAAGAGATTTTCGCGGACCTGTTCCGGGATTCCGGGGCCGTTATCCTGAATTTCGATACGTACCGATTCCTGATCGATCCAGGATCGGAGTTGAATTTTCCCTCCGTCCGGCATGGCTTCACCGGCGTTACTGACGAGGTTCATCAGCACTCTCTGAATTTTATCACGATCGATGGCAATCAACGGTGAGGCTCCCGATTCAATACGCTGCGTAAAGGACATGTTTATATTCCGGGGATTAAAAACGGGGCCGTAGATTTCGATGATATGTTCCAGAAGTTCGGCGATGTTCACCTCTTCAAACTTCAGGGTCATATTTCCTCTGGCATAATCCAGCAATTCGCGGCTCATGGACATCAGGCCGAGGATCTGCCGTTCGATGGTCCCGCAATGCCCGGTATCATAATCGGGCATTCCTTTCCTTTTAAGCAGTTCGAGATGACCCAGGATGACCTGCATGGGGTTTTTCATGTCATGAATGATGGTGGATGCGGCCTGCCCGATGTGCTGCAGCCGCTGCGATTCCCGCATGCGGACTTCCATTTCTTTTCTTTCGGTAATATCGAAGATATATCCTTCGAGCGCCTCGAGACGACCATCCCTGTCGAATACACCTCGCCCCTGTTCCCAGACCCATTTCACCTGCCCTGAGCGGGTAGTAATGCGGTATTCGAGGAGAAACGGTTTGTGCGCCTTAATCCCCTCCTGAATTTTCGCGAAGACGGGATTGCGGTCTTCAGGAATAATCATATCGCCGTATGACAGGACCTTGTTATCTATTAAATCTTCGGGTTTATAGCCGGTGAGCGTTTCGCAGCCGGGGCTGATGAATTCCATGGTATATTTCCGGTCGCTGCGGCATCGATATGCCATGCCCGGCAGGTTTTCCATCAGAGTGTAGAGCGTTCGTCTGCTTTCCGAAAGGGCCTGACGGCTGTTTTTCAATTTATCCTGTATTCCGATAAAAGCGCGGAAATAGTAGGTTGCCGCAAGGTAAACCAGTAGTGCCGACATGAATACATAGAACCACCCTTTGTAGGTCTGCATGGCAGTCAGAGTTTCGACATCCGAAGCCAGCCATTCCAGGAATCGATCGGAGAAGAAAATCCAGATCCCGCCTACAATGGCATAAGAAAGGCAGATTTTGAGGGCATATATTCTGATAGAGTTTTTCAGTTTCATAGCTGTCACGATGTCAAGTCGGTCCTCGCAAACGAGTTAAATTGAAAGTCCGGTCCTTTTTTCCCATTTCAATAAGTCCCGGTCACCATATTAATTATCGGCAATAGTGCCGGCAGCCTTAAGGAGGGCGACCACCGGGAAGCTATTGCGTGCGAATTGGATAGGCTAGCTCATGAAATGCTAACGAGCGGGTTTATAAGAAAGGCGTTCCCAGAAAGTCCGCTCTCAGGGAGCGGACAGGATGATTTACGGTTCTGTTAATTCTAATCCGGGTGAATCCGAATCGCTATTTATCATGGCGTCTGATAATATCTTCAATTTGGTCGAGAGTGAAAGTGGTCAACTGGGTGACCTTTGCCTCTGACCGAAAAGCATGGGGAACCACCGCGCGGGCATCATTACGGTTATCGGCGTCGACCATAATCCAGGCTTTGTGTTCGCCGTCTTCGCAGCCCCATTCGGCATTGGTTAAAAAGTGCGATCCTGTTTCAAGAAAAACTTTTATGACCTTGGCACAGGCCACGATTTCTTCCTCGTGAGGGACTTCAATCAGGTATCTCGGCATAGCTTCAATCTCCTTTTCGGTATACAATGTTCGGGGGAATCCTGTGATTCTCCGAGCTCGGCCGCATTACATCAGAAAGTGCAGGAGCTTAATTAGATACGGTGGTATCGGTAAAGTTTCGAAAAAAAAGCCTGCCGGCCAGGCATTAAAGGAAACTCCGGTCAGGTCTGGGCCGTTAAGGGGAATTTCAGTAATTGCCCGGCAACGGGGAAATCTCCACGGACGAAGAGAGGTGAGTCGTCGGGGACTGCGACGACAGAATCGTACGTAAACGGCAACCGGTCGGGAGGGAAATGAAAGTGAATGGCCGTAATTGGTTCTTTTCCCATCACTTTTGAAATTGCCGATTGCAAATGGAACGACTTTCGAAAGACAATATCCCAGAGATGCAGTATGCCCTGTTTTTCACTTGCGACGATCAGGATATCGTCGTCTTCGAGATAATACAGGCGATTGGGGAAGATATTCAGATAATGCCAAACGGTCACGAAGTCGTAATTGCGGGCTCCGAAAATGCGGGTAATATCTTGTCGGTCTTTGAGCAACCCGCATATCAATTCGAAATCTTTCGTGGAATTGATATCGAGCTTTCGTGCGGCAAAGGCAGGTTTCGGGATATCTTTATGTCTGATGAATTCGACCTCACGATACCTCTTAAAACCGAACCGGGGATAGAAATCTATGACGTCTTCGTTGGCGAACAGAAAGAAGAAACGAGTTTCTTTATTGTACTTATTCAAAACATAATCCATAAGGTACCGCGACAATCCCCGCATGCGATATTCGGGAAGAGTCCCGACGGTCGCGAATTGGATGCCGTCGATTTCTTTGCCGTCGAGCAGGATATTCATTACCGTAACAGATACATTCGATACGATTCGATTGTTCTGTATAATCGAAAAGGGGATGTACTGATCGAACCAGAAGCCTTTATTGTACCACGGCTCGAAATCGAGTCCTCCGAAGACTTTGGGGACGAAATCTAAGAACATTCGGCGCAGGTTGTCGTCGTCGCGGTAATTTTCAATGATATCGTATTTCTGCATAGATGTCCTTTGCTGATTTTCTCCGGAAGAGAATAAGGAAAAAACATCAAGAATTCAAGTGAATGCGACCATAACGAATAGATTCGGGAAGATCAGGCGGCAGTTACGGTGCGTTTCCCCAGCCGGCTCTTGAAATTATAAAAACTGATGTAGGCGACGGGGATGAGTACGAGTGTAATCAGGGTCGCAACCGAAAGTCCTCCGATTACGGAGCGGGCCAGAGCGGCCTGGATTTCGCCACCGGCTCCGGCGCCGAACGCCAGGGGGAGCATTCCGAGGACGGTAGTTCCGGTAGTCATGAGAATCGGGCGGAGACGGCGTTTACCGGATTCTACCACAGCCTCTCTAATTTCCATGTTCTGTTCCCGCCGGAGGAGATTAATGTAGTCAACCAGAACGATAGCGTTGTTCACCACGATGCCGATCAGCATGATGATACCCATCAGGCTTTGTATATTCAAAGAAGTCCCGGTAATAAGCAGAGTCGGGACCACTCCTACCACGGCCATCGGGACCGCTAACATTACAATCAGGGGATCGAGGAAACGCTCGAACTGGGCCGCCATCACCATGTAGATAAGAACCAGGGCCATGATTACCGAGAGGAAGAAATCACCCTGGGCTTTTTGCTGTTCTTCGTACTCGCCGCCGAAGATCAGTGAGAATCCTTCGGGGAGGGGATAATTGTACAGCTTATCCTGAAGTTCTCCGATAACATCGCCGAGCGCGGCTCCGCTTTCGAGATTAGCGGTTATATATGTCACCCGCTGGCCGTCGACCCGCTGAATTTCAGTGGGACTGCGCCGACGTTCACTCGACACGACGGCTGAAACCGGCATTATCTGTCCCCCGGCGGTGCGGACCGAGATGTTACTGAGATCGTTGGTGCTGAGGCGGTCTTCGGCTTGAAGCCGGACCATGATGGGATATTCTTCTCCTTTTTCGCGGAAGACTCCGGCTCTTCCCCCTCCGACATTAGTTTGAATCACCTGGGCAATCTGGTTGACGGTAAGTCCGACATCGGCGATTTTTTCACGGTCGACTATCAGGTTTTGTTCCGGGCGTCCTTCACGGCGGCTAAGACGGACATCGGCGATGGCGGGTATTCCTTCCATAATGTGCTGAACATCCTGGGCCAGCCGGTCGGCCATAGCCAGGTCGTACCCTCGCAGTTCCACCTGAACCGCCTCGGCCCCGCCGGAACCGAACAGCCGTCGCAGCATCCACAATCCGGACTGAGCACTGACTCTGACATTGGTACCGGGGACCCGCCCGGCGACATGGCGGCGAATCTTGTCGGCCAGCTCGAAGCTGTTAATGGTCCGGACATCGGCGCTTTTCAGGGCGATTTCGACCTCGGCATCGCCGGAGCGTATTTCAAGCGAGATATGCTCGACCTGATCCATCGGAATGACCTCGCGGACAATCTCCTCCATTTCGTACAAATAATTATTCACCACTGCGATATTGGTCCCCTGGGCCATTTCGAGATCGATGCCGATTTCATCGGCGTCGGTCTGGGGTGCCAGCTCCACGGGAAGTAATTGCCAGAGGAACAGAGTTATTACCAGGACGGTTCCGGCTACGGTAAAAACCATATTTTTATGATGAATGGCCTTATCGATAACGAGGCCGTATTTTTCTTCCATAAACACGGTCAATCGTGTGAAACGGGATCTCTTTCTGGCAATATCTTCATCCGCTGATTTAATGGTCAGGTAACGGCTGCCAAGCATTGGTACCAGGCTCAAAGCCGTGAACAGCGAACACAACAGAGCAAAAACCACCACCAAGGCCAATTCCCTGAACAGCATTCCGGAAATGGTTTGCATGAATATTACCGGAAGGAATATTACCGATGTGGTTAGAGTCGAGGCAATGATGGCCCCGGTAACCTGACGCGTCCCGGTCAATGAGCTTTCCATCAGCGATTGTCCTCTTTCGCGAAGCCGAACGATATTTTCAAGGACGACAATGGAATTGTCGACTATCATCCCTATGCCCAGCGCCAGACCGCCGAAACTCATTTGATTGAGGGTAATCCCGTTGAAATAGAGGACGCCGAAAGTGGCGACGATGGAAATCGGTATCGAAAGAGCGATGATAAAGGTGGTGGAACCGTTCCGGAGGAAGATATACAGGACAAATATGGCCAGCAGTCCTCCCCAGATAGTCGATTGCTTGACATTATCGATGGAGTTCTGGATGAAATCGCTCTGATCGATAATCATGGTCAGCTTGATATCTTTGCGTTCATGATTGATATGATCCACCACTGCCCGGGCCGCCTCGGCAACGGCAACGGTATTGGCTCCGGATTGCTTGCGGACTCCCAAACGGACCATCGGACGCCCGTCGATTTGGACCAATCTGTCAACGTCCTCGAAACCGTCGACCACTTCGGCCACATCTCCGACGCGAATGGTCTTGCCGTCGACCACGGTGATAATGGTCGAGGCGATTTGTTCCAGCGATTCGAATTCGCCCCGGGTGCGGACATACATATCGCTGATCCCTTCGCGCATATCGCCACCGGGAAGAGTGATATTTTCTCTTTGAAGCGCCGCCTGGACATCGGATGCGGAGAGTCTGCTTGAGGCAAGACGGTCCCTTTTAAGACGAACCTGGATTTCTCGGTAGATTCCGCCCCAGACGTCGACGGAGCCTACACCGGGAATTTGTTCGAAACGCTGTGATATTTCCCGTTCCAGGATCTGCGTCATCTCGTCCATGCTGCGGTCGGACTGGGCGCCGAGTATCACCACCGGGAAATTATCGGGATCGAATTTCCAAAGCCGCGGGGGTTCCACTTCCGGAGGGAAATCATCACGAATACGATCGAGGGCCGCCCTGACATCATTGGCCGCCGCATCGATATTCGTGCCCTGTGTAAATTCCAATGTTATGCGGCTGTGCCCTTCTTCTGAATTCGAACGGACCTCTTCGATATTGGGAACGCTGGCGATAGCGTTTTCGACCTTATCGGTGATGATGGTTTCGATCTCTTCCGGCCCGACATTCGGATAATTGGTAGAAATCGAAAGCATGGGATATTCTATCGGAGGGAGCAGATCGACGGGAAGGAAGCGGAATCCCATAACCCCCAGAACGATGATGATCAGGAACACCATGGTGGTGGCAATGGGTCGATTAACGGCGACTTTGGTGATACTCATAATTATGCCATATCAGCCAGATTTATTATATTCCGGGCAAGACGGTATCCTTTCCGCCCGCCTGTTGTTTTTGTATGACTGCCTCGAGCAGATCTTCACGCTGGAGATTCTGAAGATGCTCCACCCATGACCATTCCACGGGACGGACCTTCGCAGTTTTGGTTTCTCCATTCAGAAGGTCCTGGCCGATAGTCACCACCCAGCTGTCCGGTTCGATGCCCCGGATTCCGGCACTCATGCGTCCCTTGGCAATTATTTCGACCGGGACGAATTCGAAAGGAAGCGGTTCAGTCAGGCTCTGTTTCCCACTGAACTCCTGCGGTTCGATAGAAATTTTATTGAGAGAATCGCGGCAGACATAGACTCCGGTAGCTCCGGTAAGAGGATTTTCGTAAAGAGCGCTGAGCGGGACCAATGTCGCCCGTTCGCTTTCTCCGTAGTAAATATCGACCGCCACGAACATTCCCGATTTGAGATAATGGTTGGGATTGGCCAGATCGATTTCTGCCTCGGTACTATGAGTAACCGGATGCAGAAAAGGAGAAATCCGCGACAGTTTTGCTGTCATCGTTCCCGAAGGGATATTGGTCGCCTGGATTTCGGTTCTCTGGCCGGATTCCAAATAGTTGAGCATACGGTCGGTCAGTTCCACTTCCACCCGGACGCTGTCGAGCTTCCCCAAGGTGAAGAGTCGGGTGCCCGGGCTAACCATCATACCGACTTCGGCATTGCGGTTCCCCACCGATCCTGATACCGGAGCGGAAATAACGGTTTGAGTTACCGCTTCTTCCCGTTCTCCAACAGTGGCCAGCGCCTGATTTACGCGGGCTTTGGCCAGTTCCAGGTCGGCTTCGGCGGAAATAGCCTGAGTTTCGGCCCTTTCGAGTTCGGCGTCGCTGGACAATCCCTTTTCTGCCAGGGCCCGGGTTCTTTTCAGTTCAGCCTGAATTTCACTTGATTTGGCTTCGGCCTGACGGGCCTGAGCCACTGCGATTTGGTAAGCGGCACGGGCCTGTTTTAGGCGTTCCTGGAATTCATTATCGCGGAGACTAACCAAAGGGTCGCCTTTTTCGACTTCATCTCCGTTCTGGACATGGACAGACCGGACCAGGGCGGCTATTTCAGAATATATTTCCACCTGGTTTTTTGCTTTGACCACGCCGCTAAGGCGCTCGGTCAGAGGAAGCGAGCCATAACTGGCCTGAACCGCTTCGACCGCCGGAATAAGCCGTTCCCGTCCATTGCCGGATTCCCCCGAGCTACCGGAACATCCCGGAAGAGTGAGGATTATATATAAGATGCCGAGCAGGAATAGGTTATGCCATCGTTTCAACATTAAAATTCCACTTTTTGTATTCAGGCCTTTTCTGGGGAGGGAGTACGGGATAGAGTCAATCGGGCGCGTGGTCGAATCCATAGAAACCTGTTTATGTCCTTTCTTTTACCTTTGGATACAGCAAAATGTTCCCCTAACCGGGAAAAAGATAATATAATCTCCCGGCGCTCTCTTATGTTTAGTTTTTTAGAATTATAACAAAAATATAAAAGACTGAATTCGGGGTGAAAATTAGCCGGAATAGCTTCATTTAGCCGCTATTGAACATACTTATATTTTTTTGAGTCCAATTATCTCGCTGGAGGAATAACCCCCGGGAATACGGCATTATCAATAAAAACCCCGGCGCACTGCCGGGTTTTTTTTGTATCCATTATACCCGGATATTTATATCATTGAGGAGAATTCCGGGGCTGCCGTTCGGATATAGATACAATATCCAGTTCTTCGCCACTCGTTACGTGCAAATCGCCGGATCCGCAATGCGAGCAGATAAAAACGTATTCATCCAATACAAATTCTCTTCCGCAGGAACGGCATGATCCGCGAATGGGAACCGTTTCGATATTAACTCTTGCTTTTTCCAGCGGTGTCCCGATGGTCGAGGCTTCCAGAGCGAACAGCAAGGCATCGGGATTGACTCCGGTCAGAGCGCCTATTTTAAGACTGATTTCCCCGATCCGATTAAGGTGCAAGCGTGCCGCTTCCTTTTCGACGATATCGATTATTTCGGTGGCGATACTTAGTTCGTGCATTGGGGAATATCTCCAAGGGCAGTACTTTCTATTCAATCCAGATATTTGACGACCCGTGCTACCAGTCGATTCATGCCTTTCGATACGGCATCGGTCAATTCGCCGCTCATTTCGCTGATGTTGTCCACCTCCATTGCGATAATCCGGAATTCTTTCGGAAAATCGACATTAAGCTCGGAAGCAAGCTGAATCAGCTCGGGAACACCGGTATAGTGCGGTGAAGGGTTGCCAACCGGGACCAGTTCCTCCGGGTCAATTTCGACAATCGTCCCCGGAGGGAACCGCCCGGTCTTCACCGCATCGACAATAATCGCTTTATCGTAACCGATAAACAGGTCGAGCAGGGCCACTCCGTGCAGGCCGGTTTCGACAAAATCGGCTTTGTCTTGTGCCATTTCGGAGACTTTGTGTACGGCGAGGAGTCCTACGGCATCATCGCCGAACAACTCGTTACCTAAACCGACCACAACGGTCTTATGCTTTTTCGCGGCAGACCTCCTGCAGAAGATTATGGTTCGAATCGTACACTCGCACGACCAGAGGCATCTGGCCCGGCAGAGCATGGGTGGCGCAGCCATGGCAGGGATCGTACGCTCGGAAAGCCATTTCGATCATGTTCAGGATGCCGTCATCGACCTTGCCTTTGCTGATTAAGCCTTTGGCGGCCTTGTCGACCGACATCGCGATCCGCGCGGCATTGTTCTGCGTAGCGACGATCAGATTGGCCATGGTAATTATCCCTTTATCGTCTGTCCGGTAATGATGGAACAAGGTTCCGCGCGGAGCTTCCACCACGCCGACTCCTTCGGTCGGTTTTTCTTTCGGAAGGATGCGGACGTCGGGACTGACGATTTCCGGATCGTTGGCCAGTTCCCTGACCCGTTCGGCGGCGTAGAGCAGTTCCACCAGTCGCGCCCAGGATGTCGCCAGGGTATAATGCACCGGTTTTCCACCCAGGGTCTTGAAGTACTCCTCGTACGCTTCCTGAGCCAGCGGTGTGGCCATGCCGTCGGCAGCGTTAAGGCGGGCAAGGGGAGCTACGGCGAAGACGCCACTGTCGTTACCTTCTTCGAATCCCCGCCAGCCGACCGCTTTGAGGTACGGAAACTTAATGTAGCTCCAGGGTTCGACATGCTCCGCGATATGGGCCAGGTACTCCCTGCCGGAGAAACGGGCGAATTCGTTTCCATTGGGGTCGACGACCCGCAGTTTTCCGTCGTAGAAATTAACTTTGTTATTATCGTCCACCATCCCCATATAGTAAGTTTTATGGGTGTACGCGTCGGAGACGATGAAATCTACGTACTGCTGATTTTTCAGAACCACGTCATGAAACAATTTCAACGAGAACTTCCCGAACTCCACGGCGAGGTCGGCGGCCGCGATGAATTTGGCCTGGTTTTCTTTCGCGATCGGCTTGGAGATTCCTCCCGGTAATCCGAAAACGGGGTGAATAGTCTTTCCCATTACCAAAGTCATCAGGTCGCGAAGCCGTTTTCTGACTCCGATTACCTCCAGACCGATCTCTTTACCGACTTTGCCGAGAACTCCGAGAATATTCCGCTCGGCTTTCGGAGCTTTGGGACCAACGACGAAGTCGGGTCCGGCCAGGAAATAGAAATGGAGGGCATGATCTTCAATCGTAAAAATATCGTACATCATTTCACGGACTTTTTTCGCTGCAGGAGGAGGATCGAGATGGTACAATTCATCCAGCGCTTTGGTGGCGGCCATGTGATGTGCGGTCGGGCAGACGCCGCAAATTCGCGGAGTTATCTGCGGCATATCTTCGGCGGGCCGTCCCTGGGCAAAGCGTTCGAACCCGCGCAATTCCGGAACCTGGAAATAGGCACGGTCGACGGCTCCGTCATCGTTCAGAATGATATCGATCTTGCCATGCCCTTCGAGGCGGGTGATTGGATCGACTACAATATGTTGAGTCATGACTATTTCCCTCCTTGCGGGGCAGGTTGATAATAACGGTGCAATAGCGAGGCCGGGAGACTGTAGCGATAGAAGGTCCCCACCGGGTCGACCACCTTTGCGAGGATTTTTTCGATTTCTTCTTCGTCGTTGGAATCGGCCAGCGATGCAATCGCCGAAAGGGCTTTCATGCCGTAATCGACGATGTTGCCGGTCGGTCCCATGCATCCGGTACAGGGCATGTTGGCGGTTGTACAGGCGGCTCCGCAGCCCTTCCTGGTAACCGGGCCAAGGCAGAGTAACCCCTGAGCCAGCAGGCACTTTTCGGAATCAATCATAATTTCATGCGGACGTTTGAAGGCCTTCTGGTTCATCTTTTCCGGCTTGGTCGCTTTGCGGGGGCATTCGTCGCACAGAGCAATATCGGGAGCTAGAATGGCGCCTTTCGGCGGATGTTCTCCCTTGACAATCGCGGTGACGGCATCGGCGATAAGCTTCACCGGAGGAGGGCAGCCCGGAAGATAGTAATCGACATCGATTACCTGATCGAGGGTTTTGACCGTATTCCAGAGTTCCGGCAGGGTGACGGTTCCTTCGGGTGCGTCGTATTCGAGCTGCGGCACCGTCTTTTCGTCGTTCGTGACACTGGGTAAATTGAAATAGGCTTCGTCAAACATGGCTTTGCGGTCGAACAGGTTGGCCAGCCCGGGAATGCCTCCGGTATGGGCGCAGCTTCCGAATGCCACCACCAGGCCTGATTTTTTCCGAAGCAGTTCCACCATCTCGTACTGCTCGGAACTGCGGACGGCACCGTTGATGAAACTGACCGCCAGGGAATGGTCCGGCATATTCTCGACGTCGCTCCGTTTGAAATCGAGCGCCACCGGCCAGAAAGCGATATCGACCGCCTCGACTACTTTCAGAATGTCGGGACCGAGATCGACCACCGCTTCTTCACAGCCGCCGCACGAGGCACACCAGTAGAAAGCGACTTTGGGTTTGCTCATGAGGCACCCCCTTTGGCCATAACCGGCTGAGTATTATGATTGCTGCGGGCGGGTTCTGCATGGATCAATGAAACCGGTTCGAGATTGAGGGGGCCGAGTTTGCGGACCTGTTCGGTCATTTCATTGATGACTTTCTGCACCTTATCCCCTTCCGAGGCCGCGATCCATTCCAAGCGAATACGTTCCGGTTCGATGCCCATCGATTTCAGGAATCGTTTGAGCAGGGTAAAACGGCGCAGGGCTTTGTAATTCCCCTCCTGGTAATGGCAGTCACCGGGATGGCAGCCTCCGATCAGGACACCGTCGGCTCCCTCGCGGAAAGCCTTGAGGATAAACTGAGGATCGAGGCGCCCGGAGCACATGATTCTGATAACCCTGACATTTGGTTTATAAGTCATGCGGGCAGTCCCGGCGAGATCGGCGGCGGTGTAAGTACACCAGTTACAGAAGAAGGCGACAATCCTCGGTTCGAATTGTTTTTCCAGATTATCAGACATAGCTGATTACTCCCTCTATTTCTTGTAATATTTGTTCATCGGTAAAGAGGTTTTGCTGCAAGGCGCCAGACGGACAGGCCGCGACACAGGTTCCGCAGCCTTTGCACATGGCGCCGTTGACCGAAGAGATATTTTTCCGGTCGTCGAACGTAATCGCACTGTACGGACAGAGCCCCACGCAGGTCTTGCAGCCGGAACAAAATTCCTCCTGGACATAGGCGGTATTCGGTTCCAGTTCGACAAAGCCTTTATCGACCAAAACCAGCGCCTCGGCGGCGGCGGCTCCGGCCTGAGCGACGCTGTCGGGAATATCTTTCGGCCCCTGGCAGGCTCCGGCGAGGAAAACGCCGTCGGTGAAGGTCGAGACCGGCGCCAGCTTGGGATGCCGCTCAAGGAACCAGCCTTCATGACTGCAACTGATATTGAACATACGGCGGACAGAGTCGGCATCGGCATGCGGTTCCAGACCGACCGACAGTACTACCATATCGACCGGGATACGGCGGACCGCACCGATCAAAGTATCTTCAACCCGGATGACAAGCTTGCCCTCTTCGTCCATGATGGTACTCCAGTCGGAAATTTCGGCGACTCGTCCGCGGATGAAATGGACATTCTCTTTCAGGAGTTTATCATAAAACTCCTCGTATCCCTTTCCCGGGGTACGCATGTCGATATAGAAGTTGTAGACTTCGGCGCCGGTCCGTTCTTTAATCAGGTGGGCCAGTTTCAGGGAGTACATACAGCAAACCCGCGAGCAGTAGGCATTGGTTTTGGAATCGCGGCTTCCTACACAATGCACGATACCGACCGCTTTCGGCTTTTCGCCGTTGGCCAGATGCACCTCGCCCCCGGTCGGACCGGCCGCGTTCACCATTCGTTCGATTTCAAGACTCGTGTAGACGTTGGGGTACTTGCCGTATCCATAGCGTGAAATGCGGGAGGCATCGAAGGTTTTGAATCCGGTCGCCAGGATAATAGCTCCGACTTCGATTTCTTTAATCTCCTCTTTTTGATTGAAATCGATGGCATCCCGCTCGCAGGCATCGACACAGGGCTTTTTGCACTTGTTGCGCTTTATCTGGACGCAGCTTTCGGGATCGATTACCGCCACTAAGGGCGTCGCCTGCGGGAACGGAATATAAATCGGGCGACGGCGGCTGAGGCCGACATTGAATTCGTCTTTGACAATCCCTTTCTTGAAAACGCAGGCCTCGACGCATTCGTAGCAGCCGACACAGAGTTCTTCTTTGACATAGCGCGGTTTTCGCGTCACCTTTACCTTAAAGTTACCGACGAATCCTTCCACTTGAGAGACTTCGGAATAGGTCCAGAGGGTGATATTGGGATTAGTTCTGACCGCCGACATTTTCGGAGTGAGAATGCAGGCCGAGCAGTCGAGGGTCGGGAAGGTCTTGTCGAATTTCGCCATGTGACCGCCGATGGTCGGTTCTTTCTCGACCAGATAGACTTTGCGCCCGGCATTGGCAAGGGTCAGCGCGGCATGAATTCCCGCAATACCTCCGCCAACGATGAGGACGTCGGGTTTAACCGGGACTTTGGTCTTCTCGAGCGGGCGATGCAGGACAATTCGTTTTACCGCTGCTGCGATCAGGGCCTTGGCTTTATCGGTCGCGGCCGCTTTATCCAGAGTCACCCAGCTGACATGTTCGCGGATGTTGGCCATCTGGAACAGGAACGGGTTGGCTCCGGCATCGGACATGGCGCGGCGGAAGGTCGGTTCGTGCATCAGGGGTGAACAGGAAGCAACCACGACCCGATCGACCAGGCCGTTCTTGATATCTTTCTGGATAAGTTCCTGCCCCGGATCGGAACACATGAATTTGTATTCCGTTGCAACGGTGACATTGGGGAGGGTTTTCGCGAATTCGACCGTCGCCTGGACATCCACTTTGCCGGCAATATTGATTCCGCAATGGCAGACATAGACTCCGACTTTGGGAGTCCCGTTGGATTTGGCATTAATTACCGACATTGGCACCTCCCGCAACCTGCCGCATTATGGCTTTGGGTTTGAATGGAACGAACAACCGCTGCAGGGCCAGTTCCCGGTCGCCGATGCCCAGTGCAATCCCCATTAACTGCGTGAAGTACAAAACCGGGATATGCACCGGGGCATCGAAGCGACCGGACATTTCGTTCTGGTAACATTCCAGATTGAATTGACAGAGCGGGCAGGCGGTCACGATGACATCGGCTCCGCGCCTGATAGCCTCCCTCAAGAGGAAATAGCTGAGCTGCTGCCCGACCGATTGCACCGTGCCGGTGAGAGATCCTCCGCAACAGCGTGTCTTTAGCGGCCAGTCCACGGTCGCGGCGCCGAGGGCACGCACCAGGACATTCATTGATTGGGGGTTTTCCTGGTCGTCAAATTCGGCGTAGGGCCGGACTATCTGGCATCCGTAATAACAGGCCACGTTTAAGCCGTTAAGCGGCCGTTTGACTTTGGCTGTGATATCTTCCCTCTTAATATCGTTCACCAGGACATCCAGGGGATGGCGGATGCGAATATTATCATTGTATGACAGATTGGCCGTGGCAAGGGCTTGATCGACTTTAGTTCTAATGTCCGGATACTGGTCGAGGTACTTTTTGGCTTTGTTCAGCCCGAGATAACAGGCGGCGCACGGCACGACCAGGTCGGTCGTTCCGGACTTTTTCGCCTGCTTTTCAGCCAGGGCGAAATTGCGGGCACAAAGTGCGAACGCTTTCAATTCGCTGACCGACATATACGAGGTTGCTCCGCAGCAGTTCCAGTCATGGAGTTCCTCGAGTTCAAGCTCGAGCGCTTTGAATACGGCCAGAAGCGATTCCTCGTAGGCTCGGCCGGTTCCTTTCAAGGAGCAACCGGGGTAATAGATATAGCTCATACCGCCGCCTCCTTTTGCGCAATCGAATTGGCTTTGGTCTTAACCATATGTTCCTTTTCCAGAAATTTCATCATGCGGTGTAATCCATCGCGGCCTTGCACCTGTTCTTTCTTGAGGCTGAACCGCCCGCGCAGCATCAGTTTCAGACCAAGAGTCGCCTGTTTGAGCATATTCAGGGGTTTGGTTTTCAAGTACAGCTTGATGAGAACTCTTCCTTCGTTGCTGCGTCCGGTATCCTCAACCGATTTGAAGAATTCGTTAGCAAGAACCGGGATGGGAAATCGTTTCGGATAGGCTCCCTCCCGGATGGCCAGGCGCTTGGCGGCGTACATGATATCGGTCAGTTTGATATCCTTGGGGCACTCCACGGTGCAGGAGTAGCAGGATGCGCAGAGCCAGGTGGTGTAGCTGCTGAGCACCTCCCCCTTGAACCCGGCCCGGATCATGGCGATTATCTGACGGGGGGTATAGTCCATGAACGGACTGAGCGGACACATACCGCTGCAGGTTCCGCATTGAATACAGGTGAACAGCTTGTCGGCGCCGGGAACCGAAGCGATTTCGCCGGCGAAATCCTGGTCCAGCTCCGATTCATACCTTATCTTAAGCCAGCCTTCCCATTTCTCCATGCAACTCCTCCTTATGGCGTTTTTTTCATCGGAGGACTTTTAAACCAGGCGCGCCGGATAGACATATCCCATCCGGAAAAGCAAACCGGATGGCCAACCCAAATACCGCGGACAGGAATCTGGCGCCGGAACGTCAGTTCCGCCGCCGATCCCGGCCGTTCGGGGCATCACTTTCCGGGCCGCGATATTCCACGCGGGTGATGCCGATTCGGCGAATCGGGGTAGCCCACGGCATCACATGGACACGTCGTATGGTGCGCCTGGGGATACAATTCCGTTGAGATAATCGACAAAACCGATAAGACCGTTTTTGTGAATACAAAGACTCGCCAAATCTTGTGAATACTTTCACATTTGAAAAAAGGGAGGAATGCTTCTTCCTATCGTTTCCTAACGGGTTATTACATGCCGCACGATACCGCTCATCAGCAAAGACGCGGCATCTTGGAATTTTGATTTGGAAGGTTAGCTGGGAGTTTAATTGTATTCGACGGTCTGAACTACAGGAACCCTGTACCATCAGTTCGGCCGACAAGTCGTCGGAACCTCGTCCTCCAGCAGTTTCGTTAGGCGTATATAACACAATTATTTACAAAAGTCAATGAAAATGGGATTGCTTGTCGATTTCTTAAATGGATTTCTCATCATGAGATATTAACTGATCCGGAATCATTACAGGATCGTCACGCCGAGCTTTGCCCGGGATTTTAAGTCGAGTAGTTTCGGAACCTAATCAGCATTTCCCGGTTTTAGGAATTAATCATTTTCCACAGGAGGTTTCTTTGAGCGCCAAAATAGGAATAATCGGATCCGGGATGGTCGGACAAAGCCTGGCCAACGGTTTTACCAAATATGGTCACGAAGTAATGATAGGTACGAATAGCAAGGATAAGCATACCAAATTGAAGGAAGCGACTTCGGGCAAAGCCAAAATCGGAAATTTCGAAGAGACGGCAAAATTTGGTGAAATAATTGTCCTGGCGGTGAAAGGAATCGCCGCCGAAGCAGCTTTGAAGTCGGCCGGTCTCGGTAATCTGGAAAGCAAAACCGTGATAGATACCACCAATCCGATCGCTGAGACGGGCCCGGTGAAGGGTGTCCTTCAGTATTTTACCTCGCCGAACGAATCGCTAATGGAAAAACTGCAAAGTCTTGCGCCTGACGCGCATTTTGTCAAAGCATTCAGCTGTGTCGGCGCGGCCCTGATGGTGAATCCGGCATTGAAAGGTGGTAATCCGACCATGTTCATTTGCGGGAATAATGCCGGTGCCAAAAAGAGGGTAACGGAAATACTCGACAGGTTCGGCTGGGAAACCGCGGACATGGGCGAAGCGGAAGCGGCGCGGGCAATCGAACCGCTGGCCGTCCTATGGTGCATACCGGGATTCCGAAATAATGAATGGATGCATGCTTTCAAGCTGTTGAAGAAATTACCTTGATGCAAAAGCAAGTCAGTGCCGATTGCATTTCGAATAATAATACCTCGGCCATTCATGGAGCGCGATGAATGGCGTTAAGATTGCATGCTATAATTGCGCTTCGAGCGTTTCCACCACTGTTTTCAGAACTTTTATTCTGGCATAAAGCTTGGAATTCGATTCAATGATCGTCCAAGGGGCCCAATCACTGTGGGTGCGTTGAAACATGACGTTTACTGCCTCGACATACTTATCCCACTTTTCGCGGTTACGCCAGTCCTCATCGGTGATTTTCCATTGTTTGTACGGTGTTTTCTCGCGTTCTTTGAATCGTCTGAGCTGTTCTTCTTTACCGATATGAATCCAGAATTTTAGAAGAATGACGCCGGACCGGGTCCATTCGTATTCCATTTCGGGGATTTCGATAAAGGCCCGCTCGTATTCTTCCGGTGTACAGAATCCCTCGACTTTTTCGACCAGGACTCTTCCGTACCAGGTGCGGTCGAAAATGGCGATATGCCCGGTGCGGGGGATCCGTTTCCAGAATCGCCACAAATAGTGATGGCTCTTTTCTTCGTCGGTGGGAGCGCTGATCGGAAGCACTTCGTAACCCCGCGGGTCGAGACTCCGCGCCAGTCTTTTGATATTCCCCCCTTTTCCGGCGGCATCCCAGCCTTCGTATGCAATAACCACCGGGGCTTTCTTGCGGTACACTTTATTGTGCAGTTTCTCCAGGCGTTTTTGAAGACGGTCCAGTTCTTTTTCGTAGGAATCCCGGTCCAGCGAAAGCGACAGGTCGGAATCTTCGAGCCGAGGAATAATTGAGGAGGATTTGATCTCAACGCGGGCGGCCTCACCGTTTACCGAGGGGACACCATCGGCAGAGGTCTTTTCGAGAACCTCAACCAGGATCTTCAGCATAACAAGAGAAGCATATTGTTCATCGTCGACCGGGAGGATGGTCCACGGGGCGTAGTCCTTATTGGTTTGTTTAAGAACTTCCTCCGCGGCTTCCAGGTAATTTTCATAATTTTTCGACATTTTCCAATCCGCCGCTGTCACCTGCCATGAGGTGTTTTTGTTCGCATCGAGCTTTTCCAGCCTCTTTTTTTGTTCTTGTTTGGATACGTGCAAATAGAACTTGATAATTCGGCATCCGGAATCTGTCAGCTGGCGTTCCAGGATATTTATGCGGTGACACCAGTCATCGCGGTCTTCATTAGATTTGAATCCTTTGATTCGGCGAAAGAGCGCGTGATACCAGTTATCGACGAAAATCCCAATCATGCCGTTCGGAGGATGATTGTTCCAAAACCGCCATAAATAAGGGTAGCGAAAATCATCGGTGGGGGGACTGGCGACCGTGAGCAGACGGAATCCGCGAGGGTCGAGTTCGCGGAGCATACTGCTGAGGATTTTACCTTTGCCGGAAGCGCTGGGACCGGCGATGAGGACTGCAATCGGAATGCCTTTCTGGCGGCATTCCCGCTGCAGCACGGCCAGTTTCAGCTGCAGCTCTTTGATTTCATTTTTACATTCGGTCTTGTTAAAAGCTACCCGTGTTTCCTGATCGATCAACATAGGTTCCCCCTTATAAATTAGCATCCAATTTCAGTCGCAAGGATCGGCATTTTACCCCTTACACGGTGAAGATCCGAAATCCGGCCAAGGTGCAGGAATATGGTAAGGAGATTTTCATGTTTAAGGCAACAGAGAAAAAGAACGCCTTATTTTTGCAGTTTGTTCATAATCTCATTGGCAATAGGATTTGCGGCCGCCATATTTCGGGGTATGAAAGAAAATTCGAATACCGGGATTCAGACTTGCGGGTAGCCATAATCGGAGGAGGCGCCGCGGGGATTTTCGGCGCCATATCGGCGGCCACGCATAATTCAGCGGCCGAAATCGTGGTCCTTGAAGCCACCCGGAGGCCGCTGGCCAAAGTCCTTATTTCAGGCGGAGGGCGCTGTAATGTGACGCATCGCTGTTTCGACTCGGCGGATCTGGTAAAGAATTATCCGCGCGGAAACAGGGAATTGCTCGGTCCGTTCAACAAATTCCAGCCACGGGATACAATTGCCTGGTTTGAACGGCATGGGGTTCGTTTGAAGGCGGAGGAGGACGGCCGTATGTTCCCGATAACCGACAGGTCGCAAACGATCGCAGACTGCCTGCTTGAAACGGCTGCCGAACTGGGAGTGGAATTAAGACTGGAGGCAGGAGCAAGGAATATTGCCGCTTTATCCCGAAACAAAGCGAAGACTTCATTCGAAATCGAATTTCAAAAGGGGACACCGGAGCGATTTGATCGAATCCTCATTGCGACCGGAAGCGCCCGGGATGGTTATCGCATCGCCGAATCGCTGGGACATAGCATCGTACCATGCGTGCCATCGCTGTTTACTTTCAGGGTGAACGATGCCAGGCTCGACGGCCTTGCCGGTATCAGCATCGGAAACGTCAAGCTGACCCTGGCTGACGGGGAGAGAAAAAAAATCGAACAGGCCGGCGATTTATTGATTACGCACTGGGGATTGAGCGGACCAGCCGTGCTCCGGCTATCATCATGGGGAGCGAGAATCCTGCACGAGAATAAATATCGCGGGGAGTTGCTGATCGATTTGCTTCCGGGATATAACCGGGAGCAGTTGCACGACAAGCTGCACGAATTCAGGAATGCCAATCATGGAAAGCAGATCATTAATGCCAATCCCTTTGCGCTCCCGAGGAAATTTTGGGAGCGGCTAATTCAACATATAGGAATCTTGCATGGTACGCTGTGGGGGAATATGACCGGGAATCACATGACTGCTTTGATTGAAGAGCTGTCGTGCGGCCGTTATGAAATAGCTGGCAAAGGGGAATTCAAGGATGAATTCGTGACCTCCGGCGGGGTGAATCTCAGGGAAGTGGATTTTAGAACGATGCAGAGCAAAGTAAATCCCGGTCTGTATTTCGCAGGGGAAATTCTCGATATCGACGGAATTACCGGCGGCTTCAATTTTCAGAATGCCTGGACCACCGGCTGGATCGCCGGGATGAATATGGTGTTGTAATAAAGCCGTCCCTTGCGCTATGGAAAGAAGCGTTTATCGGAAACCTGCCTCTGCAGGAGCCGGCGTTACGTGCCATCGGCAGTACGATTCAGGATATTATTGACCTATGCAGGCAATGGTTCGGGAAGTGATTTCCGGACCCTGACCCCTTTAATCAGCAACCAGAGACAAAACGATAATTCGGCTATTATTGCCGGACCTGCCACAATCGCCATGAAGAGCGACTTATAGTCGTTGTAGTTACTCATAAGAATATTCGCGAAACCATCGGTCAAATAACCCAGCGATGCAACCATCAGGAAAATACCAAAAATCGCCGGAATAAATTCCGACCTGTACACGAGGTAACCCAGGATAAGGCAATGAATTCCGAAAAATATCAGTCCGATGATATAGCCGTAATTATGAGCATTCAGAAAAAGCATCGTCTGATTGCTTATCTGCTCCGGATTGAAGGCCGCGGCATACCCGGTTCCGCCCAGTATCAAAAGAACAATTACCTGGTTGAGGAGGTTGATTCCGCTGACCGCGGAATGGACCAATCTGAAAGAAGTCGCGAGAAGAGCCAATCCCTTGCTGACCGGCTTCAACAAGAGATATAGTGCAACGGCCACGATGACATCGAATATCAGCATGACTATTTCTCCGGCGATTCCGATTCTAAAAATCGATTCCGAACCCATAATATTTGCAGCTGTCGCCGCGGCGTCTCCGGGGACGATTAATTTCGAGCGGACGAAAAATTCCGCGAATATTCCTGTGACAATAATAATAAGATAGCCGATTCCTGCAATTCCCGCGGTTTTGCGGGGGCTTAGTTGTTCAATTTTGCCGGTCATTTCCATTTCCAATCCGCCTCAATTTCTCTCTACTTACGATACCGTTTAAGGTTTTCACGTCTTACCCTTGTTTACGAAATCAAGACGGAGATTTTAAAGAGCTTCGTTGCCCGAATTTAGAAGATTCAAGAGCTTGAGAATTCAGCGGAGCTTATATAGGATTTCGCGGATGGCTGATTGAACACGAACTCAATCGACCAAGAACAAAGGACCGGTGTTTTTTTAAACATCGGTCTTTCAATATTTGATTTTCCTGTTTATCTGGTTTTGCCCTTATCCATAGCGGTGCCGATTCCGGCCCCTGCAGCCATTCCGCAGCCGATTCCGACTGCGAGCCAAACGGCGATATCGCCGGTCATTACTCCAACGAGAACTCCGAATACCGCTCCGACGGCCAGCCCGACAGAAACGCCGACCGCCATCCCATTGGCACTCTTTTCTTTAGCCATATCAGCCATTGTTATCTCCTTGACCCATAGGTCCCAGACTATTTTTTCAAAAGCAACCCGCGAAGAACCAGTTTTAACCTTAGCATTTAAGGTTCCCGAGTTATTAGTTTGCCAGCTAAGTTGAAATACGTAAGCCAAATAAATTTGTTCTGAGGCCAGCTGTAAATTTACATTTATGAGATATCCGGCCTTATACCGCTTGTAACCGGGAAAAAAACAGGCGATTTTAGGAAAATTCTTTGGAAGGGTTGACCCGTGATACCTGATTCAAAATATACCGACAGTTCAATCGTGGCGGAGGCTTTCGATTTGGCCCCATCTTACGTTAATCGACCCGATCGAGGTTTTTACCTGCGGCTGGCCGATGATTCTTTGGGAAAAGTGCTGGAACTGGGCTGCGGAACCGGGAGAATCCTGATTCCGATCGCCGCATCGGGTCATACTATAACGGGAGTGGATATTTCGGAACACATGCTTTCAAGATGCCGTCAGAAGTTGAAATCACTGTCTGCACAAGTGCAGGAAAAAATACAGCTTCATCCGGCGGATATGGCGGAGTTTAAGCTCAATGACCTATTTCGCCTGGCGATAATTCCCTGCCACGGCTTTCAGCACATGATCAGTGTAAAGGAGCAAATGAATTGCTTCAACACAATAAACCGACACCTGGTAATGAAATCAAAACTGGCATTCGATGTCGTGAATGTAGATTTCAATGTTATAAGTAATCTCAAAAATATGGAAGAGGTCGAAGCACTGCCCGAATGTTCGCTGCCGGACGGCAGACGCCTGAAGCAAACCGGGCGTATCGCCGGTTTTCACCGGACGGAGCAATACAACGACGTCGAATTAATCTATTATCTGACCGACCTGAACGGAAAAACCGAACGTATCGTGCATTCTTTTCCTTACCGTTATTTTTTCAGGTACGAAATAGAACATTTGCTGGAGCTGTGCGGTTTCCGGGTCGTTGAGCTTTACGGGAATTTCGATCGATCGCCGCTGGCGGATAATTCTCCGGAAATGATATTCGTGGCCGAAAAATACCGGGAGATTTCGAAAACGGCCTGATGTCGAGTTGATGGTTCTATCCTTCCAGAGGGATAAAAATATGCAGGATACTTTCCTTGTTGTTCGGGTCGAATTCGCTGTCATAATACTGCAGACCGATATCCTTGACTTTAGCCTGATTATCCTTTATCCAGGACTCGATTTCTGCAAAGGCCTTGTCGAATCCCCCCTCTTTCATGCCGTGGGTAAAATGAATGTACTTACCGGCCGGTAAGACCTTCACGCTGACTTCAGCAGGCAGCGTTCCGATCTCTTCAATTTGTACCCCGGCCAGGACACTGTAAATCCCGTTCCCCTGTTTTTCTCCGACATGCAATTCATACCAGGCACCCTTGACACGGTGTTCAATTTTCGGATCGGATACATTGTATGAATTCCAAAGCTCGCGGATGTTTATCCCGCTTACATCTTTGCCGCTTCCGACAATTCCGGCCAGCAGCATTTTTGGTCTTTCGACAATTTCCGATTTCATGATCTTATTTGTTCCTCCCATTGTTAGAATTGATACCTTAAATTATGCGTTGTTTGTCTGAACGTCTATCACATTATTTATGGGGAGTATCGGTATATCGGGAAGATGATTCGTTCCACGCCCGATTTGAGTGATGCCGCGACACACATAGAACCTCCCGCCCATAATAGCCGAATTAATTTCGTCCAATCTTGAAATACGATTGATGAAAACAATGGTTTCAGATGACTTGCCGTTATGCTGGCCTAAAATTCCATCAGGTATGCCGGGTTATCCTCGGCCTCTACGAATCCCTGTTTTTTCGTTAAACGTTGCGATTACGGCAGCATAAATTTCCCTGATGCCCGTGCGGCTATGTTCTCCCCCTGGTGCATTTCCGCCCGAAGCAAAAAAAGCGGGGGCCTTTTACGCGTTATCCGCGCCGTCAGCAGGACCGGTCTATCCGTACCGGCCGAATGGAGGTAGCGAATACTCATTTCTCCGGTCACGGCGGCAATTCCGGCGGCAAACAAGCAGTTGGTCATGGCACTGTCAAGCAACAATGCGATAATACCGCCATGAAGAATTCCGGTGTATCCCTGGAGTAATTCATTGCACTCGACCAGTGCGGCAACATCGCCGTTTTTCGATGCGGAAAATTCGACCTCCAGGCCAAGGCCGTTATTCGGGCCACAGAGAATGCAGTCAGGGTGGTTTCTTTTTCGGAACGTCTCCAGCCGCGTTTCGATATCGTCCCTTCGAATTTCTATATCAGGCAAAAGACTCGCCTTTCCTGTCCGGGACCTCCCTTTTTGTCGCTGGACTTTGATTCACTCAATCCTCGTGGCACTGCCTATTGGCCTTCCCGTTACGTTTAAACCCGGGATCATTGCAGGGATTACTTCCGGTTCGCAAATCACCGATGAGAAGCGCCTTTACCGCGTCTTCGGCCTTTATTTCTGGGGTACCTGGAAGTACCTGAACACCATTCTGCTCGAACATTGCCATGGCTTTTCGACCCATTCCGCCGGCGATTATATGGGTGCAGCCCTGCCGGCTAATCCAGGCAGGAATTACTCCCTGTTCATGGGGGGGCGGGATTAATGTTTCGATATTGCGGAACTCTTTCGTCTCAAGATCGACCTCAAAAAAGGTGAAAGTCGGACAGTGACCGAAATGGGGAAACACCATCCCATTCTCGGTCGGAACGGCGATTTTCATAATTACTCCTGTTTTTTTCCGTTTCTTTTCATATGGCGAAGCGCCGCTTGAGGCCGCTGCCTCCGCTTACGGCATTCATACGTACTTCCTGCCAAATATTTTTTATTATTCCAATGCCGGCATGGGAACCGACCTGCATGTACGATGTTCCCTGCAGTTGGGCCGTCGTGAACGCGTTGTCATACGGAATTCTCCCCAGAATGGGAATGTTACGCGAGGCGGCGAAGCGTTCGACCTGCAGGCCCATTTTTTCATTAATATCGAATTTATTCAAACATATTCCGGTTCCGATACCAAAATGGGCGGCCAGATCCGCCAGCCGTTCCATATCATGAATCGCCGATAACGACGGTTCGGTGACTATCAGCAGGTACGAGGCATTGGTCAAGGTCGCTATCGTGGGACAGCCTATACCGGGCGGCCCGTCTATGAGAATCATATCTAGACCTTTGGATTCCGCGATTTCACGGGATCGGTTTCGCAGCAATGTTACCAGCCGCCCGGAATTCGATTCCGCCGTTCCGAGTCGAGCGTGCAAGAAAGGACCCAGCTCGGTTTCGGACAGGTACCACTGACCGTTTTTTACTTCGTGGAAATCAACGGCATCTAATTGACAAAGCCGCGCGCATAAACCACAACCCTCGCATGCCAGAGGATCAACTTCTACCCTTTCACCGAAGGAATATTTCATATCCGGGATCATTTTAATGGCATCAAAACGGCAATTATCGACACAGATCCCGCAGACAACGCACCTTTCCATATTTATCGACGCCCGCTTGCCGCCGTAAAAATCATGCTCCTCGATAACACGGTGCTTTGTTATAAGGTGGAGGTTTGCAGCATCGACATCACAATCCACCAGAACCGCAGGCCCCGCGAGTTCGGCAAACGCTCTGGTCAGACTCGTCTTGCCGGTACCCCCTTTACCGCTTGCGATGACTATTTCATACATGTCCGATCTCCGTATAAATTGCCTGCATGAGGCTGCGAAGTTTTTCCCGGTATGAATTGTCCGCATCGATAATGAGTTTGCCTTCGGAATAGGCCTCGGCGATTTTGCGGTCGAACGGTAGTTCCATCAATACATGAAGACCTTCATTTCGGCAGTACTCACTTACCCTTGCATCCCCGATGTCGGAACGATTAATTATCACTCCGAACGACCGGCGAAGACTGCGCAGCATGTTCACGGCCAATTCCAGGTCATTCAAACCGAACGGGGTCGGTTCGGTTACCAGGACGACATAATCGGCATCTCGAACAGCCTCAACTACGGGGCACGAAGTCCCCGGCGGCGAATCGATTATCACCGTAAGCTCCCCCGGCAACCGTTTTTTTAGGACTTTAGTCATGGGAGGAGCCTGCGCCTCACCGACATTCAGGCTCCCACCCATCACGGAGAGACCTTTAAACCGACCGGACCGGATAAACCCGATAGGACGCGCAGCCTCATGTATTGCGTGTTTCGGGCACAATACCATACAGGCTCCGCATCCGTGACATAAAGAGGGAAAGAGCATTACTTTTGAACCAAGAACCGCCAGAGCATTGAACTGGCAGACTTCGGCACAGATACCGCAAAAATCGCACTTTTCTTCTAAAACATGGGGAATCATTACCGACACTTCGTCCTTTCGTTCAGACTCGGGCGGAAGAAAAAGGTGTCCGTTCGGTTCTTCCACGTCGCAGTCGGCGTATATCACCCCCAATCCCTCTCGCGACATAACCGCGGCGAGGTTGGTGGCAATTGTGGTTTTGCCGGTTCCCCCCTTGCCGCTGGCAACAGCAATATGTACACCTCGTGAATTCATTTACTTTCTCGTCATCGAGGCCCCGCATTTCGGGCATTTCATATCAAAACAGGGGACTCCCTGTTTATGAGGGACAGTTTCACCGCAATTAGTGCATACGCAGTCTCCTCCGGGACCGGAACCCCGGCCCCCGCCGCGCCCCATTCCGCCGCCACGTCCCTGGCCGCCTCCCTGGCCGCCGCCGCTGCCTCCGCGTCCCTGCCCGCCGCCGCGTCCTCCGCCGCCTCCCTGGAAATTAACCATCTCGCTATTTCTCCTTTTTCTCTAAATCGGCCAGACGCCGAGTTATTCGTTCAAGTTCAGTTCTGAGAAATTCAATCTGGGCGTTTTGATTTGGCGTTTGTTCGCCCGCATTCGTTTCGGCGGTCTTTTCGGTTTCGTAATACCCGCCATAGCCCCCGGGGATGCCGCCTCCGCGTGCCCATCCCGGAATGCCTGTGGCGTAGTATTGATTCCTCCATCCTCGCCCAAAGCCTCCACCGAAGCCTCCTCCGAAACCTGCCCCGCGGCCGGATCTCCACCCGCGACCTCCTCCGAAATTGGCATATCCGGGCATGCCATAACCGCGGCAAAACCCTGCTCCTCTTCCGGTGGCCGGGCCCATCCCCATAGGACCTGTTCTATCTCCTCCTGGCATTTCAATCCTCCTTTTTACTTGTCGTTATCAGCCAATTGTTGATTGGCTATTTCCTCTTCGATTACTTCCGCTTCGATTATATCGCCGATATTCGCAACTGGCGCCGGCAGCAGCAGTCTCCGGATTTTCTGACTGCCAAGAGCGATTAACCCGCGAATAAGACTATCGGGACGGCTCAAGTCTTTAACAACAGCACCGAAAGCCGTCACCGCCAAAGAACTTATTGCAAGTTTTCCCCCTCGGCCCCATTTTTCATCTTTGGCGGTGCCGGAGGAAAAGAACCCGCCTCGTTTTCTGTGTCTTCCGTCCATACTACCATCCTGTTTTAAAGCCGTATTTCATCGCCAATGCCCCTGGACATTCGGCCGATTCAATGCTTTAAACTTGCCGGTTTGGATGTACTCGACAGCTTCCGCAACGGTGCCGCTGCCGAAAGTAACAATCTGCACGCCGGCCGCATTCAGGGCTTCAAAGGCCTTCGGGCCCATATTTCCGGAAACGACAAAATCGACCCCTTCCCGGGCGACAACTTGCGCGGACTGCACGCCCGCACCTTGCATGGCTCCGGCGTTTTCAAGATTCTCGATTGCCCTGAAATTACCGGAATCCAAATCGTAGATTACGAAATATGCGGCACGGCCGAATCGAGGATCAATTAAGCTGCTTAATTCCGGACCCTGAGATGAAACCGCAATTTTCATACTTCCTCCTTGTCATCTAAATTATTTGAATAGCTGATATTGCCTCGGCGAAATCTCCCTCGTTGACGTTGCCTTCGGCAACCCGGCAAACGAAAATAATCCAGGTCCAACTTCCCATCTTTATAGGCCGCCAGGACATCTTCGACCGTTCCGGTGAGCCAGGGTCGAACGGCAATGCCGAGGTTGATTAATAAATTATAAAGCGGACGTGAAATTGCCCCGCAAATCAAGGTATTGATATTCTGGCTTTCGAAGAAATCGACCCGTCGCCGAAAATCAAGACTGGGGATTTCTACTATTCGAGGTTCGCTTTCCCCTTTCTCATTAAGATCAAAAATCCACAATTTCCCGGCTGTGTCCAGCACCGGAGAAATGCGCCCCTGCCATATCGGAATTGCAATACGTTCCATATATTTGTCGGACAGAGCATTTTCCTTGCCGGATTCCGAAAACGAAATTATAAAATTAGTTAATACTAAGAATTATAATGATTTATGGCGATATGAAAAATGCCATAATCGAACAAGCGAAGACTAGGAATTGCATTATTGCAATCATATCCCATGGTAGCGTTGCATTTACGCAATCATCAATCAGACTGGGGGGGTAATTCCAAAACGCTTCATTTTGCGCCACAGGGTGGTCTTGTGGATACCCAGTTCCGCCGCGGCGTCTCCCCGATTCCAGTTATGCTTACGCAGGGCAGAAAGGATCAGCCTCGATTCCAGTTCTTCAAGGGATGGTGCATCATCGGGAGCGGTTGGGGTGTCCGGTCGAAGATAGTCGGGAAGATCGTCCACGCCGATAACAGAACTGCGGGAGAGGACAAAAGCATGTTCGATTATGTTGCGCAATTCGCGGATATTTCCGGGGTAGTCATGATCCAGCAGAATCGCCATTGCGGCCGGAGCAATATCTGAAATGGTTTTATTTTTCATGGCGCTGAAAAGGCCGAGGAAATGATCGATCAGCAGCGGGATGTCTTCCTTGCGTTCGCGCAGGGGGGGTAGAAATAGTCGAATTACGTTGATGCGGTAGTACAGATCCTGGCGGAATTTTCCATCTTTAACCAGCCCGGCAAGGTTTTGATTCGTAGCCGTGATAATCCTGGCATTGGTGCTGATGGTCTCGGTTCCGCCGAGCGGTTCGTACGTACGTTCCTGAATTACCCGTAACAGCCTGACCTGCATTGCCTGAGAAATATCGCCGATTTCATCGAGAAAGATGGTCCCCCCCTGGGCCAGTTGAAACCGTCCCGGTTTATCGCGGCGGGCATCGGTAAAGGCCCCGGCCTTGTAGCCGAAAAGCTCCGCCTCCAGAAGGGTATCGGGAAGCGCCCCGCAATTAACCGTAATAACGGAACCCTCATTGTTTTTCGATAAATCGTGGATTGCGCGTGCAATCAATTCCTTGCCCGTTCCGCTTTCGCCCTCGATCAGAACGGTGCTGTCGCTTTCGGCGATGGTCGGAAGGATATCGAAGATTTCCATCATCCTGGAATTTTTGCTGACTATATCATGAAAGGTGTAACGCTTTTCGAGCTCACGACGAAGCGTTTCAATTGCAGTTAGATCGCGGAAAGTTTCTACTCCGCCGATTATTCGCCCTTCCGCATCTTTAAGAATCGCCGTCGAGATACTGACCGGAAGGCGGTCCCCTTCGCTGTTGATGATATAGATAACCTTGTTAATAATCGGTTTTCCGGTTTTCCGAGTTTGTCTCAGGGCGCAGGAAGTTTCGCAGATCGACGCTCTGAAAACATCGCAGCAGCGCTGTCCGATGGCCTCTTCCTTTGGTATTCCGGTTATTCTTTCGGCGGCCCGATTAAAGGAACGAATCAGCCAGTTTTCATCGACGGTAAAAACGCCATCCGCGATGCTGTCCAGAATGGCATCGGTAGCAGCGGTATATTTCGATTCGTCGGTCATTGAGATAATATAACTCCATCGCCAATAATAGAATTATATAAATCGAAATCTGCCGGAATAAAACCTAAGAATCAATCTCCGGCACTTTCTTCGGCGGGAGGAATGATAAACTGTGATTCACCGTATTTGACGGTAGAAAGTTTTTCCATGCGCACCAGTCGTTCCAGTTCACCGTTTTGCCCGAAGGCTTCTTCAAGATGCTTCGCCTGGTTCCAGCGCAACGGGTGTCGTGAGGCCAGCGCGATTACGGCATCGAACAGGGTATCGAAACCCGCGAAATCGAACGCACCCTCCTCCGGCCAGGTCATTACCTGAGCCGCACGGAGAAGCCGCTGTGCGTAAAGAATCCTATCCGGATCCGGCGGCCTTACCCAGCTTTCTGCCGGTGGGCGGGTTGGAATGGCGATATCCACGCGGTCCGGACGAATCGCCCAAACCAGCTTACGGATATTTCGAAGACTTAATTCACTATCGTTGATATCCTTTACGAACATAACTTCCAGCCGGAATAATCCTTTGTACTCGCGGCGAAAGGCAATCATCCCCTCAATTATTTTCTGGAGTTCAAGTTCCGGGTGCGGGCGATTTATGGCTTGAAAAGTCGATATATCTCCGGCGTCGAGCGAGGGAAGGAGCATATCCGCCTTAAGAAGTCTCTGGCCGACTTCTTTCATAAACAAGAGCGACCCGTTCGTAATAACGGCCACCGGAATATTCCATCGCGCTTTGCATTCTCCGATATACCAGCCCAAATCCGCCGAAAGGGTCGGCTCTCCGTCCCCAACGAAGGTAATGCAGTCGGGCGAAGTTTCGAGGACCCTCTCTTCGATTTCGGCGATGACTTTGCCCCGATCGAAATAAGAATAGGGCTTGATTCGAGGAGCCCTGGTCCGTCCCAGCTGACAATACACGCACGAATAGGAGCATACCTTATGCGGTATGATACTGACACCGAGCGACCGTCCCAATCGGCGGGACGGCACCGGTCCGTAAGTAAACTTGAATCTTTTCGATGCTAAAAGAGCCATCCTGCTTTCAGCGTCCGTCGGCCTTTTCCGCGATCGTCCGCGTAATTTGCCTTGGCTGCAGCGATTGATGACATGACTGGCAGTCCGCCAGGCGAGGTTTATTCACCCTCTCCGCCTCTTTTTGATGACACTCGATGCATGTTTGATGCATGGCCTCGCGGAACGGATTCGCCGTCATTAAATCACAATCAGCGGCAGGCAGACCTCCGGGGAACATGTCTTCTTTATGACACTCCAGGCAGTTTTTTGCGCTCTGCGATGTTTCGGGATTTCCCCCGGCATGACACTCTCGACATGCGAAATTGGCCGGGTACAGCCCGGTTATATGTTTGTCTTCGACTACCGCAGACAGATGATATTCATGATTGAAAATATTGTATGATTCATTCATTCTAAGGTGACAGCGAGAACAGGGGGTGGACCTGTCTCCCGGCATCGAAACATGGTGGCATTTAACGCATGAGGCGGAATCTCCGAGCCGCTTCTGGTGATCGGCATGCGCGAAAATTGTCTCGACGCCGTCATTGTTTCCGTCGATAAAAAGAATTGTCCGTTCGGCATCGATTCCCCTTGCGGGCCGGACGGTACCGACCGATGTGGAATCGGAATGGAACGGCGGATACATCAGAACAAAGGCCGCGGGGATGACGAATACGGCAATGAGTGTCACGCGATGAAGGTTATCGGTCAAGGCCGTCTGCCAAAGCTGGCTCAAGCTTCCATAGGTAAGTCTGAACAGCCCCGGCCGGCCGTCGACGCTTCCCCGGATAGGACCGAAAATCGGGAGATTTTCCGAGAGAAATAAGAAGAATATTCCCGCCGCGGCGACCACGCCCATGCCGACCGCCCACTCAATCAGGGACGGGAAATAGACGGCTCCGGCATCGCGGATATAGCCGAAAATGCCGACATCGAGCCTGTTAAGAGCCAGCCCGATCGCGGCCGACGCGGCCGCCAGGCCGATTCCGGCCGGCGAGTAACGCGATTTGGGGATTATGACCAGCAGCACCGGCAATATTGCCGTAAGTATCAATTCCGCCGAATACAACCAGCTTTCCCAGGTGCCTACCGTTAATGCCGGCCAGCCGCCATGCAAAAACAGGTCGGCGATCTTCAATACCAGATACAGCCCGAGTATTCCGGCGGCAATAGAAGCCATAGCCCGGACGTGGGGCATTTCGGGGCCTTCGGGTCCGCGTGAAAAGGAGACCGCAGGACTACCGTTGTCGATTCGAATAAGCGGTATTTGCTGCCCGGTGTTCGGTCCGAGAATCGAGGCCGGATCGTACCAGCGAGCCCAGATCAATTTTGCCAGGACCACCACCATCAGCCCGGCACCCATGGCCGAGATTATAAATAAAAGCGGCAACCACGGAGTGTACCATAAAGAATGCAGACGCTGCGGCGTTACCAGGAAGAGCGAGCCGAGCGAAGAATGATGCAGACTCGACAACGAAATACCGATCACGACCACAACGAACGCCGCCTTATGAAGAGCATGGGCAATTCGCTCCGCACGAAAACGTTCGAAAAGGACCGGTGCCAGCTCGATCGCGGTAACCGTGAAATACAGCATCACGCACCAGAACACCTCGAAAAGGAACGAATTTATGTTCCACATAACCACCGGGTGCCAGAAGCGGTGCGGCAAACCTATATCGAACAGCAGTGCGAGGCACGAACAGCCGTATCCGAGAAACGCGATTAAAATCGCCGGCTTCATGAACGGCTGAAACCGTTTCAATCTCAGGACATAAACCAGAAAGCCGACGGTAAAACCGCTGGTCGACAGCGCTACGCCTCCGACCATGTTGAGGATTTTCCATAGCCCCCAGGGGAAGGCATCGGAAAGGTTCGTGGTGGCGCCAAGGCCGTACCAAAGACGAAAAACCGCTGCAACCAACCCGGCTAAAGCCAGGGTCCATAAAATATCCCTGAGGGCACGGGTCCTGCTAGTCATGCTTCTCCTCCGGTGTCTCTTTTTCCGGGTCATTTCCCATAAGCTTATTGCGGCGTTTAACGATCCAGTTTAATCCGATCAGGCTTACGGCAACTCCCAGCCCGATGAACGGCGTCTTGTGAACCAGCGGTTCGGTCAGCGATGGAATAGCCGCCGCCTCGTTCACCGGCCACCCCAGTGAATTTAAATCGACGTCGGCGATGTACAGCACCGACGTCCCGCCGAATTCTGTTTCCCCCCAGACATGATCCATATATCGTTGCGGATGCTGTCGTATCTCCGCATGCGCCTCCTGCAGGAGCTTATCCCGGTCGCCGAATTTCAAAGCTCCCTCCGGGCACGCAACCACGCACGCCGGCTGCTGATTCTGCGTTATTCTGTCGAAACACATATCGCATTTGACCACGTACGGAACGGTCTTGTCCCATTGATACCGCGGAATATGAAACGGACAGGCCAGCATGCAGTATCGGCAACCGATACATTTGTCGCTGTCGTAGATAACCGCTCCATCTTGGGTCTTAGTCAGTCCCCCCACGAGGCAGGCCGACACGCAACTCGGTTCAAGGCAGTGCATGCAGCTTTTGCGCGCGAATCTTCCGTCATCGACTTTGATTACGGTCGACAGGCGTTCCGCCGACAGGCCGTCGGAGGTTACGGCGCGGTCGCGCTCGGCTTTCAGGAGGCTTTTGCTGTTTCTCTCCACGCAGGCCGCGACGCATTTTTCGCAGGCCGTACATTTCGTAACATCAACCAGGATACCGTTCATCAAACACGCGCCTCCTTGCCATAGAGTTCCTCTGCCACTTTATCCCCGGCTCCCGGGCGTAATTGCCAGTGCAAGCCGGAAATGCGATCGAAGAAAAACAGCACGATATGCGCCAGCTTGGTGAAGGGAATGAGCACGAACAGCAATTCGGCGCTGAGCAGGTGGATCAGCATCATCACATCCCAGGGGAAGGGATTGTATGACGGGTGCGTGGCGAGGTAACCGCTTATAAATGGGATTATAACCGCAATTAAAAGCCCGTAGTCCGCATGGCGGCTCATGGAGCGGAGTCTCCGCGAGAACAGCCGGAACGAGAACATTATGATTACACAGAAGATCGTAAACAAGGTCAGAGAATCGGCAACTCCGTATCCGATCGCAGGCAGGTTGATGCCGAGAAAGCCCTCCCATAAAACGATATGGTCGGCCAGAAACAACGGCACCAGCAGGACGCCGATGTGAAAGAGGTACGATAGGGTCGAGAATATTTTGGTTCCCGGAATCAAGTGTTTCACCGGAACTACCCAGCTGGCGGCATCGGCGATTATTTTCCGCCAGGGAGCGTTGCGCAGCCTTCGTCCTTTACCTGTTATCAGCGAAAATATTTGGATCACGACCAGTCGCGCAAGGCCGAGAATCATAATCAGAAATGTGAAAGCGAATAGGGGGCCCTTGGCAAACTCTATCCACTGCTCCATGTTTATCTCCAATCTTAAATTTCGAGCATCGCTGCTTCTTCTTTGCGTTCGGCCGTGGATTTTCCGCCGGGAATTTGAATGGCCCTAAGGATAAGATCGTGAAGCCCCATGACCCTGCAGGGAATCTCGTAGTATTCGACCAGTTCTTTCAGCTGTTTCTTGCAATTCGCACAGGGAGCGATGCAAATGGAGGCTCCCGTTTTGCGGAGCTGTTCGGCCTTGACCCGGCCCCCGACACTCATTCGAAATTCATGTATCTCATCCACCGAAACCAATCCTCCCCCGCCGCCGCAGCAGAAATTATCCTGCCCGGCTGGTTTCATATCGACGAAATCCTTAACGAACGAACGGAGGATTTCCCGCGGTTGATCGACAATCCAGCCGGACCGCGCGATATTGCATGGGTCATGATAAGTGACCCTCTCCGTTACAATATCCGGATCGAGGGTAATTTTTCCTTTGCGAATACAGTCAAGCGTATATTCCATGAAATTGGTTACCGGGTAAGCCTCTTTTCCTCCGAACACAGGAACGAAATCGTGGGCCGAGCGTGAAGCATGACCGCATTCTCCGATAAGAATCGATTTTCCGTTCAGTCGCGTGACTTCGCTGATGAGCTGTTTTATTATGTTTTCGAGATGCCAATCGCTGTAAAACAAGCCATAATTGATACCGTCGTAATTGCCGGTCCCGATCGTCCAGCGATCCCAGTCGCCGGCAGCATACAGCACCGCGGCGTTTCCCATCAGCGTTTCCGGTTCCATGAGATAGTCGCTGACCGCACAGAAAAAGACATAATCGCGGCCGGGCTCATCGACCGGAAACTGCAATTTCACCCCGAGGCTTTCTTCCATCTCGTCCGAGAGAAATTCCAGAGTATTCAACAGAGCGGCCTTGGGTACTTTCGAAGTATTTCGGGTCTCTCCTTCGAGTTGCTCGCGGACACTTACCTGCAACGCTTTCGGCACAATTCCGATCAGACTGAGAATGTAGCGGCCCAGATGGGTAATCAGGCCGTGATCGACCCCCATGGGACATTCCCGCGTACAGCGCCGGCAAGCCGTGCAGCGATAGAATCCGTCAAGCATTTCATCGATAATCTCATCGGTCAATTCGAAACCGCCTCCAAAACGGGATTTAAGCCAGCCCCCGATCGTGAAATACCGGCGGTACGTTTCGAGCAGAAGGTTGGTCCGGTAACAGGGGATATCCTTAGGGTCGCCCGTAGCCAGAAAAACCGGACAGGCTACCGCGCACCGGTTACATTTCGCAGTCGATGTACAGTACGAATCCAGCAGAGGTTTATAATCGCTGTATTTGACGACGGCGGCGAATGCCTCCAGGAAACGAGCGACTCGATTCTCCGTTACCGGATCCTCAATATAGTAAGGGTACTTCACAGTTTTCGAATTCTTGGTACTAACAGCCGTTGCGGAATTTATTGATCCATCCACGTTTGCCTTCCTGTCTAAATCGGTTCAATCAGGCTTGCATGCAAAGCGCATACCAAAACGATTGACCATACCAATTGAAAGACTCGGGATGATGAAATGCGGATTGGATAAAATGGTGCGTTGCGCTTTGCTGACAAGCGGTTAACGAAAAACAATCGGAGGAAACATTCGTCATTCTACAGGTTAAAGGCTGTTCGTTATCTGTTTTTGTCAGGTCGGGCAACACATCGTTATATGTCGCACTCGATGCAACATACTGTTGCGCAATGCGACACATTGCAACGGTCGCGCAACCATTTCGGGAAGACCACGGGATTTCATTTCTGAGTCAGTAGTCGAGTTTTTCGGTTAATCAGCCAGAGGTCATAATCGACTATATACCATTATCTTAGAGCCTGCCACAGCAAACTCACATCTCCCCGGAACTTCCTCCGAATGCCAGATCGCACGAGATCGCCGGGGCTCTTCCCTGTTCGGCACGATACTTGCCGATAAGACATTCCGGAGGATATTGAGATGAGATATGGTATTCCATTGCTAGGCGATCGGGTGGCTCCCCGGTCGACACACGCGGATTCGGTCCTGGTAACGGTTCTTCGACGCAATCGCGCCCGCACCGAATCCAAACCGGAACTTGCCGATCACAGCCTTCTGGAATTGGCAAAAGTTCTGTCGGATAACCGTATCGATGTTCTTGTTTGCGGAGGTATCAGCCGCGAGGAACGTGATTTCCTTGAGGCACGGAGAGTGGAGATTATCGACAATGTTGTCGCTTCAGTTAATGAAATTCTTTTCGCTCTTCAGGCCGGTGAGTTGCGTTCCGGTTTCGGACTGAATGCTGCGGATACCGAAGGAACAGAGCAGAAGAAGATCCCGGCCGTGACGTCTCGGGAAGAAACGGTACCGGATAAGGCGGCCGGTACCGGAATCAATAAAATGATCATCGATTGTCTCGCATGTCGAAACCGCGTTTGCCTGAGCGGTGAACGGTGCGATGCTTTCAGATATCCACTTACGGCGGAAACAAACGAAAAGCATTCAATTCAAATGATTGAAGCGATGCTTGATATCACATTCGAAAACGAAAGAACTCTCTGCCGCCTGTCGGAGCTGATCTATTTCTGCCTTGAGATGCGTTATCGCAAAATCGGATTGGCGTATTGCATTGAACTGGAGGAACCGACTGAAATCCTCGTGCGCGTCCTGAGGCGGTTTTTCAAGGTTTATCCGGTTTGCTGTAAGATCGGCGGCAAGGTCATTTCGGATGCGATGACCCCGCCGTCTTCACTTCAGGCGCATTCTCGGGGACATCAAGTGGCATGTAACCCCCTGGGACAAATTGAAGCCCTGAATCGAATTGAAACCGACATCAACGTTCTTGTGGGACTGTGCATGGGAGCGGATTGTCTTTTAACGCGTCTGAGCGATGCCCCGGTTACGACGCTTTTCGTTAAGGATAAGTCTCTTGCGAACAACCCCATCGGGGCCGTCTATTCGGATTATTATCTTAAGGAAGCCATTCAGGCGGCTCGCACCGATACCGAAACGGATTTACTACCTTGATTAAATATAATAATACTATAAACTCCCATCATGGAGGTGGCTATGGCGGTTCCGACACTTAACGCAGTCGGGTTTTGCGCCCATTATTCGGACCAGGGAGACTGGGCGTTTGATTTTGCCCTGCGGCTGTCACGTACGCACAATCTTAAACTTAACGTCTTCCATTTCTTAAGTGATCCCTATGATCCGGAAGACAACCTGGCCGATTTGCTGTCAAACGCGGACCGCGCCAAGCTTGCGGTCGAACGTGAAAAGGAACTTCGGCTCTATTACGATCAACGTGCCGGCGATTATCTCGATGTCGGTTTTCGTCTCTGCGAGCATGCCGAATGGGTCGAACTGCATCGGTGCCTGGTCGTGCGCGAATTCCAGGTGCTTGTTCTCGGCTATATCAGGAAGGACGTTTCCTTCGGACGGAAGCCGATCGAGGAATTCGCGGAATCGTTTATTTGTCCTGTGGTTCTCGTGGGACCGGACCGGCCGGACCAGTTTCACCTTAACAGCCGGGCGAAGATGATAGTGGACAAACTTGAACTGCCGAATGGAAACTGGTCCCTGCTCGACCGACTGCCGGCCAGTTGACCAAAAACAATATCGCGGCATATTTCAACTATGCCCCGGGGAAATGACATTGCATTATGGAAAATATGCCCTATATTACCTGTAAACAGGCGGAGTTGCCCGAGCGGGTGCCGACCATGGAAGCAAAACTCAGTCGACTTATATTCAACAGCATCAGTGACGGGGTATTTACCGTCGATCGTAACTGCGTTATAACATCTTTTAACAAGTCTGCTGAACGCATTACCGGATTTTCCCGATCCGAGGCGATCGGCAAACACTGCTACAATATTTTCCGCACCGAAATCTGTCATCGTCAGTGTGCCCTGAAAGATACGCTTAAAACAAGCAATCCGGTCCGAAACGCCAGGGTGACAATTATCACCAGGGATAGCCGCGAGGTGCCGATTCTAATCACCACTACCATGCTCAAGGACGACGAGGGGAACATTATCGGTGCTGTTGAGTTTTTCCGTGATATTTCCGAAATCGAACATCTCCGCAAAAGCCTCGAACAGAAACGAGCTCTTGAAGATATCGTCAGCGTCAACCGCCGGATGCACGATTTAATCGGCCTGTTACCCGATGTCGCCACATCGGAATGTAACGTCCTTATCCAGGGACCGAGCGGGTGCGGGAAGGAATTATTCGCGCAGGTAATTCACAATTTAAGTCCGAGGCGATACGGACCATATATTCGCATTAACTGCGCCGCGTTGCCGGCGACGCTCCTCGAATCCGAGTTATTCGGATATGAGAAGGGCGCCTTTACCGACGCCAAGCGGGACAAACCGGGGCAATTCGCCCTCGCTTCCGGCGGGACACTTCTACTCGATGAAATCAGCGAAATGGATATATCTCTTCAGGTGAAACTATTGCGGGTATTGAACAACGGTGAATATCAGCCGCTCGGTTCGACCAGGACTTTCCACACGGACGCCCGGATTATTGCCGCGACCAACGCCGACCTTGAAGCCGCTATCGCCGATGGGACATTTCGCCGCGACCTTTATTATCGCATTAACGTCGTTAATATCACCATCCCGCCTCTATGCGAGCGCCCGGAAGACATCCCCTTGCTTATCGACCACTTTATTACGGCTTTTCGCAATAAAAACGGAAAGCCAATCGAGAAAATTACACCGGAGGCTGTGGGGATGCTGCGGCGAAGCCCCCTCCATGGAAATGTCCGTGAACTGGAGAATGCCATCGAACATGCATTCGTTATGTGTCACGGCAATGAAATCACTCCCGAACACCTCCCGCCGCAAATCATCGCTGCGGCTGTATCTCCCAGTAACGACGATCGCGTTCCCGACGAAAAAGATATTATCATGGAAACGCTTAAAAGATACCAGGGCAATCGCTCGAAAGCCGCAGCCGAACTGGGTATGCATCGATCGACTCTATGGCGAAAAATGAAAACTATGGGGATAGCCTCTTAGCTTTACCGTCCACCCGGATATGAACTACCACGTAAATCTTCACTCGTGAGGGTCTGTTGACATCATCATTCGATTCGTTCGCTGAAAAATATGATCAATGGTATGATTCGACGGAAGGCCGGGCGATATTCGATTCGGAGTTGAAGTGTTTACGGTCCGCTTGTCCCCGATTGGAAGGTCGATGGGTCGAAGTAGGAGTCGGCACCGGCCGTTTCGCTTCGGCGTTGGGTATAACCGAAGGCGTCGATCCTTCCCCGAGGATGCTCGATATAGCGAAAAGACGCGGTATCAGATCGACGGCAGGATCCGCTGAAAATCTCCCTTTTCCAGACAATACTTTTGACGGCCTCCTGATGGCGGTGACCTTATGTTTCGTAAACGATGCCGGAAAGGCTCTGGGTGAATGCAGGAGGATTCTGCGCCCGTTGGCGAAATTTCTGTTAGGCATCGTACCCGCTGACAGTTTTTGGGGAGAAGAATATATCGAAAAGGCCCGGAACGGCCATCCGATTTACGCGCTCGCCCGATTCAGGAAGGCGAGCGAAACCTTGGACCTGGTCACGGCGTCCGGTTTCAGGCTCACCGGGGCCGCCAGTACATTATTCTGGCAACCGGCTCAAACACCGCCGGGTGAACCGGAAATAAAAACGGGAATCATACAGGGTGCCGGTTTTCTGGGATTATTGTTTGAGAAATACTGATTGCCAGTATTTTTGCTTTCCGGCCGCCAGGGCTTAGCGCGTAGCCCTCAGGCTATCGATGACATCCGCAGATACCCACAAGACTTCATTTATCTCTTTACTGATTCTGCAATAGAACAGGTATTCGCCATCCGGAGTTACGACGGGACAAACCTCATTGTGCAGTGAATTGACAGTATCCCCCATGTTGACAGCCTTTAACCAATTCCCCTCGGCGTCCCTGAAGCTAATAAACAGATCCGAACGGTTACTTTCTTGGGGGACACTCCGCGCGAAAATCAAATAACTCTCATTCGGAGCTATAAAGGGAGTAAAGTCACGGAAATCGCTGTTGATATTCGGCCCAAGATCGAGAGGTTCCGCAAACTGGCGGCCGTCCCATTGGGCGAAATAAATATCCTGCTGGCCCCTGACCCCTTCGATTTCAGACGTAAAGTAGAGATTGCCATTTTCCGCGATTGAAAAAAGCCAGTGGGTCGGATGCTCATTGACGGCCCTGTCTACCGCTTTCGGTGCCGACCATACCCCATTGAGTTTCTCGCGATACCATATGTATTCTCTCGATACGTTTGCCCAATCCGGGGGACGTTTCGAAAGAAAGAACAGCTTATTACCATCCATCGCCCATGCCACTTCGCCAACCCCGTAGGCGGAATCGAATCTGATTTCATCTGGAGCGGTCCAAACGCCGTCTTCGAGTCTCGACCGATAAGTACAAACTCCCTGCGAAGTCCAATATGCCTCATTCATATCCGGAGAAAATGTAACCGAACTATGAAAACCCTCCGGCGGTTTCAAGAATTCCGGACAGAAAACCTGGGGAGCCGGACCCGGAGGGGCCTGCCCGAAGTATGGCCCGCTAAGCTGCGGAAATGATTCATATGAGATGGGGTTGTCGCTGCCATAAATTACGCTCGCCCAAAGCGCGAATGGAAAACCGGTTATGAAAATAAGTTTACACATGTTCCCCCGCCGGTATGTTGAGTGTCCCGCAAAAAATCATCATGGCTGATTCTACGGCGGGAAGAGGGGGAAGTTTCGGTAGAGAATCCGGCAGCGGTATTGTACAGCGGTAGAGTACGATTCGAGTACGAACTGATTTCTATTCGCCCGGAGGGAATAGTGACAATAGACTATCAGCCGTTTGCAGTCGGCATACTTGACCCATATTTGAAAAAACTAATGGGAATTGTATTTTCCGCTTTTCTTTTGGCCGGATGACCTTAGATTAATTTTTGGACCCATCTCAGGATTTCTTTCCGGCAACGGCGCGTCAAAAAACTGGACAATTAAGTTGCGCCTAATGGCCCTGCTGCTTATTTTGACGGCGATTGCATCAAATTAGCTGGTTGGGACTTATAGAAGTGTTATTAAAGACCGTTATTCTGGCGGCATATGCACTGGCCATTATATTGGTGGGCATTGCCGGACTTCGCAAGACACATTCATTTTCCGACTATTTCCTTGGCGGCGGCAAGGTTGGCGCCTGGATGACCGCCTTCACATACGGCACAGCCTATTTTTCGGCAGTATTGTTCATCGGGTTCGCCGGTAAAGTCGGCTGGGGATTCGGTTTGTCCGGACTCTGGATCGCATTGGGCAATACCTTGATCGGGGTATTGGCGGTCTGGTGGCTGGTGGGACCGAAAGTCAAACGCATGTCGGTGGAATACGGTGTCCATACGATCGGAGAATTTTTCGAAAAGCGCTACAACAGCCCGTTTCTGAAGCTGTTCTCGTCAATCTGCATTTTCGTCTTTTTCATACCATACTCCGCGGCTGTTTTCATCGGCCTGTCATACCTGTTCAGATCGACCTTCGGAATCGATTACACCCTGGCCCTGGTCCTGATGGGGAGTTTTACTGCGATATATTTGGTGATGGGCGGTTACAAATCGATAACCATGATGGATGTAATTTTCGGAATCATCATGCTCGTCGGTGTGGGAGTGCTTATGTACAGTATAGTCGATGCGGGCGGGGGATTGACGAATATTGTCAGCGGCATTTCCGCAATCAATCCCAAACTGTCCGCGCCGGTCGGTCCTCCCGGCTGGTGGCCGCTGTTCAGCCTGGTATTTCTGACCAGCGTGGCGCCGATGGCCATGCCGCAGCTCATACAAAAATTCTACGCCATCAGCGGTGAGCGGGCGATCAGAATCGGAATGGCTGCATCGACGGTTTTCGCTCTCCTGATAACCGGCATCGGTTATTTCGCCGGGGCCACCACAAGGTACTTTCTCACTCCCGATAACGCGCCGATAGCTTTCAGCGACGGAAAGCCGGTTTTTGATGCCTTGATGCCGGAGCTGCTTACGAGAATCATCCCTGATGCTTTATCGGTCCTGATGCTTTTGCTGATTCTGTCGGCGTCGATGTCCACCCTGGCCGCCCTGGTGCTGATCTCCAGTTCCGCCGTGGCAAAAGATTTCTATGCGGGATTCGTCAAGCGCTCCGTATCGGACGCCGGCCTGACGAGACTGATGCGTTTCACCAGCGCTGTTATTGTGGGGCTGTCCGTCATCCTGGCCTATTACCATCCGGCGTCAATTGTGAGCATTCTGGGAATTTCATGGGGCGCGATCGGTGCAGCTTTTCTGGGGCCATTCATCTGGGGATTGTTCAGCAAGAGAACCAGCCGAATCGGAGCGATTGGCTCGTCCACTCTCGGCCTGGGCGTTTGTCTGATTCTGTATGTCACGGGGACGGATTCTCCCCAAGCCGGCACATTGGGTATGATAGTATCGCTGGTTCTCGCGCCGCTTATCAGCGTCGTTTGTCCAGACGCAAAAACTAGTGATGTGAGTAAGGCATGATTCCGAGGATTCTGCTGTTGACGCTTCTCATATCGACGGCCATTGCCTCATCGGCGGCGGCAGCGAATATTAACCAGCATTGGGCAGTTACTTTCGACGAACGCGTTCGCCTGGAGACCTGGGACAACGCCATTACGCTCGAAGAGAATGCGAATTCCTCGGTCACCTATACCCGTACGCGCACAAGATTGGGGGCTATATGGTCTCCTTCGTCCAACATTGCTTTGGGATTGCGGTTGGCCAATGAGTTTCGCTATTGCCTGGCGCCGACGAATGCCGATTTTAATCTGAATGAGGTCTTTGTCGATCATCTGTATTTAAGGATGACCCTGCCATACTCGCCGTTGACTTTCACGATCGGCCGTCAGGATGTCATGCTGGGAGAGGGCTTCATCGTATTTGACGGGAATCCTCTGGATGGTTCCCGATCGGCCTATTTCAATGCTCTGCGTGTTGATTGGACATCTCAATCCAGCCACCGGCTGACCGCCTTTGCTTGCTATCAGGAAGAAAAAGACAACTGGCTGCCGATTATTCGCGAGGTGAACCAAGCCCTGATCGAGCAGCCTGAAACCGGGCTTGGCCTTTATTACAGCGGCAAATGGTTACAAAGAGAACTTCAGTTTTATCTCGTGCATATCAGCCGGGGTGACAATACGGCCTTCCCGGATAAGTCAAGAACAATCACCTTTGGCGGGAGAATCGAACAACCGGTTGTACGAAGCATCGATCTTACGGCGGTGATGGAAGCGGGGTACCAGATAGGAAAGAAAGCGGATGCCGACCGCAGGGCATATGGCGGGTATGGTTACCTGAAATATTGTCCGAAATGGAAGTCTCCGCGCTTTTATCTGCCGGAGCGGATTGCCACCGGGGTGATTTATTTGTCGGGTGACAAAGCGGGGACGGATACACAGGAAGGCTGGGACCCCATGTTCGCCCGCTGGCCGAAATGGAGCGAAGGATTTATCTACACGCAGATACTGGAAGACGAGGTAGCCTGGTGGACCAATCTGGTTTCATTCAATGCCGAGGCCCAGTTTCACCTGACACCCGGAGCCGACTTGAAGCTCACCTTCCATCACCTGTTAGCACCGCAGAAAGCCGACGGCTTGGCTTCTTTTCCCGGCGGCACAGGAAACACTCGAGGTGAACTGTGCATCGGAAAACTCTCTTACAAGTTCGATCAACACTGGACGGGCCATTTGCTGTGTGAATATTTCGATCCGCGCAATTACTACTTTGACGACGCCGACAGCTATGCCTGGATCCGTGCGGAGCTGATGTTCCAGTATTGAGGTATGTAAGGCCGATATCTGGTATAATATTCCTGCTCCTATCAATATTCCGAATACATGGTTACAGCTGACAGAATTGGTTAGCAATAATAAATCGGCGCTCCAATATCGCTCTCCCCTAGCTCTTGTGGAATTCACCTTTCCAATCAAGGACACTTACTCCACAAATATTGGAAGCCGTTGGATAACAATGAAATGAGGCAGGTAAGGTAAAGGAATAAGCAGATCGTCCTGATACTATTTCTCGTCCATAGATATGACCACCTTTCCTCGCGCGTGCCCTTCTTCAACATACCGGATCGCCTGAGGAGTTTCGCTTAAAGAATACTTCCTGTCTATGACTGGTACGACTTTGCCTATTTCCAATAGCTCCTTCAGGAATACCAAATCCGCCGCATTCATGTTCGATATGAAAGTAACGATTTTTCTGCTTTTCACCTGGATATCGGAGAATACGGCCAGTTAAATCAAAAATCAGCCTCGGCTCCTCTCCTTAAAATATACGTGCGGTGGAACACAACACGCATACACATAGTTTACAATCATCGTATTCCGGTTTGACATGGATTAACAATAGGTGTCGGCAATGTATTAAAACCCGGCCACTGCATATAGAGTAAAGTTTCAAACTGCCATTCAGCGGGAAATATGGGGGGAAGTATGATCCGTATTAATCTTGTCGTACAAGGACTTACACCATATTCTGGCCTCGAATAATAATCGGTACCATCGGCATTAAAATAATAAATGACCTTTTGATTAAATAAACGTAGGTTTTTGCGATAGAATAGCGTATAATGTATAGTTACAATTAATTTGAGTTCGACCTTTATCGAAGTCTTGTCCTAATCTACAACTCTACGCTAAAGCATAATCTCGAATTGACTGCGCAATCATGCGCGAATTACATTTATCTCGAGGAATCTGCCGAGTAAAAACGCAGTTAATACGAGATGAAAAAATGGAGTGTAGTGTGAATATCTACATCGGCAACGTATCATTCGATACGACAGAAGAACAGTTACGCCAGGCTTTTGAGGGCTATGGTGAGGTTTCAAACGTTAACATTATTTCAGACAGGGACACAGGCAGGCCGAGAGGTTTTGCTTTCGTGGAAATGTCGGCAAAGGACAATGCGATCGCAGCCATCAGCGGCCTTAACGGCCACGAGATGAACGGTCGCGCGTTGAATGTGAACGAAGCGAAAGCTCGCCCTCAAAACGGCAACCATGGCGGCGGCAATACCTATCGCAAGGTATATTAACCGCGATGTGACAATATCCGCGTCAACCATGATGCGGGATTGATTATTAAAGAAACCGGCCCGGGGCCGGTTTCTTTTTGACTAATGGAGTGGGAATCGGTATCAATGCGCAATGCGCTGGATACCTTCTTTACTTTCGCGTAATTCCGATTCCGGAAATTTTCTATAAGGAAATGCCATTTGCTGTGACTTGAGATAGGCATTGGGATCATGGCGAATTGCTCCCTGCGGCAACCATTCCCAAAACTCGCCGAGGTCTCTGCGTATTTTCTCCACGAAATATCCGGGGATTTCCGTCGTTTCTTGTTCGAAGAAATCCCGGAACTGCCGGTCGATCTTTAATTGCTGCTTTATCTCGGAGAAGTAGCGAACTCGATTGTACCGTTCAGAAGACAAACCGCGCACAACATTCAACCATCTTGGAATCGTTTCACCGTTGGCAAAAAAGCGTCGATATATCAACCTCGGTGAAAATGAATACTTCGTGACATCGATGAGACGATTATAAAATTCCATCCAGGTATAATTCCTGGGCTTGATATTCATCTGGACGTTACTGAGAAAGTGGAATGGGAACGGTAATACTCGATTTGCACGCTGAAATTCCAGATTCAGGGGAGCCGCCTGGCCGAATGCCGAAAGCATGGAATATGCCGGAAAGGCCCCGGGACTCAAGTCTAGAAACCGCTTGGTAAGTTCGAACGGGGCCGTTCCTTCGTCACCATCGAGTCCAAAAATATGATTGGTTTGCACGTAGGGAATATAACGCAGGATCATGTTGACATGATCAGAGACCATTCTGACCTTACCCATTCCGATTGTTTTCCCGGTTTTCGATTTACCCCCCATCTCGAACCACGATTCAATACCCGGCAGTAAGGCCTTGAAACCATTTTTCTTCAATCGTTTAACACGAGGTTCGGAGAGCAGCGACAGGGTCGATTCGGCAATGAAGTCGATACGGCCGGGAGGAACAGCCTCCTCAATGGCGTCCATACATTGGTCGAAGCGGACGCCGAAGTTGGGGTCATGCCAGGCCACGCGGGGACGCTTCAGCTTGCCGAGCAGAAAACGCAAGTCCTCCTTCAAGGCTTCGGCGCTTAACGGTTGGTATGGCACTGTGGAATCGATACAAAAGCTGCAGGAATAGGGACATCCCAGGCTACTTAGAAGCGGGACTATTTTTATGAACGGGGCTTTTTTATGCGTCTGTTCAATGAATTTCCAGCGTTTGGCTACTCCGGGTAACTCGGACGGATGGTGTTCAGCCGACAGGTTCAATCCGACCGGTCGGTGCCTGGTGCAGTCCCGCAGCACCTCATTGATCAGCGCCCGGTCGGTGAATCCCAGGACGTAGTCGAAGTACTTCCGGGCGTCCTGAGGATAACAGCGGGCGTGGGGCCCTCCAATCGCAGTAACCGCACCGCGCGATCGGAACAAATTGCTAAGTGCGTACGAAAGCATGGCCGCTTCGGAGAAAGAGCTGATGAAGACGATATCGACTTTGGAAGGCAATTCCTCGATCAGGTTTTCCCGGCCGGTGTAGGTCACCAAAGTAACATCATGGCCCTGTTCTTCGCACCATGCGGCTATAACTTGCGGCATAATGCTGACGAAGTTCGCACCCATAACGCGCATCCACATGGTTCGCGTAGGAGCCTTGGCCACGAGGTCGATAATGCCTACAGAAAGTTTTTTCATGATATAATTTATCCTTTGTTGATTACCCTTGGAATGGTTCCTTGTAACATTTCACATCTCCGCTTTGTCCTCACTATAGAATGACCTGAAAACCGGAGTATTGTTTGTTCCGATGTTTTGTGTTTTGCCTATCAAGTCATGATACCGTTCGACCACAGCGCGACTCGAGACGCAATATGCCATGCCCGCGTCGACGGTCCGCGCGACATGATCGAAGAGATTACTCTGCATAAGCCGGCGCCCTAAATACAATTTCGATTTTACCGCTTCCTGATCGAGGCTCGTGATCTCGGCTATTTCCCGATATGAAAAATTTTCCACGAGAGAGAGAACTACAATAAGTCTGAGGTCGTCGGGCAGAGACCAAACGACCCTTTTGATATGATCTTCCGAAATGCCGACAAAAGAAAAGCGTTCCGAATCGCCGATCGGTCTGCGTTTCATCCATCGGAAATACGCCACATATCCGTCGATTCCTTCAGCGCTGTCGGGTAAGTTTGACAGACCCGGGTACGACCAGTATTGGTTGATAAGAATATCGGTCATGATTCCGAACAGCCAGACGCGGCAGTTGGGGCTTAATTTACACTCGTTGCGAGTGCGATAAGCTTTGATAAAAGTCTCAATGGCCAAATTCTGCGCGCGGGATTCCTCTTCCAGTATATACAAAGAGGTACGATACAAGCTTTCAAAGTGAGGCATCACACGGACTTCAAAGTCCTCTGGTTTCACCATTTCTTGATTTATGTCACTACCTCAGGATTATTCTTTGGATAGCCGAGACCGCCATTATATCCTGCCCGGTTAATAGTCATCCGGGGGACGCCTTTCGGTCGGGAAATTCCTCGATGTCGTTGTTTCCATCAGGCGTTCAAAAAGCTCTTCACGTCTAAGTCTGATTCCCCGGTTGAGCAATGATTCGATTGCATGCTGCTGAACCTCGGTCAGGCAAGCAAGTTCCGTATTGGTGAACCCCTCGATGTATGATAGCATCATGGCCGGCCGGAACATTTCGGGAAGACCGGCAATGGCCCTGATAAAAATGATATCTATAAATGATTCGTCGACCGGAGGCGAATTCTGCTGGTTATCCATCGCTGGCGCCGGACCGAGTGGCGTCCTTGGGTAGGTATTGTCTTCGAAATTATCCTCATTGGCCGTATCAATCGGAAATCCGTATGTTTGAAAGCGGCCAAAGGACTGCCTGGTCAGAATGGTATGGAGCCATATTTTGGAACTTTCCTTTTTAATAGAATGCTCCCATGATTGAAAGGCCTCAGCCATTGCCTCACGCATCAATTTGGCGGCATCACGGCCGTTCTTAGTTAATAATAAGGAGAGTTGCAGCAGGAATTCAAAGTTGAGAAGGATTTTGTCTTTGAAATCCGGCTTTTTCGGATTTTCACTTATCATGGATATCCCCAATTTTGATGCGCCTGCAATTTCGGACTTTTCGGCGA
>JBFZFV010000056.1:0-3144 GCA_041306185.1 Candidatus Zixiibacteriota bacterium
TCCCATCGGCCAGATAGCTTTCAAGCGTTTTTCGCGCGATGTTCAATAGCTCTTTTTTCTGCGAGGCATTGAGGACGAAGGGATCAGGGAGTTTTTTCCCTTCCAGCGGTGTCAGTCTCACCTCTTCTACTGCCGATAAATCGGGATTTTCTTCTATCGACTTGTATATAGCCACAGCGGCATAGCCTACGACGCTGGCCCTGTCCCCGCTTTCGTCACCGGAATCGCCGTATTTCAACAACACGGCCTGATCGGCTCCGCGTTCCACCGCCGCTTTCAATACCGAGACCACCGGTCCTCCCCCGCACATTTCGACCTGCCCGGAAGTCAAATACGCCTGCAGAGTTATATAATCGAGATTCAAAACGCAGTCCAAACCGAGTGAATCCATGGCATACCCGATATCGGCCGGGCGATAGTGCTGCCAGTCGGTCGAAGCGATCATTACCGTGCCGGGATTGTCATCGATATCCATCAGAACTTCCGCGAGAAGATCGATCGTTTCCGGTTTCGGGAGTCCCATCACCACCGGGACTATTTTGGCGTTCGGAAGAACGGTCTTGAGATACGGCAGCTGTACTTCCAGGCAATGTTCCTGCAGTTGGGCCTGTCGAAACATTTCGATATTCTTATCGAAATTTATCATCTGCTCGCACAGTTTGGTGTTACTGGCGACTTCGCCGAGCGGAATTTTCCAATTTATAAACGGCCCGTAGACCGAAAGCCCGTCGAACCGGTAGCGATGCGACGGCCCGCAAAGAATGACATTATCGATATTTTGCCCTTCGAGTAATTTATAACTATGGGCGGCGATTTTTCCGGAATACATTAGCCCCGCGTGCGGCACAATCAGCGCGATCAATTCCCCCTCGATGTCGGAAATCGAATTTACCGCCGATAAATGCGAATTCACCAAAGCGGCCAGCTCCGCGCTGTCGGCCGGATAGAAACTCCCGGCGAAAGCAGGTTCCCTGACGGCACAATAAGCGTTTGCCGCCAGCAAGCTTAGAAGCAACGCTAATATAGTATATGGTCGTCCGTTTTTACCCATATTAATTCAGCACAATACAACCCTTTATACATACGGTCAAGCAAAAAAGTGCTGGCTTTTTTTCCGGAATTCATTGTATATAAATAATATGAGCAGGGTGGTACTAATCCGGTTCCGGTCCGGTTTCGAATATCCTCCGCAGAAATCAGATTATAGAAATATCCTCGAATTCGGACTGGCAAAACTGGCCGAAACGGCCAGCGCATCCGATGCGGCAAAGAAGCTCATCCCCGGGGGAAAAATCGGCATCAAGACCAACTGCCTCGCCAGACAAATGAATTCAACCCCTCCGGCCCTCGCCGAAGCCTTCGTGGATATACTGGCCGCGGCAGGATTTGAAGAAAACGATATGATTATCTGGGACCGAACCAACCGCGAACTGGAACAGGCCGGCTATCGCTTAAACGCTTCCTCGTTCGGTTATCGCTGCCTCGGGACCGACACCAACGGAATCGGTTACAGCAATGATTTTTATTCTTTCGGCGAGGTTAATTCCCTGGTAAGTACCATTATGACCGAAATGATCGATTACAGCGTCAACATGCCGATTTTGAAAGACCATTCCATCGCAGGGTTATCCGGATGCCTCAAAAACATGTACGGCGCGGTGCATAATCCCAATAAGTACCACGCCGATAACTGCTCACCATTCGCGGCCCAGGTGAGCGACCTGAAGCCGCTCCGGGAAAAACACCGTCTCGCGGTTATCGACGCCGTCAGAGTGCAGTACCACGGCGGCCCCGGTTTCAATAGCGGATACTTAAGCAAGTACGGCGGATTGATCCTCGCAATCGATCCGGTGGCCGCGGATACCGTGGGATTAACCATCCTGAATCATCTAAGAGCTGCCAATGGCCTCCCCCCACTGGAAAAAGCCGGCCGTCCGGTGAATTTCCTCAAAATCGCGGAAGAACTCGGCCTCGGAACAGCGGATTTGAACAAAATCGATTTGTTGTCGTTCCGAGAAGATGGAAATGGCAACTTCGTAAAAGCGGGATTTCCGGAATGAAACGACGTTCTTTCATAAAATGCCTCAGTTGCGGAGCAGGGCTTACGGTGGTTTCCAACACCGAGCTCTTGCCGGAATTTCTTGGCGGTATCCAGAATGCCTGCGCTTTCGATTATGTCAAGGAACTGGCCATGGTCGAGGCCCGGCATTATAGGAAGCTGGACGAAGGGGGCATCGAATGCGGCATCTGCCCCCGTCATTGCCGTATTACGGACCTGGAACGGGGTTACTGCGGGGTCCGCGAAAACCACGGCGATAAGTACTATTCTCTGGTGTACGGTATCCCCTGTGCCGTTAATATCGACCCTATCGAAAAGAAACCGCTCTTTCATTTCCATCCGGGGACCAACGCCTTTTCAGTGGCTACGGCAGGGTGCAACGTCAACTGCAAATTCTGCCAGAACTGGGATATTTCCCAAAACCGCCCCGAACAAACCAACAACATCGAACTGCCTCCCAAAGCCGCCGTCGATATCTGCCGCGAACGCAAAATCCCGACCATCGCGTACACTTATTCCGAACCGGTCATCTTCTACGAATACATGTATGACATGGCCGAACTGGGACAGAAGCACGGCATTAAATCGGTGATGATCACCGGAGGGTACATCGAGGAAAAGCCGCTGGCCGAACTGATGCCGCAGCTCGATGCCATCAAGGTCGACCTTAAAAGTATCCGCGAAGATTATTACAAAACTATCGTCAACGGCGAACTGCAGCCGGTCCTGGATCGACTTGTGCAGATGAAAAAGTACGGCATCTGGCTGGAAATAGTCACTTTGATTGTTCCGACTCTTAATGACACCGACCAGGAATTCCGTGACCTGGCCCGCTGGATTAAAGAAAACCTGGGAGCCGACACCCCTTTGCACTATTCCCGGTTCTATCCGCAGTACCTTCTGAAAGACCTTCCTCCCACCCCGCAAAGCACCTTGCAGCGAGCGTACGATATTTCGCGGGCGGAAGGGCTCAACTTCGTATACCTCGGAAACATCGCCGGTCACCCGGCCGAATCGACCTTCTGCCCCGGTTGCGGAAAGGTCTTGATCGAACGGCGCGGATTCCGGATAATGCAGTACAATCT
>JBFZFV010000057.1:0-5447 GCA_041306185.1 Candidatus Zixiibacteriota bacterium
TTCCCGCCGAACTTGCCGTCGGCTTCGACATGAAGATGCTCGGCCCGGATCCCCATCACGATCTCCCGCAGACGATACTTCCCCGGTATAAACACCGTCGAAATATTGAATGGCTGGATCACGGTATCGCTGACAAAACCGTCGATTAAATTAATCTTCGGAGTCCCCACGAATGAAGCCACGAACATGTCCGCCGGCTGGTCATAGATTTCACGGACCGTCCCTGTCTGGACGATTTTCCCTTCATTCATCACCACCAGGCGGTCCGCCATAGTCAGCGCTTCGGTCTGGTCGTGCGTCACATGCACCAGGGTGGTCCCCAGCTTTTTCTGAAGCTGCACGATCTCCCGGCGCATGCGGGTGCGCAGTTCGGCATCGAGATTGGAAAGAGGTTCGTCCAGAAGAAACAAATCCGGCTCCCGTACGATCGCCCGTCCCAGCGCCACCCGTTGCCTCTGACCGCCGGACAATTCCGCCGGCCGGGCATCAAGCCTATCGGCCATGCCGATCATGGTCGCGACATTCAGCACCCGGTCCTTGATTTCCTTCCGCCGCATTTTCGCGACCTTCAAAGGAAAGGCCAGGTTCTGCTCGACCGTCATATGCGGATAAAGGGCGTAATTCTGAAAAACCAGCGCTACGTTTCTCTTCTGCGGAGGGAGTTCATCCACCCTCTTTTCGCCGATAAAAATCTCTCCGTCGTCAAGTTCTTCCAGACCGGTTATCAAACGGAGCAAAGTCGACTTGCCGCATCCCGATGGCCCCAGGATAACCACCAGCTCGCCGTCGGATGATTCCAGCGATATTCCGTCGATAACTCTCTTCTCGCCGAACGATTTCGATGCGTTGAATATTTTCAACCGCGGCATTTGCTCTACCCCTCGACCTCTTTGATGGTCCCCTGTTCGATCAGGAATTTCCGTCCCTTGTTATCCAATATATCCGGAATTTTCGACGCCGTAGTAATAAAAACCTGGCCGACTTCGTCGAAAAGTTCTATCATCATCTCCCGGCGTCGCTCATCCAGTTCCGCGAAAATCTCATCCATTAATAGAACGGGGTTCACCTTCCGGACCTTTTTCAGATACCGATACACCGCCACCTTCAGCGCTACCGCCGCGGTCCGCAATTCTCCCTGCGATCCGAAATTCCGCGCCGCCATATCCCTTACCGCAAAATCGATATCATCCCGATGCGGCCCGCAAAGAGCGCTCTGCATGACCCGTTCTTTTCCCCGGACCTCCTTAAGCCGCTTCCGGAAAGAGATAGAAATGTTTTCCATACTGAAATCCGTGTCTTCCTTCATCACCGAAGAGCGATAATCCACGGTCATCTTATGGCCGTCCGATACCCTGGCATAGCTCTCCTCGATGGCGGGATAAATCGCCCCCAAAAATTCCGCCCGATATTTCGTAATCCGCGATCCGTAATCGACCAGCAAATCATCGTACGGCGTATCCCCCCGGTTATCCTGCTGTTTCAGGAAAGCGTTCTTCTGGGCCAGGACTTTCTGGTAATCGGTCAAATCGGCCAGGTAACTCGGAGATGCTTGAGCCAGGTAGATGTCGAGGAAAATCCTCCGCTTCGACGGAGCACCCGCCAGGATTTCCAGATCCTCCGGCGAAGTCGCCACCGCGCAGTAATGGCGGAATAATTCCGAGGCCCGCACCGAAACCTTATCGATCGTTATCTTTTTCCGTCCCCCCTTTTGATAGGCAATTGCCGCTTCTTCAGACTTACCGTCGATTTCTATTTCACCCGAAAGACGATAATATTCCTCATTCTCTTTCAGCATGACCGAATCGACCGCCCCCCGCTGCGAGCGGCCCAGCAATAAAACAAAAATGCTTTCAAGAAGATTGGTTTTGCCGGAACCGTTCCGGCCGTGAAAAACATTCAAACCGGGCGCAAAAGAAACCGATACGGATTCGAAATTCCTGAATCCGATCCCCTTAAGCTCTCGAATCAGCATCGGAAAATAAGATTAATCGGCTAAACGCAGCGGCATAATCAAACAAAGGAACCGCTCTTTCGGGATTTCCGGAGTATATACCACGCCCGCCGACACATTGCTGGATAACTCGAATATCGCTTCATCCCCTTCGATCCTGCTGAGGATTTCAAGGACATAATTAGCGTTGTACCCCAGCTCGATGGAATCTCCGGAATATTCGCACGGAAGCGTTTCCTTGCCTTCGCCGCCGACATCGGTATTGGTAGTCGAAACGGTCAGAGTATTATTCTTTATTCCGAATTTCACCTGGTGCGTCAGGGAGTTGGACAAAATCGAAACGCGCCGGACCGCACCAGCCAGATCCCCTTTGGCTATGACCATCCGCTTGTCGCTTTCGCCGGGAATCACCTGCTCGTAATTGGGATAAGGCCCCTCGATCAGACGTGAAGTCAGGATGATATCTCCGAGATTGAAAATAATATTATTCTCTCCGAAGATAACCCCCATCTCGCCGTCGTTTTCATCGATATATTTCGGAATAATATTCAGCACTTTCGGAGGAATGATTATATCTTCAGCCACCCCTTTCAGCTTTTTATTTTCCAGCGAAACCTTGGCCATGCGATGCCCGTCGGTGGCTACCATCGTCATCATATCCCCGCCGGTGGACCACAAAACCCCATTCAAAGCCGGACGTGTTTCATCAATCGAACACGCGAAAGTGGTCTTCTTAATCATATTGACCAGGTCACTGCCGTTAATAACAATCTGCTTTTTGGTATTGATCACCGGAAGTTTCGGAAAATCATCCGCCGACGCACAGGCTATCTTGTATGAGCCGTTCGGGACTTTTATTTCAACCCGGTTGGCGGTTCCCTCGAAAGTTACTTCGGATTCCGGAAGTTCCTTAATGATATCGAACAGGATTCTCCCCGGAAGAACCGCCACCCCCTGCTTACCGACATGACCTTCGAATGTCGCCGTTATCGATACTTCAAGGTCCGTGGCCGATATCTTCAGTTTGTTTTCCAGCACCTCAAAAAGAATGTTCGACAGAATTGGAAGAGTAGATTTCGATGGCACCACCTGCATTACCGATTGAAGGTAACCGCTGAGTTTTGACTTGGAGAGGCTGAATTTCATTTTCGTCTCCCGAACGGATATTCACAAGGTTCTAACAATATTCTCTGTTTATTTATAAAATCAATAACAATAATAAACGCTGTTAAAATGTGGATGAATCGCTTAATTAAATTATATTCTCATCCCTTTCCGAGGTTTATACCGATTTCAAATTTAGTTTTTGTAGACACTCAATGTCAACAAAACTTTTGAATCCTCGCCCTTTTCCACAAACAAATACCCTCGATGATTTCTCCACTTTCCAATTCATAGCATTTCCACACGGCTTCAACGTAGTAATCTTTCCGAAATTACCTCGACCCTTTCTTTCAAACCGATGTCTTCTTTCACCCGCTGCTCGATTGTATCACAGGAATGAATTACGGTGGAATGATCTCTCCCGCCGAAAGCCTCGCCGATACTCTTCAGCGAAAAATCCGTATGCTTCCGGCACAAAAACATCGCCACCTGCCGGGCCAGGGCAATCTGAGATGTCTTCTTCCGCGATACCAGCATATCGACGTTGACATGGAATACCGAAGAAGCCTCGTTCTGGATCATCGCAATGGTTAAGTCCTTGCGCTTGTTGACCATCTCCCGCCCCAGGACCCGCCGCGCCATTTCGAGATCGATTTTTACCTTTTCGATGGACGCGAACGCCATCAGCCGGGTCAGGCACCCCTCAAGCTCTCGGATATTACTGGTAACATGGTCGGCGATTAAATACAGGACATCCTCCGGTACCTCGGCTTTCTCTTCAATAACCCTGTGCCGAAGAATCGCTACCCTGGTTTCCATGTCCGGGATCTGCAAATCGGCTACCAGCCCCGAAGAAAACCGCGACAAAAGCCGCTCCTCCAAACCGCGAGTGTCCTTGGGATGCCGGTCCGAAGTCAGCACAATCTGTTTGCCGGCATGAAATAAGTCGTTGAACGTATGGAAAAACTGCTCCTGGGTCGATTCCTTCCCCGAAAAAAACTGAATATCATCAATCAAAAGCACATCCACCGAACGATATTTCGAGGCAAACGTAGCAATCGTCCCGTTCGACAGTGAACTGATGAAATCGGACGTGAATTTCTCCGATGAAGCATACTTCACCCGCTTGCCGGGATTGTTTTTCTGCACATAATGCCCGATCGCCTGGGCCAGGTGAGTCTTCCCCAGCCCGGTCCCGCCGTAAATAAAAAGCGGGTTGTAATTGGTCTGCCCCGGAGCCTCCGCTACCGCCTTGGCCGCGGCATGTGCAAACTGGTTAAAGCTCCCGACCACCAAATTGTCGAAGCTGTAACGTTCGTTAAAATGATTCGAACCGTTACTTGCGGAAGGTTCCGGCGGAATCCCCATCGCCGTTTCCGGTATCGAATAAAACTCGATCTCCGTCTGCCCGTTTCCGTTCCCGTTGCCGTTATGGTCGGCCAGAAGGACGAAATCGAGCGGCGAACCGTGAATCTCTCCGATTGCTTCGTTGATCAAAGTCCCGTAATGTCCGTTCAGCCAGTCCGCCACGAATTGATTCGGCACGGTGATTTCCAGACTTCCGTTAGTCCGGCTGGCTGTGGTATGTTTGAACCAGGTATTGAAAGAATGTTTCTTTACCCGGCGCGAAATATACTGCAGACAGTTTTCCCACAGCGGATTACTCTGCTGGATATTTTTTAGCGGTAATGTCACGTTAGTTCCCCCAATAGCATAGAAAATTCCCTTACTCCATTAAGAGAGCTTCTAAAAACCCCCCAAAAATCGCGATATGGAAATTGCTAACAGGTTATCAACAATCGGAAATCCACAGGAGTTGATGTCATTTCTATAGTTAGCAAATGATTAACAGCTTTTCACATCCCCACTGAACCGGTTTTCCACATCTTCTTAACATGTTGTCGATTAATAGCTTTCGACGAGATGTTAATATAAGCAACCAGAACCCTCCGTCAAGAGCTCCGGCCATAAAATTCTCACTTTTTGGAAACCGTTAAAATACGGTCAATTAGAGCCCTTGTTTCCCTGGGTAGGATTTTTCCACCCCCTTTTAACGTTGTGGAAAAAAATTACTGAAACTCGTAATTTCCTTAACCCCAAGGAATAACGGTCAGGCCGCCGTTTCAACCAGTTTCTTCGCGATACTGAGGTAATAGTCGGCCGAGGCCGAATCTTCGTTCAGCGCCACCGGTGCCCCAATGTCGGCTCCTTCACGAATCTCGGTCCGAATGGGAATCTCACCAAAGAACGCAACCCCCAGCGTCTCCGCCAGCCGCTTGCCGCCCCCCTGCCCGAAGATATAATCCCGGGTTCCGTTTACCTCGTAATACGACATGTTTTCCACTACCCCCAGAACCGACAGCTTGGTCTTCTCGGCCATCTTGGCTACCCG
>JBFZFV010000058.1:0-3056 GCA_041306185.1 Candidatus Zixiibacteriota bacterium
AGGTTGGAACAGGCTGCCATATTGTCGCGAGTCGCTCCGGCCGCGAAGCGCTTTTCGCCGAATCGCCGCAGCATGAAATCCCGATCGACATTCACAAGTTTTTTCGATGGGTGCATCAGGGCGCAGGCAACAATGAATCCGGTGGTCGGGTCGGTAGTATATAATGACCAGTCCATCCTCGACCGGCACGGTGCGTGCCCCGGATGACAGCGGATAGTATAAATCATGTCATCGGGCAAATTATATTCCTTCAGCCATTCTTCGGTTACAAACGTGTGCCGGTCGGGATCTTTTGCTGTCTTGTCGTAATCGAGATCATGAAGCAGCCCGACCAGCCCCCATTTTTCCTCGTCCTCGCCGAAATGCCTGGCTAGTCCAATCATCCCGGCCTCGACGGCCAGAATATGTTTCTGCAGATTGCGGTTTTTAATTTTCGAGACCATCAGGTCATAGGCGGTTTCGCGATCGATCATGTGAAACTTCCTTCCATAGAATTCCCGAATATAGCCAAACTCAAAAACTTTGTCAAAATTCCTTTCGCGCTTGCTTCCCGGCATATGACCGATAATATTACGCCGGATATTCCAGTATGAAAGTAAAAGAAGATTCACAAATTACGGCTGTTGCGGCGTTATTGGTGTTTCTCGCCCTGCTTGCCGCAATGCTGCCCATCGATAAATTATGGGGCATAAACCACCTCAGGTATTTCCCCGAAATTTACATTGGGCTTTTCGCGGTCCTTGGGATTTGCGCCATATCCTTGCCATATTTAAAACCGTTTCGAGATTCAATCGAAAGACTACTAAATAAAGTTGGCTCGTTTCCCCGGTGGTTAAATATCCTGCTGGCGGCGATAATTACATTTGCCCTGTTTTATTTTCTTAAAACCGAGGTGTTCACGCTCGGCGACGGTTACCTCCGCGTCTATCATATCGAACAGGGCTATTCCTATAACCATACCGAACCGCTTGATTATTTCCTCCACGCCGTTTTTTATAAACTGCTTTTCGGAAACTCCGAAGCCTCCGCCGAACCGATATATATTTGGTACAGCATTATTGTCGGGGTCCTGTTCGCCTTATCCTTAACCTTATTCAAATTCAAAACAGAACGGCCTTCAGACTCAATGATAATCAAGCTCATGATTTTATTCACGGGAGGATTACAGCTATTCTTCGGTTATGTGGAATCCTATTCACTCGTTTATCCCGTATCTATTATCTTCTTATTATTCGCTTTTCGGTATCATAAAAGCGGCGAAGGCTTCCTAATACTTTCGGTTTTGATGATCCTGGCTTTTTCGTCACACTTGATGGGAGTGATGCTCCTCCCCGCTTACGCCTGTTTGTTTTTTATCAAGCCGCAGGAAGGTGAAAGGTCCCAACTGAAAATCAGGTTGACCGGCGCCTCTCTTATTATCGCGGTGCTGTTCCTGCTAGCCTATCTCGATTATCGCGATTGGTTGAATTTCCGCGAAGTCCGCCAGGGCTTTTGGGAGCAGTTCCTCCCGGTTTTCGGAGACTACTCCGTTTTTTCATTATCTCATTTGATCGATATATTCAATGAGCTTTTTCTGGTAATCCCGGCCATCCTGATTCTTTCACCGGTATTGCTGAAAATCCGGGGTGGTGAAAAACGGGGACGTTTCCTGCTAATCCTGATGGTTGGCTTTCCCCTGATTTTTATTTTCACTGTCAATCCCCAGCTCGGCTTTGCCCGCGACTGGGATTTATTCTCTATCCCAACAGCCATAATTGGCGTCGCCTTACTCCTGTATGTTTATTATAATAGTGCCGGCTGGGGCAATATATCGCTGATCTCTAGACTGACCGCCGTCCTGGCTGCAATTCTATTCGCTTCACTTTGGGTAGTCACTAATTCTTCCGAAGAACGACAGTTGGCCCGAGCCGAAAATATCATCCTTTTAAGCGATGAGGGGCAGGGTTATGGATTGGAACTTCTCGCCCACCATTATTCCGAAAAACTGCACGACAATAACAAGGCCCTGGCCGTACTGCATGTTGTTAAAGGGGAAGCTCGCAATGCCCGGGTATTGTATAAAATCGCCCGTCTGGAGTATCAAAACGCAAATTATGCAGTGGCGCTTCGTACCGCCGAGGAAGGCCTGGCCCTTGACAGCACATACTCCCGAATGAGATTCCTCGCCGGAGCCGCCAGCCTTAACCTGGATAATCCTCAAACAGCTATTGAATATCTAAACGCCGCCGGAGGCGAACTCCCCTTTGAGGCGATGCTTTTCCGTTTTCTGGGTGAGGCCTACCGCCGTGTCGATTCCCTCGACAAATCACTCGAAGCCTGGGATAAGGCCGTAATCCTCGAACCGCAGGACCCTTCAGGCTATTTCAACAGAGCGAATCTCTATTATCAAATGGCTGATTACAGCAACGCTTTCGCCCAGATAAAACTATGCCTTGGGTTGAGACAGAACTATCCCGGAGCCGCACAATTGCAGCAAGCCATCCTCGAGGGAATCAACAAGATCGGCTCCGAACCGAAACGTTGATACCGGTCAAATAGCTTGACAAAACGCCGATTCCAATATAAGATATCTTCTCTGAAAAAACGCTGGGGTAGCTCAGTTGGTTAGAGCATCAGATTGTGGATCTGAGGGTCGAGAGTTCGAGTCTCTCCCCCAGTATTTTACTTGGAATCCTGGAAGATTATCTTCCGCTTTCTGCGGTATATTAGCCTCGAATTCAATTATTCTATAAATGTCTACGGCTTCTTAACCGAATCCCGAATCTGCCTCAAAAGCAGCGCAATAACCAGCACGATTAAAATCGTCGAAAATTCCATCAGCCGGCCCGGCTGGTAAGGCAAAAACGACAAGGTATATCCGAAAAGCCGCAGAATCCAATCCAGAATCGCCACGGCGAGGATTACTATCGCCACAATGAAAACTATGCGCGAAAATACGCTGATTAATTTATCCGACATCTTACATACCTCCGCCTGAAGGTTGTGTTCTCGGAATGACCAGGACATCCTGAAGCATTTGATGCTTGAGGTACTGTATCCTCACCATCCGCACTGTC
>JBFZFV010000059.1:0-5672 GCA_041306185.1 Candidatus Zixiibacteriota bacterium
ACTCGGAGGATTTTCCTTCAGTTAATTGAAGGGAATTCCAAGGAGAGCGGTTTCGACCTCTTTTTCAAGTTCGAAAAAGAATAAAGCTGCTGATATCAGGTATATTTATTAGCAAAGTGGCTAAAAGGGGCTGTTTTGAACTATACAAAAATAGGCATAACTCGTTAATCTGTAAGCGTTTTACAATAATATGGTTGACTTGTCAGGGCTAAATTAATATCTAATACGGTTGTTTTTCGGGACGTATCCTATGGAATATGTCCGTTTTTTGTGAAAAGGGATTTGAAGCGGAGCCTGACTCTATTTGAAAAAGACCACTGAAAACACTGCGCGTAAGTCAGAGCATCTGAAGATCGTCTTGAACAAGGATGTCGCACACAGCGGGACCACTCTTCTGGAGCAGGTCAGGCTGTTTCATCAGGCCATTCCCGAACTTGACCTCGACGAAATCGATCTCTCGACCGAGTTTTTCGGTAAAAGCCTGAAAGCTCCCCTGATGATTACCAGCATGACCGGAGGGGCGGAATTTTCCGAAAAGATCAACGCCGGTCTGGCCGAAGTGGCTTCCGAATACGGAATTGCCTTCGGAGTCGGAAGCCAGCGTGTGATGCTGCGTCGTCCGGAGGTCATTCACCATTTTGCCGTTCGCGATCATATTCCGGACGGGGTTTTGTTGGGGAATATCGGGGCGGCTCAGCTAATCGAGAACTCCATCGACGATATCATCGAACTTGCCGAAACTATCGAAGCCGACGGCCTTTGTGTCCATTTGAATCCGGGGCAGGAACTGATTCAACCCTTCGGGCAATTGAAGTTCCGCGGGATATATGACAAGCTGGCCCGGCTGGCGGAAAACATGGAAGGCAAAATCCTGGTCAAGGAAACCGGGGCAGGGTTATCACCCGATACCCTGTTGATGCTCAAGAAAATCGGTGTTAAGTATGTCGACATTTCCGGAGCGGGAGGAACATCCTGGACCAAGGTTGAATCGTATCGTGCCGACAGCCCGGCGCTAAAAAGAGCGGGAGAAACATTTGCCGACTGGGGTATACCCACCGCACCGTGCATTCATGCCGCCAGAGTCATACTAGGTGCTGATGCCTGCGTGATTGCATCGGGAGGAATTCACACCGGGCTGGACAGCCTGCGGTCGCTGGTTTTGGGGGCGGATATTTCGGGCTTTGCCCGGTCGATCCTGACTGTCTTTATGGAAAAGGGACCGGAGGGGGCGGCGGAGTATTTGGATACGCATTTATATGAACTTAAGGCAGGGATGCTTTTAACCGGGGCGCCGAATATTAAAGCGATTGCGGCGGTTCCCCGATTATATACCGGAGAACTGAAGGACTGGATTGAATATATCGATCGTGTCTCAAAGGAATTAAGATGAGCGTTAAGGAAAAAGACCTCTTTGAAAAAATACTCTATTCGCTGGCCGATATCAAGACCTCGCGAATTCCCGGATTCTACCGTCTTTCGGTAGAACAGCGCCTGGCGTTTCTGGCCCGGGTTTATAATCTGTCCAAAGAAGAAGTTGCCATGCTGCGCGAAGGCAGTGCCCTTAAGATCAATCATGCCGTGAATATGGTTGAAAACGCTATTGGCGTTTTCGGTCTTCCGCTCGGGCTGGCCGCCAATTTCCTCATCGATGACCGGGAATACTTGATCCCAATGGCCATTGAAGAGCCGTCGATAATTGCGGCCGCTTCCAAGGCCGCTCTCCTGATTCGAGAGGGTAAAGGCTTTCGGACATCGGTCGACAGGGCGGTCATGATCGGTCAGGTGCAAATCTGCAATCTCGAAAATCTGGATAAAGCCGAAACCACGATATTACAGCATAAATCGGAAATCCTCGAAAACGCCAATAAATCCATTGCCCGGATGAAAGAACGGGGGGGCGGAGCGATCGGGCTCGAGATCCGGAAATTCGCAGGAAACAAAAATGTCGGACCGATTCTGATGGTCCATCTTCTGATAGACGTCTGCGAAGCGATGGGAGCCAATACTATCAATACCGCTTGCGAATCAATCGGTCCGCTTCTGGAAAAATATACCGGCGGACGGGTCAATATGCGGATTCTGTCTAATCTTTCGGACCGCCGTCTGGCTCGTGCCGAATTCCGACTTCCGGTCAGAAAACTCGCTTCCGGGAAAATGAGCGGAGAAGAGGTCGCCCGGCACCTACTCGAGGCGGGATACATCGCGGAAGTCGATCCTTATCGTGCCACCACGCATAATAAGGGCATTTTTAACGGGCTTTCGGCGGTCGCTCTTGCGCTCGGTCAGGATTGGCGCGCTATCGAGGCCGGCGGTCATGCTTATGCCGCTCGCAGCGGTCAATACCGCTCGCTGTCGCATTTCGAAGTAAACGGCGATGAATTCCGGGGTTCCATTGAACTCCCCGTCCAGGTCGGAATGGTCGGAGGGGTGACAAAATCTCATCCCGGAGTAAAAATACTCCGCAAAATAATCGGGGTCGAAAGCAGCCGTCAGCTGGCGGGGATTCTGGCCGCGGTCGGTCTGGGGCAGACTTTTGCGGCCTGCCTGGCGCTCAGTACCGAAGGCATTCAGCGGGGTCATATGTCGCTGCATGCCCGAAGTGTCGCCATCAGCGCGGGGGTGCCTTCGGATCAGGTGGAAGAAGTAGCCGACGAGATGGTTCGTCGGGGAGAAATCAAAGTGGATACGGCAGAAGAAATTTACGGCACCATGCGCCGGCGCAAGCTGAGCCTCAAGCGGCGCGAAAAATCGGCGGTTGAGGCCTTTGCACCGGGCAAAACGATTCTGTTCGGCGAACATGCCATCGTTTATAATTATCCGGGAATCATTGTTTCGATTGACCAGGGGCTACGGGTTAAGATTCGTCCCGATAGCGACGGTCCCCGGTTCGTGCACCCGGAATTCCGTCATGCTTTCCCGCTGCCCGATTCGAACCGCGATTTCCGGAAGTTTTCTCAGGCCGTAGATATAATTCTCGATAAATTCAATCTTCAGAAAGAACCGATCGAAATCATGGTCGATTCCGACCTGGTGCTTGGCGTCGGGCTCGGGTCTTCGGCCGCCTTTTCTGTAGGGCTTTGCCGGGCGTTCAGGAAATATTTGTATCAGGATAACGGCGCCGGCTGGAGCGATGAGCTGTTCGAAGCCGCGCAGGAACTCGAAAAAGTATTCCATGGCAATCCCAGCGGAGCCGATGTCGCTTCGATCATGCACGGCGGAGCTATCTGGTTCCGCAAATCCGATCCCCGTGAAATAATCCCGCTGTACGTATCGAAAGACATGTACGGAGTGGTCTGTGTGGTCGAAGAAGGGGGCCGGACAGTCGATATGGTAAGGAAAGTACAGGTGCACCGCGAACATGACCGTAAGTTCGTCGACGGTATCTTCGATGAAATCGGCGATATCGCGGTCGATGCCCGCCTGGCGTTCGGGATGGGGGATTCCGAAGAGCTCGGAAAACTCATGAGCCGCAACCATGCCCTGCTGGCGAAACTGGGGCTGTCCACGGCCGGGCTCGATGAGGCGGTCGACTTCATTATGGACCAGGGGGCTCTTGGAGCCAAATTGACCGGAGCCGGCGGCGGTGGCGCTGTGATTGCACTTATGCCGGAAGATCGGCGCCAGGAACTGCTGGAAAACCTGAAAGATCGCTTCCCGATTGTCAATTCGGTCAAAATTCCCGCGACGGTATGATTTCTTATGTAAAAGCCAGGGCACATTCCAATATTGCCCTGGTCAAGTATTGGGGGAAACGGGATGTTGATATGAACATCCCGGCCGTTCCTTCGATATCTCTGGCTGTCGATAAATTATTCACCGAAACCGAAATATTTCTCTCTAAAGAGGGTCGCGATGAATTCATTTTGAATGATAGCGATGCCTCTCATTCCGATTCAAAGAGAGTCATCGATTATTTGAACCTCTGGAGAAGCGAAGAGCTGCTCGATGGACATTACTCTATTCGTTCCCGCAACAGCTTTCCCAGCGGAGCCGGAATGGCCTCAAGCGCATCGGGATTCGCGGCTTTGGCAATGGCTCTCTCCGGATATGCGCCTCGGGAGCTTTCAATCGATGAAATCGGAATTATGGCCCGGCGCGGGAGCGGCTCGGCGGCCCGGTCGATTACCGGCGGAATATCCGCCTTTCCAGTCGATGGCGATAATCCTTCAGCAGAATTATTGATACCGCCCGAACAGGTTGCTTTTGGAATGGTCGCCGTATTAGTCGAGAAAGCGCGCAAAAGTGTCGGGTCCCGGACGGGGATGATAAAAAGCGCTGAAAGTTCGCCCTATTTTGCGTCGTGGGTAGACCAATGCCGTAAAGATTATATGGAAATGCTGGCCGCTCTCGAAAGGGATGATTTTTCGCAAATCGGCACCATTGCCGAGCAGAATTGCCTGGCCATGCATGCCTGCATGCTGGCCACGCGGCCCCGGTTGTTGTACTGGACCGACGCCACGCTGAGAGTAATAAGAGAAGTCGGACATCTGAGAGAGAGCGGATTGGAAGTTTATTTGACTATTGACGCGGGGCCGCAAATTTTCCTTCTTGGTAAAACAGGGGATCTGGCAGAAATCGAAAAATCCGTATCGGGTATAGATGGAATTTTGGAAACGATTATACTCTTGCCGGCCGGCGGAGCGAAAGTACTGGAATGCCGTTGAATGAAATAAGAGTCCCGGGCAAAGTTATCCTTTCGGGGGAGTACGCTGTTATGTGCGGCGGTACCGCCGTGGTGGCACCGTGTGAAAGGTATATTACCGTTTCGGAAACGGCTCCTCAGAACGGCGACCATACCACTCCCATAATATCAGCTGCTCTTGAGTATTCCCTTGCAGAGGCCGGTGAATTCGAATCGCGTATGGGAAAGCCGGGTATCAATCTCAATTCCGCGGATTTTTTCATGCACAAGAACGGTACGAAAAAGAAACTCGGGATCGGTTTGTCGGCCGCCGAAGCGGTTGCGGTAGTGGAGTTGCGCTTGTCACGGGCCGGATTGAATGGAGACGGCCTGTGCCGCAAAACCGCCGAGTATGCTCACATCATACACCACCGAACTCAGGGCGGAATCGGTTCCGGGGCCGATATATTCTGCTGCGCCCTGCGTCGGCCGATCATTTTCAGGAATGCAGGTGGTGTACCGAGGGTTATCAACGATAGTACTCAGGATTCAATAAAAATCCCGATTAGGATGGTCTGGAGCGGTATCGTGTCCGATACCCGGAATATGATTCATAAGTACAATAGGTGGCTTGAAACCGGCGGGGCGATAGCGGAGGAAATTCGCCGCAAAACCGCTGAAGTCGGTGAGAAACTGGCGCCGCTTTGGTTCACGGAGGATTTTCGGCGTTTCTACGAAGTGTTCGACGAATATATCGCAGTTATGAAAGAATGCACCAGGCTGGCCGGGTTGGATTACTGGCTCGATTGCCATACCGAACTCGATAACTGGGCAAGAAAATTCGGCGGGAGAGCGAAGCCTTCGGGGGCCGGAGGGGGCGACATGATAATCCTCATCGGGGATATCCCCGTCGAAGAACTTCACCGCGATATATTCCGTATCAAATGCCAGGTTTAGCGCCATTCCCAAATTCTCCAGTTAGTTAAGATGTTCGCTTGTTTCTAATCTCCATTATTTTTATTGGAAAAGTCATAAGCTGCGATTTTATTTC
>JBFZFV010000060.1:0-46531 GCA_041306185.1 Candidatus Zixiibacteriota bacterium
GGGTGGCCGCGATGCAGACTTTGATCGAGCTTTTCCCCAACACCATGGATTTCTATATCAACACCGCGCTTAAAGACAGCGATTTCGTGGTAGTATCGCAGGGGGTGGATTTAATCGGGGAGCATCAGCTTGAAAAGTATCTTCCTCAGTTATCGACTTTGATCGGCATGGGAACGGAAGCCCATCCGGATTTAAAACGATCCATTGTTGCGGCAGTGGGGGAATTCATTCCGGGAGAGCATGATTCTCTGGCGGAAGATATCTTGTACCATTGCCTGCTTGATGTGGATTATACGGTCAGCAAGGAGGCGGCTCGGATTTACGAAGAAAAGGTCGGGGTGGACAAATCGTCGTTCGTGGGGAGTCCGCAGGGGCTGGCCAATGTCGGAACGATTAAGAAATTCCTTCAGAAATACGACGGCAATCCTTACGCCGTGATCCGGACCAGTCGCGGGGATATCTGGATCGAGCTGTTCAAGGATATCGCTCCCCTGACGGTGTACAATTTCATCGACCTGGCGCAAGAAGGATTTTACGACAGGCTGATTTTTCATCGGGTCATTCCCAATTTCGTTATCCAGGGAGGGGATCCTCGGGGAGATGGCTGGGGCGGACCGGGGTACACCATCCGTTCGGAATTCAGCAATGTCACGTACGGACGGGGCTCGGTGGGGATGGCCTCATCGGGGAAGGATACCGAAGGGTGCCAGTTTTTCATCACGCATTCGCCGCAGCCGCATCTCGATGCCCGGTACACCAATTTCGGGAAAGTGCATGAGGGGATGGACGTAGTCGACGCCATTGTCCGGGGGGATACGATCCTGGCGGTTTCGATTTACGATGCACCGCCGAAACATCCGATTGAAAAGAAAAAATGATATAAAGGAGCGGATTTATGCCGCAGCGGATAAAACAAAAGGTCATATCGATAAAACTTCCTCCAGATCTCAACATTATCATCGGGATGTCGCATTTCATCAAGACGGTCGAGGACCTGTACGAAGTGATTATCGGGACAAACAACATGACGGAATTCGGGATTGCCTTTTGCGAGGCATCGGGACCGTGCCTGGTACGTTCGGATGGCAATAACGATGAACTGATTGAAATGGCCGAGCAGTACGCGTATGATATCGCGTGCGGTCATTCGTTCGTGATTCTGTTGCGAAACGCTTACCCGATTAATTTTCTTCCGCGGATCAAGCAAGTCCCGGAGATAGTTCGGATATTCTGCGCTACGTCCAACCCGGTGCAGGTGATTATTGCCGAGACCGGCCAGGGGCGGGGGTTAATGGGCGTGGTTGACGGGTACATGCCGAAGGGGATCGAGAAGGAAGCGGACAAAAAGAAGCGCCACAAGTTCCTGAGGGATATCGGGTATAAGAGATAAATTCCGGTAATTATTCTTAATGCACTTCCGTGAAGTGGATGCGGTCGTCCTTGAGGCCGGCCCAGAAGGTGCGTACACGCACTCCGGTGAAATCACGCAGTATGGTCAGTGCTGCTTCTTTTAAGTCCAGTTTTCCTTTCAGCGGTATTTTGATATCATGGTGGTACCCCTGCATCTTTTCGTACCAGCTGCAATCCTCATGATTGATGATAATCACCTGTTTCAGTTCACCCTCTTTTATGGCGAACTTGATCTGTTCCCAGAGGATCTTGAAATTCTTCGGCAGTAATGTCTGCACTCCGAAGGCATGCACCCCTCCGCCTATAATCAGAGGGGTGTATGTTTCGATGCCAAGCTCTTCGGTGATAAAGCGCCGGAAGGCCGTTTGAAAACGGGGATCGCCACAGTGGATGACCAGGGTATGCGATTCGGCGCTGTCGATCTTATAGTGCGGGTTTCCATCGACCATGACATCCGGTTCGATTTCTTCGAGCGGTTCATCGTTGCGCATGTTATGTCGCCGCATGAGTCGTTACTCCGATTTCTTCGAAGATTTTGACGGAGCCGTCACGGGGCCCGCGGCACTCCCCATGAGGTCATCGGCCTTGATGCCGACTTTGCCGAGGAGTTCGGAGATATCGATTCCCGCCGCCTTGGCCTGTTCCAGTAACTGGAAGAGCATGGTCGGTCCGACCTTGGTGAGGCGGTTCAAAGCTCCGCCGTTTTCACCGGATCCGCCGCTGTCGACCACCACCAGCTTATCGATGTTCCCCATCGGAGCGGCAATGGAGCCGAAGACCGAACCGAGCGACTGTATCGCCTGCGGCAGGACTTTCAGCACTTCGAGCGTGATAGCGGCCTGGTTGAACTGCTGGTAAGCCTTGGCCAGCTCCGAAACGGAAACGGCGCGGGCGAGTCCCTGCTTTTCGATGACGGTCGCTTCGGCCAGACCCTTGCTCTGGGTGACATCGGCTTCGGCGATACCGGTGGCGCGGGTTGCCGAGGCAAGACCTTCACCCTCGGCCTCGCGCTTGTGCTGTTCGGCGTCGGCGCGGGCAATCGTGGCGTACTTATCGCCGTCGGCGCGGGCCAGCTGTGACTGCTTGTACCCTTCGGCCTCCCTGATACTGGCATCGGCTCGGGCCTTGGCCGGCACGACGACTTCCGCCTCCTGCGATTTCTGCTCGCGCATAATATTCTGTTCTTCCACCGAAATCTGGGAGCGGGACCGTTCTTCTTCGATTTTCACTTCGGCCACAATCACTTTTTGGCGTTCATTGGCCGACCAGAGGGGGCCGGCCTGTTCGGTGATGGCCTTTTCGCGCGAGATTTCGGCCTGGTATTTCTGCACGGCGACTTCGGTATTCTTTTGCGCTTCGGCTTCGAGCCGCTTGTTTTCCTGGGCGACCACTTCCGCTTCCCGTTCGGCGTCGGTGGCCTTCATTTTCGCTTCGGAGAGCGCCTGGGCCTCGCCGACCGCGGCGTCACGCTTGACTTCGGCAGTCCGCTTCTTACCGAGTGCTTCGATGAAGCCCTGCTCGTCCATAATCGACTGCGGGTTGAAAACGTCGATTTGCATTCCCAACCGTGCAAGGTCTTCGCCGGCTTCACGGAGGACCTGCTGGCGGAAGGCTTCACGGTCTTTGATCAACTGATCGACGGTCAGTGTTCCGACCACGCCGCGGAGGTTGGCCTCGAGCGTTTCCCGGGCCACCGAGGAAATCTGTTCCGGTTTCATACCAAGGAAACGAGCCCCGGCGGCCAGGAGTGACTGGGCGTCATCCTTGAAACGGATGTTAGCGACCGCTTCAACGGTGACCAGAACCCCATCCACGTTCGGCATGTTGCGGACGAAAATCTGCGGAAGAGATATTTCGGTCAGGTCGAGGAATTGCACTTCCTCGATAATCGGTTTACGGATACGCCCACCGCCGGTGACCACCACGGTCCCGGGGGGCAGGACGGTTACGGTGGCGCCGGGCGCTTCGGTCGGAGATACTCTGATAGCGGCCCGCTTGCCGCTGCGGGCTCCGTAGAAGAACGCCGCTTTGTTGGGTGGGACCCGCACATAGAATGCGGATAATGTCCTGACCAGGACAAAGAATGCGATGATAATGGCCAGCCCGATGACCGGCCAGGTCATGTAACCCAGGGAATTTGAAAACTCCATAATATCGACCCTCCTGAGATCCAATCGAGTTTGTATTTATGTTCTGTTCTATTCTATTCTATAGGCTGTACTGTCACGACACTTGCGGTTTTGGCGATGATCTTCACCGGGGTTCCCCGTTTGATTGCTTTCCCGTCCGCGGAGCGGGCCAGGAAGGTCAGTTCCCGTCCCCTGATGATACATGCAACCTGTCCGTTCCGGTTTTCGCCGATGGCGTCGATTAAATTGGCGGTCTGCCCGATGATGTCTTCGTCGTTGACCGTGGAGCTTTCCTGGCTGGCGTAGAACGCCCGCAGGATGACCCATCCGACCAGGCCGACTATCGCCGCCCCTCCGACTCCCGCCATGGAGCACTGGAACATCGACCATTCGGTGGTGGAACGGGCTCCGAATCCGGTGGCACCGAACCCTACCAGGAGCAGGGCCACCAGCTTGATGCTGAAAACACCGTGGCCGTGACCGGCATCAGCGTCGGCATCGACGTCGAAATCGCTGTCTCCTCCGAAGAACAGGCTGATCACTAGAATCAAAAAGCCTATTCCGAAAATCGTTGCAAAGATAATCATGGATCGTCCCTCCATGAGTTGTTGTTATCTGTTAAATATACCAGAAAGAAATATGTTTTATTCGGTATTGCCACTTACTTTTTGCAAATGGTGCCGGGTTCGGGCTCCCTCAATATGTGATAAACTATTTTATTGCCGCGCGTATTATCAAATGCAAGAATTAACAGTTTCCTAATATGAAAGGACCATTTATGGCGGAAGCGACTTTAAAAGATGCCGTTACGCATCTTCTGGCGGTTCTGCGGGAGGCCTTTGAGGGCCCCCCGGAAAAGTGGAGTTACTTTACCGATAGCGGGCCCGAAGCGGGCTTTTTCGGGACCATTGCCAAACTGACCGCGGAGCAGGCCTCGAAAAAGATCGGGAATACTTCCATAGCGGCCCATGTGCACCATACCAATTTCAGCCTGAAGGCCATGGCGGACTGGCTGCAGGGAAAGCGGGACCGGCTGGACTGGAAAGAGTCCTGGTCGGTCAGCACGGTCGATGAATCCGGCTGGGATGAAATGCGGAAACGGATGCATGATGAGTACCTCGAGGTGAAAAAGAGGATCGAGAGCGACGCCTGCCGCGACGAAATGTCGCTGGGGGGCGCGATCGGTTCGATGGCTCATTTCGGATATCACCTCGGGGCAGTGCGCCAGAAGACGGCATTCCTGTAATCTCTGCGGATTTTTCTGGCAAGAAATCACGGACAATAGCGCTTGAACGCGTCGGAATCCCGGCAGGGAGCGCGACGTTCTAAGAGAAAATATCTTGTAGAGTCGTCTGCTTACCGGACGAAGTTAAGCTCGGTGTCTTTGACTTTTTGTTCGGCGGTGAGCCAGTCTTCCCGATCGTGACCATGTTCGAAACCACGACGTTCGTACAGGTTGTAAGCTACCTTTTGGACCAGTTGCACCGGCAGTTGCTCGTCGTGTGAGCCCAGCTCAAGCGAGGCTTTGATGCCATCGCTGGACACTACGGTGACGGTCATGTCGCGTCCCTGGGCGTCTTTTTCGAGAATGATTTTCGCCGGGTCCTTGAGTGTCACCACCGGTTCGGCGAGATGTTCGGGATCGTCGTTAGCGGTCATCAGCTGGATACCATCGATGAATCTCCCCCTTTTTTCCAGGACCATTCCCAGAAACGGGCGGTCTTCGAGCGGGATAGTTTTCTTTTCCCGTTTACGTTCATCGATGATGTTCAATTCGGCATGTCGGTACTGATTGGCGGCGTTGAACTGCCGTAAAAACTTGGCCCAGCTGTTGCGCTTTATTTCTTGAGTTACCATATCCCCTCCTTGGAATTTCACTCAATGCGGCCATGAAGCCGCTATCCGTTTAATCGGCCTAATCCCCTAAATTATTATACGAAATTAAATACGAATCCCGCCAGTCATTCCTGTGCGGACGAGTTCGATTACGGGAGCCTCGGTCGGACACCCCAAACGAAACGGGAACCAGTGACCAATTCCGGAACTGACATAGAGACGGGATTTGGAATTTCCGTAGAGTCCCCAAAGATAGCGGTCGGTCATCGCCGAAAAAACGCTGCGGCCCCCGATTCCGACCTGTCCGCCGTGGGTGTGACCGGCCAGGGTCAGGTCAACTCCGAGTTCTCGAGCGCGGTCGAAACCCTCGGGTCGATGGGACATCAGGATTTTAAAGGAATCGCTTCCGGTCAGGCGCATGGTGGTATCGACGGTGTTCTTCAGGAATTCCGATGTATCCCGGTTCAGATACCGCGGGTCATCGGCGCCGCCTATATATATTGTTGCCCCGTTTGCGGATACGGTGATTCCTTCGTCAATCAGGAGGGGTATCGTGGAGCGGTCGAAAATTTGCCTGACTCGGGTAATTCCCCGATAATATTCATGATTCCCGAGCGACGCAAAAGTGCCCAGGCGGGGATTGAAGGATTCTGCGATCTTGAGGGCTTCGGGTAATATGGAAAGGTCATCAGAGATGTCGCCGGACATTAAAACTATATCCGGCTTGAGCTTAGCAGCCTCCGGGAAAATAGCCTCCCAGTCGTGGAGGAACTTGTAAATACCCAAATGGGAATCGGATAAATGCAAAATGCGGAGACCTTCGAGTTCCAGGGGAAGGTTGTCGAATTCCATTGGCAGGAGGTAAACCTTTGTATCGGTGTAGGATGCGGATACTCCGCCGGTCCCCGCTCCGATGGCCAGAAGGGGGAAAGCCGCGGCAACTCCCTGAAGGACGGTCCGGCGTTCGGGATCATGAAGATCGGAATCGGGAGCGGTTTCCTTTTTACGCCGAAGCCGCGCGTATAGACGGTCGGCCAGGCCGAGGAAGCCGGTCAAAGGAAGGACTATTATCATTCCGGTCATTATTACCAGGAAAGCGGCGGTCAGGGGGCCTCCGGTTTCGGTAAACAATGAAATGGTAAATTTGCGTCCATAGAACCAGAGGCAGGCGCTGATTATGGCAAAAAGCGGTAAAGCTATCGCCGACCAGCGGATCCAGCGGATTTTCCACCAGCGTTTGTTGAAAAACCGGAGCATCAGCAGGATGACAATTCCCCAGATAACTCCCAGCAATATTATGGTGTAGAAAAACCTCATGCCTTTCTTATACGTTTAAAATTCGGAAGGTTCAAATTCCTGTCATATTATCGCCAATTACGAATAAATAACCGAGGCGAAAAACGGCGGTCTGCGAAAAATCCAAAAAGGGCTTGATTTTGGTGCGTTCTATTTAATAGATTGAATTGAAAATAACAGGTATTCCGTTGGGGGTGGCTTGACGCCTGAGATCATACCCCCATGACCTGATCCGGATAATACCGGCGTAGGAAAACGGAATTGCGCATTTGCAGCGCCTTTGTCCACTATGCCCGTGTTGTTCGGGCAGGTGGCGATTTTTTTTGAAAGGAGTTTGCGATGCGTTACCTGTCCGGAATCCTCATTATCACACTTTTACTCTGTTCGCCATTGGCGGCCTCGGTTATCGGAGGCAAAGTCATCGACGACAACGGCGAACCGATCGAGGGGGTAAACATTCTGACCGACCTGTCGTCGGTCAGCGCCGTTACCGCCGAAGACGGCACGTTCAGCCTCGAAACCGGCTCGGCAAGGCCGGGGTATCTATCGTTCAGCCATGTCAGCTATCAGCCCAAAATGATCAAACTGGCCGGAAAGGAAATCCCGGAAGATTTCACGGTGGTGATGACTCCGGCGGTTTATCCCGGTCAGAAGATCCGCGTTACCGCGATGCGGGCCGAGCGGGGGCTGACTCCGGTTCCATTTGCCGATTTCACCGAGGATGACGTCGAGCGGGATTATACCATCAGTGATTTCCCGGTGCTTTTGGAAACCACGCCCAACATGCAGGCGGTATCGTACACCGGGGGGATCGTGGGGGCCAGCGATTACAAAATCCGGGGGTTCGGCTACAAGCAGATCGGGGTGTATATCAACGGGATTCCGTTGAACGATCCCGAGGACCGTTTCACCTACTTTTACGATCTCCCCGATTTCGCCTCCGAAGTGGCCGATATCCAGGTCCAGCGGGGGGTGGGGAATTCGCTGTACGGCGATGCCACTTTCGGCGGGTCGATCAATATCGCTTCGGAAGGGCTGGAGCGGTCGCGGGAGGTCAGCTTTTCGACCGGCTACGGTAAGTACACCGACAACAACAATTTCGTGTCGGATATGCGGAAAACCGCGCTGGAATATTCTTCAGGGTTAATCGACGGCCGCTGGTCTTTGGCGGCGCGGTATTCCGAGATGTACAGCGGAGGGTACCGCGAACATGCCTGGTACGACGGCTGGGCGTACTATCTGTCACTGTCGCGGCTGGACGAAAACATGTCCACGACCATAAATGTCTACGGTGGGCCGATGAAAGCGGCCCTGGCTTTCAGCGGGGTCGACCGGGCCACGCTGACATCCGACCGCCGCTATAACCCGGTCTCGTACGGCAATGAAATCGACGATTTCAACCAGCCTCACTACGAGCTGCACAATACTTACAAGCTCGGAGATAATGCCACCCTGAAAAATACCCTGTATTATATCCGGGGAGAAGGGTATTACGAGCAGTTCAAGGAAGGGCAGGGTATTGCCGGATACAATATTATCACGGACGATTTAATCGACCCGGCGCTGACCGAAATCGACTTGGTGCGGCAAAAATGGGTGGAGAAAAACCAGTACGGCTGGAATCCGCGCCTGGAACTGGAACATCACAAGGGAACACTGGCGTTCGGCGGAGCATTCTACTATTTCGATTCCGACCATTGGGGACAGGTGGTGTACGCCGAAAACGTCATGGCCGATTCCATCGGTCCCCGGCACCGGTACTACAATTATTTCGGAGAGAAGTATTCGGCTTCGGTTTACGCCCTCGATTACTATTCGCTGACCGAAAAACTCAGCCTTATGGGGAATCTGCAGCTTAGGTATTTACGGTACAAATTCGACAGCCGGGCCATGGGAGAACTTCCGGCCTATGACTATGATGTCAACTGGGTCTTTTTCTCGCCGCGGGCGGGGTTGACCTATCATGTGAATAGGAATACCGATTTGTACTTCAGTTTCGGTATGGCGTCGCGGGAACCGGCCGATGTCACCATCTATGACGCCGAGGAAATCGGCACCGTGCCGAATCTCGAAGTCAAGCAGGTGATTGTCGGGCCGGGCAATGACACCTCCTATGTTTTCGGAGATCCGACCGTCGACCCGGAACGGGTGTACAATTTCGAGCTGGGGACCAACCTCAACGGACGGAATTACCGGGCCGGGCTGAACGCGTTCTGGATGGAATTCCGCAACGAAATTATCCCTGAAGGAAAGGTCGACGAGAACGGGCATCAGAAGGTCGGGAATGCCGATCGTTCCGTTCATGCGGGAGTGGAATTTGACGGGACTTTGCGTCTGTACGACCGGCTCAGCATCGGAGGCAACGCTTCGTACAATTTCAACCGCTTGCGGAAATATACCGTCTATCCCGATTACGATTACGACGGGACAGTCGACGATACCCTCGATTATTCCGACAATGTCATCGGCGGATTCCCGGAATATCTCGCCAATTTGATTTTGGACTACAAGACCGATCGATATCGTCTAACCTATCGTCTGCGGGGAATCGGGAAGCAGTATGTCGACAACGGCGAAACCGCAGTGCTGGCCATCGATCCCTATATCGTTTCATCGCTGTCGGCATCGGTATCGCTGGGAGCACTGGACGGGCTGGGAGTTTTAACTCTTTCGGGGCGAATCGACAACCTGTTCAACCAGGAATACGAAACTTCGGGTTATTCCTACTGGTGGGGGCCGGATCTGGTCGGCGAGTACTATATCGGGGCGGAACGGAGTGTCTACGTGCAATTGAAATGGGAGCTGAACTAACGCTTGGCGACGATTGATTATATTATAATTCTTTTATATCTGGTTTCGATTCTTGCGGCCGGGTTGTGGAAAAGATCCGGCCGTGAAGAATCGGCCGGAAATTTCATTCTCGCGGGGAGGCAGTTAACCCTCCCCGCTTTCGTGGCCACCCTGGTATCGACCTGGTACGGCGGGATACTGGGGGTCGGAGAATTCAGCTATCGTTTCGGGCTTTCCAACTGGTTTGTGTTCGGGCTGCCATACTATCTGGCGGCCCTTATTTTTGCGTTCTTTCTGGCCGGAAAAGCCCGCCGGGCCGAAGTGCTGACTATCCCGGATCGCCTCGATGCCGTCTACGGCAAACCGGCGGCGGCGATCGGATCGATCGTCCTTTTTATCATGACCATCCCGGCGGCGTACGTTCTGATGCTGGCGGTATTAATCGAAGTGCTGTTCGGCTGGCCGCTTTGGGTCGGGGTGCTGGTGGGGACCTTATTTTCAGTCATATACGTGCATTTCGGAGGATTCAATTCGGTGGTCAGAACCGATGTCCTGCAATTCTCTCTGATGTTTCTGGGATTTGCGATGCTCTTAGTATTTGCGGTGGCGAAATACGGAGGGCTCGGCTTTATAGAGGCCTCGGTTCCGCCGGAAAACCTCACCTGGCACGGCGGGAACAGCACCATCTATATTGCCATCTGGTATTTTATTGCTCTGCAGACTTTAATTGAGCCGTCGTTTCACCAGCGGTGCTATGCCGCAAAAAGCGAAAAGGTCGCCCGGAATGGAATCCTGATTTCGGTTTTATGCTGGTTCGTTTTTGACCTGCTGACGACCTCGTGCGGGATATATGCGCGAGCGATTTTGCCTCATCTCGACAATCCGGTGGCGTCTTATCCTGAGTTAGCCAGGGCAATTCTTCCGGTCGGACTGACCGGAATCTTTGCCCTGGCTCTGCTGGCGACAGTGATGTCGACCATCGATTCTTATGCCTTTCTGGCCGCTTCGACTTTCGGGAGAGATATTGTCTGGCGGTTGTTCAAGGTCGGCGAAAACCGTATAACTTACTATACGCGGATAGGGCTGGTCGTTTCGGCGGTAATAGCGATTATAATCGCGCTTTTTTTTGAATCCATCGTGCAGTTGTGGCATCATTTCGGGTCGGTGGGGACTCCGGCGCTTTTGGTCCCGCTTCTGGCGGCATTTACCGGGAAGAAATACTATTCCGGGAGGGTGGCGGTCTGGTCGATCGTCCTGTCGGGAGGGCTATCCCTGGTCTGGTTGTTATCCAAGCACATGACCGCCGACGGTTCTTACTGGTTTGGAATCGAGCCGATTTTCCCCGGGCTGGCGGTTTCGGCGGCGATACTCCTCCTGGCACGTAAGCGCTAATAATCCCCTTGTCATCAGTGCTATTTTTCCGTAAATAGAACCGGGACCGGTTGAATGAATCTTTTTTCCGGAGTGCGGTATGTTCGATTTGAAGGCGATACAGGATTTTCTTAAGAAGGAAAAGCTCGACGGCTGGCTGTTAGCTGATTTCCACGGACGGAACACCCTGATGATTGAATTTCTCGAGCTGGGTGGACATATCACCCGCCGGAATTTCTATTTTATTCCCTCGGATGGCGAGCCGACCGGGCTGATTCACAATATCGAACGAGACCGCTTTACTCAAGTTCCGGGGAATAAGATCTATTTTACGCCGTACCGCGATCTGGAAGAGCACCTGAAGAAATTACTGGCCGGGAAAAATCGGGTGGCGATGGAGTATTCTCCGAATAACAGGCTTCCCTACATCGGGCTGGCCGATGCCGGGACGATCGAGCTGGTGCGATCATTCGGCGTGGAGGTGGTATCGTCGGCGGATATTATCGGGAATTTCAAAGCCCGGCTGGATGAAGCTCAGGTAGAATCGCACAAGAAGGCGGCCTTTATTGTCAACGGCATCAAAGACAAGGCCTTTGCCTATATCGCGGAATCATTGAAAAGCGGAAAGGCGATCAACGAACGGATGGTGGTCGAATTCATCGAGCGGGAATTCGAAAGCGAAGGAATGATAAGGGATTTCGGGCCGATCGTGGCAGTCGAAAAAAATATCAGCAATCCTCATTATGATCCGCCGGAGCACGGTTCTTCCAAAATCGAACCGAATCAGCTGGTCCTGATCGACCTGTGGGCGAAATTCGATCTCGACAATGCCGTCTATGCCGACATGACCTGGATGGCATTTACCGGCAAAGAGGTGCCGGCCGAATATGCCAAAGAGTTTTCCATCGTGACCGGGGGACGGGATGCGGCGGTACAGTTTTTACGTGATAATATCGGCAAGAGCGCAGTGTTTGGTTACGAAGCCGACGACGCCTGCCGCAATTCTATCGCGGAGGCCGGGTTCGGAAAATACTTCTTTCACCGGACGGGGCATTCTATCGCGTCCGAAGTGCACGGCCCCGGGCCGAATATCGATAATATGGAAACGGAAGACCGCAGGAGGCTGCTTCCGGGGCATCTCTTTTCGGTCGAACCGGGGATTTACCTGGGGCCGCGAGGTTACCGCAGTGAAATCGATGTCCTGATAACCGAGAACGGCCCGGAAGTAACCACGCAGCCGATGCAGACCGAGATTATACCTTTGCTGGCATAGGGACTATGTACTTTACTCCCCGCATGGTGCAGACGGTGGCGGATCAGTACGGCTATCCGCCCGTGATAAATATGACCGCTCCGGTCGACCGCGACGAATTCTATTTCATCAAATCGACTCAGTATTTCGGACGGTGTCACGATGTCACCATGTACATTTTCAAGGACAATCAAGTGATTGTCAATGCCAAGCACCATTATCCGAGGGGGCTGTTTCGGGCTCCATCGGGCGGATTGAAACCGGGAGAAAGTTTCGAAGACGGAGTGTTTCGTGAGGCGTATGAAGAGACCGGGACCATAATCGAACTGGATCGCTATCTTCTCCAGGTAAACGTTGATTTCGTTTTCGGCGATAAAAGCATCCCCTGGAGGAGTCATGTCATGACAGCTCGCTATGTTTCGGGAGAACTCCATCCGATCGACACGCGGGAAATCCGCGAAGTGAAACTTGCAGATTTATCGGAATTCGACGATTTCCGACAGATTATCGAATATATCGATTCCGGCGGGCTGAAATACCGCGCCCGGCTGCATGAAGAGGTCGTGAAACTGCTGTGAAATTGACCGTCGGCATGATGCTCGAGCCGTGGCTGGATCCCCGGATCATAATCAAAGAGTCTGGAATCGAAGGGCGGGGAATGTTCGCCTCGGCGCCGATTAAAGCCGGTGAAAAAATCCTTCGCTGGGGAGGGATTGTGGTATCCGCAGAGGAATTGAAATCCGGCAAATTCAAATCTGAAACCGCCGCCATTATCGAAGACGGCATCTATCTTGTCGATATGAGTGACAATGTCACCGCCGCGGCGGATTATTGTTTGAACCATTCCTGCGACCCGAACCTCTGGATGGAGGATGAAATCACTCTCGGCGCCCGCAGAGATATTTCGCCCGGGGAAGAATTGACTTCCGATTATGCCTTGTGGGAAACGAATCCATTGTGGAAGCTATTCCCATGCTGCTGCGGAAGCAATAACTGCCGCAGTAAAATCACCGGTGGCGATTGGCAGTTAACTGAACTTCGAGGACGCTATCGCGGTCATTTCATTCCGTATTTGAACCGGAAAATAAAACACGCTATTGATTGCCGGTAAATTCCACGATACTTTCTTCCAGAAGACTATCGAATATGACAGGTGCATCCCACATAATAACGTGGCCGACATCGGGGACTATGTGTGCCCGGAATGACGGAACCAGTTTTTTGAAGGCCTCGATATTTGTCGGACGGGCATTGGAATTTATGGCGACCACCGGTACCTGCAATTTCTTCAAAGCCTGGCGGCAGTTATCGTTGGACCAGTTCAAAGTCGCCCGGAGGGATTCTTCCCAGCCTTTTCCGGGCGCCCCCTTCAGTGTTGCCTTAATCTTTTGAAATGATTCTTCCGGGTTATTTTTGCAGAACGGTTTTATTTTCTCTATGGTCGGATTGGTTACCAGATCCATCATATAGGCCATGGTCTGGTCCATCATTTCCGTCGAGAAGTGCATATCGACATCCTGCATATTGTCGACGAGGACGATTCCCAGGACAGGGTCGGGATTGGCATTGGCGGTTTCGACCGCTACCGGTCCTCCCATGGAAAACCCAACCAGGACAACCTTCTGCAGTCCCAGTTTTGAGATGACGGCATTGACATCTCCGGCAAAGGCCGGGATGGACCATTCGCTGCGGTTGTTGCCGGACTGGCCGAACCCGGCCAGGTCGAGGGTCACCACGGTGTATTTTTTGGAAAAGTGCGCAACCTGCTCTTCCCAGATAGTCTTGTTGTTCGACCAGCCGTGGATGAATACCAGGGCCGGTTCGCCGGTCCCAAGTTTTTCAAATGAGATTTTGACTCCGTCGGGCGACATGGCGAAATTTCCGTCCCCGGAAGCGATGACTACTGCGGTTGAAAACAGATAAATAGCCAAGCCGAATATAAATGACTTTTTAAGGTGCATTTGAACCCCCTAAAATTGAAAGGAAATTAATTTCCCCGCCGGGTTTGAAACCTTTCAATTTATACGGGGAAATTTGCCATATGATTAGGTTCTGTAACGGCGGATAAAATGTTCGAATAAACGAGATATCTTCTGATTGCCGAGGTGATATTATGACGGTTTAAGGGTGTCGACGGGGATTCTGTATTGATAAGGTTTGATAACAAAATCCCGGTAGTCGTAGGGGTTGCCGGTCATGCCGGCCTCGGCGGCCCGGGCGACATTATAGGCTTCGCGGGCCGTCATGTAATGCAATCTGAAGCCGGGATTGTCCCGATACTTCTTCTCCACCAGAGTCAGCATTTCATCCATTTCCGGGCCGAGGTTGGCTTCCATGCAACCTTTCTCGCACCCGTGAGTGTGTGGTCTGACAAATACCCAGTTGGGCCCTCCGAGAACATGAATATCCGCCTGAACCCATTTATCGAACCGCTTAATACTCGGAGTCATATCGCAATATAAATCGCCGTCATCAATGGTGGGATGCAGGCCGAAGCGCCAATCGCTCCAGTCAATGGCAATGGGGCCGGGAAATATCATAAGTCTGTCCGGACCGGGATCGATGCCGACGTGAGATATTTCCCCCTTATTATAGGATTTCGGACCGGGGTCGTCTTTGGCATAGAAGATTTTGTTGACTATGGCCGGCTGGGCGTCGGTGCAGAGGGCGGGAAAGGTGAAATCGGCGTAACAACCGAGCTCGATCAGAAGGTCGATTTCATTATTTACTCCGCAAAAGTTTCTGCCGTTTTCTATGAGGGAATTATCCAGGGCGAAGTAACCGTGCACGAAAGCGAAGTGAATTTCGCCGTCTCCCGAAATCAGGGCCCCATGGGCCTGGAGAGAATCGATTCCGTCTCGGAATTTTTCCCGCAGGGATTCGGGAGTATCGTTGGCATGATGCAGGTGGACCTCGATATCTCCGTATCCGCGGGCACAGATTCTAACCAGACTGTCGATCTGATATCCCTGGAATTGTTCGATGGGGTAAAAGAAAGTGCGCTGCAATTTGCGGCCGTCGCTGTCGATATGCTTATCCGCCAGGGCGGGATATTCCTGTGTCCATCTTCGAGTTCGCTCCAGGTTCTTTTCCGGCGACTTTCGCCCGGGTTCCCAATGATCAATGACGGTGAAAATAATATCGACCGTGCCATCCATGCTGTTTCTGGACTGGGAGTTAAAATGATAGTCGCGGACCCACTTATGATATTTGCCACGATAGATTTTCGTTATCGAAACCGCTCCGAGAATCATTATTCCTGCGGCCACGAAAAAGAATAAGTATCGACGCGCTCTTTTGCCGGCAATCATTGGATTTCACCAGGTCATTATTGCAGTTTTAAGTTATATCGGCAAAGCTCGGCAATAATATCCATGATTGTTATACCCAAACGCAACAAACTTAAAAATAACTAGCGGACCACCTGGTCGGGGGCGAGTGATGGCTTCATTCCAATCCATCGTGGGCAAGTTATCGGCGTATATGTGGGGCGGGACAGGGCCGCGACGCGTGAAATCGCTTGACGGTTCGGGGAAAAAGGCTATATTGAAAAGCTATATTATTTGGAAAATTAAATTATAGAATGATAAATTAGGATACTAAGATGAAACGCACATTCCAGCCGTCGAATCGGAAGAAGCTGAACGACCACGGATTTCGGAAGCGGATGGAGACTCGTCAGGGACGCCAGGTATTGGCCCGGCGCCGTGCCAAAGGGCGGAAGCGACTGACAGTTTCCATAAAAAAGAAAAAATAACCTTGGCCCGTCATAGTCTGAAGGGGAGTAAGATTATTCAATCCCTTTTAAAATCCGGAAAAGGCAGACGAAGCGGGCATTTGATTTTGTATCACCAAAGGCTGCCTGAATTCGCAAACGATTACGCCGGGGCTTATTTAATTCCGAAAAGTGCGGGGACCGCAGTGGAACGGAATCGTCTGAAGCGGTGGCTTCGGGAGGATTTTCGGTTGCTGCAAAAGGAACATCCGATTTACGGAGCGTTCATTGTTCGCTTTTCCGGGACGGCGGCCGAGGTGGTTCACGGGGATTTGAGCGAATCTCTGAAGAAATTGATGGAATCGATTTAAGTCGATGGCAGTTAAGAATATATCAATATTCAGTTATCCCTTTCTGGCGATAATTTATATCTATCGATACACTCTCTCACCGATAATCGGAAACCAATGCCGGTTCTATCCGACCTGTTCCCATTATGCCGAAGAAGCTTTGAAAGAGCACGGAGCGCTCAAGGGTATCTGGCTGGCAATCAAGAGGATAGGCCGATGTCACCCCTGGCATGAGGGGGGTTATGATCCGGTTCCGGATAATGGGAAGATGGAATAAACGAGGATAGTTCATTGGAAAAGAAAACGATTATTCTGGTAGTGGCGCTGGGGCTTCTGGTAATATTCTGGGTCCCGATAATGACAAAACTGGGGCTGATTGAACCCCCGAAACCGAGGCCGATCGAACAAGAGCAGGCGGCAACCTCACAGCCGCCTCAGGATACTGCCTCGCAACCTCAGCAACAGTCAGGTTCGACCACTCCGCCTCCTCCCTCGGGAATGCCGCCGAGGGATACCTCGAAGATTGTCAATCTCGAGCAACCGGAACCATTCGCAGACATCCCCGCCGAGACATTATTCGTGGAAACCAATGTCTGGGATATAGTTATGACTAACCGTGGAGGCGGACCGGTATCGCTTAAACTGAAGGAGTATCACTACTATCATCAGGAAGACAGTCTGGTCGAATTGCTTCCGTTTTGCGAACGACCGGTTCCGATGCTGGCTTTTAATAATGGGACTTTTGACGCCAATCGTTTGGTTTACGAAACAAGTCTCCAGCCGGGAACTTACCGGGTAACCAGTGATCCGCTGGAAATCACTTTTCGGCATGTCGCCGACAACGGCGGGGCGATTATCAAGAAGTATCGCTTCTACCCGGATCGCTACGATTATGATTTGATTGTCTCGGGCGACAATATCATGCCGTTCAATTTCGGCAGCGAATATTCTCTGGTCTGGGATAATGGCTTCATTCCGACCGAACCGGACCCCAACGACGATTACAGTTACTTCTGGGCGATGGCGCAGATGGGGACGGAGCGGGAAAAATTTGACGACTACGACGACAATAAGTTCAGCCTGACTCACGACGGTGAAACGCGATGGATCGCCAAGCGGTCGAAGTTTTTCTCGGCGATAATGGCGCCGAGGTCTCAGTATGGCACGGCGGCCATCGCGACCGGGCAAAAATTCCCGGTAACGATCAACGGGCAGAACATAACCGCCCGGATGCTGTCCATCGGGCTGGAAATGGCCCTGCCGTACGCTCAGAATTTCAGCGACAGCTTTTCGGTATTCGCGGGGCCGGTCGATTATGAACTTCTGAAAAATTTCAATCCGGAAGTGACCGACATCCTCGATATCGGGACCACTCCGTACGTGGGCTGGATAGTCAAAATATTCGCCGTTCCCATCATGTGGTTATTGCCCCGGATGTACGATTACGTTCCGAATTACGGGTTCGTCATCCTGCTGTTCGCATTGGCCATCAAGCTGATGACCATGCCGCTTTCGAAACGGATGGTGCGGTCGATGTCGGCGATGCGGGATCTTCAGCCTAAAATGGAAGAGCTGAAGAAAAAGCACAAGAATAACCCGCAGGCGCTCAATCAGGCAATGATGAAGCTGTACAAGGAAGCAGGGGTAAATCCGCTTTCGGGGTGTCTCCCTTACCTGCCGCAGTTGCCCCTCTTTTTCGCGCTGTTCGCGGTGTTTCGCTCGACCGTTCTCTTGCGGCAGGCGCCGTTTATTCTCTGGTGGGACGATCTTTCGCGCGGGGCGCAGGCGATAACCGATCCATACATTATCCTGGTTCTTCTGATGGTGGGGCTGATGTTCGTGCAGCAAAAGATGACCATGACCGACCCCAAGAACAAGGCGCTGGTGTACTTAATGCCTTTGATTTTCGGGTTCTTCTTCTATAAGGCTTCGGCCGGGCTGGTGCTGTACTGGACCAGCTTCTCGCTTTTCTCCTGGATCGAACAGCTGGTGTTCGGGCGTCCGAGTCCGGCGGCCTCTATGGGGGCGGCGCCACCCGTGAAATCAAACGGCGGAAAATAGAACCTTATCCGTGGCCGGTAAATCAGTGCATGATACGTACGACCGCGAAGCGATCGCGGCTATAATTACCCCTCCCGGCGAGGGAGGGATCGGGGCGATCCGCATTGCCGGGAACGGCTCGCACGAAGCACTGCGGGCAATATTCCGTCCCATCCATAGTCCAGGCGACAAATGGGAAAATTTCAGGCTGTACTACGGACACATGGTCGGGTCGGACGGGGAGGTCATCGACGAAGTCACCGCCGTGACCATGCCGGAAGATCAGTCGTACACCGGGCAGGAGCAGGCGGAAATATTCTGCCACGGCGGACAGGTGGTCCTGCGAAAAATTTTGGCAGAAATTACCGGACGGGGGATTCGTCCGGCCGAACCGGGAGAATTCACGCGGCGGGCGTTTCTTTCCGGGAGAATCGATCTGGCCAAAGCCGAAGCGGTGGCGGAACTGATCGCATCGAAGACCGAATATTCCTACAGCGTCGCGAAGAAGAATCTTCTGGGGCAAATGTCGGATTATATCAACGATATCAGGGAAAACGCGATTCAACTTCTGGCGGAAATCGAGGCCTCGGTGGATTACCCCGAAGAAGACCTCGAACCGGCCGAACAGCTTAAACTGCTCGATCTAAACGACCTGATAATTAGCAAAACCAATGAACTGGCAATGACTTATCGCGGCGGGAAAATCATCAGGGAAGGATTCAATATCGCCATTGCGGGACGGCCCAACGCCGGGAAATCATCGCTGTTTAATCTCCTGCTGAATCAGACGAGAGCGATTGTGGCTCCGGTACCGGGGACTACTCGCGATTATCTGACTGAATGGATCGACCTCGAAGGGATTGCCGTATCATTAACCGATACCGCCGGGCTAAGAAAGAAATCCGGGGAGATTGAGAAGCTGGGGCAGAAAGCGGCACTGGAGATAATGAACCGGTCGGACTTGATTGTCTGGATTGCCGATGTTTCGCGCAAGCGTTGGACCGGAGAGCTTAAAACGGACCTGAAAGATTTCCCATATAGAGATAAGTTATTGATATTGCTGAACAAAGTCGACCTGATAGATGAGGCGTCGACATCCTACAAAAAACCGGCAGAAGCCCTGAGCAGAGCCCTGTATCTCTCCTGCAAGACCAAAAAAGGATTCGCGGAGCTGAAAAAAGAACTTCTTCGGCGAATCAAATCCGAAATGCCGGATCTGACCGACCGCCTGGTGGTAACTTCCGAACGCCACAAGCAGAAACTCGATATCGCCGGGAAAGCGTTTGAGAAAGCCGGGGAGCTGCTTCACCAGGGAGAATCTCCGGAGATAATCGCATTTGAGCTGAAGTCGGGAATCGACGCTATTGACGAAATCACGGGGCGTATATATAATGAGGAAATTTTAGACCGGATCTTCGCGCAGTTCTGTATCGGGAAATAACTTTTCCGTAAGAAATGCAAATAATCCGTGAGGACGAACGTTTCACGTGAAACATGCGACAGCCAGATTTTGACATAATCGTTATCGGCGGAGGGCACGCTGGCGTAGAAGCGGCCCTGGCCGGGTCCCGCCTGGGAAAAAAAGTCGCCCTGGTGACTATGGACAAGAGCCGCCTGGCGCTGATGTCCTGCAATCCCTCCATAGGGGGCCTGGGGAAATCGCATATTGTGAAAGAGGTGGATGCCCTCGGGGGATTGATGGGAAAGGCCACCGATGCCACCGGAATCCAGTTCCGAAGATTAAATCTGTCCCGTGGACCGGCAGTCTGGTCGACCCGGGCGCAGGCGGACCGGATCGGATACAACGAATATGTCTGTAAGGCGGTCGAGGATGATCCCAATGTCGAGGTAATCGAAGCGACCGCCGGGGCGATTCTAACCGAGAACAATAAAATTACCGGGATCAAAACCGAAGAGGGCGAAAGTATCTCTTGCCGGGCCGTGATTGTCTGCACCGGAACTTTTCTCGGGGGGCTTATCCATATCGGAGATAAACAGATAAAAGCGGGCCGCCGAGGAGAAAAAGCGGCATACCAGCTGTCCGAATCATTCCTTTCACTCGGTTTCGAAGTCGGCCGGCTTAAAACGGGGACCCCTCCTCGGCTTGATGGCAGAACCATCGACTGGGCGCAATGCCAGATACAACCGGGCGAAGAACCGATTCCGTTTTTCTCTTATAAGACTCTTCCATATCATATTGAGCAAGTCCCGTGTCACCTTACTTACACTACCGATGAAACCAAGGCCATTATCCTGGCAAATCTGAAAAAATCGGCCATGTTTTCGGGACAGATAACATCAATCGGACCAAGATATTGCCCTTCGATTGAAGATAAAATCTTCCGTTTCAAGGATAAGCAGCGTCACCACATCTTTCTTGAGCCGGAAGGAAACGGTACCGATGAGATTTATCCGAACGGCTTTTCGACCTCGCTTCCGGAAGATGTCCAGCTGGCCGCGGTAAGAACCATAACCGGTCTGGAAGAAGTGGTCATGACCAAGCCGGGTTACGCCGTGGAATACGATTACTGCCCGGCCTACCAGATAAAAGCCTCGCTCGAGACCCGGCGGATAGCCGGATTATACTTCGCAGGGCAGTTGAACGGGACTTCCGGCTACGAAGAAGCGGCCGGGCAGGGGCTGATGGCCGGGATTAACGCTTCGCTCGCTATCGATAACGAACCGCCGCTGGTTCTGGACCGGGCCGAGAGTTATATCGGGGTGATGATCGACGATCTAATCACCCGGTCGACCACCGAACCGTACCGTATGTTTACTTCGCGGGCTGAATATCGCCTGGCGCTGCGGGAAGACAACGCCCGCGATCGTTTGTTCAAGTACGCGGAACGTTATGGCCTGATTGATAATAACGATATCGAAAGCTTCGCCCTTATGCAGAGGGAGACCGAAGCCGAGGTGTCACGCCTGCGGGATGTATTCATCCCTGTTGCCAAACTGGATGGCCTGGCGGAGAGATTCGTCAAGCGGGATGCCATTTCACTGGCGGAGCTGTTGAAAGTCCCCCGGGTCGGCTATGACCAGATAGAGCAATTTATCCCTAAAGGCGACGGTTTTTCGCATAACCCCGAAATCCGGGAGCGGGCGGCGGTGCAGATCCGCTACGAGGGATACATCGCCAAGCAGGAGCGGGAAGTGGCCAAGTTCCGAAGGCAAGAGGAAGAAATTATCCCCGGAAATATGGAATTCGCCTCGCTGACGGGGCTCCGCAACGAAGCTCGGGAGAAATTCACGAGGTTTCGCCCGACATCGCTGGGGCAGGCGGGGAGAATCGAAGGGGTGACGCGGGGGGATCTGGCCGCTCTGGCCGTGCATATCAAAAAGTTTCGCACTCGTGAATTTCTATCGGCCGGAGAATGATTCCGGTGGCCGAAAAACCCTCAAAAGATATTCCTTTATTCAGCAGTTCCAAGCTGCTATTGCAGTATCTGGACTTTCGAAAGCTCAATCATTACATCGACATGCTTGAAGAGGCAAACCGCCGGATCAATCTTGTTTCACGTGAAACATACCGGGATGACTTCTATCGTTTCACCGCCGACAGCCTTGTGCCTCTGGCTTTCGGGCATTCCCTGTCAGGGCGTTTTTTCGATATCGGGTCCGGTGGCGGTTTCCCTGCAATCCCTCTCCTTCTGGCCTCCCCGGCTTTGTTCGGGACCATGGTAGAGCGGACACAGAAAAAGGCGCGGTTTCTCGAGAGCGTTATCGCCTCTCTGCAGATCAATGCGGATGTAATTCCGCTGGATTTCACCGAGGCGGTGCGGACTTTCGACGGTCCGCCCTTTTCATTCGGGAGCATGAAATACGTCAGGCTCGATTCCCGAATCATGGCCGATGTTAAGAGGCTTTTGGTTTCGGGGGGGAAATTTTTTTATTTTTCCCGAATCGACCAGTCCTTTCCCAGGGAAATTACTTCAATTCCGCACGAAACGCTGGAATATTATCTCGATGGTACCGATGTAGTTCGCACTTTATCCGTATTTTCTTTCGGGACCGCATAAGATTTTTATTGCCAATCCCTGCAAATTATAATAAGCTGCGTATTATTAAAATTTTAGACCGTTTTTTCCCGCGAGGACTTAAGTAAAAGTGGCAAAAATAATTGCAGTGGTCAATCAAAAGGGGGGCGTGGGTAAAACCACCACCGCGATCAATCTGTCGGCCTGCCTGGCCATGGCGGAACTGAATACTCTTTTGGTCGATTTCGATCCCCAGGCCAACACTACCTCCGGGGTCGGGTTCGACAAGGCGAAATTGGAGCATTCTGTCTATGATGTCCTGGTGGGGAGCAGGACTTTCGCGGAAATCATTCTCGCCACCGACCTCGATCATCTGAAACTGGCGCCGTCGAACATTGCTCTGGTCGGGGCCGAGGTGGAGATGGTGCCGATTGCATCGCGCGAGCATATCCTGGCGCGGACGATTGCACCTATCGTGGACAAGTATGACTACATTATCATCGACTGCCCGCCGTCGCTGGGGCTTTTGACCCTCAACGCGCTCTGCGCCGCGAATTCGGTCCTCATACCGATCCAGTGCGAGTACTACGCGCTCGAGGGATTGAGCCAGCTTCTCAATACCATACAACTGGTGCAGAACAATCTCAACCCGTCGCTCGAAATCGAGGGGGTCCTGTTGACCATGTTCGACAGCAGGCTGAATCTGGCGCGCCAGGTGGCGGAAGAGGCTCGGAAATTTTTTAACGACCGGGTGTACAGCACGGTCATCAATCGCAATGTCCGGTTATCGGAGGCTCCCAGTTTCGGCAAGCCGATCATCATGTACGATATCTTGTCGACCGGAGCGGAAAATTATATGGCGCTGACCAAGGAGGTATTGAGCCGATGAGCGGAAAGGTCGTGTTGGGGCGCGGACTGGAAGCCCTCATACCGAAAATAGAAAAGAAGGTCGAGGAAGGTACTTACGGTACAGTGCAAGAGATCGCGCTCGAGAAGATCGTGCCGAACCCGATGCAGCCGCGGAGGCAGTTCGACGAAAAGGCGCTTGAGAGCATGGCCGAATCGGTCAAGAGCCAGGGGGTGCTGCAGCCGGTCCTCGTCCGTAAGAAAGATGACAAGTTCATTTTGATCGCCGGCGAAAGAAGATTCCGCGCGGCGAAACTGGCCGGGCTCAAAGCGGTCCCGGCGATTACCCTAGAACGCAAAGACGAAAGCGAAATGCTTCAGATGGCCCTGGTCGAAAATATCCAGCGGGAGGACCTCAATCCGATGGAGGAAGCCGAGGCTTACCGGCAGCTGGTCGACGAGGCGGGACTGACTCAGAACCGGATCGCCACCCAGGTCGGCAAAAGCCGCACCGCCATAGCCAATACCTTGCGGCTGTTGAATCTTCCGGACAAGATCAAGACTTTTATGAGGGAAGGAAAACTGACCGAGGGGCACGCCCGGGCGATTCTGGCCCTCGATAACGACCTGGCCCGGGTCCGCCTGGCCGAGAGGATCGTGGCCGAGAGTTTGTCGGTCCGGACCGCCGAAGATTCCGTGAAGAGGGTTAAGCGCCGCAAGCTTATTCCGAAAAAGAGAATACCGGCCATGGTCGATGCCGAGAATTATTTGAAGCAGCTTCTGGGGACAGGTGTAAAAATATCGACCGGGTTGAAGAACGGAAAGATTGAAATCGAGTTTTACGGCGAGGAGGACCTCGATCGCATTCTCGATTTGTTCAGAAGGATTAGTTAGGCAGGTATGCCGCAATCGAAATATTACAGCCTGCTTCTGGTTCCTGACGGGGTCGAAAACCCGCACGGGATTAAAATGCGGGCGTGGATGTTCAAAACCATCGTGGTTTTCTTTGCGCTATTGTTCGTGGGGTTGATCTTTTTCTTTTCATTTTACGGGAAAATCCTCGCGCGGGCCTCGATGGCTTCGGAATTGATTAAAGAGAACGAAGAGCTGAAACGGTACAAATATAAACTGACTCTGCTTGAAGAAAACATGAAGGAAACCCGCGAGCTGGTGTCGCGGATTTCGGCGCTGGCGGGAGTCGATTTTCAGATTCCGGAAATCCCGCCCGATTCCATCATTTTCGCGGAAATGGTTCAGACCAAACCGGCGGTTTTGGAACGATCTCTGGAGGTAAGCGTAAACATACCTGATGGTCTTCCGGTCGAAGGTTTCGTGACCCGGGGATTTTCGATCGAGCCGGATGACTATCATCCCGGAGTCGATATTGCCGGAGAAATCGGGACTACGATTCTGGCCACGGCCGGAGGGACGGTTTCTTTTGTGGGTGAAGACAGTGTCTATGGAAAGGTAGTGATAATCGATCATGAAAACGGGTTGTCGACCGTATACGGTCACAACAGCGAAATTCTGGTCGAGGTAGGACAGGAGGTTTTGGTCGGCAGCAGGGTGGCATTGCTGGGGAATTCGGGTAAATCGACCGCGCCTCATTTGCATTATGAATTAAGACAGGATGGAAAACCGGTAAACCCTTTAAACTTTATGTCGGAATATGAAGTACTCAGCAAACAAGAATGACGGGGGCGTCATGAATACCATTATCGGCAAGGATACCGTATTTACTGGGACATTCGACGTCAAGGGCGCGGTGCGTGTCGATGGGACGGTGAAAGGCAAAATAATCTGTACCGACACGGTAACGATCGGTTCGAGCGGTTATGTCGAGGCCGATATCGAAGCCTCGACGGTCGTCGTGGCCGGGAAAGTTGTCGGCAATCTTAATGCTTCGGAGCGCCTGGAACTCCAGGCTAAATCGGACGTAGAAGGAGACGTCAGGACCAAGTCGCTGGTAGTTGAGCAGGGAGCCAACTTCTGCGGCGGCTGCGCCATGAAGGAAGGCAAACATAACATGAAATTCCTTCCGCACGACGAGGAATCCGAAAAAGGGACAGCCCTTTTTGGCAAAGATAAAGAAGCCGAAGAAATTAAGAAATAGTTAGCAGATTGCATTCCGGGTATTATGTGGACAACTCCCCGATTTTGTGGAAAAGACCATAAGCATTTATCTTGTAATAATATAACGGGTATTATTTAAGAGAATATTCTTCGGTTTATCCACAAGTTACTATCTACAATAAAGTTAGGGATTTATTAGGATTCTGACCGAATAGTCTTCAAACATAAGTCCGGTTTTCCCCAGGTGGATTCATAGGACGTTTCAGTAAGGATATCCGATGTCTGTAAAAACCGACGACCTCCAAGCAGTAGAACAACTTAATTCATCATACAATCATATCAAATCCGAAATCGCCAAGGTCATTGTCGGCCAGGATAAAGTAATCGAGCAATTATTAATTGCACTATTGTCCGCCGGACATTGCCTGCTGGTCGGGGTGCCGGGACTGGCGAAAACTCTGCTGATTTCCACGCTGGCGAACGTTCTTGATCTTAAATTCAATCGGATACAGTTCACTCCCGATTTAATGCCATCCGACATTACCGGTACCGAAATTATCGAAGAAGACCGGTCGTCCGGTAAGCGGGCGTTCAAATTCGTTAAGGGGCCTGTATTCGCGAATGTGATTCTCGCCGATGAAATTAACCGGACTCCGCCGAAAACACAGGCGGCATTGTTGCAGGCGATGCAGGAGCACGAAGTAACCGCGGCCGGAGAGACTTACACTCTGGAAGAACCCTTTTTCGTCCTGGCGACCCAGAACCCGATTGAGCAGGAAGGAACCTATCCTCTCCCCGAAGCCCAGCTCGACCGGTTCATGTTTAATATTTTTGTCGATTATCCTTCCGAAGCGGAGGAGCAGCAGATAGTCAAGAGCACCACCGTTATCCCCGAGCACAAGCTCGATAAGCTATTGACCGGTAATAATATAATCGATTTCCAAAGGCTCGTTCGGCGGGTCCCGGTATCCGATCATTTGATTGGCTACGCCGTCGAACTGGCTCGGGCCACTCGTCCCGAAAACGGCTCACTTGATTTTATCAAGAACTGGGTTTCCTGGGGAGCGGGACCTCGCGCCTCGCAATACATGATCCTCGCGGCCAAGACCAGAGCGATTCTGGATGGCCGGCCGACTCCGGGTCCTGAAGATGTCCGCTTTGCGGCTCTGCCGGTATTGCGTCACCGGATTGTGACTTCGTTCAACGCCGAGGCCGAAGGAATCGACACCCGCGCCATCGTGAACAAGTTATTGGAGACGGTAAAGCCGCGAGGCTGAGAATCTTTCGAATCGAATTTCAAGGCAGGCTTATCGCCTGCCTATTTTTTTGTGCAATCAATACCTGGCTTATCCTGTTTGCTGGCATAAGATTGGATGGCATATAATGGATTTTTGAAGTGCATTTTCGTACGCGATTTATTATAATCCATTCAAACTTGGGCGGATATAAAAATGAACCATAAACAGGAGGTTTTGTATGGCTGAAGAACAGGTCGGCTGCGGAAGGCCTACCGGCTCCGTGGTGGGGGAACCCGCTGCAGATACCGCTGCCGAACAGAAACCGACCTCCGGAGAGGAGAAGCACATGGTAACGGCAAGGGTCGGGGCCAAGGCCCCCGATTTTGCGGCTCCCGCCTATCACCACGGGAAATTTATCAATGTCAAGCTCTCGGATTACCTCGGCAAATGGGTGATGATCTGCTTCTATCCGGGCGATTTCACGTTTGTCTGACCGACCGAATTGTCGACGGTCGCCGGCAAGCTTGATGAATTTAAGGAACTCGGAGTCGAAATACTTTCGATTTCAACCGACAGTCAGTTCGTCCATAAAATCTGGGACGAAGAAGAACTCAAGAAAATGACCAAAGACGGCATCCTATGGCCGATGATTTCCGACGGATCCGGAGCAATCGGCAAGGTGTACGGAGTGTACGACGAGGCCGGAGGGATCGACGTGCGGGGAAGATTTTTGATCGACCCGGACGGAGTCATCCAGGCGATCGAAATCCTCACGCCGCCGGTTGGGCGGAAAGTGAGCGAATCGATTCGCCAGGTGAAAGCCTTCCAGCATGTCCGTAAGATGAAGGGGGCGGAAGCCTGTCCGGCCGGATGGGAACCGGGCCTGCCGACTTTGAAACCGGGTCCGGACCTGGTGGGGAAAGTCTGGAAAGTCTGGAAACCGACGGAATAGTCCTTAGCGAAATTCGTATTTTCGACTACGTTATTATTACGGCGTCAGGAATAAAGCCCTGCCGCCGTTTTTTTGTGAATTCATCCTCGGTCAAACCCCCTTGCCAAAAATGGATAATTTGTTATATTTATTGGTCTCTTTATCAATTTAATTAGGCGAATTTGAGCGGGAGTAGATTATGTGTTTCACAAAAACCCTGAAAGCATTTTCCCTCGCGGTTGCATTTTGTTTCTTGAATCCGATGTCGTCTCGGTGTACCGACAATTTTTCGTTCACTGACAAAGAAACGTTTAATCCGGAAGATATTTACTGGCAGGATGGGATGGGCATTCCGGGAGTGAATGGCGACGTCAATGCCATGATTGTCTATAAAGGCAACCTGATCGTCGGGGGCAGTTTCAACATTGCAGGAAACGAAAGGGCCCAGAGCATTGCCATGTGGGACGGCCGGGAATGGAGATCTATAGGTGTAATCGAATATTCGGCCGAGGACAATTGGGGGGTTGTTTTTTCATTTACTGAACACAAAGGTAACCTAATCGTGGGCGGGACCTTTGGAATCGCCGGCGGAATTGAATGCCGGAATATAGCATCATGGAACGGGAAGGAATGGTCACCGGTTGGTGGCGGAGTCGATAAAGAAGTCCGGGCTTTGACTGTATACAAAGGCCAGTTGATTGCCGGCGGCTATTTTGGTGAAGCAGGCGGCGTCGCAGCCAATAATATTGCGGCCTGGGAAGGGACAAATTGGCGTCCGCTCCAAGTCGGGACCAATAATCATGTGATGTCGTTAATGGTGTACAATGACATGCTCATTGCCGGAGGTTCCTTCGATAGCGCGGGCAATATTCCAGCCGAATACATTGCTGCATGGGATGGCGAAGTTTGGAATACGCTCAATTCGGAATTCGATCTTACCGTCTATGCGCTGGAAACGTATAAGGGCTGTCTTGTTGCCGGAGGAATATTTTCCGGGGGTATTGCTCAATGGGACGGTAAGACCTGGTCCTATCTGCAATCCGATTCCGGTGTTGCAGTTCAAACCTTGTGTAAGTTCGACGGAGAATTGACTGTCGGGGGGTATTTCAGTCAAATCGGAGAAATAGCAGCAAATAAAGTGGCGTCGTGGAATGGGCATAGATGGAAGGCACTGGGGAATATTGCTGCCGTTTTCGTTTGGGATTTGGAGGTATATGACGGGGAATTGATTTGCGGCAGCGGCTTGACTCGTGGGCCGTATTGCTGGGACGGGGAAAACTGGGAGCAAATGGGTGACGGTATCAATGAACGGGTCACGCAGTTTTTCGAATACAACGGAAATTTAATCGTCGCCGGATGGTTTACTCATATTGGCAATATAAAAGCGAATGGAATTGCGTTATGGAATGGCGAGGAATGGCTTGCCATGGGTAAAGGACTTAATGGTGATACCAGAGCCCTGGCCGTTTTCAAAGACACCCTGATAGCCGGCGGAAGATACTACGATTATGATCCTAATGAATATTGGTATCTTTCCAAATGGGACGGCGAATCATGGGTAAAGATTGAAACTGCGCTTGATGGTCAGGTGAACGCCCTTACGGTATATAATGATCGATTGATTATCGGCGGAAGATTCAATACGGCAGGAATAGAAGATACTCGCGGCATAGTCTCATGGGACGGTAATGAATGGTTTCCGCTTGGGAGCGGTCTTGACGGGCGCGATTTATTTGAGTTGTATGTCTATGGCGGTGATTTGATCGCGGCGGGAAGTTATATATTTCAATCACCATCAAACGCGCGGGTGATAGCGAAATGGAATGGAGTCGAGTGGTCAGCGATGGGAATCTATCCGTTTAGTCCGAAATTAAAAGTTAGAGCCCTCACTGAATTTGAAGGAAATCTGATTGCGTGCGGAAATTTGGAGCAATCCATTGCTCATACGACTGAATTGAAATCCTGGGATGGAACCGATTGGAATTTTATCGACTATCTGGATACAGCCGAGGTATTAACTGCCGGTGTCTTTGACGATCATCTGGTTATTGGAGGGGATTTCGATCTCACCGAACGCAGCGTTAAGGACAACCTGTTGTCATGGGAGAATGGAGAATGGGAAAAATTCGGCTCCGGCCTAAATGGTTATGTTAGGACATTTTTTACCTATCAGGATAAATTGTATGTCGGTGGTAATTTTACGACCGCCGGGGATAAGGTCTCGCCATACCTTGCGGTATGGACCAAGCAGCCGACCGATATCGATGACGAAAGTACCCCGGTTCTGCCTCGGGAATTCGCGCTGAATCAAAATTACCCTAACCCCTTCAACCCCACTACGAGAATTTCGTTTTCACTTCCGGTGCGGGGTCATGTGACGCTCAGCGTCTACAATATCATGGGGCAGAAGGTGGCGACGCTTGCTGATGGAGTATTCGGAGCCGGGACTCACGATGTTACCTGGGATGCCTCGGAATTTTCCAGCGGAATATATTTTTGCCGCCTGGCCGTCGGAGACTTCGAACAAACCCGGAAGATGGTGCTGGTGAAGTAGCACAGGCTTAAGCATATGTAACCAATTAAGGGCGGGCCAATTATCCGCCCTTTTTTTATGGTTCCGTTGTCCTCACTATGATTGTTTATATATAAACCACTGTCCTGATATCAATTGACAAGTTTTGTTGTTTAATCTTTCTTTATCCAGATCATTTGGCATCAGTCGTTAATCTTCTAAACCAAAACTTTTTAAACTGGAGGAGTACTATGTGCAGGTCGCTTAAGGTGTTTTGTGCACTGGTAGCGCTGGGCTTTGCTTTCATTTGTGCTATTGCTGTTGATGCCGAAAACGGTGCCAGCGGACAAGCAATCCCGGTCAATCATTCATATAATTCGGTTGATTCCAGGTACGATGGATTGGTCGGGTACTGGAATTTCGATGAAGGTATTGGCGATATGGCCTATGACCACAGCGGAAATAACAATAACGGAATTTTGCGGAACGGGCCCGGCTGGGCCGCGGGTATTTCAGGGCATTGCCTGGAATTCGATGGGATCGACGACTTCGTGGAAATCCTCGATGCCCCAGGACTGGATATTAGTGGAACTGAAATTACCTTCACGGCGTGGGTAAAATCTCCGGCATATCATGATTTAGGCTGGATCATGGGAAAGGGGCGGGCAGGTGACTGGAATGAAATGGTCTGGTGGCTACTACCCAGAAGCAATGGTTCCGTCCGATATGCCATTAAATCAGGAGGATCGACAATCGAGCAACTGGATATTCCGGTCGGTTTGACTCCGGAAGTCTGGCATCATGTCGGGGTAGTGTACGACGGGTCATATATGCGATTTTACATCGACGGCAGTGAGGCCGATAATGCTCCGAAAACCGGAAACCTGAATACGAACGACGCCTCGATCATCATCGGTTGGGACGCCTGGGCTTTATCGAACTACTATTTTGGATCGATCGACGAGGTGAAAATATATTCCAGGGCCCTATCTCCCTCCGAAATGGAAAGCGAATACAGACTGAATATGCCGGCACTTTATCTCAATTTTGATGAAGCATCCGGCGATATCGCTTTCGATCAAAGTGGTAACGGAAATAACGGAACTCTGACCGGCGGGACAACCAGGGCATCTGGTATATCAGGGAGGGCCGCTCAATTTGACGGTATCGACGATTATGTGATTATCCCGGATGCGGTCAGTCTTGACATTTCGGGATATGAAATCACCTTTATGGCCTGGGTATATTCCTCGCACTATAATGATTATGGCTATATCATGGGCAAAGGAGAAGTCGGTCCCTGGGAAAATATGGTTTGGTGGCTTTTACCCAGAACCAGCGGCGCCGTACGCTACGCCATTAAGTCGGGTGGATCGACCATAGAACAACTGGAAATTCCGGCAGGGCTGACAACCAATGTATGGCATCACACAGCGGTGGTGTATGACGGTTCCGAAATGAAATTTTTCCTCGACGGTGTCCAGAAAGATTCCGCCCCGAAAACCGGGTTGCTGGATGTAAACGACGCGCCTATTTACATGGGTTTGGATGCCTGGAATCCGAGCCACCATTACCTGGGATTGATTGATGAAGCAAAGGTTTTTGCGGCGGCATATCCGGAAATAAAACTAAGAGAGCATTTTTTTCAGAAAAGATGCGGCGATCTGGACGGAAACGGCATTATCAACATTCTCGATATCATAGATCTCGTAAATTATAAGTTCAAAGGGGGACCGGCTCCGGAAGACTTGGGGGTGGCCGATTGTGATGGAAATGGAAGCCTGAACGTTCTTGATATAGTAATGATGGTGAATTATAAATTCAAGGGAGGCACGAGGCCGGTCTGCATGTGATTGACAGTTTGGCGGATCATTAAGCTAAATAGCTCGCTTTTAAATAGCGTCGGGTATATTTACCGACGCTATTATTTTCTTGCCCTCGTGAAGTCGCGTATCTTATTATTAATAAAGGATATTTATATCTCACAAAGGAGTCAGGGATGATTGAGGGATACAGGTTATCGAAACTGCCGAAATACGGCAAAACATTCGTCGCGGCGTTTGCACTATTACTGATCGGAGTGGTCCTCTGGATGGTTTTCCTCGGGGCCATGGAATCCGGCATGATCGGAACCTCCGATGAACTTGCCGGAAGCGACATCATTCAGGAAGGAGCCCATCAGGGAGAAGTGGAAATTCCTGAAGAAGAAGCGATCGAACCGCTGATAGAAGATTCCGAACTGGTGACCGCTCCGAACTGGTCCGATTCCGGGGAACAGCGGGTAATCACCGAGGCCGATACCTCCGCTTTCCTCGACACCGAACCGGCGGTGCCGTTCCGGGATGCTTTCGAAAGCAACCTGGAATGGTCGATGGAACATTTTGCGTCGGAGCTTTTGCTCTTTTTCGCGGCCGGGCTGTTGTTTCTGTTCACCGGTTATTCCGATAGGCTCAAGCGGTTTTTGTATATCTGGCTGGGGATTTTGATTTTCGTTCACGCCATCGGGATGGCCGGAATGGGTTTCTGCTGGCCGGCGAATGCCATCATGTACGTGGTCGGGCCGCTGATCCTGTTGACTTTCCTGGTCATGGCGGTGATGATTTTGAAAGACCTCGGCCGTAATTAGATTTTCATCTCGCCCTGATAATCCGGCTATTGAAAAAGGGGTATCGGGCCGATACTTAATTTATAGGGCTTGAGGCCCAAATATGTCAGCCAAACTCGCAACCGGGAGCCGGACAGGAAGATGAAAGAGAAATTTGTCACGCTGTTTATTCGCGCCTTGAAAGAGGGGGATTACGACGAAATCGAACGCCTCCTCGAATACATGAACAACCACAAAGACCATTATGCCGCCATCGCGCGGGAAATGGGTGACGACGATTTCGACCGGCTCGAAGAAGCCTACCAGTTTGGAGCCCGGAAGAAGGGGTTCTTCAACGATGCTCAGCGGGACAAAATAATCCGGTTCACCAAGGGGCTGGAAAAAGCATCATACGCGTATTAGGATTTAAGACAGTTCCAATTTCTTATTGGGAATGCGTCAGGTCACCGCTCGCAAAGCCTCGCTAAGGACCTGACGCAACTTCAAATACCCAAATATTTTTCAGCTTAACGAGCCTCAATTGAGTATTATATCTATATGGCGACCGATTACCGCAGATACCTCGATCCCGAAATCGTCGGCAAACTGAAAGGGATGGAACTCCGCGCCCGGATGGTAGTGGAGGGATTCATCGCCGGGCTGCATAAGTCTCCGTACCACGGCTTTTCGGTGGAATTCGCCGAACATCGTCAATACATGCCGGGAGACAACATCCGGAATATCGACTGGAAAGTTTTCGCCAAGTCTGACCGCTACTATATCAAGCAGTACGAAGAAGAAACCAATCTGAAAGGCTATCTCCTATTGGACTGCTCGGCCTCGATGGGTTACACTTCCGGCGGGACGGTCAAGCTGGAATATGCTTCGCTCCTGGCGGCATCACTGTCGTTCATGATGCTGAAACAGCGGGATGCGGTGGGACTGGTGACCTTCGATGAAAAGATTCGGCGCTATATTCCTCCGCGGTCGAAATCGGGGCATATCCATGTGATGCTTCAGGAACTGGCCAACCAGAAAGCCTCGGACAAGACCGACATCGCTTCGGCTCTCCACGAAATGGCGGAACGGATTTCCCGCCGGGGGCTGGTGGTTATCTTCTCGGATTTACTCGACGACCCTCACGAAATAATATCGGGGTTGAAGCATTTCCGGCATAAGAAGCACGAAGTCATTCTTTTTCATATCCTCGATCCCCGCGAGCGGGATTTCGCTTTCCCGCAGGAAGCGATTTTCAAGGATTTGGAAACCGGCGAAGAACTGACCACCCTTCCGTGGCAGATCCGCAAACACTTCAAAGAAGCAACCGAGGCTTTTTCATCCCGGATTGCCGCGGAATGCCGGCAGAGTCGGATCGATTATCACCTCATCGACACTTCGATGCCGTTCGACAAAGCCCTCTACGCCTTCCTGGCCAAACGGGAACGGCTGTATTGATATATTAAATCTTTCCATTATTTCGAATTTCCTTGACCCCTTTCCGAACAAAACCTATATAAGTCCTTGCTTGAAATTGAAATATACCCTAACCCAAAACTAACCGACGGAGTGTAAATTTGGCTATGAAGAGAACTTGCTTTTTATATATATTTTCGGCCGCCTTTGCGGCCTGCATGGGGCTGGCCTTTATGACCGGTTGCGGTTCGAATGACCCGAACGCGGAGGCTAAGAAGATTCTGGAGGACCGCTGCCAGATGTGTCATGATCTTCCGCAGAAGAACATGAAAGCCCCGGAAGAATGGAAGCCGTTTCTGGAAGGACATGCCGCCCGGGCCGAGCTGACTCAGGAACAGGTCGAAACCCTGGCGAAATATCTGGCCGCCAGATAATTTTATGGGAACCAACTTAACTGCCGCAGGTAGAATGGTGAAGCGGACGGGGACGGGACAATCATCGTGACCAAGTATTCATTACGCAGTCTTTATACGGCTTTGCTGATGGTGCTGATTTTCGGCGCAGTCGGTAAGGCCGCTGTTCTTGAGGGGACAGTCCGGGACTTGGATTCCGGCGACCCGATTCCACAGGCGACCATTCGCGTTCTCAACACCGGCCTGACCGCCATGGCCAACGACGACGGCCGCTACCGGCTCAAACTCAAGCCGGGATTATATAACCTCAAGTTCAGCCATATCGCGCATTATTCCGGAACCGAATATGTCAATATCCCCGAAGGGGATACCACTGTGATACTCGATATCGGCCTCAAGCCAAGCACGATTATCCTGAAAAAAATCACCGCTTATTCCAAACGGTACGGGCCGGGCGAAAGAATCATCCTCGAAGCCATCAAACGGAAACAGGAAATACTCGACAAGCTGAAATCGTACACCTTCGATGCTTACAGCAAAGTGGTGGCATCGGACCACAGCAAATCCGCCGAAGAAATCCTGGTTATCCTCGAAAGCCAGGTACAGGCATACTGGCAAAAGCCGAACGATTTCAAGGAAGTGATCCTGGCCCGAAGACAGACGGCCAATATCGATGCCGCAGAGAACCTTCTGTCGGTAGGGCAGCTTTTAAATTTTAACCAGAATCGTCTCGACCTGGGGAGGTACAATGTCGTATCTCCGACCGCCGAGGATGCCCTGGATCATTACAATTATTATCTGGCAGATACCTTGTACTTCGATGGCGCCCCGGTATTCCGGCTGGAAATCGAACCGAAGAACGAAACCGAGCCCCTTTTCGCCGGGACGATCGACATCGCCGACAGCACCTATGAAGTGGTGGGGGTCGACGTGACCTTCAGCAAAGGATTCGATACCCGGTTCATGAAAGATATCCGCTATACCCAGACTTATGCCGAATTCCAGAACGAAATCTGGATGCCGGTCGAAATCCGCTTCACGGCGCTATTGAAACTCGGCATTCCGGCCTTCCCGGATATCGATGTCGATTACGCGGCAACCCTGCACAATTACACTTTCACGGTCGAAGAACCGGAGAGGGTCTTTGACGGCTACGTTATCGAAGTCGCTCCGGACGCCGACGCCGCCGACACTTTGATCTGGGCCAGGGCGCAAATCACTCCGTTAACCGAATATGAGAAATCCGAGTACAATCGGATTGATTCGGTTGAAAATGCTCCGAAACCGCTGGCCCAGCAAGCCCTGATATATGGGCTGGGTGCGGTTTTCGTGGCGATGTTCGAGCCGAGTATCTTCCATTTTAGCCGTGTTGAAGGAGCCTACCTGGGACTGCCGCTGGATTTCAAGTTCTTTAATGACCGGCTTACCACGAAACTGGAAACAGGCTATGCTTTCGACGCCAAGCTCTGGCAGCATCGCTACGGCCTGGAGTACCGGCTCAACAATATCCCGGAAGTCAGCATCGGCGGAGAATACCGCAAGCAGGTAACAAAAAGAACGGTCCTGCACCATCCTTTCGCCGACCTAAGTAACACCGCAGGAGCGCTGTACGATGGCCACGATCCGGACGACTACTACCTCAAGGAAGGCTTTACGCTCAATATAAAGGGCTCGCCCGTGCGCAAGACCAGGGTAGAATTGAGCTATAACGATTATCTGGAATCTTCACTGGCCAAAACCACCGATTTTACCCTTGACGACTGGTTCGATTCGGACAAGAACGATTCCATCGTGGACCATCGCGACAACCCTGCGATTATGGACGGCCGGCTGCGGTCGGTCGGAGCCAATTTCAGCTGGGATAACCGTCCCCTGATAAAGGACAAAGGAATCGTGAAAAAACTCCCGATTACCGAATACACCGCGTTCGGACTCGGTATCGAAGTGGCCGACCCGGATTTAATCGACAACGATTTCGAATTCACCCGGATGACCGCAACGGCGTTTCGGCGGCAGCGGTTTTTCAACCTGGGGATAACCAATATTTTCGTCACGGCCGGGTGGTCCGATAAGTTCCTCCCTCCGCAGCACTATTTCACGCAGGATTTCGGAGAGGGCTTCATGATTTCGCGCCTCCGCTTCAAGACCCTCGGAAACAAGACCTTTTTGGGCGACCGGGCGGTTTCGTTCTATGTCGATCATAATTTCGGGAGGACCCTCTTCATGAAGAGCGGCATTCCGCTTGTGAAGGATATCCCCTTTTCGCTGGGCGTGCACGGCGGAGGATTCCTGACCCGGTTCGAACATCAGCCCGGAATCTTTTATGACGAACATTACCTCGCGGCGAAGAACTGGTATCGGGAATTCGGGTTTTCGATTACCGGGATTACGATCTTCGATATCGGAGTCTATTTCACCTGGCAGTTATCGGATTATAATACTAACGATTTCTCGGTCAACATGAATATGGGGTTGCTGCAGTTTTAGGTTTGAGGCGTCGGGTCACAATTTCGGATTCGATATTGCCCAACTCCGAAATCAAGACCCGACGCAACTGAAAAGCATGCGGTCAGGTCGCTTCCGGGTCTGACCGCCTTTTTTATTATTTTTCTTTCAATGCCGATACAATCAGGTTTTCCAGGTCCTGTTCCGAAGCGGGATAGGGCTTGACGGTCAGGATTTCTTTCGGCGTGATTTCAATCAGCCGCTCGGCGGCCTCGCTTTCGAGGGCGTCGTTGTTCAGCACCAGCAGGGTTGGAGTCCTCAGGGGCACCAGATCGTCGGCGGAAGTCCGGTCGTACGGAAAGTTGGAAATTTTCTTGAACCACCAGTAATAGATGCCGTTGGCAAAAGGTATTTCGAACACATCCGTTTTTTCGATCCGGTCGGCCATCCAGCGTTTCCCCGTTAAAAACGGCGAAATAAGAATCGTGCGGTCGATGCGGCTTTCATCGAGAGACGCTTTCATGGCGGCGTCGGCGCCGACTCCGAACCCGACTGCGATCAAGGGATGAATTAAACCTTCGTGGATATTCAAATCGGCCACCAGGTCGACCAGGTCGTCGGCTTCGTATCTTCCGGCGGTATGCCAGATTCCGCCCGAAAGCCCGCAGGCCCGCTGGTCGTAAGCGACGACATTGAAGCCCTCAGCCAGAATCGCCTTTATATAAGGTAACAGGGAAGTTCGGTCGGTATCTCCGGCATGAACCAGGACCGCCAAACCCAGCGCGGAATCGAACGCCCCGCCGTCGACTTTGAAATAGAGCGTGGCGAGGTTGATGTTGTCGCGGCTGACCAGGGTTAATGTGTCCGGATTAAGTCCATTTTCCACGAAAAACGAGGGATTGTTGGCGAGCACATATTCGGGATCCTCGAATTCTTCTTTCTCAGGGCGGGCCATCAGGTCCGGGACATTGACCAGAGGGGCGATGATATAAAAGATAATAAATAGTATAACGAGGACCAGGACCGTTACGGTCTGGACGATTTCCTTGGTTTTTTTGCTCATTAATTTGGCCATTTTCGCAAGTATCCCTTATGTGGAGTTAGGAGTTGGGTCAAAAATATAACGGGTCACGGCTTAAACCAAGCTTAAACTCGCGGCATTAGGGAGAAAATCTTGACCAAAATGTATCAGGGTGATTTTTAATAAGTTACATAAAAATTCCGAAAAATGATTGCCGGGCGGGTCAAGAAATGGCTTAAATGAGCCAAAAGCCGCTATTTTAGCGGTCTGCTTAATTTTTTGGCAGATTTAGGGAACTTTTTCTATTGACAGGCAGTGACTTTGGGCTTATATTCCATTCGCGTAATGAATAAGTGTAAAGTCCGCAGAAAAACCTTGTTAACGTAATAAGGTGATATTGGTCTTCAAATATCTCTAAAGTACAAAAGTTTAAGTAACTTTAGACTACTCCATTCAATTGGTGGCGGGGGGACCGCCAGAAAATTGGAACCTACGAGTTGCAGGTCTGTTTGATTGTGACCGGCTGAACTAAATGGTAATAATACCGATAACATTCAGTAATAACAATTTAGCTTCCACAGATTTGCGGATTTTTGGGAATTTTTCCAAAGGACGAGGAATAAGAGCTTAATTCGCTAAGGGATTACTTTGGGACCAAAAAACCTAATTTAGGGAGGATGGAATGCTCGCATTACATCTCAAAAAAGCAAGGTTGCTCAGCTTTAGCGGATTGCTGACGATACTGATTGTTCTGGCCATTTCGACCCCGGCCCAATCCGTGGATTTAATTGTCGATATCCGAGACACCACCGGCACCGCCGGCGAAATCGGCTCGGCAGTATCTGTTTACATGGATAATTTCAATCAGGAGATTGCGGCCTACACATTGTGGATTGTGTTGAGTAATCCCCATATCCTGAAATTCAATACCGTCTTGGATACGCTCGAGTACGAGCATTTCTACTCCTACACTGAATTCGATCCCCTCAATCCCGACAGCGCCATCGATTCGGTCGAGGCTTCTTTATACTGGGTCTGTCAGGACTGGGAGGGGCAAACCTGCACCGATTCCATTCAGATGCTCGGATATTATCATTGCAACAACTACGCCATCCCCGGAGATATTACCAGCTGTACCGACTCCACTTTTATCGACGGCTATGACGTCTTTTATCTTGAGGAACGGGCGGCCTACCGAGGCACCTTCGATACTACCGGAACTTTGACTTCGGGTTGGGAGCGGGTGGAAACCAGGTCGGTCGGTGTGGCCGGGACCGAAGGTTTCAATATGGTGATTTCCGCTCTGGCCAATGAAGCCGCGCCCCCCTATACTCCCGGAATCCCAATTCAATCCGGCTCTGATACTCCATTGATAAGAATCAAAGGGGATGTTTTCGACATCGCCCCCGACGATACCAACCGCACCGTCAATATTACTATAGCATTAGGCACCCTTGATTATTTCGGATTCTCCGATGAAGCGGGGAATTCCATCGGGATCGTCACCGACACGGTTATCGACACATTCTATTATGAATGTTACGATTGGGTCCCGCCGGTTCCTCCGCTCACCGATTCCACCTGCGGATGGTGGGAGCGCGTTCAGGAAGAGCCCGAAGGGGGCGCCGACAGCATGAGGATCGTTTATAAGCCGGTGGGGCACCTCGATACCAATCTGGTGAAGGTTTATAGCGGGATATTTACCGTACTGGCCGGCGTTTGCGGCGATGTCAGCGGTCCCCAGTCGGGGGTCCCGGACGATAATGTCAATATTCTGGATATCATCTTTTTGGTGAATTATAAATTTAAGGGAGGGGCGGCGCCGATATATTTGGCGATGGGGGACACCAATTGCGATATTTCGGTCAACATCCTCGATATCGTCAGGATGGTGAACTTTAAATTCAAGAACGGCCCGGATTTAATTTGTTGTCCGGCCTTGTGGCCGTGATTGCCGGATTTTAACATCCGGCTCGCACGGGCCTAACAAAAATGTGCTTTAGTGGGTAAGTAAGTGAGTATGCAATCAATAATCGCAATTAAAGTTAACCTTTAACTGACAATGAGAGAAAGGAGGTGGCACTTAAAAGAGGTAATTTCTTTATAACACGCGCTCAAGAGAAAGAAACCTGTTGTACTAACCTTTGTTTCTTCATGAAATTGCCCGATTTCTGATTGGCTTGTGGCTCTCGCTGATTGGAACTCTAAAAGGTGATTTCGAACCCTGAGGGGGAAAAGACTCGAGTTTCGAGTTTAAAATCGAATGTTAATGTTAACGAATCAAAATAGGAGCACACGATGAAACGGCTTACTTTATTATTTGCCTTATCGTTTGTCCTTCTTTCTTTTGGGCTTTCTAATGCAGTTGAATGGGATACCTACATTGCACCCAGCAATTTCTGGGATAATGGCGGAACTCCGACACTCCAGGGCAATGCTTCCATCGTCGCTGAAATCCGCGGCGGTAACGTCCAGGATCCGCTCGGTCTGTCCGGCTTTAACTTCAATTGCATGATCTATGGCACCGGCGACCTTACCAGCGTAACCCTTACGGGTGATTATGGTTTGGAAGATAACGAGGCCTTCACTCCGATCATTGGTCTCGAAGAAGACTGGAGCGTCTTTACCTGGGGCTTCACTTTCTACTACGAAGATGGCTTTGATGGCGTCCTTCCCGATACCTTCGCTCATTCCGTAGTATCGGCTGGAGCCGTGGGTTGGGATGAAACGGCAATTACTACGAAGTATTTGATCCACATGACTCTCCCGTTCGCCGATGAAACCCCGGCTGGTGAGCTTTGCTTCACCAATGTTGTCGGCCATCCGAATGGTGACCACGACTGGCTGTTCCCGGAAACTGCCACCTTTGCTTCGATTTGCTATCCGGTTGCGGTTTCTCCGGATCTTCCTCCGGTAGTTGATTGCGACGCTCTGCCGCCTCAAATGACGACTCAGCATCATGTTGCTTTCAATTTGGCCGGAATCCCGGTTTCTGACCCGGATGGACAGCAGGTTACTTCTGTTACTGCTACCAAGGGTACTGTAACCTATACTGCAGGTGCCCCGACCTTCAGCTGGACCTATGATCCTCCGTGCTCGGAAGTCGGTCAGTCTGTATCGGTCGTATTCCAGGCTCATAATGCTCTTGACGGCCCGACCTGCACCGTTGACCTGGTTGTCAACAACACCGCTCCGGAGATTGCCGGCGACTGCGGCGAAACCATGACTGTCGGCACCACTTCCGGTGGTACCGCTCAGTTTACGGCCACCGATGATAACAGCGGCGACACCAAAGACTGGTCGATTACCGATTTTGGAGGCCATCCTGGCCCTATTACCGTTGATCCGACTGGTTTGGTTAACTTTGCCGCTGCCGCCGAAGGCGATTATGTTGTCGAAGTTACCGTGACCGATTGCGCTGGTGACACTGATGCTTGCACCTTCACCATTCACTCGGTTGGCGAACTTCCCTTCGTGATTGCGATTGAGAAGGAAGAAGGCCCGGAAGGCCTTGGCGCCTATCAGGGTATGCACACCCAGGTTGACGTTGTGAAGGTTTCCGGTACCGAAGAAATCATGGGCTTTGATTTCCTCATTGCCTATGATGCTACCGCTCTGGCCTTCACCGGCGCTATCGCCGGCCCGATGTTCTCCATGGCCGAGCCGTGGGAATATTTTACCTTCAGCTATGGTCCTAACGGTTATTGCGGCGCTGGCTGCCCGACCGGTATGATCCAGGTTGTCGGTATTGCCGACCAGAACAATGGCCCGGCTCATCCGTCAACGTTCTTCGTTCCTGATGACACGGTCCTGTTCAGCCTCGACTTCCTGGTTTCCAGCGATTACACTCTGGAATGCCAGTATATCCCGGTTCAGTTCTTCTACATGGATTGCGGCGACAACTCGCTCGCTTTCCACAAGCAGGTTTGGGTTGATTACGATGTTCGCCAGGCGATTGCCACCGATGTCCGCGGTTACGACGGTACTGCGGATGGCTATCTGATTCCGCCGACCTTCGAATTCCCGACCTTCGCGATCGACACTTCGGTCTGTATCAACGAACTGGAAGAGAATTTGAAGAAGTGGCCTGTTCCTTTCATCACGCTGTTCAACGGCGGCGTTGATATCATCTGCGTAGAAGATATCGACGATCGCGGTGACGTCAACCTCAACGGCGTTTCTTACGAAATTGCCGACGCGGTTGTCTTCACGAACTACTTCCTGTATGGAATGGCTGCCTTCACGATCAACCCGGCCGGTCAGAAAGCTGCCACCGACGTCAACGCCGACGGTGTCATCCTTTCGGTTGCCGACCTTGTTTACTTGATTCGTGTAGTCGTTGGCGATGCTCTGCCGCATCCGAAGATCAACCCGGTTGCCACCCCGGCTCAGATTGCTCAGAACGGCGACGTTCTCAGTGTTGATGCCGAGCTCGGCGCTGCGGCCTTCGTGGTCGAAGGAGAAGTCCTTGGTTTGGCTTCCGGTTCGCAGGGTATGGAACTGAAGACCACCGTTCGTGACGGTCTCACCTATGGTGTCATCTACAGCTTCGACAAGAACGCGACCTTCAGCGGCGAATTCCTGAACATCAACGGCCGTCTGGCCTCGATCGAAGGCGCCAACTATGAAGGCGCTCCGATGAAGTTCGTCGCTCTGCCGACTGCTTTCTCGGTTAAGAACTATCCGAACCCGTTCAACCCGACCACCACTATCGAAATGGCTCTCCCGGTTGCCTCCAACTGGACCCTTTCGGTCTACAACGTGGCCGGCCAGAAGGTTAAGGATTTCAACGGTTACAGCGAAGCCGGTACTGTCAAGGTCGTCTTTGATGCTACCAGCTATGCTTCCGGTATTTACTTCTATAAGTTCCAGGCTGATCAGACTGAGATCACCAAGAAAATGGTCCTTATTAAGTAAGACCGCATAAACTACTGTGGGGAGGGGAGTCACCCTCCCCGCAGGTTTTTTTAAAGGAGTGCTAACGGCAGATTAGTTAACGAATAAAAGAATAGAGAGAATATAGCAGGAAAGATCGGATGGCCCTTAAGTCGAGTAGTTCAAAGGATCCCGCAAGGATTAGGGGCTTTTTTATTTTAAGGCAGGGATTGCCAACATTGTACATACTTGCACTGCTTTGCAACTTTCTTGAAGAAAATTTGAGAAATATCACGAGTGACCTTATACCCTCACCTCTAATCAGAGAAATGTTAATCAAAGGTTGCTTATAAGGCCGTCGCTAAGGGACTGAAGAAAGAACTGTAATTTTGTAAGGTTTTGTCCGCCATACTATAAAGGACGCAGTTCGGTACCAAACGGCGCTGGAAACGGATTGGGCCTGTAAGTATAAGAGTGACCGGAGAATTGAAAAATATTTGGTCTGGTTATTGCTCGGTTAAGAGTTGATTTTCTGTCCGGGCTTTGAGGAGTAATAGGGTTTGCAAGAGCGAATTATCACAAAAACAGCGGCTTTTCTGGTTGTCCTGATGGCATTTTGGGGAGGAGCCGAGGTTTCGGCGGCCGGACACGCTCCGGAATTTCGGGCGATTTCGAATCCGACAATTTACGAAGGAGAAACCTTGACGGTTGAACTTAGAGCCACCGATTCCGACAGCGAACCGCTTGTTATTAATATGGTTACACGGCCCTTAGGCGCGAGTCTCAACGACCACGGAAACGGCACCGCGACCTTTGTCTGGAACGCCGCTTTTGACGGTCCCAACAGCTCGCTTAGCTCTCCGTTCGAAGTGACTTTCCGGGTCAGCGACGGAAACCTGGCCGACCTTACGACGATGAAAATTACCGTTTTGAATAATAACCGCAAGCCGGTCATCGACCCCGTAGGTGAAATAGATTTCATGGCTGGCGATCTGGTTGCATTTAACATTTCCGGAGCCGATCCGGACAACGACCCGCTTTCCTGGCGGATTCTGGAAGGTCCTGAGGGACTTACACTTGACGGGACAGGCCGGGCCAGCCAGGTAACCTGGGATTCAGAATATGCCGATTCCGGCAGTTTTGCTGTTAAAATGGCACTTAGTGATATTTATGGCGCCTCGGATACCGCCGATTTTGCGATAACTCTCGAAGGACAAACCGTTTACGCTCTTACGGTCGGCGAGGCTACCGGATACCCCACGGAAATGGTCGATGTCGATGTCTATCTCGACAACCTGGAACCTATTTCGGGACTGAATCTGCTGGTCCACTACGATGTTTCGGCCCTGATTCTCGGAGCGATTTCCGAAGCCGGGACCCGTATCGAAGATTTCGAATATTTTACCTATTACCTCAATTACCTCAATCAGCCGGGACATATCAAAGTTATCGCGATTGCGGACAAGAACAATCCCTCGGTCACCCTGGCTCCCGGGTCCGGTTCGATTCTGACAATGCGCTATGCCATCACCAGCGATTATAACTATTCGGGGTTTGCGATCCCGATCCAGTTTGCCTTCGAAGATATCTTCACGCTCAACGACAACACCCTGACCGACCCGAACGGAGCCAAAATTCCGCAGGAGGCGATCGTTTATGACAACGGTTCGGTCCTGATCAAAATCGCGGACGTGAATTCCGTCGGCGATATCAATCTCAACGGAGTCAATTTCGAAATTTCCGATGTCGTGTACTATACCAATTTCTATATCTACCCGTCGGGTTATCCGCTCAATGCCGAGCAGCGGGCCAACGCCGACGTTAACCGGGACGGAGTCAGTCCTTCGATTGCGGACCTGGTTTACATGATTCACTATATCGTCAATCGCGGGACCACTTCCGCCAAGCCCCGTTATTTCGGGAATCCGGCGGCGGTCGCGGTGCAAAACCGGGACGGCGTTTTCAGTTTCGCTTACGAGAGCGGAGTCGAAATCGGCGGCCTGGCCGTGACGGTTGTTTCCGGCGATACGGAACTGGCCGAGCAGGACATCGTCAGCACCATGGAACAAAACGGCATGACGGTCAAGAAGAGCGTCGAAAACGGCACGGTGCGGCTGATCGCCTACAGCGACAGCGGGCGGCATCTTGACGGCGGCGTCAACGAATTTTTGAAAATCAAGAGTAATGCCAATATAAATTTAGTCGACTTTCAGCTATCCACGATCGAGGGGGCGCTGATCCCGGTAACGCTCAAGGACGAGGGTATACTTCCGGAAGGATTCCGGCTTTATCAGAATTATCCCAATCCCTTCAATCCCGTTACCGAGATTCGCTTCGTAGTCCCCGTCGATTCGAAAGTGGAACTGACGGTATTCAATGTCCTGGGGCAACAGATACGCTCGCTTGCTTCGGGACGGCTTCCGGCCGGAAGTCATACCGTCACCTGGGACGGGACGGACGACGAGGGGACCCCGGTTTCGAGCGGCATATATTTCTACCGGTTATCGGCCGGAGAATATCAGGACAGGAAAAAAATGGTTCTCCTTAAGTGAGGTTTCAATATATGAATCGCGAAAAATATTTGAATAAGAATAAGCATTCGAGGTCGTTCATGAAACGATGGCGTTCTCCATTGGTATTTCTGATTTTCCTGTTGATGTTTTCCGGCGCGGCTCACGCGGATACGGTAACCGATACTATAAATTATAAATTACAAGTGGTAGGCTTCGGTAATAATGGTACGGGTTCCAATGTAATTTATGGCGAAGCTGGCGATACAATAGCGGTCCCCATATTAATCCAGAATCAACTGGCACTGGCGGGGTTTTTGATTCGCTTCACATATCCGTCCACTGTATTGGAACCGGTTTGGGCCGATAATTGTCCTTCGGATACCTGCGGGGGATTCTGCTGCGACCCCAATGATCCGCAATTAAATCCTGATGGGGGAATTTTTGACAGCGTGCGGGCAGTTGAACGAGGGCTCAGATCGGTTACCACTAATGTTGTGTATGCCGATTTGTGCGGATTGGTGTCGGACACCTTTTATAGTATAACTGCCCGCCATTTCCCGAATGACGACAGTATGCATGCAAATGTTATCATCATGAATATGTTTCCGACGCATACCTCCCAAAATAGCTGTGAAGATAACTACTTCAGGTGGCAGGTAATTGGAGCCGGTCCTCTTGATACCGTGGCCAGGGTATATTTTAGGGTCCGTGATGGCATATCGCCCGATGCTTTTGGCCTATTTGTAGTAAGAGATTTTATCGGGTCGAGCTCCAATGGTTGGGATAATCAATTTGCCGATTCAGCGGGACAATTAAATATTAAGCCAATCTGGGGGACCACCGAAACCGCCCCCATAGGTTACTTTGATGTGGGTGATCCCGGCACCGGTGGCGGCGAACCGAACTGGGATACCTGTACTTATGGAATATGTCAAACAACGCTGGGCGCGGATACCTGCTGTCTACCTTCGTCTAATCGCCAGCCGGTAGTAACGGTTGCGAATACCAGTTATACCATCGATCAGGGGACAGCAGTATCGTTTACGGTTAATGCCACCGATGCCGACGGCGATTTCCTGACTCTTCTGGCAATCGATGCCCCGACCGGAGCCAACATCACCCCGAGCAACCCGGTTACCGGAAACGGAAGCGCCTCGATGACTTTCAACTGGACCCCGAGTTTCAGCCAGTCCGGAACCTACAGCATCATCTTCCGAGCCACCGACGAAAACAATGCCGTCGGGCAACGAACCGTTTCGATTACGGTCAACGAACTGGATATCGACCGGCTCTTCTCGACTTCGGCGTACGGAGCGAAACCGGTAGGCGGAATTCCCGGAGCTACTCCGGTAGCCTTCCCGATCGACCTGGTGTCATCGCGGACCGTCTACGGTATTCAGTTCGACATGATATATCCTTACACGATTGCGGAACTGGATTCGATCGTGGTCACCGACCGGACTCCGGAATACATTGTATATGAAAATATCGGCGACTATCC
>JBFZFV010000061.1:0-3336 GCA_041306185.1 Candidatus Zixiibacteriota bacterium
CAGCCTGGAATGGACCAGCCACCCCGCGAAGAAAAATTCCAAAGTCACGGTTGCCGTCAGTTTCTTCATAATCGTTCTTATTGTCACCGTGTACTATGCCACATACTCCATCTGGTTTGCCACCCTGGGAGCGGCGATACTGTTAGGTTCGCTCGCTTCGTTCTATTTCCCGACCCGCTATCGCCTGACCGAAGATGACATCACCATCAAGACTTTCGCGCAAACCCATCTCAAGAAATGGACACAGTACCGGACATACTATCCCGACAAAAACGGGGTCCTGCTATCGCCGTTCACCCGCCCGACCCGGCTGGAAAACTACCGGGGAATTTATCTGCGTTTCTGGAACAACCGGGATGAAGTCGTGGATTTCGTCCGCCACCGTCTCGACAATATATCCTCGGGGGAATAAGAAATGTCATTCTTCAAAGGGGAGATGCATCCCGAAGGGCACAACGAACCGGCGATTCCCGCCGAAGAAGATGCCGTGATGGAAAAGTTCGCCCAAAAGGTGGTGGAATGGCGCATGGCGGTCCCGGCCATATTGTTTATCGAATCCGGACGCCCTTTGAATTATATCGCTTCACAGGCGATGGTGGTGGCTCAGCCTCTGGCCCAACCGATGCTGGAAATGATTTTCAATTTCCAGGAGTACGATGTTTTCCGGCAAGCACTGGAACGTCGGGAGAATGTCGAAAACGTCCTTCAGAAAATCGAAAAGTATGACGCCGAGATGTACGCCTGGGAAAAAAGGTTCAAGAAGTACATCAAGGAAGAACGCAAAAAGTGGAAATGGTACCAGCGCTATCTGGGGATATCAAAACCCCGTCTTGAAGTGCCAGATGACCTCCGTCCACCGTATGTCAGGTGGAGAGAAGAGGCCCGCCGCAAAAAGGCCGAATCCGAGAATTCCTAATCCTGGTACGCTCCCAGGACCTCCCAGGTAATTCTCCCTTCATTCACTTTGAATTCCAGCACCATATGGCCGGTCCGCCGTCCGTCCGTAAAACGGGCGAACACGAAATGCCGCGACAACAGGTGAATGGCATCGACCGAAGAGAACTTCTGTTCCCTCCCGGTGGGCGCTTTGAACGGAATCAATTCCTTGTGCCGGAACAGGTCGTTTTGGATATCTTCGATCGGATTACGCAGACCCCTTTTACGGAGGATATCCAATTCATTGGTGGGGAATTCCCCGGCGAATGGCATCTGCGCGGCCATTAACTTGCTATCGAGGAGCATCCTATTTCGCTCCGCATCTTCCTGCATCGAAGATTGATTGGCGGTGCAGTCCTCGAGACGGACAGCAAGGTCGCTCAATTGGGTATATAACGAATCCATGGAGCTGCTGAGGGCATAATAACGGTAAGCGAATGCGGCATTTATTGCGATCGATATGACCAGGGCGATAATAAGGTAGAACAGCTTTCGCGATTTTGCGGGAGCAGGATTCAGCGCATCCTGGCGGTCGTCCTGTTTTTTTCTCTTTTTGCTCATTTTTTCAGATTCTTAAAAGGTAAAAAGGTCATGAAGTCTGCATGATGCACTATATAGGCTTCGGTGGTCCGCTTAAACAAATCCCCCTCGCCGGCATGTGCCGCGATTATATGACAGACCTTGTCGGGGATACCGCAGGACATGGCCAGGCCGACCCCGGAAAAGGGATGCCTGACATACGACCCGAAATCGCTGACCACCGCCTTGCCGTTCACTTTCTCGTATTCCAGAAGTTTGCCGACATCGGCCAGAATCGCTCCCGATATCACCACATCCAGATCGACCGGGAGATTGTCTCCGAAAAACAGCTGCATCTTTTTGGCCGATTCAAAGGCTACGTGGACGACACAGCGCTTGTGTTCCATAAAGGTTACGGGGCAGTCCTTGACCAGCAGGGTAAAGGGGATTTCCTCGAGGTCCCGCGCGGTCAGCGGGCTTTGTTCGAGAGCCTTTTCCCAGACTTGGGCGGTTTTTTCGCGCAGGTCGCTATTTTTTATCCACTCCAGTTCCGGCCAGAGTTTCCTGACTTCATCGGTCATAGGCGGTCTCCTTTGGAAATTACGATTTCGGTTAATAAAAGGGGATAATCGGCGAAAGTCAAGAACCTGTAAGGATCGGCGATGTTCGATATTTTAGTTTATATTTTGCTTGTAATCGTTTGAAAATGTGTCTACTTTTACACATCAGTTCAAAATTGATCGCGTCGGCCCGGAATTAAGTCATCGGCGCAGCGCGAGCAACCGCCATTTTTATCAAGGAGGTTTCAATGAGACTCAAACGAGCCATGCTAATCGTTTGTATGATGGCGCTGTGGTTTCCGGCAATTTCTTTGTCGGGTGCGGAAGTCCTGGAGAAGACCACTACGCTCGGTTTCAAGGCCGGCCTATACTCCCCCGGAACAGCATATTTGAACGACTTCGAGGGGGATACCGATATGAGTTATATGATCGGAGGCTTTCTTGATTATATGCTGGCAGAGAAAATATCCGGCGGGGCAGTTCTCGAACTCGCCAATGTTTCGGCGTACGACGAAAGCAGCACCTTGATTCAACTGGGATTTTCTCTTAAAGCATGGGTTTACGGTGAAGAAGAGACCTTCATTTTCCGCCCTGGATTCGGACTGGCATATGGGAGTCTGGGAGGAAATGATGCCATCGACGGGACCAGCCATCTTATCCTCAATGGCTATGCCGAATTCCTGATTCCCAGGGAGAATTCCATGACCTGGCTGGTGGAGCTCGGGATAACCGGTAGTGTCAACGGCGGAAACGACGATGTCGATCTGACTTATGGTCCCGGATTCACCATACGCGGAGGATTGGTTTTTTAGGATGATGTAATTTATACTTGATAGAGAAAGATATAAAACGGCGGTCATATTACGGGACCGCCGCTTCTATTTTATTTTCCGGCCGACTGGAAAAGGCCCATGGTGTTGCCTTCGCAGTCGTGGAAAACGGCATAATGGCCGATTTCCGGAGATATCTGCGTTTTTGGTTTGACCATTTTCCCCCCCATTTGCTCGATTCTCGGCAAAATGGAATCGATTTCGGTAACCTGGATGTGAATGAGCGGGCCCGTTCCCGAGGACGGCTTCATATTCTTATCGAATCCGCCCCCGACTCCATCCGGGGTTTGATACAGAAGATAGTCGAAATTATCCATCTGCTGGAACTTCCAGCCGAAAATTTCGCCGTAGAACTGCTTGACCTTATCATAATCCGATGCCGGCAGCTCGATGTGGCAGAATTGATTCATAATTCATCCTTTCGATTAGGTTTGCTCTCGACACTACACAAAGCCCCGGTTTATCTTTATTTTCAATTATTTCGCCGACCA
>JBFZFV010000062.1:0-15236 GCA_041306185.1 Candidatus Zixiibacteriota bacterium
CTGCAGTACAACCGGGTCGCGGCGGAACAGATGATCGAACGGGCGATGAAAATGAATCCGAAAGTGAAAGACACCGAAGAACTGATCTCGGCCATCTTCCGGATGGAAGCCGGAACGAAGGGATAAACACCGATGGGGCGCGAACGAATTATATCCGGTGAAATTATCTCCCCCGAGGAAGAATCCTTTATTCTGTCGCTCCGTCCGAAAACCCTCGCCGAATACATCGGCCAGACCGATTTGAAAGATAAACTCCGGGTTATGATCGAAGCCGCCAAAGTCCGCGGCGAATCGTGCGATCACGTCCTGTTTTATGGCCCTCCGGGGCTCGGCAAAACCACCCTCGCCAATATCATCGCCAACGAAATGGGAACCCGCATCGTCACCACTTCCGGGCCGTCTCTCTCCCGTACCGGCGATTTGATGGGGATTCTCACCAACCTCGGAGACGGCGACATCCTCTTCATCGATGAAATCCACCGGCTTTCTCCCGCTATCGAGGAATTCATCTATCCCGCGATGGAGGATTACAAGGTCGATTTCGTGGTCGACAAGGGAGCTTTCGCAAAAGTCATCAATATCCCGCTCAGGAAATACACTTTGATAGGTGCCACGACTCGTGCCGGATTGTTGTCTCCGCCGTTGCGTGACCGATTCGGGTTGTACTTCCATATCGATTTTTATGTCCCCGAAGAGCTGAAGGAGATCATCGTCCGCTCCGCGAAACTGCTCGGTGTCGAAATCACCGATCCCGCCGCCGCCATGATTGCCGGACGAGCAAGGGGAACTCCCCGTGTCGCCAACCGCCTGTTGCGCCGGGTACGCGATCATGCCACGGTCGACGCCGACGGTCATATCGACGAAGCCATCACCGAACGTGCGCTCGATGCCGAAGGCATCGACATTATCGGGCTGGACGATCTCGACCGCAAATTCCTCCGGGTCATCATCGACTATTACAAGGGGGGACCGACCGGTATTGAGGCTCTCGCCGCGACCCTGAACGAAGAGGTCGATACCCTGGTCGATATGGTCGAACCGTACTTGCTGAAAATCGGCTTCGTGCAGCGCACCAGACGAGGGAGGATGGTTTCTCAGGACGCTTTCAAACATCTCGGTGTCCCCTTCCGCCCCACCCCCCAGGGCGACATCTTCGAAAGTCCGGAATAAAAGTGTAAATAAGGGATTTGGGATTATATAAAAGGGAGAAGTATTTTGAACGGGGATTATGCCAAAATCAACCTGGGAATAATAGTCTCTTAATTATAAATATCTCCCGCTCTTCACGCGTCAGGAACCCTTTCCTGACGCCATACCGATGCAAGAGATTATGGTGATATGGAGCGGATATTTGGATAGGGAATCGGAAAGGCAAAATTCAATTGATCAAACTTCTCATTCCGGATTAAAGATTCGAGGTTCGAGTATTATCCGCAGAAAACACGATGATAATATTGAACCCCCCTCAAATCACGCGTCAGGAACCCTTTCCTGACGCCGTACCGATGCAAGAAATTATGGTGATATGGAGCGGATATATGGATAGGGAATCGGAAAGACAAAATTCAATTGATCAAACTTCTCTTTCCGGATTAAAGATTCGAGGTTCGAGTATTATCCGCAGAAAACACGATGATAATATAGAACCCCTCTCAAATCACTCGTCAGGAACCCTTTCCTGACGCCGTACCGAAATGAGATCGCGAAGCCGAAAACAGTTTAACCTCTCCGGAGCCGTCTACTTCGTTACAACTTCTGTTGTCGGGAAAATCGGATTATTTCATTTTCCTCCTCTTCGCCGAATCCTCATCAACAACCTTGCCTTCTATCAGAACCGAGGCGATTTTGAATTAATCGCCTATGTCATCATGCCAAGCCATATTCATTTGATTATCAATCCAATAATGCACGACATCGCAAAATGTGTGGGCGATTATAAGAGAATGACGTCCCGCCAAATAGGCGAATGGCTGAATACAAATAACAAAACAGAACTGATGGAAAAACTCCGATCCGCAGCTGATCTTGAGCCGGCACCTGACAGCAAAATCTGGCAGTATCGTTATGATTGTCTGAGTATCACGAATGATATAATCCTCAGAAGCAAAATCGACTACATCCACAACAACCCTGTTAGGGCCGGACTGGTAAAAAAACCTCAGGATTGGGAATATTCAAGCGCCAGAAATTACCTTGAGCCGGACTCCGCGATTTCAGGATTAAAAGTAAAGACTGATTTATTCTAAAAACGCCGTCAGGAAAGGGTTCCTGACGGGTGATTACTTGTATCGATTTGTTTCATTGAATGATAATATTGTTTTGTCTGGAGACTTGTGCATATCGCTTATCTAAAAAATATAAAACAGCCCAAATTTCATTGCCACAAACGTCTTTCACTTGTAAAATTACTGCCCCGATAACTATGCATCAGGGCTTCCGACCTGCCCATTGCCCCCTCTTATTATCGTCACCTCCTCTCTTCACGCGTCAGGAACCCCTTCCTGACGCCGATCCAAATATCAGGTTTCGCCGAACCGATTGCAAAATCAAGACCTGCCGCAACATATCAGGCATTCCACCGCGATTTTGCTTTTCCCAACCCCTCCAATCGTAATATATTCAATGAACATGAACCCAATTTCTGAATACAGGATGCTATATGACTTCAATCTGGCGCACCATATTCCGCCTCATCCCTATACTGGCGGTCATATTTACCGCAGGAACTGCCGTCATGGCCGATGAAACCCAAAACGTCTCGCTCGATGACCTCCAGTGGCTGGTCGGGCAATGGAAAGGGGAGGGGCTCGGAGGAACCTGCGAGGAAATCTGGAACCCGCAATCGGCCGGGACCATGGTCGGGACGTTCAAGATGACCAAAAACGACACCGTCCGCTTCTACGAAATCATGACCATCGCCCCCCGCGAAGGGCAGATGGCCCTCAATGTCAAACATTTCAATTCCGACCTGACCGGCTGGGAACAAAAAGACGAGGTCATCAGCTTCCCGCTCCTCTATGTCAGCGACAATGAAATCGCCTTTGACGGTATCGTGTATCGGAAATTATCGAAAGATTCGCTGCAGATTGTCATCAAGATGAAAAGCAAGGACGGGACTTTCCACGAAGTCCTGATCGACTGCAAGCGGTTTTAGGTATTAGCGTTCTGGCCGCAGGTCCCGATTCGTTTTTCTTCCACCGCTCGGACCGTGTACTGGATAATATCCTGCATCATACTGACCGTCTCGATCGGGTATGCTCCGACCGCGGTTTCCCCGGACAGCATGACGTAATCGGTCCCGTCGAGGATGGCATTTGCGATATCGGACACTTCGGCGCGGGTCGGACGGCTGCTCTTGACCATGCTTTCCAGCATCTGCGTTGCGGTGATCGCGGTCTTCTTACGTTCGAGGCATTTCGCGATGAGGATTTTCTGGAGCACCGCCACCTGGTATACGGGAAGCGACACCCCGAGGTCGCCGCGCGCCACCATGATACCGTCCGCTTCCTCCAGGATGCCGTCAATGTTATCGAACCCCTCGGAATTCTCGATCTTCGCGATGACCGGGATCCTCTTACCCGAATTTTTAACCACGTTCCTGATGTCGGCGATATCGCCGCGGTTCCGGACAAACGATTGCGCCACCATGTCGATTCCGCCGGCCAGGCCGAATTCCAGGTCGGTTTTGTCCTTGTCGGTCATTGAGGAGGCCGCGAAATGAAGCCCCGGAATATTCACCCCTTTATGCCGTTTGATCCGCCCCGGCGTCACCACCACCGCCTTGACATTATCGGCGGATATGGTTCGTACTCTCAGCGCAATATAGCCGTCATCGATATAGATATAACTGCCGACATCGATATCCTCGAACGATCCCTCATAGTCGACCGGAATAAACTTCGGTTTCCCCCTGGTTTTCCTCCCGAGGTTCACCTCTTCGCCTTCCTTCAATTCGATTCCGTCTTTGTCCAGATCGCCGACCCGAATCCGAAATCCTTCGAGATCCTGCAATATCCGGATCGGAGTTTCCAGCTTTTCGTTGATTTGACGAATGGAATTAATCACCTTCAGGTGATCCTCGTGGCTTCCGTGCGAGAAATTGAGCCTCGCGATCCTCATTCCGCTTTCGGCGAGTTGTTTCAGGATGTCCGGCTTTTCACTCGAGGGCCCGATCGTGCAGATAATTCCGGCCTTCTTCAAATGATACTTCCCTGTTTCAATTCAATATCTGTTTCCCGGAAAATAGTACACAATGCCCGCATATACAATTTAAAATCCGACTCCGCCGCGGATGAACAGAAAGGGTCCGCCGGAAAGGTCGTCATCTCCGGCTCTACCATATATATCCCAGATAGCCCCGATTTCGCCCACGAGACTCACTTTAGGATCTATAAAGTAAATCAGATCGGTTGCAGCGCGGAAAGTGAAGTTGTATGATTTTTCGATATAATCTCCGATATCCGGGGTTATTGCGATACCTCCCGCGATTCCGGGGCGAAATGCGAACTTGCCTTCGCCGGAAACGACGTCATATTTCAAGGAAAAGGCGACGCTGTAAGCGTGGGACTTCTCGGACGAGAATTTCAGTTCGAATGCGTCAAAAGTAAATCCGTACAAGAGAGAACTGCGAGTCGGTATGTCGATGGCAAATCCATAGGCCAGTCCGGACTTGGTATCGATATCGAAATCGTTGACGGTCAAAGTGCCGCTTCCGAAATAACCGAAGCGGATACTGTAATAATATTTGGGTTTGGCGTCGACCGCCGATGCATCAATTGCGATCAATAACGAAAATAACAAAAACAATGCAACGGTGGTGAAAAAACGGCGATTGAACATCATAACTCCTCCCTTGAGTCAGGCTTCAAGAACAGCCGATCATATTTTTGATTTGATTAAATTAACGAAAGGAGGCTCTGCAAGTCAACAGAACATTTCAGGAAAAAACGGCCAGGATATATCTTACGGCGATGAAAATAATGCAAACGGCGATAATGGATTTGATCAGCCGCGAAGGGAGGTGCTTTTGTACCCTCGCCCCGAAATAGATTCCCAGGGCGCCGCCGATACCCATCAGTCCGCCGAGGTGCCAATCCGGAATTGCGGGATTCCCGGTTGCCGAATGCAGCATCGACAGCACCGAGTATGATACGACTCCGGTCAGGGAGGTAACAAAGGTTTCAAGTAAAGCTGCTCCGGATATCGCATAGACCGGAAGGCGGAGAAAGGTAACCATGACAGGGACCAGTAGTGCTCCTCCGCCGAAACCGTAGATACCTCCGATTATGCCAATGACCAGGGAAATCGCGAAGAGGGGAATGGGTTTGACGGTAAAGATATTCCCATTGAAAGTGAAAGTAATCTTTTTGAGGGAGAATTCAGTCTCGCCTATTCTAAACTTCTCTTTGTTTTCTGTTTGAAGTTTTTCGGTGCGAGTCAGAATATCATGAATCAGCTTAATTCCGATGAACGCCAGGATAATTCCGGCGAAAATTCTGAAATGTGAGGGGTCAGGCAGATAATTAATTCTAATCAACGAGCCCGCAATGACGCCCGGGACGGTCCCCGCGATTAAGGTCCAGAACAGGGGCCAGAGCATTCTTCCTTCTCGAAAAAAACGATAGGCTCCGGCCGGGGTGGCGATGACATTGAAGATAAGATTGGTTGGTGTAACCGCCGGCCCGGTGAATCCCAGGATGCTGACCTGGAAGGGGAGGACCATAAAGGCGCCGGACAGCCCTCCGGTTCCGGCCGCAAAGGCGATGACAAAGGCCACCAGGGGAGGCAGCCACCAGAACGTTTCAACTCCGCTTATGGGAAATTCAATCATGTGAAGTATCCGATAATATATTTCCCGGCTACGAAGAGGAGACACAAGGCCAGGATTATTTTAATAATCCGAGCGGAAAAATATTTTTGCAGTAACGCTCCGACATAAATCCCCGCCGCTCCGCCCAGTCCAAACATGGCGCCGAGAAACCAATCCGGTCTGATGGTCATTGAGGAATCTGCGTATGCGGATGCGAGGAGGGTATAGTACAAGACACCGGCGATAGACGTTATGAAAGTGGCCATCAGACAGGCGCCGGCCACGGTGTATACCGGGAGTCCCGAAATGGCCACCAGAAAAGGTGCAATTATCGCACCACCACCGATGCCGTAGGTTCCGCCGACGATTCCCACTAAAAGACTGAGAATAAAAAGCTGTGGTGTCGAGGCGGTATAATTTTCTCCATTGAAATCGAAGCTGACATGACTCATCGTGATTTTGGAATTTTCGACGATGAACTTATCAAGTTCGAAAGCCCCGGTTTTTTTCTCTCTTTTGTTGATGATGTCCCGGGCAAGGCGTATGCCGATATACAGCAGGACTCCGCCCGCGAAGAGCTTGAAGGCCGAAGGGTCAGGAAGGTACTTTATCCTCAGGAAGGCTCCGATAAAAACCCCCGGCAGGGTTCCAATGATAATCACCCAGGTGAGGGGCCAGACCATTCTTTTTTCCCGCCAGAATCTCAGGACGCCGCCGGGTATGGCAATGATGTTGTAAACCAAATTCGTCGGGCTAACCGCCGGGCCGGTGAACCCCAGAATACTCACCTGAAATGGAAGAATAAGAAAAGCTCCCGATAATCCCCCCATTGAGGTAAAAACCGAAATTACAAACGCCACCAGGGCCGGCAGCCACCAGTATGTCTCAACGCCGCTGACCGGGAATTCTATCATGATTCAATCTATCCTATATCGGTTCGGGAATATCGGGCTTTTCTTTTTTGAGGACAACATAAATCCCGGACAAAATCAGGACGCCGCCGATCGCCGTCCACCAGCCGGGGATTTGATTTAGAAAGAAAATGGCGAGGATGGTTGCCCCGATCGGTTCTCCCAGAATCGTGGTCGCCACTTTGTGAGCCGGGACATATTCGAGCAGCCAATTGTACAGCGAGTGACCGACAACGGTCGGTATCAAGGCCAACAGGATGAAGAACAGCCAGCTTCGGGCCGAAAAAGAAACCATGTTTTCACCGTATCCGGCACAAATCAACAATAGAGTAACGGCGGAAATGGTGTAGACCGGAAAAATATAGCTGAGGTTATCGATTTTGGCGCGGATATGTCTCCCGATATATAGATACAGCCCGGCCAGGAATGCTCCCGCCAGCGCGAGGAGATCGCCCAGAATGTATTGATATCCGAGATTGAAATCTCCGCCCGATATGATAACCATACCCACGAGCGATAGCCCGATTCCGATAATGGAACCGGGTTTGATTTTTTCTTTCCCACTCATCGCTTCCAGGGCGAGAATAAAAACCGGCTGGGTCGCCACCAGAATGGTGGAATTGGATACGGTGGTGTAATAAAGGGAAGTGATCCAAACCGCAAAATGCAGCCCCAGCGCCACTCCCGAACATATCAGCATCAGTCTATCCCAGCCGGAAAGCCGTCCGAGAGATATCCTTAATTTTGGAATTGCGGGAATCGCCAGGATGAGCGAAGCAATAGCCACTCGATAAAAGGCCGTGGGCAAGGGCCCGGCGCCTGAGAGTTTTACGAATATCGCGGCCCAGGATACGGCAAAGGTAGCGACGAAAAGAGTCAGGTATAATATCTTGCGGTCGGTCATAATCCCTGGAATATAGTCATGTTTAATATCTCTGTCGATATACGTTGGGAGACAATTGTCGTTAATACAAATCGAACTGGAGAATTTCCCGACGGTTTAAAATAATGGTTCCGTATATTACGTCATGTTGACCAACCTAATGTTGATTATTGCCGTGTCATTCTGGGGGCTGTCGTTTATTGCCACCAAAAAAGTCCTGCAATTTTTGACCCCCAGCGAGGTTATCGCGGCCAGATTGATATTGGGAACTCCGGTTATTTTTGCCATAGCGTTAATAAAAGGGGTCAAGTTCCGTTTCGATCCACAGGATCTGAAAATTATAATTATTGCCTCGATTATTCTCGGCGCACATTTCCTGATTCAGAATCTCGGCCTTTTGTATACCTCCGCGACCAATACCGCCTGGTTGATCGCGACCATACCGGCGTTCGTGGCGGTCCTGTCCAGGTTTTTCCTGAAAGAATTATTGACCGGCAGGAAAGTAGTCGGCATAATCCTCGGAACTGCCGGGGTCATGCTCTTGATCTCTAAGGGTGACCTATCCCATCTCGACTGGTTATATTCGTTCGGCGACTGGCTCGTCTTGTTTACCTGTATTACCTGGTCAGTTTATACCATAATAACCCGCAACATAACGCGCAAATATAACCCGTTGTCGCTAATTGTCGTGGTTCTTTCCATGCCGATGATAAGTCTCGCTCTGGTAACATTAATCAGCACTCCGATGGCCAAGTTTACGGCTTTATCCTGGACTACGGTCGGGGCGTTATTGTTCCTGGGAATCGGCTGCATTGCGCTGGCTCAGTGGTTCTGGCTTGAAGGCCTGTCCCGCAAGGGGGCTGTTGAGGTTGGGGCGTTTATTTACCTGGAACCTGTCGTCACTACTTTGGCGGCGAGGCCGCTTTTGGGAGAAGACTACAGCATGTTTACCTTCATAAGCGCCGCGCTGATCCTGCTGGGGGTGTATCTGGTTGAGAAGAAGAAGGCTAAGTCGCTGCCGCAAAATGAGATTGCTCTGAGCAATGATTGAGCAGTTTATCCTTTCGATCTTTGGTTTTGTACGAATTCTGCCGAAATTCAGGGTAAAGATAGAAGCGGGGGAGCTATGATTTTAAAGGTGTTGCCTCTTGATGAAAATCGCGAAGAGGATTTCTTCAAGCTTCATTCGCATGATTGCCAGGAAGGATGGTGCTATTGCATTGCATGGTGGACCACTTCCTGGAAAGTATGGGGGATGCGTACAGGAGAAGAAAACCGCCGGCGGCGCGAGCAGCTTTTCCAGCAGCATATCTATGACGGTTACCTGTTGTACGACGGCACCAAACCGATCGGCTGGTGCCAGTGCGCTCCTCGCGACTATTTTACGAAACTTCGCAATCAATATAATCTCCCTGAGGATCCCAGAGTTTATGCCATTACCTGCTTTTTCATCGTGACGGATTACCGCGAAATCGGTTTGACTCACTTTTTTCTGGCCGAGGTATTGAATGATTTAAGGCGCAAGGGAATCAAGGTCGTGCAGGCTTTTCCCAAGAGGGGGAAAAACATGGCTCCCGATAATATCTGGACCGGCCCTGAATCGGCATTTATAAAGGCGGGGTTCGATTTAACAGTCGATCACCATACGTTTCCTGTCTTTACGCATTATCTGGACCAAGAAAACGATATCGAAAATTCTTTCCAAAAGTCGGAAATGACATCCTCGCACTAAAACAGTGTCCGCGAATTTTTTGCTTTTTCGTTGGTCGGCAGCTCCGTAATATATTCGTCATGTTTAACGTAGAAAACCCCACAGTTGCGATTGAACGCTGCCACGGATATGAGCCAGCGACGGTTTCGGAACAAATCCATCGCTTATTGGCCCATTTCGGCGGTTTGGAGACATTCGTAAGGCCGGGGATGACGGTTCTTTTGAAACCGAATTTCCTTTCCGCCAAAGAACCAAAGTATGCCGTCACAACGCACCCGGAAATAGTGGCGGCGGTCGGTAAAGAGGTTCGGGCGCTCGGGGCCCGGGTCCGTATCGGAGACAGTCCGGGAGGAGCCAAAAGGGGGATAAGGAATGTCTGGAAAAGCACCGGGATGCTCGAAATGGCGGAACGGGAGAATTTCGAATTAGTTCCGTTTGAATCATCCGGTGTGGTAAGATATCAGATTGAGGATCGCGAATATTTCCTGGCCAGACCTGCGGCAGAAGCGGATTTGATAATTAATCTGCCCAAGTTGAAGACTCACGTCCTGACTTTAATGACCGGCGGCATAAAAAACTTGTTCGGTTTGGTCCCCGGTTTCAGGAAAGCTACTTACCACAAGCAATTTCCCAAGCCGGATGAATTCGCTCAGGTAGTGGTCGATATATTGTCTTTAATGCCTCCGGCATTGACCATACTTGACGGAGTTTTGGCGATGGAGGGGGATGGCCCTTCGTCGGGACAACCGCGGTGGGTAAATTTGCTTATAGCATCAAAAGATACGGTTGCCCTTGATGCGGTCGCGGCGGAAATAATCGGACTGGATCCGGGGAAAGTCCCCACAACGCGAATTGCTTCCGAAGCGGGGCTTGGGATAGGCTGGCCGGAAGCAATAAATATTGCGGGAGAAAAAATATCCGATGTCAAGGTTCCGGATTTTAAGCTCACATCGAATAAGCGGCTATCCTTGATTCCGAAATTTTTGGTTAAACTGATTGATCCTTATGTTTGGGTAAGGCCAGCTATCGATTCCGATCTCTGCACGCGCTGTAATACTTGCGTAAATTCCTGTCCGGTAGGGGCTTTATCGAATTCTGACCATTCCACACCGACTTTTAATTACGAAATATGTATAAATTGCTGGTGTTGTCATGAAATGTGCCCGGAAAAATCCGTATATATTGACAGGTCCTGGCTGGCGAAGAAATTCATCAGGTAAAGGCAGGCGCAGTTGTTGCGAGAACACCCTTTTTTCTTGACAAACTCGTTGAATTCTAATACCTTGATATATAGCAATAACTGCGATTCGCATTGCTATATTACCTACCCGCCCAGGCGTCGCAGTGATGTGCTTCTAAAAAATGAAGGTCAACTCAACCATTTAGGAGGCACGAGGCCATGAGATCAGCCAAGATATTTGCAATGATGTTCGCATTGCTCCTGGCGGTTTTTTGCTTCAGTGCTCCGTTGGCAAATGCCGGCGATGAACATCCTTGGGACGAGGAAAGCCCTGTTTCGGGCGGTACGAATAGCGTGCCGACCAGCGGAAATACCGGTTCCGGAAGCTCGACACTACCGGATGGCTGCACCTCGGTCATTACTTCGTCAAATTATTACGTAGCTCTGACATCGCTGCAATTTGTCATTCTATATCATACTCTTCCGAATTATGAAGAGAGAACGGAGAATGAAGTAGAAGGCCCGATAGTTAAAGGTGAAACGGTAAAATAATTAAACAAATTATGTGGCATGAGCCTGTCCTCACATCAAAACACGGCTTTTGATACCAGGCTTTTGGAGATCGAAGAGCTTTACCGCCAAAGAAAGCCTGATGTCGCCGAAGAGAAGATAAGATCGCTGGCTGAAAGCGATTTCAAGCCGGAAGGATATGATATTGGTCTTTTCAAGCTCTTCAAGGCACGTGAAAGATTCATTTCCGGAGCATATAAGGAATCGATTGCTCTCTGTGAGGAAGCCAACAAGATTCTGGCCAAATCGGCATTTCACGGCAGAGTCGGCCTGATACAACTCCTTCTTTATCGTAATTACTCGGCCCTGGGAAATCTTAAGAAGGCCGAGGAATATCTTCATGATGCACTGGCTTTCTTCAAGCGAATCGAAGATTATGAAGGAATGATCGATGCCCTGAACGGGTTGGCCAAACTGGCATTCATACATTCCGATTATTCCAAGGCTGTTGATTATATTAACGATTCCATCGATATTTCCAAAGGCGACAATATTCGTATGACCAGGTTAATCGGTAACCTTGGTCGTGTTGAAATCCTTTGCGGGAACTGGGATTCCGCGGAGAGGAATTTGAAAACCGCCTTGAAGTTATCGGCGGATCTGGAGCAGCCTGTTTCATCGGCCCGAAATCATCTATCTCTGGGATTTCTGTATCTGCGCCAGCGTCATTTCGCGCTTGCTTCCCGGGAATTCCATTCGGCCAGGATTCTCATTGACGGTCACAAAATGCCCCGTGAGAATATTATCCTTCTCGAGTATGAAGGGGAAATGTATTTCGAGATGGGTGATATTATCCAGGCCAAGAAAACGATATTGGAAGCCCTGGATCTCAGCCGCAAAATCGCTCCCGAATCGACCCTGGTCAGCCAGTTGACGCGTCGTTTGTCTCAGGTGGAACTGGCCCTTGACAATATCGACGTCGCGCTGATTGAAGCTCAGAAGGGGCTTGATATCGCAGGAAGATTATCCGAGCGGACTGAAATCGGCATGAGCCGAATTGTAATCGCCGAAATATTCGCGGCGCAGGAGAAATTCGAACGAGCCCTGGAATACGCTCAGGAGGGTTTGGAAATCCTTCGCCAGGCCGGGGACCCGTATGACCTGGCCAAGGGCCTGCTGTCGGTGGCTACCGTATACATCAAAATCGGAACTGTTTCCAGGAGCCGGATAACCCGGAAATTCGATCAGGCGTTCCGTATTTTCAATAACCTGAAATTGTTTTACTGGTCCGGAGAAACCCGTTTTCGTCAGGGGGTTTTCTGTTGCGACGGCGGTTTCGTTTCGGAAGGGTTCCGCAATCTGCATGAAGCGGAAAAAATATTCGAAAAGATTTCGGAACGAGCCAAGTTTCGGGCGATTCAATTGTTTCTGCAGAATCTTTCGAAAAGAGCGGTGGATTTATCCATCAGCGCCGACAATGAATACAAGATATTCGGAAATTTCTTCAATGAGAGTGAATACAGCGAAATAAAAACCGGCGATATTAACGAGTTGCTTCAGATTCTTGCCAAACGGGCCGGGGCCGACCGCTGCATTATCTACGGTCATTTGCATGAAGGGGGGAAGGTTATCACTCCCTTGAGCCTGACCCCGCATCAGCTCAAAAGATTCATTCAGCAATTCCAGGAACTTCTGGGCGAAGAATTCAGCCGCGAAAAACCGACCATGCTTTTCGACACTCGTCGGGATCCGTTTATTAATGAACTGCTTCCGGCCGGCGAAAACCGTATGATTATTTCCGTTATCGTGACTCCATTACGTCTCAGCGAAGAAATCACCGGCTATTTGTATCTGGATAAAACCAGCAGCAACGGACATGTGATTCCTTTCGGCCAGAACGAACTCAATTTTATTGTCGGATTCGCCGACCTTCTGGCCTTGAAACTCGCGGAACATGAACGACAGGTTCTTGAAGAGGATAACCGCAGGCTGAAAGCGCAATTGCTCGAGGAGGCGGCTTTTCCGAACATTATAACCCGGAACAAGCAGATGCTGGAAATGCTTTCGAGGGTTCAGCAGGTGGTCGATTCCGATATCTCGATATCCATAGAAGGAGAAACCGGTTGCGGAAAAGATCTTCTGGCCAAGACCATCCATTACGGGTCCAATCGGCGCGATAAGAGATTTATTTCGGTGAACTGCGCGGCTCTTCCCGAATCGCTTTTGGAATCGGAATTGTTCGGTCATATGAAAGGGGCCTTTACCGGAGCGGACAGGGATAAACCCGGGCTGTTCGAAGAGGCCGACGGGGGGACTTTCTTCCTTGATGAAATCGCCGATATGCCGATGTCGATTCAAGCCAAGGTGCTAAGAGTCTTGGAAGAAAAGGAAATTGTCAGACTCGGTGAAACGCGTCCTCGGAAAGTGGATGTCCGAATCCTGTCGGCTACCAATAAAGACTTGAAAACCGAAATGGAAGCGGGGACTTTCAGGCAGGATCTGTATTATCGGTTGACCGCTCTTTGTTTCAAAATCCCACCGTTAAGGGACCGCAAAGAAGATGTCCCGCTTTTGATCAGCCATTTCTCCGGCGACAGAGCCCGCTTCACGCCCGAGGCAATGGGGGCCCTGCTTGCGTTCGATTGGCCGGGGAATGTCCGGGAACTTGAAAACGAGGTTAAGAAACTTATTTTGCTATCCGGAAACAGCGGCGTAATCGACGTGGATTTGCTGTCCAGCAAGGTATCGGATCTTTCGGGAGAGGTCGGAGCGGATGGTATGGAACTCAATACCGATATTTCCTTTGATGATAAGTTTTCGCTGTACGACTATCTGGCCGAATATGAAAAGCGCTTTATTATCAAGGCTCTTCGGGATCAGGGGGGGATAAAGAAGCACGCCGCGGCCTCTCTGAATATTCCCGAATCAACCTTGCGTCTTAAGATTAAGCAGTACAATATCGACCTGGATTCCCTCGGGTCGGTCCATTAAGAATAATCCCTTTGGTTTAATTATAGAAACCGATTGAATTCCATTCGGCTTTTGATTATTTTGCGGGAATGAAGGATAATTTTCTCTGGGCGCCGTGGCGCTCCGGATATATTCTTGAAAAGAAAGAAAAAGGCTGCATATTTTGCAGCCGTATAGGGCGCCGCAGCGATAAAAGGGATTATATCGTTTACCGCGGCCGGAAGAATTTCGTAATTCTGAATCGCTATCCGTATAATTCAGGTCATGCCATGGTTGTTCCCAACCGGCATATCGCTTCGCTGGACAAATTCAAAAAGGATGAAGCGGAAGAGTTTTTCGAACTGGTTCGCCTGACGGTAAAGGCCATGAAATGGGCTTTACGACCGCAATCTTTCAATATCGGGATGAATGTCGGCAAAGGATCCGGTGCCGGTGTCCCGGCACATCTGCATATGCATATCGTCCCGCGCTGGAATGGAGACACCAGTTTCATGCCGGTTATCGGGGACACGAAAATAGTGTCGTTCGGGCTCGACCTGACCTATAAAATGCTCAAGGAAGGTTTTGACGCAGTATGCCCCGGCGAAATATCCCGACCAAAGCGGAGTTGATTCAGCTTCAGAAGCTGTACAAAACCGATGAAAAAATCGCCGAGCGACTGGGCAATGTATCTCCCCAGTTGGTCGCTTACTGGCGGCGTAAGAAAAATATCCCAAAACATTCTTTCCCGAAATTTTCCACGGAAGAAATAAAAGAGATATGGGAAAGATTCGGCGACGATTATCGCAGCGGACTGGAACTGGGAATTTCCAAGGCGGCATTTTATAATTGGCGCCGAAGATACGGCCTGAAAGACAAACCGGCCTTTTTAAAACTCGAACAGCTGGAACTGGACTTGGGCGGACCGGACGGAAATCACCGGAGAAACCTGTACGGTTCGCAGACTATTGTCCAGAAAATCCTGGCCCAGCGATCGGGAAGGGAAAAGGTTCAATGCGGTGATGAAATAACGGTCGAGCCGGATCTGGCTCTTTCCAACGATATCGCCGGGTTAGTTTTGAAGGTGTTCGATTCCTTTGACGCATCATATGTATGGAATCCCAACAGGATAATAATTCCGCTTGATCATATGATTCTGCCGCAGGCCGAGAACACTGCGGAACTGCACCGCGAAGTGCGGGAATTCGTCAGGCGCCAGAATATCAAATATTTCTATGACTATGACGAAGGGATTTGCCACCAGGTAGTATTGGAAAAAGCCC
>JBFZFV010000063.1:0-10724 GCA_041306185.1 Candidatus Zixiibacteriota bacterium
TTATTCCGTATACACCTCTTGTCATCCCATAAGAATAAAGCCGCGATTCCTCCGGCGACAGTAGCAAGAAAACATATCCTTTAAGACGTTCGATAAAGCTGTTAATGAATTCTACCCATTCGATAAAACCCTTAACCTCTGGAGGATTCCCATGAAATCCGTCATCCTCGCTCTGCTTCTCTGCCTGCTTTTAAGCCCGTTATCGGCGCTGGCCATCCAGCCCGAAAACGGCGACGTCGACTGCAGCGGAACCATCAACATCCTCGATATCGTCGGCCTCGTGAATTACAAATTTAAGGGGGGAGAGGCTCCCTGCGAATTCGTCGGCCCCGGAGTCACCTACACGCACTACGATTCCCGTTCCATCGATATCGGGACCTCTTTTGAACCGCTGGTGGTGGTGTCGCTGTACGCGCCGGAAGCCGGTTTTGCCAATGTCAATTATTCCTTCTACACCATGACCAATACCTGTTTGGAGCTGGACCTGGAATCGGGAACGCCCCGCGATCAATCAATCGTCAATGTCTTGACCACCGATTCGCCCGTCAGCTGGGCGCAGACCTTCTACGTTCCCGCCGGCCTTACGGAATTCACTCTGGGTGTCAGGGGGTGTCTCAGAGATAAAGAAGAAGAAAAAGCCGTGGTCAATTTCTACAATGTCAACATGAACGTAACTTTTATTCCGGAATACTACGGCCCGAGGGAGGCTCCTGAAGAAGATTGAAAATCTGTTTTACCGTGATCTGACAATAATTTAAAAGAGGGTGTGTATGCGGTGCTATTCACCCTCTTTATTTTCTATCGGAGATTCGAGCGCGATCGGTAACTTGCGCGGGAACATCAAAGAAGCCACGATGGAAAGGGTCAACAGGACCCCCACTCCGGTCAAGGCCACCCAGTCCGGCATTTTCCAGTATCCCGATATCAGCATCTTGACCCCGACGAAAACCAGAATCGCCGAGAGGCCGTACTTGAGGTAATAGAAAATGTCCATCAATCCCGCAACCGCGAAATACAGCGCCCGCAGTCCCAGGATAGCAAAGACATTCGAGGTATAGACTATAAAGGGATCGAGGGTAATCGCGAATATCGCCGGGATGGAATCGAAAGCGAAAATTACATCGGTGGTTTCCACCGCGATTAAAACCACGAACAGGGGAGTCCCGTACAATTTGCCGTTCTCCCGAACGAAGAAATGTCCGTTGCGGAATTCGGGAGTTATCCGCATGAATTTGCGGACAAAGCGGATTATCGGGTTTTTCTCCGGTTCGATCTTCTCATCGCCGGCCGTCCCCATTTTTATCCCTGTATACACCAGGAAGGCTCCGAAGATATAAATAATCCAGTGAAATTTCGCGATGAGGATGGCGCCGATTCCGATAAACAGCCCCCGCATGACCAGCGCTCCGATTATCCCCCAGAAAAGAACCTTGTACTGGTATTTTGAGGGGACTGCGAAAAAGGTGAATATCATCAGGAATACGAAAATATTGTCGATCGAAAGGGAACGTTCGATTAAGTATCCCGTGAAAAATTGCAGCGCCTTTTCCGAACCCTGCCAGAAATAATAGCCGACATTGAAAATCAGCGCGACAATTATCCAGATGATCGACCAGACAATTCCCTCTTTCAGCGAAATTTTATGATCTTTGCGATGGAATATGCCGAGGTCAAGCGCCAGCATGAACAGGACCAGGATATTGAACCCGATCCAGATCGAAATTTTGGTGAAGAGGATTTCTGTCACTTGAATAAACGCCCCCGGTGCCGATTATGACTCTTCGGAATTATCTTTCTTCTCGAACGATTTGTCGCGGAAACCTATCCTTGGAAAGGGATTGACCACCGAACTGGCGATGTTCATCAAATGGGATGAGATCCGTTTCAAGTACCTGAAATACATGGCCAGCACCACGGCATCGTTGACCCGCATCTCGGGGTCCTTTTCGGCGATAATATCCGTGATTATTTGATCACATCTTCTTGTAATTCCCCGATAGTCCGACATCACTTCCTGAGCCGCCTCGATGTTCGGTTCGCCGACCGCGCGTATGATCTTGTCGAATCTGTCCAGCACCTTGGTTTCGATATCCTTCAAATCATCCTCGAACATCCGCCCGTGCAGCTTGGTCGGATGAGCCGCGGCCAGTTCCGCGATATTCTTGCAATAATCGCCGATACGTTCCACGTCGATCACGATCGACACCAGGGCCAGTCCGGCGGAAACATTCTGCGATCCCGAAATGGCCAGGTGAGTCAATACGTTTTTACGGACTTCCCGCTCGTAACGATTGATTTCTTTGTCTTTCTGGTAGATGTTGAACGGAAGTTCCGCGGTATCCTTGTTGCGCAGGACATTCATGGTGGCGCGGAACATCTCCAGGTCGGATTTCAGCATGGTAACCGTGGTATCGTAGGCCTGATCCAGGAGATTCTGCTTGCTGAACAGCTTAATGAAATTATCGAACATTGTCTACTATCTCCGCGACAGATTATACCAATCAACTATTGTAATATATAAATTAATCCCAAAGGAATTAAGAAAAATATGAGCGCCATCAGGATAATCGGAATCAACCGATTCCGGACTGTCAGAGCCGCCAGTTTCTTTGCAATGAACAATGGTATTCTGCGGAGCGGGAGGAAAATGATAATTCCGCAAATATTGAACAGCAAATGCGAAAACGCCACTGCCACGGCTCCCACATTCTGCGTAACGAGCGCCGCGAGTATGGCCGTAACCGTGGTCCCTACATTCGCGCCCAGGGTATAGGGATATACCTGGTTAAGCGTAAGCAACCCCGCTCCCACCAGCGGGACAATCAGCGAAGTGGTAATCGATGACGATTGCACCAGCGTGGTCAGGATCAGGCCGAGCAGCAGCGAGCGGGCGGTCGTTTTAAAAATATACTTATTGAAAAATCCCTCGACCTTGCTGACTACCAGCGATTTCATGATATCCACGATAAATTTCAGGGCCGCAAATAACAGGATAATCGACAGGATGGCGGCAATCCACGGATTTTCATGACAAATGCCGACCAGCATCTTGGATATCGGTTTGGTGATTGCATTTATTGGAGAGATAAAATTCAGCCCGCCGACGTTTTCAAATAACTTCTCCAGCGCCAGGGCCGCATTGCTGAGGAATTTGGTCGTAAGCTGAAGAGGAAATAATATCGCAACCGAGAGAATGTTAAAAATGTCATGAACGACCGCCCCGGCGTAGGCCCGCTGGAATTCCTGGCCGCGGTTTATATGGGCCAGGGAAACGAGGGTATTGGTTATGGTCGTCCCGATATTCGCCCCCATGATAATCGGAATGGCCCCTTCGATGGTTATCAACCCGCTTGCCACCATACCGACCACAATCGAGGTCGTGGTCGAAGAAGACTGAATTACAGAAGTCGCCAGGATCCCAATAAACAACCCGACAAACGGATTTGAGGTGGTTACAATCAGGGACTCGGCGAATTCCTTGCCGAAAAGTTTGAAGGAATCCCCCAAAAGGGTAATGGAAAGTATGAAAACATACAGGGCCGCCAATAACCCGATAGATTTAAAAACCACATAAATCCAAGAGCGCCCGAATCCTCTTAGGGGACTCGGTTTTATCAGGGCCTGATCGGCCTTTTCAACCAAACCTGTCTCTCCGCTGCAACTTCAATGTCGGAATTTGCGGGAATATAGAGCCAATACCGGGTATTGTCAAATAATTGTTGGGATTTTATTAAGATAGAAAATGTGGAGACTATGTTTCTGGGCCAGGATCAGTAATCTTCTTGCGGGATAAGGAGTAAGCCGGTTTCCTGACCCTCCCGAAGGACAATCATATAAACCCCGTCGGCGTCAATTTTATCCAGAATCAAACCCATCAGGTCGTGAGCGGTTTTGACTACTTCACCATTCACCCGCTTTATCCGGTCACCCGGCATCAGCCCCGATACAAACGCAATCTTGGCCGAATCGACATCGGCGACTTCCAGCAGGCCGTTTTCCGCCTTGACCACCGAAAACCCCAGCCGCCCCCGACCGGCCGACAATTTGTACTGCTCCCGCTTCGAAGCGGTTTCCCGGGTTACCGGCTGAATCCGCGGAGGCGTCGTCAATCCCACCAGCGGAGAATTGTACGCCTCATCGGCCAGGTACGTCGCCAGCGGCATTTCCGGCGAAATCGACCAATTATATCGGACGTAACTTTCGAATACATTCCAGCCCGCAAAACTCTTCTGCCAGCTGCTGCTCTCCACGATTATGCGCATGGTGTCGGGATTGAAGAAATATTTCGCCGTCTCCAGCGCCACCGCCATGGCCATGTTATCGAAGCGATATGCCCCCTGCTCCAGCAAGGGATGATCGTGCAGATAATACATGGTGCATTCGGGATGATTGATCTGTTTCAGATTCCGCCCGCTCATCAGCCTGATCAAATTCAGGAAACGCCGCATCCCGGTCGGAGCCGCTTCGACATAGTCGCTGGTCTTAATCCCTTCCCAGGGCATCGCCAGCGGCTCATACATTCCGATCGTCGGCATGTACTTTACCAGGTGGACAGCGATATCCCTTTCCACCCATTCGATACCCGATATCTGGCTGATGGTGTTCAAGACCTGCGTCCCGACACTGTCCCAGAGCGCGATAAACGAGGAATCCTCTTTCTGAACGTACCGGGCATCCCTCCGAACGCGATATTCATTCTGGTAATATAGAGGATAAAAATTCCGCACCAGTTCCAGGTTGTTATGCTCGAATGAAACATTCGGCACATTGGAATTATTCCTCGACATCGGGTTGTAGTCTTGCCGGGAATCGATATCCTGCCCGCAGACCGAACCGGCCAAAAGCAATACCATCAACAGCCACAAACTTTTCATAGGGAGTAAATTTGGGGATTAATTTAAAAAATGCAAGCAATATCCGCGATAATTATCGCCCTCAGGCCGCCGCGGTCTCTTCCTGAGGCATCCCGTTGCCGTTGTAAATCAGCCCGTCTTTTAACTTTATCACTCGCTGGCAATGTTTCGCGATATTCATATCGTGGGTTATGATTAATACCGTGTGCCCCGCCTGCCACAGCTCATCGAAAATTTGTATAATCCCGGACCCGGATTTAGTGTCGAGGTTGCCGGTCGGTTCATCGGCCAGAATCAGTTTCGGGTTATTCGCCAGCGCGCGGGCAATCGCCACCCGCTGCATCTCTCCGCCCGACATCTCGGTCGGCTTATTCTCCCTTTTATCTTCAAGACCAACCCGCTTCAACAGAGCGTCAACCCGCCGTCGCCGGATTTTCCCCGGCACCCCGGAAAACAGCATCGGCAATTCCACATTCTCAAATGCCGTCGCATAGGGGAGAAGATTAAAAGCCTGGAAAACGAACCCGATTTTCTTATTCCGGATTTCCGCCAGCTCGTTATGCGACATCCGATTGACCGCGCTCCCTTCCAGCAGATATTCCCCGGTCGACGGCGTATCCAGACACCCGATAAGGTTCATCAGAGTCGACTTGCCCGACCCCGACGGCCCCACGATCGCAATGTATTCGTTATTTTCGATTTCAACGTCGATCCCCCGCAACGCTTCGAATTCCACCCGCCCGGTGTGGTACGCTTTGCGGATACTTTTCATACTTATCATGAGGTCGGTCTCCTATTCATAACGCAATGCTTCTACCGGATTGACCGAAGCCGCCTTCAGTGCCGGGAAAAATCCCGAAATCAGCCCCATCACTCCCAGTATCCCCGCGACAATCAATCCGATTTCCAAAGATACCGTCGGCTTCCCCATAAAGTCCAGGACCTCCGACTGTATCTCGATCCGTTTAAATATTTCAGTGGCGATGAAAGTTATTCCTATCCCGAAGAATCCCCCCAGGAACGTAATCCCCAGCGCTTCCAGTAAAAATTGCGTGACAATATAAATTTTCTTCCCTCCCAGCGCCATCTTTACTCCGATTTCCCGCGTCCGCTCCTTAATCGATACATACATGATATTGGCGACCCCGACCGCGGCAATCAGAAGCGTTAACGCGCCGATGACTCCCAGAAAAATCTGAATCCCCAAAAGAAACGCCAGCTCGGTCCGGTTTCCCTCTATGGTATCCCAGATTCCCAGGGCGCTGTCGTCGTCGGGATTAAACTTGTCTTTCGCCCCCAGCATTTCGAACACCTGGCGCTCCACCGCCTTGGCATTGTCCATATCCTCGGGCTGATAAACCAGGTTATCGAGATAGGGATCCCCGAACAGCGCCACGAAGGTCGAGGCCGGTATCACGATGGCATCTTCATCCTGTCCCTGGTAGCTGTTGGTCTGTATTTTGGGGCGCATCACCCCGACGACCGTAAACGGCATGTTCTCGATATAAATTAACTTGCCGATGGGGTCTTCATCGCCGAACAGCCGCCGTTTCAAATCGTTTCCCAGAAACGCCACCCGCCGCTTCTGCTCGATGTCGAGCTTATTGATAAACCGCCCACCCAGCTCGGGATACATTTTGCGCATGTATTCGTACTGAGGGAAAACCCCGTTGATTCTTTCCTGCAGGTAATTGGTTTTGTACTTAACCTGGGCCCCCCAGCGGATATATTCGCCGGCGATTTCCTTGATACCGGGTACGGTTCCCTTTAAATATTCGATGTCGTCTTCGTACAGCCAGATTTTCCGCCCTTTACCGAAACCGGCATGAGGAATCGAGGTCTGCCCGCCCCAGACAATCACGATCCCCTCTCCCATTCCCATGCTCCCTTTCATCATCTGGGTTTTGAGTCCTTCGCCGTACGCCAGAAGCAGCATGATCGACATGGTTCCCCAGAGGATCGCCATGATGGTCAGGATCATTCTCTTCCGCTGTTTGCGGAAATCCCGCATGAAAACGTTGAATATTATCGAAGGTTTCATAATCTAAAATAACTTCAAAGCTTTTACCGGTTCCAGATTGGCCGCTCTCCGGGCCGGGAACATCCCCGAAACCAGGGCAATCACCCCCAGGACGCCAATCGCGAAAGCGGCTCCGTATACATTAATTGTCGGACGCCCCATATACTCCGTCAGCGATTCCGGATAAACCGCAATCAACAGAGCCGCGACGCCGAACCCCAGAGACCCCCCGATTGCCGTCAGGACGATTGTTTCCGAAAGGAATTGCAGCATGATGGTCCGCTTCTTGGCCCCGAGAGCCATTTTAATTCCGATTTCCTTGGTTCGTTCTTCCAGGACCACGTTCATGATATTGGTAACCCCGATTCCTCCCGTTATCAGCGTCATACAGCCGATCGCTACGAGGAAAGCCCGAAATGCCGCGAAAAAATTCGCGAAAAATTTCAGCCCTTCGGTGGTATCCCATATCGCCAGAGCCTCGGCATCGTCCGGATCGAATTTGTACTTCCTGGCCATCATGCCGTAAATCTCTTTTTTAACGGTTTCCATTTGATCGGGACGGTCGGCCTGCACCACAAAATTGTCGGGATAACGATGCGACCACATGGTCCGGAAGGTACTGGATGGAATCCAGCACTGGCGGTAATCTCTTCCCGAATACGAAGAATTCTGTGCCTTCCTTTTCAAAACCCCCACAATGGTAAACGGGACATTATTAACCGTTATCTGCTGTCCGACCACCCGGGTATTGCCGAATAGGTTTGTCGCGACCTCATCACCGATAAATATCGTCCGCCGTTTATCCATGATATCATAGGCATTGAGGAATCGTCCTCCTTCCATGGGAATGAGATTCCTCATGTCGGCGAATTCCGGCCATACCCCGGCCACTCTTGCCAGCATATTATTTTTCTGGGATTTGATGGTGACACCGTACCGGGCGAATTCCGGAGATATTCTCTCGGGGCTTCTTAAATTCGCTTTCATACTGGCCACATCCTCTTCGGTAAATCTGATATTCCGCCCCCGGGGAAGTCCCTGCCACGGTTTGGATGTCATCCCCGACCAGATTATGGCGATGTTCGTTCCCAGCCCCTGAAATCTTTCCATTTGATTATTATATAATCCGGTCCCGAAACCCATCAGCAGAACCACCGACGTTGTCCCCCAGAGAATCCCGAACATGGTCATCAGGGTCCGCAGTTTCTGATTCTTCATGTCCTTGAAGAACTGGCGGAATGTGGCAAGAAGGCTTCTCATGGTCTATTCCAGGATCCCCCGTGGAGGACGTTCGATCAATTGAGCCCCTTCATCAAGTCCGGCCAGAACCTCGATATTTATCCCGTCCGAAAGGCCGGTTTCGATATTGACCGTATCTACCAATCCGCTGAGGCTGTCGTGACGTTCCACGTACGAAGTGTCCGCGTTGAATTTCACCAGCCGTTCCGGTATGACCAGGATGTCTTCTTTCTTGACGATAATAATATCGGCGTTGGCGCTGTACCCCGCCCGAAGCAGGCTCGAACCGAGATCGGTCAACCTGATTTCGACATCGAATACCGTGGAACCTTCATCACGGTAAGCTTTCGGAGAGATACGTTCGACTACCCCGCGCACGGTATCGGATGGCAGGGCGCCGATTTTTATCTCGGCAGGCATCCCCGGCTTGATTTTGCCGACATCGATTTCGTCCACGGTCCCATTGAAAATAAGATTATCCATGTATGCCAGGGTCATTAATTCGGTCCCTTCCTGGTACGAAGTCAACGGAACCACGGGATCCCCTTCCTCAACCAGCCGCGACAGAACCATACCGTTGATGGGAGATTTAATGGTATTGTCAACGGTCCGGTCGGCGATTTCGGCCTTGCCGGACTGAATCAGATCGAGCTTTTCTTCGGCCAGCTTTTTGCGCAGTTCCGCTTCATCGTAGGCCGCCTTTTTAGAATCGAAATCCTGCACAGAAATCAATTGCCGTTCAAGCAGGGTCGTGGCGCGGTCGAATTCCCGCCTGGCATTCTCAAAAGCGACATCGTAAATTTCCACCTGCTTTTTGGCCTCGGCGAATTCAATCGGCGTGGGATCGGGAGCCACATCCATCAGGGGATCGCCGATCTTAACTTCCTGCCCGATTTCCACATACAATTTCTTGACGATACCGGAGATTTTCGATTTTACGGATACTTCCTGCTTGGGCTCAATTCGCCCGACTGCCAGGGCCTTATCGACTATCGTCCCCTTTTCCGCCTTTATGGTCTTGAATTCGGACTTCTCGCCGGTCGAACCGCTTACTATAAAATAAGTGGAGGCTCCGGCGACGACGATAATGGCGCCGATCAAAAGGATTTTTTTTATCATAAGTTACTCTCTATGGGTTGAGTGAGGCTTTGCCTAGCTTCTATTAATCTTTTAAGAGTTTACGCCGTAAACAGTGCAATGTTTCGCCTTTTTCGAAAATTGAAAAATTGAACGCCCTATTAATTTACCGGGGTGGGAATTCCGGCCCGGAAATCTATTCTTTGACATTGCCGGATATAAAACCTATTTTAGCCGAGGATGGGCCGAAATGCGAGTTCTGATATGAATAATAAAATGACTTTTAAGATTTGTCTTGGATTGATCCTGCTGGCTTTGGCTGTGTCCGGATGCGGCAATTCCAACAACTCCGCAACGCAAAAAACGGAAACGGCCGCGGTAGCAGCGAATACCGACAGCCTTGTCATAACCATAATGGGACAGCGGGGAAAAAGTATCCTGGAGGTGACCGAATCCGCTCATAATGTGGATTATATCGCCAGCTCCGTGGGAGCATTCGTCAAAGGAATCGATTCCGTGGAATCGGGCAACGGATACGCCTGGTTGATTTCGGTAAACGATACCATGATAAAAGTCGCCGCAGATAAATTCATCACCTCTGATAATGATACGGTCAGGTGGCATTTACGCAAAATCGATTAGAGAGGAGGCGCCAATGTCGACAATTGACCAGATTGTAGAGGGAAAAGAGCTTTTCCTGATAGCCGGCCCCTGCGCTATCGAATCGGAAGAAGTCTGCTTTACCGTGGCCGAAAAGCTTAAGAAAATATCGGATAAGTTCGGAATTCCGATAATATTTAAATCGTCCTATGCCAAGGCCAATCGCCTGTCCGGAGAATCCTTTGCCGGTCATGGCATCGATTTCGGTTTGAAAATCCTGCAGCGCGTCAAGGATGAATTCGGCTTTCCCCTTTTGACCGATGTCCACGAAACCGTTGAAGTCGCGCCCACCGCCGCAGTGGTCGATATCCTGCAGATTCCGGCATTCCTGTGCCGCCAGACGGAACTGGTGCGCCAGGCCGCAGGAACCAAGAAGTGGATCAATATCAAAAAGGGGCAGTTTCTCGCACCGGAGGATATGGACAAAATTGCCGCCAAGGCCCGCAGCGGAAAGGTGATGTTGACCGAACGGGGCTCGTCGTTCGGCTATCATAACCTCGTCGTCGATTTCCGCTCCCTTATTATAATGAAAGAATTCGGCTTCCCGATTATCTTCGATGCCACTCACTCCCTTCAGCTTCCGGGTGGCGGCGGGAAATATTCTTCGGGACAGCCGCAATTCATCATTCCTTTTGCCAAGGCGGCGGTAGCAATAGGAATTAACGGCCTGTTCGTGGAAACCCATCCGCATCCGGAACAAGCTCTCTCCGATGCCGCGGCCATGCTGCCGCTGGAAAATATGGAGACGCTCGTAACCGAAATTTTAAAAGTCCGGGAGGCCGTGGCCTGACATGGCGAAAAAGAAACTGACTTCCAAACAACTGGCGAATCGTCTTAAAAATATCAGACTGCTGGCCCTCGACGTCGATGGTGTC
>JBFZFV010000064.1:0-3986 GCA_041306185.1 Candidatus Zixiibacteriota bacterium
CAATGGAACAGTGGTCTTAATGGGACGCCGTTAAGCTCGGCCGCTTTCGATACGATTCTCCCCGGTTGGGGGAGTCACATGGTGTCGTTCGGGCTGGTGCTGTTCGCTTATTCGACCATAATCAGCTGGTCGTACTATGGTGAAAAGGGGATTGAGTACCTGTTAGGACGTCCGGCAGTGCTTCCATACAAAATTGTCTATTTGATTTTCATTCCGCTGGGAGCGGCCTTGAAGCTGGGAGTGGTCTGGAGTTTCGCCGATATCTGCAACGGGCTGATGGCGCTTCCTAATCTGATTGCCTTGATTGGCCTGTCCAGCGTTGTCGCGGTAGCGACAAAGAAGTACTTCAAAGAATACCGCGAAGGTTTCCATCACAATTGAGATAAGTTCTTAATCCCATTATAATTCATCCGTATTTCCCGCCGACGATTCAATTCGTTGATTAATCGGTCGATATATTTAATATCCAATCCACCCTGATCCGGGAGGTAGTATGCCGGTTTTTCAAGCGCAAGATAAGACCGTCGCGATTATTAATCAGAAATACGACGATTATAAGCGAATAATGAAAGAGGCCGCTTCGGCCTGGTTTGCGAGAAGGGGTTATTCAACCGATCCCAATAGTCGGTACTGCTTGGAATCGAAGAGAAAATGGAAGCAGAATATTATTCGCAGCGAAGTTGCGGACTATATTAATGAAATTATAAATAAATCTGCCGGACGTAATAGCTTCTCTCTTCACAAATATATTCATAATGGATTAAGCAGTCAGGCTATGGTAATTAACCTTTTCGGCCCTCTGGTTGTGGCTGAGAGATTCGATACGATACGGTCGGTATTGGTTTCGTCCGGAATCGAAATCGGGGACTTTATTGAAAACGCGGAATTCGAATACGCCGACCGGGATGTTTTCGATGAAAAAGGGAATCAGCCGACTTCAATCGATCTCGCGTTCAATCCGGAAGGCGGCGGCGTTTTCATGGAGGCCAAGTTTACCGAAACGGAGTTCGGCGGATGTTCCAGTTATTCTGCGAATAAATGTGATGGAAAAGTTCCGAACCCGACTAATTCCGATACCTGTTATCTAAACAAGCGGGGGCGCAGATATTGGGAATTATTAGATAAGTTCGGATTCCTCAAGATCGGGATGTTTCAAAATGAAAAATGCCCGCTTATTGAATACTATCAGTTTTTCAGAGAAGTCTTGTTTGCTCTGGAAAAGAATGGAAGTTTCATTCTTCTGTACGATGACAGAAATCCGCACTTTAAAGCGTCGAATGAACGGGACGGATTAACTTCACGTTTGTGGCCCACATTAATAGACTCTGTTCCGGTTCAATATAAGAGCCGTGTTAGACGGATAAGCATAAGTCAGGTTTTAAAATCAATCGATGAGCTGCACGGACCGGAGCACTGGATTTCTGAATTCAGAGAGAAGTACGGCTTTACAGCGTAATAAAAACGGCGTCAGGAAAGTTTCCCGACGCCGTTTCGATTTTGCGAATAATATTTTCTACGACGATTCTTTAATCGCCGCGATTAAATCGAGAATCGCTTTCTTGCCGTCTCCGAAATACATCAGGTTGTTCTCGGCCGCAAAGAGCGGGTTCGGGATGCCCGCAAATCCCGGCGACAGCGAACGCTTGATGACCACCGAAGTCCTGGCCTTGTCGACGTCGATAATCGGCATTCCGGCAATCGGAGATTTCGGATCGGTTCGCGCCACGGGATTGACCACGTCGTTGGCTCCGAGCACAATCGCGACATCGACCGTCTGCATGGTCGGATTGATTTCATCCATTTCCTTGAGTTGATCGTACGGTATGTTCGCTTCCGCAAGGAGTACGTTCATGTGCCCCGGCATACGTCCGGCAACAGGATGAATGGCGAATTCCACTTCGATTCCTTTCGAAGTTAACAGGTTGGTCAGATCCCGCACGGCGTACTGAGCCTGTGAAACCGCCATGCCGTACCCCGGTACAATCACCACCCGTTGGGCGGTTTCAAGCATTATGGCCAGCTCTTCGGCCGAAGTCGATTTGACCGTCTTATAGACTTCGTCGGCGTCGGGAGTTTCAGACGTCGGCCCCATGACTCCGAAGAGAACGTTGGTCAGGGAGCGGTTCATGGCTTTGCACATGATGCGGGTCAGGATAATACCCGAAGCTCCAACCAGCGATCCGGATATAATCAGCACATTATTATCGATAACGAATCCGGTAGCGGCCGCCGCGATCCCGGAATATGAATTTAAAAGCGCAATCACGACCGGCATATCGGCTCCGCCGATGGAAAAGGTCAACAAGACCCCTACCACCCCGGCCACGCCGACCATCAGCCAGAACAAATTTAGATTTTCTGGGTGCATCACGACCATCACGGCCAGCACCACCGAAGCGATACCGAAAATGATCTTCATGATGTTCATGCCGGGGAAGCGGTCTTTCTTGTTCCAGAGAAGCAGCGCAATGAGGAACGCCGATACGGTCACGCCGATCGGGACCGGACCCCAGCCCTCTACGTAACCGAACCAGAGGCCGAGAAGTATCATGATCAGCGAAAAGCCGTACTTGATGACCTTCTGCCATGTGTGCAGTTTCCATTTGACCGCAAGGAATTCGGCCAGCTTGCCGAACGCGACATAGCTTCCGAAGAAAGTTATCGAACCGACAATACCCGAAGCCACGGTGGCGATTTTCATCTGCATATCGGCTTCATGCCCGGCAGCATGCATCAGGCTCGCAATCAGTGCCGCTCCCGCCACCAGCACCGAGGCGCCTCCGCCGAATCCGTTGAACAGCCCGACCATCTCCGGCATGGCGGTCATTTTTACCTTCATGGCCGATACCGCACCGATAACGGTCCCGATAGCCACACCTATGATGATGTACTGGTATTCCATATTGGCAATCAGAAGCGTCACTACCGTCGCGATCAGCATTCCGACTGCGGCTAGGCGATTGCCCCTGACCGCTGTGCGGGGATGAGCCAGCCCCTTGAGTCCGATGATAAAAAGGACCGAGGCCAGCAAGTATGCGAAATTTTCCATTTCCAAACTCAGCATGGCTTAGTCCTTCTTCTTAAACATTTTTAACATTCGGTCGGTAACGAGGAAACCTCCTACGACATTGATGGTGGCGAAAACCACCGCGACCGTCGCAAGGATTTTGGCTAGGTGCGGATTCCCGATTTCTCCGGCCAGGATGACCGCTCCGATGATGGTGATTCCCGATATGGCGTTCGATCCGGACATCAGCGGAGTGTGCAATGTAGGCGGTACTTTGGTAATGATTTCAAAGCCGACAAAGATGGCCAGAACAAAGACCGTCAACAGCATCAAGAATGATTCCATTTAATTCCGTCTCCTTTTCTCAGGCGTCTTTGGACAGGCCCATAATTTCTCTTACCTGCGGATTGACGATTTGCCCGTTATGTGTAATCAAGGTCCCGCTGGTGATTTCATCTTCAGTATTTATTTCTAGTTTTCCGTTTTTGACCAGGTGCAGAAGAAAAGTTGTTATGTTCCGAGCGTACATCTGGCTGGCATGGAACGGAACCGAGGACGGCAGGTTGTCCGTGCCGATTATGTAGACCCCGTTTACTTCGACTGTCTCGCCCGGCTTGGTCAGTTCGCAGTTGCCTCCCCGTTCTGCGGCAAGGTCGACAATCACCGATCCCGGCGACATGGCCTTGACCATATCGGCGGTTATCAGGATGGGAGCTTTCTTACCCGGAACCGCCGCGGTGGTGATGACGACATCGCTTTCCTTGATGACCTTAGCCATCAGTTCCCGCTGCTTGCGGTAGAATTCTTCGCCCATAGCCTTGGCGTATCCCCCCTTGTCTTCGGCGTTGCCGGCTTCCAGTTCCATTTCGACGAACTTGGCGCCGAGCGATTCCACCTGCTCTTTGACTGCGGGGCGGATGTCGTAACCCTTCACCACGCCTCCGAGTCGTTTCGCGGTGGCAATCGCCTGAAGGCCCGC
>JBFZFV010000065.1:0-10383 GCA_041306185.1 Candidatus Zixiibacteriota bacterium
GGAGAACGTTCCAGCGTCTCCGCGATAATCTTCAACGCCTTTTTCAGCGATTCCAAATTCGGCGAGGCCGCAATCGAAATCCTGACCGCGTTGGGAATCGCGCTTCGGTTCACCGCGAAAATTTCTGCCGGAGCCACCGCCACTCCCTGACGCACCAGCTCCAGCGATAATTCCGGGATAGTCCAGTTTTCCGGAAGCTGCAGCCAGAGGTGATTCATCATGGGGTTGTTTCCGGTTATATATCCGCCGAGGATTTCCCGCGCCGCTTTGGTCCGGGCGGTCAAGTCCTTCCTCCGCCGCTCAATCAAAGTATCATAGGTGCCGTTTTCGAACCAGTATGCGAAAATCTCCGCCGGCAGCTCCGCCGGAGACAGTATCAGCGCCCGCTGATAATCGATCAGCTTCTGCCGGTATTCCTTCGGAAACCGCGTGAACCCGACCCGCAGCCCCGAAGTAAACAATTTCGAAATGGACGTGATAAAGAAAGTCCTTTCCGGGATAATCGAAGCTATAGCCGGAGGAGGGTTCTTTTCCAGCGGACGAATCAAATCGTCCTCGACGATCACGAAGTCGTACTTATCGGCCAGTTCCGCAATCGCCTTTCTCCGACTCAAACTCAGGGTAATCCCCGTCGGATTATGCTGGGTGGGATTGATATACATTGCCCGAACCGTCCGCTGCTTACAAAGCGATTCCAAAGCATCCGGATTAATTCCCTCCCGGTCGATCGGCACCCCTTTCAAACTCAAGCCGAATAGTTCGGCAATCGCCCGGATACCCGGATATGTCAATTCTTCTGTAAGTATCGTATCTCCATACTCGGTGACCGCAGCAAAAGCATTGGTCAACGCCTGCTGCGCTCCGACATTCAGGATGACATCTTCCGTCGTACTATTTACCCCAAGCTGCGACAACCACTGCGCTCCGATGTTCCGAAACCGCTCGCTTCCCTCCGACGGAGCATACTGCCCCAGGTAACCAATATCCCTCCGACCCGACAGCGCCTTCAGAGCTTTGGCCAAATCGGGATCGGTTTCCGGGCTGGGATGATTGCGGGACAAATCATATAACCGCGATCCCCCCTCGAACATACTGGCAAATACCGAACGAGTCTCGGACGGCCGCCCCACGAACGTCCCTCGCCGCCCTTCGGCATGAATCAGCCCTTTCCGTTCCGCCTCGCTATAGGCACGAGTAATGGTACCTATCGCAACCCCCAGCTTATCCGCCAGATCCCGCTGGGTGGGGAGTTTTGATCCAGGTATCAGCCCGCCGTCGGTAATGTCATCCGCGAGAGCGCGCACAATCTCTTGATATAAAGGTTCTTTCGACCAATCGATATTGTTCATCCATTGAGGAGTCATTGTAATCCTCCTAAGCTATTGCGAAACAAGGGAATGAGTTTAATTGCTGATTCCCCGTTCGAGTCTTTGTTACTGTGACAAAAAAGCCAAAACTATTATCAGCCAAATTATGTATTATTCATTGTAATAATACAATAGATTTGTGACAATGTTTCAAAAAAAAGGAGGATATATGGGATTCGAAAATAAGCTGGCCGGAAGAACCTCCAATATGGCCGCCTCGGTTATTCGCGAAACTTTGAAAGTGGTCGCCCAGCCCGGAATGATTTCGCTCGCCGGAGGAATCCCCTCCCCGGACAGTTTCCCGGTCGACATTATGGAAGAATTAACCATTGCCGTTTTACACAAATACAAATCCTCGGCACTTCAATATGGCCCGACCGAGGGTTTCCCTCCGCTCCGCGAAGCTATGGTGCCTTACCTCAAAGGACTGGGCGTGGAGACCGATTCCGGAGGGGTTGTCGTTACTTCCGGTTCGCAGGGAGCCCTCGATATCCTCGGCAAAATCCTGATCGGCCCCGGAGACAAGATCGCTCTCGAAGCGCCAACCTACCTCGGCGCCCTGACCGCGTTCAATCCTTACGAACCGCACTATCTTTGTATCGAAACCGACCGCGAGGGCATCATCCCGGAATCGCTCGAAGAAATATTGTCACAGAACGAGGTGAAATTCGTCTACTTGGTCAGCAACTTCCAGAATCCGACCGGCAAGACCATCCCGTTGTCCCGCAGACAGCAGGTCGCGAAAATCATTGAGAAGTACAATGCCCTGCTGGTGGAAGACGATCCCTATCGCGCCCTCCGCTATCGCGGCGAAGATATCCCTCCTATCAAATCGCTCATCCCGGACCATACCGTCTATCTGACCACCATGTCGAAAGTCCTCGCCCCGGGTTTGCGGCTCGGAGTCACCGTCGCCCCGGAATTGATTCAGAAATGGATGGTCCTGGCCAAGCAGGGAGTAGATCTGCATACCAGTAGTTTCGATCAGGCCCTGGCATCGGAGTACATCTCCGGTGGATACATTAAAAAACAGCTTCCAAAAATTATCGCACTATATCGTCCCAGGATGGATGCCATGCTTGGTGCACTCGATGAATATTTCCCCGAAGGCTTCACCTGGTCGCGTCCCGAGGGAGGCATGTTCCTCTGGGCGGAGGGCCCCGACGGCGTCGATACCGAAAAGATTTACTGGGAGGCCATTAAGGAAAATGTCGCCTTCGTTCCCGGGAAGTACTTCTATGCCAAAAAGGGCATGGGAAATGCCACCATGCGCTTGAATTTTACCATGTGTGACGAGCAGACCATAGAACGAGGAATCAGAATCCTGGCCGAGGTTCTCAAGAAAAGTATGATTACGGTCTGATTTCCTTATAGTTAATTGCTCTTTCCTTAGTTATAAGCCACCGGCAGGCGGGGAGTGTTATGATAATATGTTCGTCCGGCAGAAACAAAAGTGATGGCAATCGCGGCCCCTTTCGAATATCCTTCTGTCGAAATGAAAAGAGCCTGTGCGTGATTATCAGGGCCTTTTCGTATTATTTGAAAGTATGTAACGAATTTATCGATGGGAGTTATGATGGACGAGAATCGGAAGAATACCGGTAAAATCGCCTGGATCGATTTGACCGTGCCCGATGCCGCCAAAGTGCGGGATTTTTATTCCAAAGTCGTCGGGTGGCGAGCCTCAGCGGTTTCGATGGGAGACTACAGCGATTTCAGCATGATGCTTCCCTACGATGATGCTCCCGCCGCCGGTATATGTCATACCCGCGGAGTCAACGCCGACCTTCCGGCCCAATGGATGATATATATCATCGTCGATGACCTCGACAAGAGCATGGATGCCTGCCGCGAGATGGGAGGGAAAATTATCGCCGGGCCGAAAAAGATGGGGGAAGAGCGATATTGCGTGATTCAGGATCCCGGCGGAGCATTCGCCGCGCTGTACGAAAAGAAATAGTCATAAATTTTCAAGAAGCTCCCGGACAATTTCCTCCCACTCTTCGTTATGGCTCTTCTTTGAACCCGGCTTTCCGGCCCGGGCATACCAGTATCCGGCGTTTCCCGTATTTCCTTCCTTTCGATGAAGATAAGCGTGAACCCAGGCCGCCTCTTTGGTATGCGAAGATTGCACCAGGAGGTGAGCCTCCTTCCAGTCTCCCCGTTTTTCGGTCCAAAGCGCCTGCAATTCGACCGATATTCCTTCCGGAATGAGCGGCCCTTTCAGCGATTCTACGAATTGCTCGAAGGTCATTTAAATAACGATACTCCTATGGAATTAATACGCCCATACCATGTCCTGCATTGTCATAATTCAAAATAATGAAACCTATTCACTCCATTTTCGTTTAGTAACTAAACGTAATGAATACCGATGCAAAGACATTAAACGGCGCTTTCGAAAGAATCATCGGAAAGATAACGGAAAACCACCGGAAACCCCGCGATTACGGGATCGGTGAAGTGTTGTATCCATCCGAGATTCAAACGATTCTGCTGATCGGGCAAAACCCGGGTATCAGCGTTACCGAACTCGCTGAGAAAAACGGAGTTACCAAGGGAGCGGTGTCGCAGCTGCTGAACCGCTTGGACGCCAAAGAATTGATTATCCGAAATGAAGACCCGCGCAACCTGTCGCGAATCAATCTCGATCTGACTCCGCGCGGGAAAAAGGCTTTTAAAAGCTATCGAAATCGCCACCGCAAAAACGATCTCGTTATTTTGAAATTCCTCGAAAGCCTCAACGAAAAGGAACGGGAGACCATCGGAGGATTTTTCAAGGCGGTCGAGAAGGGACTGGGCGGCGCCAAATAATTCCAGACGAGAAATATGACCGAATCCAATACCGGCTTATGCCGGTTTTTCGTTTTTAGTGATTTCCTGATACCAAAGATGTCCAAAAATAATACCTGTCGAATCGTATATTATCCGAATCCCGGAGGTTGATATTATGGAATTCAATGAAATAATGATGCAGCTTAAGAAATTGGGGACGGCGCAGAATGTCAAGGTGTACAAACGGCACGGAGCGGGGGATAATCTCTTCGGAGTCAGTTTCGCCAATCTCAATACCCTCAAAAAGAAAATAAAAACCGATCATTCACTTGCCCTGAAATTATGGTCAACGGGTAATTCCGATGCCCGCATCCTGGCGACCATGGTGGCCGATCCGGTGGCATTCAAACAGGCCGACCTGGAAGCCTGGCTTAAAAATACTTCGTATTACATGCTGGCCGATTATACCGCCGGGATTGCCTCTAAAACTCCCTATGCGCTCAAAGCCATGAAGAAGTGGATGAAATCGAAAGACGAATTCGTCAGGGCATCAGGATACTCGGTCATGTCCGCCATGCTTCGTGACGACCGTGAAATCCCCATTACGGAATTGAAAGAAATTCTCCAAACCATCGAAAAGGAAATTCACAAATCGCCCAATCGCGCCCGCCATTCCATGCTTATGGGACTGATTGCAATCGGGATTTACCGTCCGGAATTGACCGAAGCGGCCAAGGAAGCCGCGAAACGAATCGGCAAGGTTGAAGTGGACCACGGCGAGACTTCATGCAAAACTCCCGACGCCGTACCATACATAGAAAAAGCTCTCAAACGGGCCAAACCGATTAAGCGAAAACGCTGCTGAAATTAAAAAGGCCGGTTGCAAAACCGGCCTTTCTTTATCTTACTCGCTGGTCATGATGAACAGCGGCTGCATTTCGAAACTGCGGTACTGCGGGCGAAGCCTGTCTTTGTTATAGTGCCGTTCCACGTTGACATATTTCTTGGTGTTCGTTACCACGTCGATCGGGACATTATCGTACCGCCCGTTTTTCAGCACCACCAGTCGCCCGTGAATTCCGTCCAAAAGCAGGTCGAGCGCCAGGTTGCCGTACGCCATCGGCACGATGGAATCGATCGCATCGGGATCGCCCCCCCGTACCAGGTAACCCAGCTTCTGGTTAATGACATTGATTTCTTTGCCGTTATTGAATTTCGGGGAGAGTTCCTTCAGCTTCGCCGAAACCAGGTCGCCGATTCCGCCAAGCTTCTTATGCCCGTATGCATCGGTGGTCGAATCGAGGAAAACCATTTCGCCCCCCTCAAACATCGATCCTTCGGAAACCAGCACGATGGAATATTTCGAAGTGCTCTTGCGCCGATCCTCGGCAAGAAGTTCCGTTAACCGTTCGATATTGAATTTGTATTCCGGTATCACACAGCGGTGCGCCGCTCCGGCCATGGTCGGAAGCATCGCCGTAAATCCCGCGTATCGCCCGAAAACCTCGAGCACCAAAAACCGTTCGTGCGAACCGGCCGAAGTCCTCAGGTTGTTTATCATGCTGATGGTCCGGGTAACGCAGGTGGAAAAACCGATACAGTAATCGGTTCCGGGAACGTCGTTATCCATCGTCTTCGGTATCGCCACCACTTTGAATCCCTCCTGGTACAGCCTTACGCCGTACGACAGGGTGTCATCGCCCCCGATCGGTATCATGTATTCGATTCCGAGGAATTCCAGATTCTTGATTACTTCCTTGGTAAGATCGTTGACGTCGTTGTTGTACTGCGCTTTAAGGTGATCCGGGACCTGGTCTCGTTTTACTTTCCCGGGATGAGTCCGCGAACTGTGCAGGAATGTTCCTCCGGTTCGTCCGGCCTTGTTGACGATATCCTCGGTAAGGCGCATATAGCAGGCGCTGTTATCGGCGTTTTTATCTCTGATAATATCAACCGTCCCGGCCCAGCCGCGACGAATACCGATGACGTCATAACCCTCGCGGAGAGCCCGGATAGTTACGGCGCGGATTGCCGGATTTAATCCCGGAACATCGCCGCCGCCGGTAAGAATTCCGATTGTCCCCTTCTTATCGCTCACGATTTCACCTCCATCTCAGCCCGATTTCTATCCGGCTGAAAAAACCATTCTGTCGTCCCGGAAACCACTCTGTCCGAAACGCTTAATTATCTTATACGACATTTCGGCGGAAAAACGGTTCCGCTTAATATCGGGGGGAGAAGATAATAAATCCTCCCCAAATGTCACGAAAATTCGAGAACCACCTTTATATCCGTCCCAAAATTGTGGAAATATCCCGCCCCGGATGCTATAATTAAGACTAATTACGGTACCCGAAAAGTAAAGGAGCGAGTATGCGTTATAAGCTATTGGGCCGAAGCGGCCTGCGGGTTTCGGAACTGGCCCTGGGAACCATGACTTTCGGCCCCGAATGGGGATGGGGTTCCGAAAAGGAGGAAAGCCGCAAGGTCTTCAATGCCTTCCTCGACGCCGGAGGCAACTTCATCGACACCGCCAACCGCTATACCGAAGGAACCAGCGAAAAATATGTCGGCGAATTCATGCAGGGAATCCGCGAAAAAATCGTCCTTGCCACCAAATACACCCTATATATGAAACAGGGAGAACCCAATTCCGCCGGAAACCACCGCAAAAACATGGTCCAGGCCCTCGAAGCCAGCCTGAAAAGACTGAATACCGATTACATTGATTTGTACTGGGTCCATGCTTGGGATTATATGACCCCGGTCGAAGAAGTTATGCGGGCTCTTGATGATATGGTTCGGGCCGGCAAAATCCTTTATGTCGGAATCTCCGATACTCCCGCCTGGGTTGTCTCGCAGGCGAACATGCTGGCCGATCTGCGTGGCTGGAGCCGGTTCGTCGGCCTCCAAATTGAATACAGCCTAATGCAGCGAACCGTCGAACGGGAACTGCTCCCGATGGCACGATCCCTCGATATCGCGGTGACTCCCTGGGGAACCATCGCCGGAGGGGTCCTGACCGGTAAGTACAGCAAACAAAACAAGCAGGCCTCCGACACTCACCGCTACAAAGGGGACGAAAAATCGGTCCGCCTCGGCGACCGCAATCTGGCCATTGCCGATGAAATGGTCAAAGTCGCGTCCGAAATCGGCTGCTCTCCGGCTCAGGTCGCCATCAACTGGGTTCGCCAGCAACCGGGCGTGATTATTCCCATCATTGGAGCTCGCACCGAAGCTCAAATCCGCGAAAATATCACATGCCTTGACCATCCCATTCCGCCGGAACTCTTGAATCGCCTCGATGAAATCAGCAAAATCGAACTCGGCTTCCCCCACGATTTCCTTAAAGGGGAACATATCCGTAATTTGATTTATGCCCACAGCTTCGATAAGATTGACAACCACCGCGCCATTTAAGTTATTATTCAATTACCAAAAAGCCGTCCTGTTGGGGCGGCTTTTTTATTGTCTGCGAGTATTCAAAGTACAATCTTTCGGTATGTTTCTGATTATCGCCGCAGGGATGTTTGTAACAGGAATTCTGTTCCTGATTAAATCATCGAGAATGAATATCGGGGACAATCCCTCTTCAGAGCAGAATCCCGCCTCCCGCAAGATCGCCGAACTGCAATTGCAGCAGAAAAACAGCCTCCGCAAAATGGGCATCCTGTCAATCGTCATGGGGATGGCCCTGATAGTCGTCTATTTTATCTATATGTAATTTAACGCCAATAAAAAGAGCCGGATCTCTCCGGCCCCTTCGATCCTAATACCCGTTATAGTCTATTGGGCGTCGTAATTCATGGCGGCCCGGTTCCAGTTGACCACCTTCCAGAAATTCTCTATGTATTCCGGCCTCCGATTCTGGTACCGCAGATAATAGGCGTGCTCCCAAACATCGATCCCGAGCACCGGCTTTATTCCTTTCGCCAGAACCGTATCCTGGTTGAATGTCTGCATGATACTCAGCTTCCCGAATTTATCAGCTACCAACCAGGCCCAGCCGCTGCCGAAGACCGTCCCGGCCGCTTTCGCAAAATCCTCCCGAAATTTCTCGAATGCCCCAAAATCTCGATTAATAGCTTCACCCAGCTTGCCCCCCGGAGTTCCCCCGCCGTTAGGGCTCATCAGCGGCCAAAAGAGGGAATGGTTGTAATAGCCGCCGCCGTTATTACGGACTGCCGTCCGGACATCTTCCGGTACTCCATCGAGATTCGAAAGCAAATCGACCAGCGGCTTCTTCTGCAAATCGGGATGCCCTTCCAATGCAGCATTCAATTTATCCGTGTAACCCTTATGGTGTTTGCCGTGATGAATCTCCATGGTCATGGGATCGATGGCGGCATCGAGCGCATTGACCGCGTATGGCAACTGCGGGAGTTGATACGGGTAGGTCTCAGATGCATCCGGAGCCATCGCTTTAAGCGCTACCCCGGCAGCCATCGTCGGCATCATGGCTTTGGCACTGCCGAGTAAAAATGGCGAAATAGCCGCCGTTGCCGCCGCCGCAGTGAGGGCCTTTATGGCTCCGCGACGGTCAAGCCTTAAATTGAATTTATTCCCTATTGTCTCCATAGTCTCTTCGGGCTGCAGAATTATTTTTTCCGTCCGCATGATTCCTCCAATCGTTTAACCGGAATTTTTATGACCATATTATTTGTAAAACCGGGAAATTCTCGCGATGTTCCAATGGAATTTCAACTGACCTCATCTGCCCTAAAGCCATAAAAAAACGGGACGTTTCCACGCCCCGCTTTACTTGAATACCCGAAGGTGATTCTTACCACTCGAGTTCCCCGCCAGTCTGGTATTCGGTAACTCTGGTTTCAAAAAAGTTTTTCTCTTTCTTCAAATCCATGATTTCGCTCATCCAGGGGAAAGGATTTTTCACCCCGTAGACAATCGGAAGATTTATCCGTTCCAGTCTCCGGTCCGCGATGTACTGCACATACTGAGTCACCACTTCCGCGTTCAGCCCCAGCACCCCGCGCGGCAAACAATCCTCGGCATACGCCGCCTCCAGTTCAACCGACCGCTTGATATAAGCGATAATCCGTTTCTGAAATTCACCGGTCCAGATTTCGGGATTTTCTTTAACGATGGTATTGATCAACTCGCTCCCAAACGCCAGGTGTGTCGATTCATCCCTCAAAATATACTGGAACTGCTCCCCCACCCCGACCATTTTATTCAACCGCAAAAACGACAGCATCATCGCGAATCCGGCATAGAAGAAAATTCCTTCCATGATGACATAGTACCCCACCAGGTCGTTGACGAATTTCCGGACATTCTCCGGTCCGTCGGTGACGAAATTCGGGTCGAAAATCGATTTCGTGATTTCCACCACGAATTCATCCTTTTCCTTGATGGATGGTATCGTCAGGTACATGTTATAAATTTCATCCGGATCCAGCCCCAGCGAATCGCAGCAATAAATAAACGTATCGGTATGAATCGCCTCTTCGTACGCCTGCCGTAACAGGTACTGGCGGCATTCCGGATTGGTGATATGGCGGTACAGCGCCAGAACGATATTGTTGGCGGTCAGGCTCTCAGCGGTAGAGAAAAATCCGAGATTCCAGAGTATCAGCCGCCGCTCGTCCTCGCTTAAACCGTCCGGCCGCCGCCATAATTCGATATCCTGCTGCATCGGAACCTCTTCCGGGGTCCAGTTGTTGGCCACTCCGATTTTATAGTACTCCCGCGCCCAGATATATTTCATGGGGAGGATTTTATTGGGATCGGTCGCCGAGCAGTTCAAGATTCTTTTCTTGTGTTGATTTGTTTGTACGTCTTCCATTTTCTTCATTCCCGTTATTGGCATGCTTCACAGTCGGGGTCGTCGATGGCACAAGCCGGCACCGTTTCCCTGACCTCCGGCATTTCTTCCGGAGTCGGTTCTTCTGCCCGCAAGTAGGTAACCGTTTCGTGCCGGTGGTTATCCCCGTTGCCTCCATCCTTTTTAAAATAGGCTTTTTCGATCGATACCGTGCTCTTTTCGATTCCCGACTTGGCCATGGTTCTCAGATAGTACGTTGTCTTCAATCCCATTTTCCAGGCGTAAAGATAAATTTCCGCAATCCGCGGCCCGGAAGTCGAGTTGGTGAAAATATTCAGCGACTGGCTCTGGTCGATCCATTTCCCTCGATAAGCGGCATGACGGATAAACCATTCCGGTTCGATGTCGAACGCCGTTTTGTACTTGTCACGAAGATGCCTGGGAATAATCGCGATC
>JBFZFV010000066.1:0-6862 GCA_041306185.1 Candidatus Zixiibacteriota bacterium
GGAATCGGCGAAACTGAAACATCGGATTCGGAAGATGAATCGAATAATAATACCGCCATGGAAAGCCATTCACGCGACTACACTGAAAAGCTTAAGAAGGAATTGACAAAACACGGATTCAACTTTTCCATAAATAATACCTTTCAGGGGAATATTATTCTGCAAATTCAATGGTATACGCCTTATCCCACGGAAACTCGAAATGTCTCCGCCGATGAAATCCGTGAACACAAGGAAAAAAGGAAACGTGAAGGCTACGTAACCGATGACGATACCATACCGGTCTCGGATCTTGCTGACTGGATTTTATTCGGCAAAAAGTACAAAGTCTATTCTCTTAAGATCGAGGTTTTTGATGCATACGGGCAAAATCTCGGTGAAATATCTCTTCAGGAAGATTGGGGCGGTAATATCAAACCCGATTTCGCAGCGAAGGCCATTGCGAAAATTATAACCGAGGGAAAATACTGAAATGCCGACCATCCCCGCCGTTATAACCGAAATCCGCCGGGAATTGAAAAAATACGACAAACGGGAATTCAAAATCGATGCCCAGCAATTCCACAAGGAAAAGGTCAAGCGCAGGTACGTTTTGAAAGTTGGTATCTGCCGTAAAGTCTCGGCGCAGTTTTTCAGGAAAGTAAATGTGCATAATAAAGAAGGGATATTATCCCTTTGCGAAATTCTTTGCACTTCCGGACGAGACTGCGAAAAGTTAATCGGTTTCGACTGGACCTACCGTATCCGCGACCGCTTCGAAAAAAAGGATTACGAACGCTTTAAGAAATGGCTTGGAGATTACGTCGAAAACTGGGGCGCGTGCGATCACTTCAGTTGCTCGATTCTGGGAGAATTCCTGCTCCTTTACCCTGAATTTATCAGGGAAAGCGAAAAATGGGCGAAAGGGAAGAAGCGCTGGTTTAAACGGGCCGCCGCGGTATCATTGATACCCTCTTTGAATGAAGGCTTGAAACTGAGTGAAGCATTTCGCATTGCCGATATAATGCTTCTCGATGACGACGATATGGTGCAAAAAGGTTACGGATGGCTGCTGAAAGTCGCCGCCGATAAATACCGTAAAGAAGTCTTCGAATTTGTCATGCAACGAAAAGACCGTATGCCACGGACCGCCCTCCGCTATGCCATTGAAAAAATGCCCTCTGAACTTAAAAGAAAGGCGATGGCCAAATAATCCTGCCGCAGGATATAAAAGAGAACCGTATCAAGGCTTGGTATTTATCTGCCGAAAAGAGTATAAATGAACGAAGGAACCATCACAGCAAAACGGGGAAACCTCTATCTTATCGCGGGAACGCTGGTCATTATCTATCTGCCGGTCCTGATCGATCTGATCATAAACTGGTACGAAGATGCCAACTATTCTCACGGATTCCTGGTCCCGTTCATTTCCGGCTACCTTATCTGGCGGAAACGAAAAGAACTCGCCTCCCTGAATTTCAGTATCAATAACTTCGGACTGGCCCTGCTTATCGTTGCGATGGGTTTCTTTATCATCGGCAATGCCGCTTCCGAATATTTCACCGTCCGCTTTTCGCTGGTCCTGAGTGTCTTCGGCCTGGTTCTCTATCTGCTCGGCCCGGCAGTCATCAAGAAAACCTGGTTTGAAATTCTCTTTCTCTTGTTCATGATACCGATCCCGTACGTCATTTACTTTTCAGCCACTTTCCCCATGCAGCTTCTGGCCAGCAAAGTGACCGCCTTCCTGCTCGATTTGCTGGGGATGCCGGTAATCCGCCAGGGGAATATCATCCATTTACCGAACGATTCTCTGGAAGTTGCCGAAGCCTGCTCCGGCCTCCGCTCGCTGGTATCGCTTCTGGCTCTCGGAGCCATCTACGCCTACATCACGCAGAAAAAACTCTGGGCCAAGGTCCTGCTCTTTCTGTCGACCATCCCTATTGCCGTAATCGGCAATGTCTTCCGTGTCTTCGTCACCTCGGTTATGGTCTACGCCGGAGAAGTGCAGGTCACCGATGAACCGCTGCACTCCATCATGGGAGCCTCGGTTTTCGTCATCGCCTTTATTCTGCTCTTTATCTTCGGCGGGATTCTCCGGAGGATTGCACGATGAAAAAACAGCTGTACGTATCTTTGGCGATTCTTTTATTCGGAGGTCTCCTCGGCAATCTCCTTCGTTTCACCGAAACCAAACCCAATCGCGGCGCCGACTTTTCCGCTATCCCTCTGCAAACCGAACGGTACTACGGGAAAGAATACCTCTTATCCGAAGCTACCGAAGAGGTCCTCAAAGCCGACCTCGCCAGCAACCGGGGATATGCCGCCGTCGATGGTTCGCAGTACCAGCTTTTCGTCGCCTATTTCGGATCGCAAAAATACGGCAGCCAGATTCATTCGCCGAAACATTGCCTTCCCGGCGGAGGCTGGCGCATTGAAACGATCGAACCGTTCAAGCTCCCGCTTCCAAACGGCCAATCCAAAATCGTGAACTGCTCCGTGATTTCCGATTCGCACAAAAAGGTCGTAATGTTCTACTGGTTCGAAACCCGCTCCGGTTCCATCCGCGATGAATACGGCCTGAAACTCGATCTCGCCAAAAACGCCCTCTTTTTCCGGCCGACCGATGCCGCCATCATCAGGGTAACCGTCGATTCCCGCTCTTCCGTCGATGACGCCAAAAACAAAGGCGTCGCCTTCATAAACTATTTCTACCTGCAGATCGAACGGTCGCTTCCTTTCTGAAGATTATTCCTTGTCTTTTTTCCCATTTCTGGCGATCTTTAATCAATGCTCCCGCAAATAATAAAGTTGATCCGCCCCTGGCAGTGGGTCAAAAACGGAGTCGTCTTTGCCGGCATTATTTTTTCCGGTAATGCCTTCATCAGAGAATTCCAGATTAAAGCGCTTCTTGCCGCCGTCGCCTTTTGCCTTTTATCCTCGGCGGTATACGCCCTGAACGATATCGTCGACCGCAAAATTGACCGCTTCCATCCCATGAAAAAGAACCGCCCCCTCGCTTCGGGGCAATTATCGATAGCCACCGCTGTGGTAGTCGTTATACTTTTCGCCGCCGGAGCGCTGGCCATTTCATACAGCGTTAATCTTGACCTTTTCCTGGTCTCGGCAGGATATTTGATCCTCAGTGTTCTGTACAGCCTCGCTTTTAAAAACATCGTCATCATCGATGTCATGTCGATCGCCGTCGGCTTTGTCCTCCGTGCCGAAGCCGGTGTCGTCGCGATCGATGCCCCCTTTTCGAGCTGGCTTCTTATCGCCACGTTCACTCTTGCCCTCTTTCTCGCGTTGGGAAAACGCCGCCATGAACTGGTCAGCCTCGAAAAAGGAGCCGTCCCCCACCGCAAAATTCTTGAAAAATATTCCTCCTACCTGCTCGACCAGCTGATCGGAGTCGTCACCGCCTCGGCGGTTATAACCTACTTTTTCTATACCGTGTCTCCTTCGGTTCAGAGCAAATTGCATACGCCCTATATGGTTCTGACCACCCCCTTCGTTGTCTACGGCATTTTCCGCTACCTTTACCTGGTGCATCAGGAATCCAAGGGGGGATTTCCCACCCGGATTCTTTTCACCGATGCCCCGCTTCTGCTCAATGTCCTTCTCTGGCTTGCCTCCGTCATAGTATTGCTATATATTGTTTGAAGTTTACTCGGAGGACAGATGGAGCGGCGGGATTTTATCAAAAAAACCGGGAAGGCTCTGGCGCTGGCGGCAATAACCGGCGGCACCGGATTCGCCTTCCATAATTTCGATACCGCTCATTACAGCGTCCCGGCTGTAAAAAAGACTTCCTTTTCGATTGCACCCGATAGCAGCTTCCCCCAAATCGCCCTCGCCGAAAACGTCGACCACGCGGCGGCTCTTAACCGCGCCCTTGACGCCCTCGGCGGAATAAAACGCTTCGTCAAACCGGGGGAGAGGGTTACCATCAAGCCCAATGTCGGCTGGGATCGCGCTCCCTCTCAGGCCGCCGATACCAACCCCGTCCTGGTCGGAGAAATGGTCCGCCTCTGCTTCGCGGCCGGAGCCTCCTCAGTCATCGTCTCCGATATTTCCTGCAATGACCCCCGGCGCTGTTTCCTCCGCAGCGGCATCCGTGAAGCGGCCGAAAGGGCCGGCGCCAATGTTATCCTCCCGACCGATGAAGATTTTATCACTATCGATCTGAAAGGGGAAATTTTGACCGCCTGGCCGGTCCTGAAATATTTCGTCGATACCGACCGCCTGATAAATATGCCCATCGTCAAACAGCATTCCCTTTCATCTTGTACTATCGCCATGAAAAATCTCTACGGCATCCTCGGAGGACCCCGCAACCGGTTGCACCAGTCGATCGACCAGTCCATCGTCGACCTCGCCGTCTTCTGCCCCCCGACCCTGACCGTCGTCGATGCCACCCGCGTCCTTATGCGCGGAGGCCCGCAGGGAGGCTCCCTCAACGACGTCGCCATACAAAATTCCGTCATCTGCGCCACCGACCAGGTCGCAGCCGATGCCCGCGCCTCGGAATTCCTCGGCCTCAAGCCCGAAAACGTCGGCCACATCGCCCTCGCCGCCAAAAGCGGTTTGGGACAAATCGACTACCGCGCCGCCGGATACAAAGAGCTGCTGTCATGACCGTCAAAACCGCCGTAAATCTCCGACGAATTTCACAGCTCCTCTTTTTCCTGGTATTTTTCTGGCTGATATTGAAAACCAACTTCGAAGTCAACTTCACCCCCGAAAACGTCTCGAACATACAACTGCCGTACCCGGTTTCGATCGCCCTCGAATTCAGCCCTCTCACCGCCATGGGTACCTTCCTTGCCAATGGTACCGTTTTCAAAGGACTGCTCTGGTCGCTGGTTATCCTGATTCCGACTATTTTCCTCGGAAAATTCTTTTGCGGCTGGGTCTGCCCCCTGGGAACACTCAACCACTGGCTCTCGGAATTCCGCTCCGAACGCCTCTCCCGCCGCGGACTTAAGAAAATCGAATCAAACCGCTATAAAAGTTACCAGAAGATTAAGTACTACTTATTCTTCATCTTAATCGGAGCCGCCCTCATGGGAGTCCTGCAAATCGGCCTCTTCGATCCCCTGTCGTTTCTGGCCCGCTCCATCGGAACCGTCGTTCTCCCAATGCTGCACCATACTGCCGACAGCATCAACTCATTCTTCAAATCGTTCGGCTTTCCGCCGCTGTCGTCCCTTTCGCAATCGGTTTACGATACCATTGCCCCGGCTATTCTCACTTTCCGCAAGGCCCATTTCCATACCATCATCACCATCGGGACTTTTTTCCTGGCCGTCCTGGTCATGAACCGCATCTACACCCGCTTCTGGTGCCGGGGGATTTGCCCCCTCGGAGCTATGCTCGGCCTCTTTTCCCGCTATGCCATCTTCGGCCTTGAAAAAAACGCCGCCACCTGCGATAATTGCATGAAATGCGCCGCCCACTGCCAGGGAGCCGATGGCCCCGAAGTCACGGAAAAATGGCGCCAGTCCGAATGCGTCCTCTGCCTCAATTGCCTCGATTCCTGTCCGAATAACTCGCTGACCTTCAAATTCTTCCCCGAATTGGCAGGCGCTCCCCAAAAACCGTCCTCTACTCAGAAAATCGACATCACCCGCCGCAAAACTATCGCCTCCGTAGCCGGCGGCTTGGCATTATTCCCGCTGTTCCGCTCCTCCGATGGCTTCAACGTCAACCCCGACCCGTCCGTTATCCGTCCTCCCGGAGCAGTCCCCGAAGATGACTTCCTGGCCCGCTGTATCCGCTGCGGCCAGTGTATGCGAGTCTGCCCCAACAACGCCCTGCATCCGACCCTCTTCGAGGCCGGCCTCGAGGGTATGTGGTCGCCGATTATGATCCCCCGTATCGGGTACTGCGAACCGACCTGCACCCTCTGCGGTGAAGTCTGCCCGACCGGAGCGATCCTGCAACTGACCCAGAAAGAGAAAGCGGGGGATGAGAATACCCCTCCCAACCGCGTCGGCACCGCCTTCATCGACCGTTCCCGCTGCCTCCCCTGGGCCATGGCCCGCCCCTGTATCGTCTGCGAGGAATGGTGCCCGACTTCGCCCAAAACGATCTACCTCCGCGAGGAAACCGTGTACGATTCCAACGGAAACCCTGTCGAAGTTAAGCAGCCCTATATAAATCCCGATCTCTGTACCGGGTGCGGCGCCTGTGAATACGCCTGCCCCGTTATCGATAAACCGGCCGTTTATGTGACCTCCATCGGAGAATCCCGTTCCAAAGAAAACCAGATAATTCTCCAGCGTCAAGGTATCGGCTAAAGAACCGATTAAAAGGAGCATGACCATGACCAATAGAATATTCCTGATATTGCCCATAATCACCCTGATTGTCTTGATATCATGCGGCGGAGACGAAAACAAGGGAACCTCGGATGTCCAGCAGTACCTTCCGGCAACTGTCGAAAAAGCCAAACTTACCCGTTCTGCCGAAATTAGCGTCTATGACGGCAAATCGCTCTGGGAATACATCGACGGTGATGCCGAAATTTACATCCTGTATGGTTTCCGGCAGGTCGCTGCAACCTATTACAAAAACGAAAATACCGAAATCGCCGTCGACCTCTATCGCTTCAAAGACAGCCGCCACGCCTACGGGCTGTACAGCCAGCTCCGCCCGGAAAGCGATGTCACCATCCTCGATATCGGAATCGAAGGCTTCTCCACCCCCGGCATGATAAATCTGGTCAAAGGAGAATACCTGATGCGGCTTTTCGGATACGACGAATCCATGGAAACCTCCATCCTGATGGTCAACCTCGCCGAAATCCTGGCCCAAAATATCCCCGGGAATGCCTCCAAACCGGAAGAATTCTCCCTCTTTCCCGACAGCGCCAAAGTAGTCA
>JBFZFV010000067.1:0-51796 GCA_041306185.1 Candidatus Zixiibacteriota bacterium
TTATCGTACTGCGCCCGTTTCTGCTCGTCCCCGAGGATTTCGTACGCTTCGGAAATCTCTTTGAAGCGGCTTTCGGCCGCCTTATCTCCCTTGTTTCGATCGGGATGATATTTCTTGGCCAGATTCCGAAAGGCCTTCTTAATTTCATCTTTCGAAGCGCTTTCGGGGACTCCCAGTATGTCATAGAAGTCTTTCGCCATATCTTAATATATCACCCTGAACTTATATCTATAACAGATAAAAATCCCTTTCGTTTCCTTTATACCCCTTCGTGAAAAAGGGGCCCAAATTCAGGCCCCTCTTTTCTCTATCAAGGAGTTGCCTTAGTCATTCACTACTTCAAAGTCCGCATCGACCGCATCGGAATCCTTCTTGTCGCCTCCCTGGTTAGCCTGGCCGTTGCCGCCGGCATTAGTATTACCGGCATTGCCCTGCTGAGCTGAAGACTGCTGATACATCTTCGATGCAGCCTCGTGCCAGAGCTGGTTAAGGGCCTCCGACGAAGATTCAATCTCGGCCAGATTATCGTTCTTCAAGGCCTCTTTGACGCGAGCGATACCGGCTTCGATCTTGCTCTTGTCGTCGGCGTTGATCTTGTCGCCGAGTTCCTTGAGCTGTTTCTCGGCCTGGAAGACCGCAGCATCGGCGTTGTTACGGACGTCAACCTTCCGGCGCTTTTCTTTGTCCTCCGCTTCATGCTGCTTGGCCTCGTTCACCATGCGGTTGATTTCTGTATCGTTCAGGCCGGACGAGGCCTCGATGCGAACATTCTGCGACTTGCCGGTCGCCATATCTTTCGCGGTCACATTCAGGATGCCGTTCGCGTCGATATCGAACATGACTTCGATCTGCGGAATGCCGCGCGGGGCCGGCGGTATGCCGTCGAGGATGAACTTACCGATGGTCTTGTTGTCGATGGCCATCTCCCGTTCACCCTGCAGCACATGAATATCCACCGCAGTCTGGCTGTCGGCCGCCGTTGAGAATATCTGCTGTTTCTTGGTCGGGATAGTCGTATTCCGTTCGATCAGTTTAGTCATGACTCCGCCAAGCGTCTCGATGCCAAGCGACAGCGGAGTAACATCCAGAAGCAAAACGTCCTTGACATCCCCGGTCAGGACCCCACCCTGAATGGCTGCCCCCACCGCGACCACTTCATCCGGGTTGACATTCTTATTCGGAGTTTTCCCGAACAGCTTCTTGACCGTCTCCTGCACTTTCGGCATGCGGGTCATTCCGCCAACCAGGACCACTTCATCGATATCGGAAAAGCCGATCTTGGCATCTTCGACCGCCTTGCGGCAGGGACCGACGGTCCGGTCGACCAGGTCGTCCACCAGCTGCTCCAACTTCGCCCGACTGAGCGATATATTCAGATGCTTGGGACCGTTGGAATCGGCCGTAATGAACGGCAGATTGATGTTTGTCTCCATGGTCGATGAGAGTTCAATCTTGGCCTTTTCCGCGGCCTCTTTCAAACGCTGCAACGCCATCGGGTCCTTCGACAGGTCGATACCGTCCGATTTCTTGAATTCCTCGACCAGCCAGTCGATAATCCGTTTATCGAAATCATCACCGCCGAGATGGGTATCGCCGTTGGTCGACAAAACTTCGAATACTCCGTCGGAAAGTTCCAGAACCGAAATATCAAACGTTCCGCCCCCGAGGTCATAAACCGCGATTTTGCCGGTCTTCTTTTTATCAAGACCATATGCCAGCGCTGCCGCGGTCGGTTCGTTGATGATACGCTTGACGTTCAACCCGGCAATCCTGCCGGCATCCTTGGTAGCCTGACGCTGCGAATCGTTGAAATACGCCGGGACCGTGATAACGGCATCGGTCACTTTTTCACCGAGGTAGTCTTCGGCGGTCTTTTTCATCTTGGTCAGGATCATCGCCGAAACTTCCTGCGGCGTATAATTCTTGCCGTTCATCTCCACCGTGGCATTGCCGCTTCCGTCGGCAGTTACTTTATAAGGGAAGTTTTTCGTTTCCTGTTTTACTTCATCGAATTTGCGCCCCATAAAGCGCTTTATCGAAAAGATGGTGTTGTTCGGATTGGTCACCGCCTGGCGCTTCGCCACCTGGCCGACCAGTCTTTCACCGTTTTTGTCGATCGCCACTACCGAAGGCGTGGTGCGCCCCCCTTCGGAGTTGGCGATAACTTCGGGGTCTTTCCCCTCGATCACCGCCACCACCGAATTGGTGGTCCCCAAATCTATTCCAATTATCTTACTCATTAATTTTCTCCTTTCGTGACCCTCCTGACAAAACGGGCGGGTTTGCGGCCCGCCCGTGTCATGAGTTCACCGATCATTCCAAGCATAAGGATTAGCTTACTTTGACTTCAATTTCCTTCGGCTTGGCGATTTCGGCCTTCGGGATGGCAATTGTCAGAAGACCATCCTTGTAGTCGGCCGATATTTTGTCCACTTCCGCATATTCCGGCAGTCTGAACGACCGCGAGAAACTACCGCTGACCCGTTCGGACCAGACATAGTTCCGGTCTTTCTCCTCCCGGCTGATCTTGCGGTCGCCGGATACGGTCAGTACGCCCTCCTCAACCACGACCTTGATATCCTCTTTCTTCATTCCGGGGATTTCCATGGTGAAGTTTACCGCATCCTTGTCTTCGGCGATGTCAACCCGGGGATTGATGGCTCCCGAAGTGTTTATACCCGAATCGGAAAAGTTGAAAAAGTTCTCGAACATCGAGTCAAAGTCGCGAGCCACTCTGTTCAGGCTCCGGTTCGGATTGTAACGGACGATTGTCATTTTTCATTCCTCCTTTTATTTTTGTTATCTTTCTTTCAAGTTCTGCCAATAATTAAATCAACCAGCGTGCCAAAATTGGTATGGCATTACCAATCAACAACTTAGAAATTATGACTGTACTCACGACAAAAGGAAGCGGTCATAATGGCAGAGGCGTTACGCCATTACGGCATTATAGCCTGACAAAATTGCAGAAATTGGCAGATTACTTGTCGATATTTGACAGGGCGTCGTTGACGGCACGATCCAGCTTTGAGCCGCCAAGAAGGATTTTTGAAGTAGCCGAAAGATTTTTCCTGAATTCTTTTAATATATTGACCGCCATGATATCTCCGGTCCTCCCCAGAGCCTTGATAGCGGAAAGGCGGATATCATCACGAGATGAACGGCTGTTGCAGAATTTGGCCAGGAATTGGTTATCTCCCAGGAGCTTTCCAAGGAATCGACGAGCTTCTTCCCCGCCCAGCTTGCCGAGTGTTGTGATTATATTGAGAATTTCGGTGTTTCTTCGTTCGGCGTATTCTATCAATTCCGGAACTATATCGGGCACCCGAATCAACCCCAGACCGATAATGGCAGACTCCCGGATTTCGCGGTCGGGGTCATCGGCCAGAAGCAGTAATAGGTCAGCCGAAGCTTCTCCGCCGATTGTCTCGAGCGCCGAAACGATTGCCCGCCTGACCCGGTAATCCTCGTCCGACAGGCGCATTCCAATCGCCTTGCAGGCTTCCTGGTCCTTCAGGGCTCCGAGCACGAAAAGGGCATTGCGGACGATGTACCAGTTTTCTTCGGGGAGTTCCCGGCGGTCGTGGGGGCGTTCGAAGTACTTGGAATTTTTCAGGATATTCATGCAGACGTTCAAGGACGCTTTACCCATCTCGGCCAGTATTTTCAGCACTTGCAATCTCACCTGCCGCGATTCGTGTGAAATTATCCCTGACAGGGCATACGCTGCTTCCTCGGAACCGATTGCGGTCAGGACCGCCTTCACGTATGGATACCATTCCGGGGTGCCGTTAATCAAATCGTGAATCAGGGTATTGATGACTTCAGGGCGGTTCATTTCTTCCAGAGCCTTGCGGACCGCCGCCGATTCGTAAATGGTAATTGCATCCTGGCGGTTCTTATGCTTTTGCAGGATATCGCAGATTCGCCCAAGCGTCGAACCGTCTTTGAACTGCAGCGAGGTCTTCGCAATTTCCCAGATCAGGTCGGAAAACTCGAAAGTCTCTTTCTTCCGGGTCAGGTATTCGTCGATCTTCGTAATCAGGGAGTCAATCAGGTCTTTGGAGCTAAGAGCGCGGGACGAGCGAAGAACCTGTTTTAACAGGAACAGCGACCGTTCACGCTGCGTGAAATTCTCACCGGCCAGACTGGCCAGCAGGATATCGATGAGATTGGCCGCCCGTTGCTTTTGACCGGTTCGGAGCAACCGTTCGTACATCTGTCCGAAATCTTCCGGCTGGTGTCCCGATATTTCCCCCATCAGAACTTCCTGCAAAAACTGGTCGATACCCGCCGGAGATTCCGGTTCCACAGTCGCGGCCTTTATTTCGGGCGGAGTATCGTGCACCGTTTCCCAGACATCTTTCAGATGGCCGCTCATTTTTTCGAGATCAGGATGGAAAGCGATCAGCCTTCCCAGGCTTTCGCCGGTGCTTTTTTCTATGTTGAATTCCCGAACACGGTCGGATTGCCGGTCTCTCCCCACGATTTCGTTGATTCGTTTGAGCAGATCTGACGGTGTCATGGACGAAATAATTTCCGGGATTAAATAAACTACCGCCTTGGGATAATAATCGAAATTGTATTTACGGAGGAACAGTTCGGCATCGAGCTTTTCATCGGCGAGGATACGGGCCAGCCGGCTGAGATCGTCGCCGAGAATATTGGTCAAAACGTTTCGCAGTGTGTAACCGCCGGCGACATCGGCTCCCAATCGGGGATTTTTTTCGAACATGGCCTGACCTGTATCCGAATCGACCAGGACCGTCGGGATGTTCTTTTCCCGCAAGGCGCCAATCAGTGGATTCATATCATTGATGGTGTGTTTCCTGCTCGAAAAGGCCGACATGAAATGGGCCAGGTGTTCGGGACTTATCGATACATCGATCAGGATGCTCTTAACATCGAGCACCTGCATGTAATCGATGATATGTTCGGTGAAAACCGAATTCCGCGATTGTATATTGAAGACGTACAGCCGACCGGATTGCGTGTACAGATCGACGTATTTTTTATACTGATAGATGGTGTCAAAACACTGCCTCAGCCGGCCCAGAGCCTTCTGGGTCAGGGGATGTCCCGAAGTATAAATAGAAACCTTGCGGCAGGCCAGATCCAATTCCCGAATTGTTTCCGACGCAATTTCAGACAGGTTTAAATTCAGGTCTTTTTCGGTGTATTTGAAGATATCCATTCAGTCCCCGAGGCATTGAATTATACCGCCGTGTGTGGCGATATAAATCGATTCGCCGTCGCTGATGGGAGAGAATCTGATTTCGTGCTTGGTCCGATGCTTGGTATTCAACAGCCCGGTTCTCTTGTCGATGCAATAAAGGTAACGATCGAGGGACGCGAACAGCAAATAATTCCCGACTACGATAGGTGAAGCCAGAATGATGCCGTCGGACTTGAATTCCCAGATGGTCCGCCCCTCCAGTTTGTCGAGCGCATGTAGATAGCCGCCGTTGTCGCCGAAGTAGACCATATGTTCGTCGACCGCCGGAGCCGTCCATATCGGCCAGTCAAAACGTCTTTTCCAGACTATTTCACCGGTCTTTTTATCTACGGCACAAAAAGAACCTTCCGAGCCAGATACGAAGACATATTCCCCGACCGCAACCTTTGACATAAGGGGTTCGCCTAGAGCGGTTTCGAACTTCTTCTCTCCCGTTTTCATATCCAATCCGATTAAATTGCCGTCATCCAGCGGGAAAAAGACCGTTTCATCGTCGCTGCTCGGACCAGCCGGGGAGCGCGATGTGGCCTGTTTCTGCCAGATAATCTCTCCGTTCAACCGGTTCCGGCACTCGATATTCCCTGTCGTCGAAGCCAGGAAAACCCGGTCTTCTATGATTATCGGCGAGCCGGTTACATCCTTAATGGGCACCTTCCAGGACACCCCCAAAGTGTGCAAATTAAGACATTCGAAGTAGTTATACTTATATCCCCCGGCGAAATAGGCCAGGGAATCGATTATAATCACCCCCGCCTGGGCATTTCCCTTGGTTTTGATTCGACCGGAATGTTTCCCGGTGGCAACATCATAAAACTGAACCTTTTCCCGGCTGATCGGAACAATAACCTGCCCTCCCCCCATCGTCAATGGTCCGATTGTGCTCCCCCCGAAACTATCTTCCCATTTGACATTAAGATTACCGTGATAGCCCGAATCGATCGATCCTCGCGCCTGAAGATCTTTTCGGCTGTATTGCCATTCCGGAGCCGGAATTTTGGGAAATCGACTCATATGGAAACTCCGCGTGCATCCCGCTGCGAAGGCCAGAAGTAATATCCCGGCGAATATCGGAAACACTCTCTTCATCAGAAATTCCATCCGAAAAAGAAATCGAAATCGGTCCGATCACTTATTTTATTGAAATCGGTCGTTCTCGCGAAATCGAACCGGAATACAATCAATCCCCCCAGGGCCACCCTGAACCCGGCCCCGAAAGAACCGATCAAATCATCGAAAAAGGTTTGATCGAGTAAATGGAATCTACGGTTTGTAATCCGCCCAACATCGAAAAAGAGCGCTCCCCGGATTGCCTGAAAGCCTATGCCTCCGAAAGGAAATCCAATAGATAGATTATCGATAAGTGGGAAACGAAGTTCGTTCGAGGCGAAGACGATATTTCGGACATAAAAGTCTCGGCGATCGTATCCTCGGAACGACCAGCTGCCTCCGAAATAGAGCCGCTGCGGCTCTTCTCCCGAAGAGCTGTAGATGAACATCCGGTTGGCAAAAGCAGAATACCGCCCGAGACGGAAATAATGCCTGATATCCACCAGGCCGATGCGGTTCAGAGTTCTTCCCTTGTCCAGCGCCGAGGTCACGCCGAAAGTGAAGTTGTAGCGATGGCCGTCGAGCGGCCCCGATATATCCCAGAGGGAGTTATCGGATACCAGGGAAATGTACGACGACCAGAGGGTCGCGCGGCGCCGGGTGAACCCGAAAGTATAATCTTTATCCGAATATCGCAGATAGGTTGTAGTCTCGACCCGGTTATATTTTGAGAAGGGGTAATTCAAGTATACTAATCCGCCTACCTGGCGCTCGAAATAGTAGCCGTCGTAATCGTTGTAGTACTCATCATACAGGTGATACCCACCCAGTCCCCAGTTAAGCCGGTTGATTTTGTTGATATATGTAACGGCGACGTTGAAACTGGTCAGGATCTCGTCCTTATTCTGGGCGGTATTCGCAAGCACGAAATAGAAAGTATGATCACCGAGCATGTCCGACATGGCCATCTGCAGACCGCCGATGGTTCCATACACCGGATCATACGAAATGGCCGATTGAGCGATGTCGAAGCTGTAGTCGGTGTTGTACTTTACCGACGACTTGTACGATGCCGCAGCCAGCCTCCCCGGCTTCCAGAATACTTGTCCCCTGGTATCCGGTATTTCCCCGGCCGCGAAATGCAGACTGTCCTGTAACTCGGCGCGATAAATATGGAAACCGAAATCCTGGTAACCCGAGAAAATCACCCCCGTGCCGTCGGTGGTCAGTCTCGGATCATAAGCGCCGGTCAATAACGAAGTTATCTTGTTTATACTTTGATCCGGGTTAAGGCGGTAGATATTGAACGAACCATCCCGGTCGGAGCTGAAATATATCCCCTGCTCTGAAACATCGGGCGACTGGTCACGCCATGTGCCGTAAGTTAACTGCACCGGATCCCCGCCGCCGACCGATACTTGGTATAAATTCCGGGCGCCGTGATTTCCGTTGAGACAGCGGTCGGAAGAAAATATGATCGAATCCCCATTCAAATTGAAGGCGGGATCGCCGTCCTTATAGATATCGTTCGTTATTTGCTCGAGTTTTCCGGTGTTGATATTCAGGACATATAGATCGTTCTGCCCCCCCTCGTCCGACCCGCTGAACACCACCCGGTTGTTATCGGGAGAAAACCGCGGCGATAGTATGGTCGACAGGGACGGTAATTCATACTTCTCCACGATATCGCGGCGGTCGATATCGTACAGATACAGGACATCGGATTCTTTCGATTTCGAAGAAAAAACCACCAGGCCATTATTGTTGGCATCGATGCCGCTTTGAAGCAGATGCAGCGATTCGAAACTGGAAGAACGTTCCCCTTTGACGAGAGTGTACAGCTCTCGCTTTTCGCCGCTGGGCGGCATCAGGTAAATACCCGAATACCCCATCTTATTCGCCTTGAATACTATCCAATCCTCGGAGCCGCCGTTGCCGTCGGTTATTTTAATGGGAACCCCTTTCAATGCATAGCCGGAACGGGTCAACTGCTTGGCTTCCATTTTGGCCAGTCCCTGGTCGGCGATTTCGGGAAAATACTTCTTCTTTAAATAATACTCCCAGCGTTTCGAAACTTCTTTGACCGGTTCACCGAGGGTTAATTCCAGGATTTGATCGAAATCGCGCCCCTTCCACCAGTTTTCATATATCAATACCAGTTTATCTGAACCGTACTCGTCGTTTATGAACTGGCAGATCGACTGCCCCACTTTGTACATGAAATAGGTTCCGGAAATTATATACATCCTCTCGATCGGAATAATATTCCCCGATAAAACCATATCTTTCAGGATGGCATCAGCCTCGCTGTCCCATTCGGTCGACCAGAATTCCGCCTGCCCTTCGATAAACCACAGAGGAGGCATGGCCATCCGAACCACCCGCTGGCGGGTCATGATCGATTCCAGTTTCGATATCTGGAAGACATGCACCAGTTCGTGCCGGATGACATGATAGAAATCGCTGTACGAACCGTTGTAAGGAAGAACCACCCTCCCTTTTAAAAATTCGGTAAACCCGCCGACCGATTCCGGAAGGAGACTCGGCGTGACATTGGTCTGGGTGAAGTGGTTTGGAGAACCATAAATAATAAGAGGGATACTGCGGTAGACTTCATGATTGAATTTCGCGGCCAGCAGACGATAACAATCCTCGGCAATCCGGGCCGCGATGTGAGCGACGGTTTCTTCTTCAGTATAAAAATAAATGGAGAAATGCTCGGTCTCCATCACCTGCCAGTCGAAATCGGTATACTGGACCTTATTCTTACCGAAATAAAACTGCGCCGAGGAATTCTGGGCAAATCCAAAGGCAAGGAGTCCGATCAAAATTAAGGTCTTCAGATGTCTTGAAATAAAGTTTTTCATAATAGAAGGAGTTACACCAAATCCATCTGTTGTTAAAACACTTCTACGGCTCCTATCGTTCCGAAACGAGCCGCTTTCCCGACAAATCGGTAATTACTTCTAATATCGGAGTGAGGGTTATAATCTACACCCCGGCAACGCAAAATGGCGGTTATTGCCGGATAATCCCCAAATCGAAACCGCAGGCGGCGCACTTTCCCCCCTCAAGACCGTCCAAATTAATACGGTATCCTTCCCTTTTGATGGCGGTATTTCCGCAATCCGGGCAGTAGGTATCTGATTTACCCGGGATCGCCAGATTCCCCAGATAAACATACCGGAGGCGGTCGGAAGCGATTTTATACGCTTCCTGTAATTTGACGGATGAAGTCGCCGGTTTATCCATTTTATAAGTGGGATAATAGGCCGAAAGATGCAAGGGAATTTCCGGTGAAATACCCGCAATAAAATCAGCCAGCCGCTCAAAATCCTCGGTCGAATCGTTCAATTCTGTAATAACCAGGTTGGTGACCTCGAGATGAACCCCGGCCTCATAAAATCGCCTGATATTTTCCAGGACCGGCTCCAACTTCCCCTTGCAGACCTTTCGATAGAATTCCGGCCTCATCCCTTTCAAATCTATATTGGTAGCGTCTATAACCGGCAAAAGCTCTTTTAGCGGCTCCGGGTTAATATAACCATTGGAAACCAGGACGTTTTTTAGACCAGCCTCCTTTATTAGGTGGCCGGCTTTAAGGATATATTCAAACCAAACAAGCGGTTCGGTATATGTATAAGCGACTCCGATTGAACCCTGTTTCCCGGCCATGCTGACCAAATCCTGGGGAGTGACGAAACTGGTTGGGACCTTCTCCTGCGAAATCTGCCAGTTCTGGCAATTGGCGCATTTAAAATTACAGCCGTTTCCACCGGTTGAAAAGATAACCGAGCCGGGAAAGTAATGGTAGAGCGGTTTCTTTTCAATGGGATCGAAACAGGCGGTTACCAGTTCACCGAAATTTTCGGCGATGAGCGTCCCCCCTTTGTTGAACCGGGTGCCGCAAATGCCGTATTTGCCTTCGTCGATTTTGCAATATGCCGGGCAAAGCAGACATTCCACTTTGTTATTGGGAAGGCTTTTCTGGTAAGATGCCGTGATATTCATGATCGTTCATCCTGCTCTAACGCATATTTTACGGCATCATAGATATTATCGGCAACCAATTCGGGTTTAAGAGAATTCGTGGTCAACTTCAGTTCTTCTTCCAGCCCAAACCCGGTTTTGACCAGGATTCCCCTCCCCCCCGTCACAAAGGCAAGGTTGACATCGGACAGCTTATCGCCGATCACCCAGGATTTGAAGGGATTGATATTATGCTTTAATGCGGCTTCCTCGACCATCCCCGGACCCGGTTTTCTACGCCGATGTTCGATGCTGTATTCGGGGATACTACCTTTATGGTAAAATGGGCAGTATAGAATATCATCGATGATAATCCCGGCCTCGCGATAAATATCAATAACCCTCTGGTTTATAGTCCGGACCGCCGTCTCTTCGAAATGCCCCCGGGCTACTCCCGACTGATTGGATATGACAATGATTTTGTATCCTGCCGCTTTCGCGGCTTTCAGGGCCTCAAACGAACCCGCAATCGGCTCGACCAGATCGGGATCCGAAATGAAATTCTTCTCCTTGATAAGAGTCCCGTCGCGGTCCAGAAACAAAGCTTTTTCTCCCGCGAGATTACTCTCAAGTCTCGATTTGATTCCATTCATAACCTCGCGCGGGGAAACCCGGGTAAAGCAGTATTGTTCTTCTCGGAAACATTTTCGTTTGCCGTGCAGGGAGCAGGGGCGGCAGTATTCATCGACCTGCATTATGGCATCGAACAAACCCCGTGGCGAAAAGCCGAGCGTCGGATGAGTCGGCCCGAACAGCGCCACTACCGGAGTCCCCACTGCCGAAGACAAATGCATCAAACCGGAATCGTTGCAGATAGTCAGGAAGGACCGGGAAATCACTCCGGCCAATTCCTCCAGGGGGATATCGATGTACGCTGCAAACCGCTCCTTCGGAAAAGCATTATTCAAATTATGCAATCCGGAATCTTTACCGGAAATGACAAGGGCGATATTGCAATCGGTTTCATTGACGATCAAACCGCTCAGTTCCCTGAACCGCTCCGATGGCCATTGCTTATTGGGATATGATGCTCCGGGAGAGATGACTATGGTTTTTTGACTTTGTTCATTTTCCGGCACCAGTTTATTTTCCCCCGGTATTCTTAAAACCGGGCGATCAGCGAAAATCCTGCCTCCGACATTCTTCACCGTCTGATTATAAAGATCGATTGTATGCGGAGGATCGGGATTAATGATATCGAAGCGAACTGCCATGGTCCGTTCGAACCGCCGTTTGGGATAGACTATTTTCTTGGAGGACGCAATATGCTTGCGCAAATACCATGAGCGTAAATTGCCGTGTAAATCGAGGACGGCATCATATTCTTCGATATCGAGAAATTCTCCCATGCGGAACAGGTCGCTCAAACCCGCGTGCTGTTTGAACGGCAGGACCCTATCCACGCCCGACATCCGCTCACACAATCCCGCCAAATTCTGCCGGGTTAAAAGAGATATTTCCGCGTCCGGAAAAGATATCTTCAGATTCAACAGAGGCGCCGACGCGAGAATAACATCCCCAATGGCTCCGAGGCGAATCGCCAGTATTCGTTTCATCTTAACGGATAAAATAAATCAGCGCGGCCGCGCCCACAAGCAAACAATATATCCCGAAATATTCGAATTTGCCCCGCTTGATAATATCAAGCAGAAGATAAACCGCAAACAACCCGGATAAGAACGACACGATTGTCCCCACCAGATACTGCCCGGCCATTGAAGCCTGTATTTCTGCCAGTTCCCTGGATTTCAAGACTATTGCCCCCGCTATCGCAGGAATCGATAAAAGAAACGAATACTCCGCGGCCACCACCGGCTTAATGCCGGAAATCATCCCGAATGATATCGTCGACCCCGACCGTGAAATCCCCGGAAGAATCGCGATAGCCTGACCGATCCCGATAATTATTGAGCGGAGAATAGTCATCTCTCCGTCCTTTTTCCTTACCGCAATCGTCGATAGTAATATCAGCCCGGTTACGATTAGCATGACGGCAGTCATCACCGGTGCACTAAAAGCCTGTTCGAAGAAATCCTCGAAAGCCAGCCCGGCAATCACCGCCGGAATGGTTCCTACGATTATGAACAGAATCATTTTTCGTTCCGAGACCATGCTCTTGTCGAAGACCGCTCTTATCATGGCGAAAATCCTGGCCCGGAAATATATCAAGACGGAGAGCAAAGTCCCGAAATGAACCAGTAATTCGAATACCACCCCCTGCTGTTTCAGTCCCAGTAAATGCTCCGCGATGACCAGATGCCCCGATGACGATACCGGAAGAAATTCTGTCAGGCCCTGCAGCAGGCCCAGTATAATTGCTTCAAAGTAATTCATATAAAAAAGCTTCGGCATAATGCCGAAGCTTCATCATTATTTCATTTTAATTAAAACACCCGCATTTCGGTGGCCAGGAATAGCCCGGTGTTGCCGTCTATCTGGATTTCGCCGTAAAAGCTGAGATCGTTTGATAATTCGAATTTCGTCCCGAGGTTTAGCCCCAACTCCAGTTCCGTGTTGGAATTACCGTTGGATAGTTTTTCGAGGCGAATATTGATTCGACCGTAGGGGACTAATTTCTGCCCTCCCTTAAAACGATAAGGAATGGAGCTTATGATGTTTCCCCCGATCTGCAAAACGGAAATCCCATCATAATCGATCCATTCCATGAATCCCCCGAGGGCAAGATCGACCGGCGCAGGGTGACTGGCATCATAATAATCGAGCAGTTCATATTTGAAATCAGCGCCAAATAGCAGCGAGGCGTCTGTGCGCTCCCCATCCGATAGCCCCAGTTTGATTCTCCCCTCGGTATACTGCGAAAACCCGTAGGTTAATGTCCCGAAAAACGAAGTGGTATTATCTCCGAGACCAAGATTTCCACTAAGATAGCCCAATCCGAAACCGCAGGCATCGGCCGTAGCCAGGTTGCCGGTTACCAGTCCCGCAGAATCCGCCCGGGCACTTCCTGAAATAAAAATTACAGAGATTATTAATAATACAGCCAGTTTAATCTGTTTGCGTCCTGCCATTGGGGATACCTCCCGCTAAAATTTTTCCAATATTATTTTTGGTTCTGTCCAAAGTCAACTAAAATAACTTATGGATTCCCTTAGAGAATGTTCCAGCTTTTATCTTGACAACGATTTAACCTCCTCCGTATAATCAAAGATTATACCGTTCAAGCGCTTAAGCGAATCAAAAAATTATCGGGAGTAGCCAAATATGTCAAACGGCCGTGAAAGATGGGGAACCAAACTCGGAGTTATTCTCGCGGTAGCCGGTTCGGCCGTCGGGCTGGGAAACTTCCTGCGTTTTCCGGTCCAGGCCGCCAAATATGGCGAAGGGGCTTTCATGATTCCTTACCTGGTGGCGCTGGTGATCGTCGGAATCCCCCTGGTCTGGGTCGAATGGACAGCCGGGCGATATGGCGGAGGCTTCGAACATTCTTCCGCCCCGGGGATCTTTCAATCTCTCTGGAAGAAAAACAGGTTTATCAAGTATTTCGGGATATTCGGGATATTTGGCCCATTCCTGATTTACATGTACTATGTTTATATTGAATCATGGTGCCTCGCTTACGCCTATTATTCCATCACCGGACAACTGGCGCAGATTACCGATAGCGGCGGCTTTGTCGAATTCCTGACTAACTACCAGGGATTAAGCGGCGATATTGGGGCCTTTTCAGGAACCGTCCCCGGATATGTCTTCTTCTTTATAACATTCCTTTTGAATATCGGTGTTACTTATTTCGGTATCAAGGGAGGTATCGAACGGCTCTGTAATTTTGCCCTTCCCCTGTTATTTCTATTCGGGATTATTCTGGCAATCAGGGTCCTGACCCTGTTCTCGGTCGACAATGGCCAGCCGGGATGGAATGCCATTAACGGGCTGGGCTTTTTATGGAATGCCGATTTATCCGCACTGAAATCGGCCAAAGTCTGGATGGCGGCTGCGGGGCAGATCTTTTTCACTCTGTCGGTGGGCATGGGGGTTATCCTGACCTATTCCAGCTATCTTGAAAGGAGCGACGATGTCGCCCTTTCCGGTCTGGCCGCGGCCTCGACCAACGAATTCGCCGAAGTGGTGGTGGCCGGATCCCTGGTTATCCCGGCGGCATTTATCTTCTTTGGACCGAGCCAGATTGTCGACATCGCCAACTCCGGAGCCTTCAATCTCGGGTTCGTCACCATGCCGCAAATATTCAACCAGATGCATTTGAGCGCCATTCTGAGTTTCATCTGGTTCTTCATGCTCTTTCTGGCCGGGATCACTTCGTCTATATCCATTGCCCAGCCCAGCGTGGCTTTCCTCCAAGATGAATTCAATTTCACCCGTCAGAAGGCCGTCAAAATTTTCGGCGTCGTGGCTTTTATCCTCTGTCAACCGGCCCTCCTCTTCATCCATCGCGGCGTCCTGGACGACCTCGATTTCTGGGGAGCCAATTTCATTATCGTTATCGGAGCCACCCTCGAAATCATCCTTCTCGCCTGGGTGTTCGGCATCGACCGCTGCTGGGACGAAATGCACCAGGGGTGTAAACTAAAAATCCCGAGGATATTCCGCTTTATCATCAAATATGTAACTCCTGCCTGCCTTTTGACCTTGCTGGGCTGGTGGATGATCACCGAATGGTGGGATGTTATCACCATGGCCAATGTTCCCGATGAAAACGTCCCGTATGTTCTCGGTACCAGGCTATTGCTGGTCGCCATACTGGTAATCCTGGCGATAATGGTATTTATCGCCTGGAGCAGGCGGGATACCGAGAAGTATCATTAGGAGAATGAATAATGAAAACCGGCGGCTGGACTTTTATGATACTTACCTGGGGCGCAATAACGGCGGTTTTGGTAGGTTGCTATTACCGGGTAATTACTGATAAACCGGACAAGAAAGAACACTGATTCGTATCAATAGATATTATAGCGGGCGATACGGTCGCGGAGGGTATTGCGGGAAATCCCGAGCATTTCCGAGGTCTTGACCTGGTTGGAACCGAAATATTTCAGGCATGATGCAATCAACGCCCGCTCCATCGCCGACTCCAGGAAATAGTAAATCTTGCCTTCGCTGGAATTTATTAGTTTCGGCAGTATCGGATCGATAATCCTCGAAAATATCTCCGTATAATCGTCCTGAAGAGCATCGAGATTGATTTCGATCTTGGAATCGATCTCGCTGTGAATCGGGAAATCTTCGGCCTGTAGCGTTTCCCCTTTGGTCATAACACAGGCGGTCTGGATGTTGTTCTCCAGTTCGCGGACATTCCCCGGCCAGGAGTATTTGTAAAGCATGGCGGAAGCGTTTTTCGACAGACCCTTGATGGTCTTAACCAGTTTCCGCGCATAGTGGTTGACAAAGTGCTCGGCCAGAAGCGGGATATCGCTCTTCCTTTCCCGTAACGGCGGGACATAGATGGATACCACTTTCAGACGGTAGAACAAATCGACCCGGAAGGAACCCTCCTTCATGCACTGCACCAGCGACTTGTTGGTGGCGGCGACCACCCGGACATCGACTTCGATCGATTCGTTGCCCCCGACCCGTTCGAACTTCTTTTCCTGAAGCACCCGCAGGAGCTTGGACTGGGTCAGCATCGACATGTCGGCGATTTCATCGAGGAAGATGGTTCCACCGTTGGCTTGTTCGAATTTACCGAGCCGTTTGTAGTACGCTCCGGTGAAGGCCCCTTTTTCATGCCCGAACAATTCCGATTCCAAGAGGGTCTCCGCCAATGCGGCGCAGTTGACCGAAAGAAACGGTTTATTTCTCCGGCGGGAATTGCGGTGTATGGCTCGTGCAATCAGCTCTTTGCCGGTTCCGGATTCGCCGAAAATCAAGATTGCCGCATCGGATTTCGCCACCTGTCCGACCAGCTTGGCGATTTCGACGATTTCTGGAGACTTTCCGACGATCTCATCGAGTTCGATGGTTTTAATATCGGCGAGCTCTTCTCCCTTGGCCGGTTTCGATTTCTTATAGCCTGCGGCTTTGTTGACAGTATCGATCAGTTTTTGAATTTCAAACGGCTTGGTCAGGTACTCGAAAGCTCCCTCACGCATCGCTTCCATGGCATTCTCAGTGGAAACATAGCCGGAAATCATGATGATGGGAGTATCGATATCGTTCAACTTGCACTGCTTGAGAAGTTCCAGACCGGAAACGGTGGGTAAATTCACGTCCAGGAGAATGGCATCTATATCGGGATGTTCCTTGAGAAAGACCACCATCCGCTGGCCGTCTTCAAGGAAGTAAAAATTATACTTATCTGAATCGAACAAGTTTGCCAATGACCGGGAAATTTCCGGATCATCGTCGACTATAAGAATGTTTCTCATCTGGTATAATTACCCTCAAAAGTTCATTAATTGTATCGGCTGAAAAGAGGAAATTTTTAGCCGCCAAACCCTATAAAAAAGGCCCTAAGTGTCCCATTGACAGCTAATTTTGAGGGTAAATCGTGACTGCTTATGCAGCTTAAGGCGGCCCGGAGAATTTCGACGAAATCCGTTATCCCGAATTGCGATTAGTCCTGTTCCCGCTCCGAAATCAAAAAGCCCGTTACCGTTCCCGTAATAAAATAATTGGCCGCGAAATCGGCGGCAATCCCCGCGATCAGGATATAGAAGACCAGCTCCGGAGAGAACTTGTCTACTATAGTATTGACATTCTGAATCGCATAAACAATCGGTAATGAAAGCAAAAAGGGAATCAGAGCCAGAAATATCGAGAAGAAGGGGTTATGTGCGAAAAGGCGGAAGGTTGCGCGAATAGCTCCCCAGAGATTCTCCCCATAAACGATCATGGCCGGAATAGCATAAATGAATATGGAGTAAATAATTACGGTCAAAAGCTTCAGGAAACCGTCAAAAAGCAAGGCCCGTCTGGGAGATTTATACAATATATCGCCGAACAGCCCCGGAATATACATGTTAACCAGAAGAAGCACACCGGTGATAATGGCCCACATTATCAATAATTGCGGCCATTTTCTGAAGGCCAGAGATACCGCGATTTTCTTATCCGAGTCGTAATACCGCGTGATAAAAAAGACGGTTGCCATACCGATGAAGAGCCCTTCGAACAATATCCCGATGAGGATTTTCCCCCATTGGTAAACCGAGGGAAGCAATAAATACATTTCGGGATAATGGCTGAAAAAATCGGCCCGCGCCTCCCCCATCAGGGCCATGATCGGCCTTAAGATAGGATAAATAACGGGATTGACATAATTCTGGAGCACCAGAAGCAAAAGGAACTGCAGGCAGGCGTAAACCAGGAAAGGCAGCCAGGTCAGCGGACGCCCGATCGCTTTAAAGGTATCAATATAAAGACCGAGAAAGCGGTTTATCCGATCCAGAAAGCCCAAGTATCATCCCTTCCGGCTATAGAGTGTTTTCTTCATTGGAGGGATCTGACCGCGCCCCCTGGATATCATACACATATATCACATAGTAGTAATCGGTGGAAGCGTTTGCCCGGTAATCGGTGAACGAGGTCTGAGTCCGCGTATTGATGACCGCCACCGGCTGACCGTTCAAATCGGTAACTCCGGGATTGGTCCCGCGGAATATCCGGTAATATTGAAAATCGTCGTCACTATTCTGGGTCCAGGTCAGAGCAATCTGCAGAGCATCCTCCGACCCGACCGTAACGGCCAGGGAAACCCCGGCGGGGATTTGGTTGGCCGGAGTAGTAACCGAAGTCTCGGTCGAATTGGTCAATTCCCCTTCACTTCCATAAGCATATACGCGATAAAAATAGGGCTGGCTTTCCGCGACATTTTCATCGGAATAGGTTATCGTGGTCCGCGAAGTAATAATGGTCACTAATTCCGAAGAATCATCCACTCCGGTCGTGGTCGAGCGGTAAATCCGGTATGAGACAAAATCACTGCTCGAGACGGCATCCCAGTCGAGGCGTACCCGGTACGATGTTTCGGCGACAGCTCTCAACGTAATCGGATCGACCGCTTCGGGAATATTCAAGCGATCTCCGGCGATCTCCGAAGTTGCGTTGTTATTGGCCCGGTCGGAAAAATGACCGGTAACTACGCCATCATCCACCTGTATATTGAGCGGGACAATATATCTCCTGCTGTATATACCGTCATCGGCGATGGCGTCGCCGCTTCCGGCGTCGTCGTACAGGGTCAGATTGCTAAGTCCCGGAAAATCGATAAAAGCCTCTCCGCCGTCCTCGCCGGCATCGATATAGAACATTATGGTATCGCCGACTGCCGGAGTCGGCGTACTCGAAGTAAACCAGACTGAATCGATTTGCGCCCGGGTATCGAGGATAATGCTGTCCCCGACCGATTCGACCGATTCCGAACCGTCGGTGAACCGGAAACGAGCGAAGACTCTCTTAACGCCGTCTCCTTCTGAAACCGTGAACGTTGAAGGCTGCGCGAAATTTCGCCACGATGCGGCCGTCCCGAGAGAGTCCTCGGAAAGCAAAACCAGGTTCGGCGTCGCCGGGACCACAAAACGAACCGACAGCTGCCTGCTGTTGGTATATTCGGCGTCATTATTTATGCTGACTGATATAATTCCGGGACTGGTTGAAACCGAAGTCGATTGCGGGCTTTCAACCCCTCCCGAGGTGACCGTGGCTACCCGGAATAGATATGTTATTCCTGATGACAGCCCGGTGACATCGAGTTCAAAGGCCGAAGTCGTATCCCAGAGTATATAACCGTCGTCTTCGGATTGCGTATAATAAACTCTGAAGAAAGAGACTTCCGAAGTATCGTGGACCGCCCAGCTCAGCCGAATCCCGTCAGGAAGATGAAATACCTTTAACGCGATCGGAGCGGAGATTTCATCCGGGGGCTCGAAACCGACATTATTGGTATCGAAAGTCCGTTCACATCCCGCCGCTATTAAACCAATTAGCAGTATTAAGATAATTTTCTTCATAACGATTCCCGGTTAAAAGCTGTATGATAACACAACTTTGGCTCCGTCGAAATTTTCATTCGGCATGATTGAAACTCCGTCGACCGGCTGGTCCGCCCTTCGATCGGGGAAGAAAAACAACGCGTCGATTACATTTAATCCCCAGAACCCCGCTACGGCATATATGGTGCCCAAACGGACGGTTTCAGCGTCATAGGCTTTCTTCCGCTTGGACTGGAGTTCGGGATATATTTCAAGCCTTTCCGCAATGGTGCCCGCCTGGTTATATCGATAGGCCATCTCATTGTAAAGATCTTCACGATAACGAAATTCTTTGTCGGCTGCCCAGACTGCGATGCCTGCTGAAGCGGTCAGGGCGAGAAACAGGAATCCTTTCCCCTTCTCTTCGGAGTAAAACTGGCCCCACCCCGGAAAGAAGATCGACCGCAGCGCCGCTTTATATCTGGTCTTTTCTTTAAGATTGACCGATACCGTTGAGGTCACGCCCGGCTCGAGCACCAATGATGAATTGTACGATTCATAACCCGGCTTGCTGATTTTGATATCGTACTTCCCCGATATAGTCTGGATGAATGACGTCGGCGTTATACCGCTCATGTCCAGAGGACCTTCGAGCCTGGTCTGAGCTCCCGGAGGATTGGAATTGATTATCAGGGAGGGCGGCATTTCCTGTGCCGAAGCTAATGAATAGAAGATGAATAAAAAAAGAGTTATTACCTTCAAACCGTTTACCATCCTTAGTATTATCTCCCTTAGCTTTTACAATATAATCGACAGAGAAGTTAATTCTAAACAGCTTTTCAAGCAATAAAAAAGCCGTATTCCTCATGAGAATACGGCAAAAACTCTATTTCCGTAAATTAACAGGCACCTTTACCGGTTATTACGACTACCACGGTTTTCAAAAGAATCTTAACATCGCTCCAGACTGTCCAGTTGCGAATGTAATCGACATCATATTCAATCTTCTTGGCGACCGATTCCACCGAAGTGTCGTATCCGTTATCAACCTGAGCCCGACCGGTGATTCCCGGCTTGACATTCAAACGTTCCGTGTAATTCGGAACCTTGGCAGCTAAATCCTTGACAAACACCGGACGTTCGGGGCGAGGACCTACCAGAGCCATTTCGCCACGCAGCACATTGATCAACTGAGGAACCTCGTCGATTCTGGCCTTACGCAGGATTTTGCCGATCCGTGTTACCCGGGCGTCGTTTTTGGTTGCCCAAACGGCACCGGTTCTGGCTTCGGCATTATTTACCATGGTGCGGAATTTTATCACTTTAAAGGGACGGCCCAAGTGGTTTTCACGGCGGCGATCCCTTTTCCGAATGTCCTTTGCGGCTATCACGTTGTAAGCGCGACGATTACGGCGGCGGCGGTTCAAGCCTATACGCTCCTGCGTATAGAACACCGGCCCCGGACTATCCAATTTTATTAAAATGGGTACCATCAGGAAGATCGGGGCGGCCAGAATAAGGCCAACTACCGCTGCAGTCAGATCCAGGCTCTTTTTAAAGGCCCGGAAAGCGAAACCTGATAATACCGCTTTCCAATCGATTTCGAAAACCCGCGAAAGCAACATGTATGAGGATAGAGCCGCAACGAAAAGGATTCCGGTAAAATATTCACTGAAGAGGAATCTCAATTGGTCGCTCAACGATTGCTTGCGAGTGGCGGCACGATGGACGAATTCCTCAATACCTATTACGGTACCGTAGGAATAAGAACGTGAGGCCACTGCCATCGAGGAGTTCAGCTTCGCTTGTGGTCTTTCGTTCGAATCTAACATTATCGTCCTTATTGATTCAGGTTTGTAACTCTAATTAAGCCTATGATTAACAGGCTTACGCCAGAATTAAGCAAATTCACTGCCAATATGAAATTTCAAGGATTTAAAAAACGACCAGCATCAAGTGAATATTAGGATTGTTATATCACTCTAACTTGCAACAACTTACGGTCGCCTATAGATTTAAATTGTTATCCCCCCAATAAAGGACTTACTCAGATATGTTATGCAATATAGGGGCAATTTGAATACCCGGTCATAATAGCTGCAATACTTTGCCTATAAACTAATGAAATCCCTTGCAATAATCAGGATATACAAAAAGGGCCGGGATATCCCGGCCCCTTTGCCATTATAATCAATGTAGGAAGGCAATCTTATTGACCAAACGAGAAGATGATCGAGAAGCGGTGAATATTCTCGCTATTCAAGCGGCTATCCGGTGAATAGGTGTAGTCGAATTGGGCCGGTCCTAAGAGCGCTCCGGCGCCGACTGAAACACCTTGTCCCAGAGGATCCTCATCGGCATCAAGATAATATGAATATCCGGCCCGGAGTAAATAACGGTCGTAGCGCAACTCATATCCGTTTCTGACCGCCCAGTCGCCATGCTTCTGGCGCTCGACATCGACCGCTCCCACGAACCCGCTACCGAACGGCGTAATGGCAACTCCGACTCTGGCGGTTGCCGGCAAGTTTTCCTCAGCGGTTTCGAACTTGAGCTTCTGCCCGATATTAGTGACGGCAGCACCGATCGCAGCCTGCGGCAGCAATTGGAATTTCATCCCGAAGTCGGCCGCAAAGGCATTCGCGGCGGTTCCGGCCAGCGAAATATTAATATATTTCACCGTCAAACCGGCCGACAGGTTATCGAGCAGTTCATATCCCATTGAAACGCCGGCGGCAAGATTATATGTGGAGTTTATCTCACCGGTGGGAACATTATTAATATCATACCCTTCGATTTTACCGAAATTCAAATATACGGCCTCTACCCCAAGAGCCAACTTGCCAAACTTCCTGGCCGCTCCAAAATATTCATAGCTGATATCCTGGTACCAGGCTATATGCGAAAAACCAACCTGGGCGGCGTCAATACCGGTTAACCCGGCAGGATTCCAATGGCTCGATGATATATCGTCGGCAACCGCGGTATAAGCCCCCCCCATACCGGTAGCACGACCGCCAACCCCGATATTAAGAAAATCGGCGCTGGCGACACCGTTGTCAGCAGCCACGGAAACCTCGCCGATCAGAGCACAGAATACCATCAGGCCACCCCAGATAGCAATTATCGTAAAGATGCGCTTCATTACCATTAAATCCGCCTTTCTCAAAATGCTCTTTATAACCGGCGTCCTTAATGGCAAGGTCAATGCCGACCCGGGCAATGTGTGGTGTTCGGCGTGAGAGATATTTCTCGGATTTCTATTGGCGGCGTAATGTGTTGGCGGGCCGTATCTTCTAAACGATCGAGGGGATTTCGAGGAACTGCCTTGGTGGGGGGCATATCCAATATCCTTTTTCACTTCTGGCCCCTTTACTTCACTAATTGAACAGTTTTCATCCTATGATTGCCCCTCCGGCCCGAATAACCTGACTCGCAGGGACTTATCTCACCAGTTCAAACCTTGACCAATACTTTCTGTATTGTCGGCCAATGAAACAGCATTCTTGAGTAAATATGGGAATTATCCCATATTATTTGGCAGTTGCACGGGATAGTCCGGCAATGAAAAGGATTGCCGTTAAGTCAAATGGAATTAAGCTGTTAAGCGATTATATCGGGGAAAAGGCAGTCTATTTGGGAAGGCGGGCCTTCATCTGGCGATAACGATCGGTATTGTAAGTTAGCCCGGAGGTTTGTGATCCAATTGTCTTTATCCGGACTTCAACGTTGGCGATTCGTTCCTGAGTTTCAGGATGGCTCGCAAAAAGCTGCTCGAAGAAATTCGATTCGCCTGTCGATGATTCTGCCAGCTTCTTAAACATGGTTACGGCTGCGGCAGGATTGTATCCGGCCCGGGCCATATAAGTAACACCATAATTGTCGGCTTCGTTTTCGGCCGAGCGTGAATAACCGGCGAAGGCCATTCCCAGCCCGAGATTCACCGCAATATCGACCGCCTGCGAATTCTTTTCTCCCAATACCAATTCGTAAAGAATCGAGGCCCCCATGGCCGCTTGTATCCTTTTGATACTATGACGCGCGACGACATGGGAGATCTCATGGGCCAGAACTGCCGCCATTTCAGCCTCGCTGTCCATCATTTTCAAGATACCGGTATAGAAGAAAATATACCCGCCGGGGGCGGCAAAAGCATTAATGTCATCCGATTCGATAACGGCGAAATGATAGGTGATATCCTTGCGGTCGCTTACTGCGACAATTTTCTGTCCCACTTCATTAAGGTAGTTTTGCCAGACGGTATCGGCGAGGATTTTTTGTTCGGCGCGTACCTGCTGATTCATCCCTTCGCCGATGGACAATTCGGTGGCGGTCGGGATTAAAATCACGGATTGCTTCCCTCCCGGACCGGTCGTGGCACAAGCAAAAATCAGCAGCAATAAAAATAAAGATGCCCCCAAAGGCAGCATTCTTGACCGAATCATATCTTGAGTTTCTCCGCGATTTCACCGACCAGAGGAATGCGGTACATCCGCCCCTGAAGGCCGAAGATTATACCCGCCACCGAGGCTCCCAGCGCGATCACCAGAATAGTCTTCCATATCAATAAAGATAGTCCCGGGATCAGAAACAGCACTGCCAGCAATTCCACCAGAAACAGCACCAGTCCCTGGCGGCCATGGAATCGGGCATGTTCGCTGTCCCGCATTTGTATCAGGGGAATCAAACACAGGAAAGGAATATAGGCCAGAACCGAGGCGATGACGGCCCGATCTTTGTCTGTGCCGCCATTGTTCTTCTCGCCGGCGGTGTTCAAATCGGGGATATTCGGTCTTTCTTTGTCGTCATTTTCGCTTTTAAAGAAGGAATCGTTCATGACTTGCTCCGTTTCTATACCTGCCAGAAAATCTCCCGCTCTTGTTCCGGAATGTCGATAACTATGGCGTCGTTAGCGGGCCACTTTTCCAGCATATTGCTCCCTGCATATAGCTTGACATATAGCTCCGCCCTTCCTGCCCCATCTTTAAAGAGGGATACGCGGCGGATCTTTACCTCGAGAACCTGGTTATAAACATATTCGAATTCCCCGGAACCGCTTCGCGGAGTATCCCCGATGTTGACATTAAAGGTGACAATCCCTTTGAATTCCAGGGCAATCCGGGTCTCTTTGTGGTCATTAAAATTAAAGCTTTTGTCAAAGTCAAGACGAATATAAATATTGTCATAATCGAACGCGAAGCAAATCAAATCGGTAATTCTTTCCGCCCGATGCATCGCCTGGCCCTCGCGACGGCAATCATAAACTCCTGCCCCATCCCACTCGTAATAGTGCGTAACCTGACCGTCGATAATTGGACTCACCAGAGATTCCGGCATTACCATGAAAGTCCGGGCGCCGCTGCGGTGTATGGGACGGTGCAGCTCCCGGGGAGGCGTAATATCGAGCTTGTTGTACATGACCTCCAGGTGGGCGCGGAATAGCTCATCGAACTGAGCGTTATATGCCCCTATATGATCGTCACCGTACCACCAGCACCAGTCCGACCCTTGCGCGAAATATATCTGACGCCAGGCCGCCTCCAATTTCGAGGGATTCGCGTTGGGATTATCTTTTACGTAATTCTCCAAGTCCTGCCGGGCGGTGTACAGCAAATTCCAGGCGGAATTGTCTTCGGAATGTCCGATCCAGATACGGAAATTATGATTTATCCACGACCCGGCCATAACACGGGGGATCGGCTTCGGCGTTAGTTTTTCGGCGACGTCCCGGAAAAAGACCGTTTCGATATCGGGATCTTCGCCCAATACCTGGTATAAATTCCGTAAGAACTCAATTCCATCGTTGGGGAAATACTCCCAGGCGTTTTCGCCGTCGAGGATAACCGGGACGACCACTTCATCGAGGCGGGAGATCAATATTTCCCGGATGCGGCGGAGGTTTTCAGCGAAGTCATGCGCCGCTTTCTGAGCGTCCCAGTTGGAATAGACAAAGCCGATGCGGTCGGACAGCCCCTTATCGCGGAAGAAAAGCCCTACCTTCGGAGCTCCGGCATAGTTGTACATCGTATGCAGTATGAAGTCGTGGGGATTCCGTCCCGATTTCACGGCGGAATTGCTGAGAAGTTCCTGATCCGACGCCGTCCACTTTATCCCCTCCTCCTGCATGATCTTCAACACTTCTTCGGAAAGTGACCCCTCCGACGGCCACATCCCTTCCAGCGGCTTTCCGAACAATTCCTTGAATTTTTTCGCCGATTCTCTGATATGCCAGCGAGCATCCTCGGGGTGCATGAAGCGCTTTTCCGGCAGAATCATGTCCGGGACCGCCTCAAGAGCCGCTTCGGTATCGACCAGAAGCGGCAGAATCGGATGATAATACGGAGTGAAAGTAATGTCGATCTTGCCGTCGTTATAAAGCTTTTGATAAGTCGGGATAATTCTCTTTAAAAGGCTGATCTGGTAATCCAGAAGGATATTTTTATCCTCTTCGGTGAAATCTTTACCCTTTTCAAACAACCGCCGGACCGGAGTTTCGGTTCGGAACATCGGATCGATCCAAACCAGGTTCGACCAGACCTGCAGGTCTCTCATCTCGGTCGAAGAAAAAATATCGGCCGCCAGGGCCAGGTCGGCGCCACAGCTTTCTTTCTTGCGGTACAACTGGCGGTAGCGGATATACGGTTCGACCAGGTATTGCAGATTTCCGGTAAAAAATGTCCCGAGGATTTCGATTTTTTCCTCCGGCGATAAACTCAGCGCCGGTTTACGGCTTAAATCCTGGAAGCGGTCGGTCTTGCCGGCACAGTACAGGTCGAGCTGATCGATTAATGACGGAACCAGATTGAATGTTACCCTGGTTTTTTCATGCTCGGTGGCCAGCAGGGGCATGTCGAGATAGTCTTTCAACCCGTGCAGACGGGTCCAGGGCATCATGAACTTGTCATTTTGGGGATTAAAATAGTACGGCTGGTGCATGTGCCAGAGAATAGCCACTCTTAGTTTTTTGTTCTCTGACATAACTTCAGAACACGAATCAATTGTGAACTATGAATTCAATTTCGCCGATAGCATCACCGCCGCGCGATGCTGCTCCGACCCCGCAAAATCGCTTTCGAGCGTCTTTAGTATTTCGTTTGCCTTTTCCTTGTTGCCCAAATTCACATAATTCCTGACCGCACCCAGAAGATAATCGGGAGCATTAGCCGATTCGGGGTAATATTCGAAAGCGGTCATGTATTGCTCGGCAGCCTTTTCAAACTCCTGCTTATTTTCATGGCAGGCGGCGATGCCTCCGAGAGCGGATGCGCTGGTCAGCTTATCGCGGTGATGCTTATCGTAATATTTCTGGTAACTGGCCATGGCATCGTCGTAGTTTCTGGCGCCATAATAAGCATTTCCGAGGAGGAAAGTCGCGGACGCGGCAACATCGCCGCCGTAATTGTCGATAATATCGTTCAATTCCACGATGGCCCCCTGGAAATTATTCTGGCGGAGAATACTGATGGCGTTGCTCAGTCTTGTTTCGCCAGCCGCTTCTCCGGATTTCTGCGAATCGCTGTAAAGGACAATCCCGACGATCACCACGATCACGGCCGCCGCCGTCAGGGCCACCGGCTGCCAGTTTTTCATCAGCCAGTCGCGGCTGATCAGCATGGTCGTCGTAAATTTGTCTTCTTTCATCTGCTGCTTGGTAATTTTAATATTTTGTCTCATAGGTATTGACCTGTCGTTTTCGTTTTTCCCTGTATCGGCTCCGTTTAGGAATTTATGAATATCATCCAAAAAAATACGGGGCCACGGAATTATCGACGACCCCGCTGAAATCTTATACGCTTAGAAATATCCGGTGAACGAGAAATTCACATGGTGGTTTTTCCAAATATTTTTCGATCTTATTCGACCGTCGGTGTATATCCCCTGCTCGTAATTGCTGTAAGTGTAAGCAAAATCCAAAAGAATCTGATTCCAGTGTATCCCCGAACCAAACGAAATACTGCCTCCGGTCGTTTTGTTATCGGCGAATTCGTAAGCGTAAAATATTCTGGTACCGTCGTGTTCCACGCCGGTCGCCGTCCGAGGACCGTCATAAAGAATTTCATAATTCGAAATTGATCCTTCCGGCAAATTCTCTTTGCGGGCCCCCACTCGAACCGGCACTTCACCAATAGGGGTTTGGAACAGGTATTCCGCACCGAGCCGCATTGACCAGCAATCGGACCAGTTGGGATCGTATTCCGTGAAAGTCTCCTCCACTTCGCTTCCGCCAGCCGTGATGAGGATTTTATCGAGCCTATTCACTTTGCTGTTGCCGAAGGCCCGGTATTCAATATCCCCCGCTACCAGGAAATTTTCTTGAACATTGTAAGCGAGTCCGAATCCCAGCATCAGCGGCATATCGGTTTTCGAAGTGATATTATCTACATAAGAAACTTGAGTTCTGAAAGGGGATTCCGGAATATCTTTTTCGCCGCCGTTCAGAGTCGTATACATGTCAATGGTGGAATCGGATTCACCCTTGAGAGTAAACGGCAGTCTTGCCAGAAGACCGGCCTTGAATCTTTCCGCATCATACAAAAAGCCCAGCGTAAAACTGAATCCCTTATAATTGGTGGAATCATATACCAGGCTTGTGGTTCGCAGTGTAACATTGGCGCTGGTTACAATCGTATCAAGGCGATAATCTCGAGTTTCCGTGGTCACCACTTTGCCATAATATATATTCGCCATCAATCCGAACGAAAGCTGTTTATAGAGCCGGGTACCGAATCCGAGATTCACGGCATTCACCCCGCCCGTACGTTCCATGAAAGTATTGGGGTCCCCGTCATCCAGAAGATCATCGGGATTGCCGAGATCGATTTCGGGGAATATTTTTTCTCCGAATTTATAGTAGACATCGAAAAAGCGGGTCGTGGAGATATTGAACACGAAAGGATGCCCCTTGATTCGCATCGGCGTAATAATACTCCAGTTATTGATGCCGCTGACCGATCCTTCGTGGTCGTAATTCAACTGCCTCTGCGGAGTAACGTAAAACTGGTATTCGCCGCGCGGCATTAAAAAGCTGTAGCTGAAACCCATGAAAGTCTGCTCATGTTGATAAAGTGCGGCCGGGTTCCATCCGCCGGCGCTGGCGTCGTTGGAAACGGCGATAAAGGCCTCCCCCATTCCTTCGGACCTGGCCCCGCCGCCGAAATAGTTGAAAAACAGCCCCTGCTGCTGACTATATGCTGTCGTTGTGAGGATTAAAAAGCATAATAGGGTCAGTTTTAACAACGACAATTTCATAATATTAGCTCCTCCCGCATCTGGGTATATTATTTTCTTTACCAGCAAGACGAATAAAGCTCCAAAATGTCAGGCGAAAAATATAACAATCTGCGGGTTACCTGTCAAATTCTTTTTAGGAAATAAAATGGAAATAACTCGGCCAAAATCACTGATTTACAGGATATTCGGCTTCATCCTTAGCCCCCGTTCCCCCCGGCATCGTGGTATTTCGATTTTCTGCTGCCAGTATACAATTCGTATTTCAAAAGCCGGCATTCGATCGGTCCGTTAAATAATTTTATCCGTTTTGAGGTCCTCAAACCCACCGTTTTGGCCGTTTCGGGATTGCCGCTGAATATCCAGGCCGCAAACCCCTGATAATTCATCTTCAGAGTATCCCCGATTTCGGAATAGAATTGCTTCAAATCCCTTTCGGAAATCCGTTCGCCATAAGGAGGATTCATGATAATCGTCCCCTCCTTGATATTCCGCTTCAAGTCCTGGAAGCGGCTTCTTTCAAAAGAGATTAGTTTCTCAACACCCGCCCGCCGGGCGTTTTCTTTCGCCTCTGTCAGCACCTTGCCGTCTTTATCGGAACCGAATATCGGTCCGCGAATTGCCGATTTTCGCGCATTCGTCAATTCTCCCCGGATACTCTCAAACAGCTTACTATCGAAGTCCATCCACCGCTGAAAGGCGTATTTCTTCCTGAGCAGCCCGGGAGCGATATTCGCCGCGAGCATTGCCGCCTCGATGACAATCGTTCCCGATCCGCACATGGGGTCGATTAAGGGCTCCTTCCCGGCCCAACCGCTTAGAATAACGATTCCGGCCGCGAGAACTTCATTTAATGGAGCCTTCCCCCCTTCAAGACGATAGCCGCGATGCTGGAGCGTTTCTCCGGATGAATCGAGCGACAAAACCGCTTTATTGTTCGCAAGAAATAAATTGAGCCGTAAATCGGGACGGTCGGCATTGACCGAAGGTCTTTTACCGGTCCGGCTGCGGAACTGATCGGCTATGGCATCTTTGCATTTCTGGGCTGCAAACATCGAATTATTTATCGCGGATTTGCGGACTATAGCGTCGATGGCGAAAGTCATATTGGAATTGAGATACCTGCTCCAGTCGATCGCTGAAACCTCCCGATACAATTCCTGTTCATGACGGCAACTGAATTCTTTTAAGGGCATCAGGATTCTCACCGCCGTCCGGCATTGCAGATTGGCGCGATAAAGCAGTTCCTTATTCGCGGTAAACTTCACTGCGCCGTTTTCCGGCACGACTTCAGCGGCACCGAGCGCTTTCAATTCTTCGGCGAGAACTTCTTCGAGACCGTACAACGTGGTTGCGGTAAGGATTATTTTTTTCGAATCATGCACGAAATTTTATCCGGTAATTAAAAATACCCCCGGCAGGAGTTGAACCTGCGGCCAAAGGTTTAGGAAACCTCTGCTCTATCCTCTGAGCTACGGGGGCGAATATTTTTATTCTGAATCGTAACTGATTAAGGTGAATACGTCATACGGCTGAAATCGTTCCCGCCATGGCAAAAAGGCCAGTTCAATCACTGCCGCGATTCCCGAAACATGCCCGCCGACCCGTTCCACCAGCTTACAGGCCGCCTCGATGGTCCCCCCGGTGGCGATCAGATCGTCGATAATCAGGACATGATCACCCGGACGAATCGCATCGGCGTGCATCTCGATGGCATCGGTACCGTATTCCAGCGAATATTCCTGGCGGACCGTTTCCGCGGGAAGTTTCCCCGGCTTGCGAAGCGGAACCAGCGGTATCTTTATCCGGTCGGCCAAAGCCCCGCCGAATATGAATCCGCGCGATTCGATCGCCGCGATTTTGTCGGCGTTGCGTTTCCGGGCATATTTTTCGAACTCATCGATAGCCTGCCGATAGGCCTGCGGATTACTCAACAGGGTCGTGATATCATAAAACAAGATACCCGGTTTGGGAAAATCCGGGACAGAACGAATTACCTCTTTTAAATCAATCATACTTGTCCATCAACACTATGTTAAATTCATTGAATCCTTTGGGCTCGTCATACCATTCTATATCCAGGTCCGAAACGTGCGCGTAAGTCGGCCCGACTTTCAGGTCCTTGATGAATTCCTCCACCAGTCCCCGTTCTCCTTCGAAAACCGTCTTAACCGTGCCGTCACGAAGGTTTCCGACTTCTCCCCGCAATCCGTATTCGCGGGCCTTACGCTGGGTCCAGTAGCGGAATCCAACCCCCTGGACCGCTCCCCTAATGATAACTTTTGCGCCGATAAAACTCAAACCTTTTTCCTCACCAATTCCAGCGCCTTCTTCACCGCTTCTTCGGCAGTGACGGCACGAACGACTTCATCCGAAATATCCCACTCTCCCAGTGACACCAGGGGTTTGCCCACCTTCAAAGTGAAGGCCATTTCGGAAAGGGTTCCGTATGCACCCGGAAGAGCGATAACGACATCGGCCGATTTTATGATGATGAGATTGCGAGCTTCCCCGATACCGGTGGCAATGGCAATATCGATAGACTCGTTGGCGGCATTTCTGTCATTGCCGGGAAGGACCCCGATTGTGAGGCCCCCGGCCTTACTCGCCCCCCGCGAGGCCGCCGTCATGACTCCCCCCAGGCCGCCGCAAATCAATACCGCGCCGCTTTCGGCGATTCGTCTGCCGACCTCTTCGGCCAGGCGCTCGACCTCGCTCGAACAGCTCCCTGCCCCTATAACCCCTATGACCGGTTTATCGCGAAAAGACATCAGCTCATCCCTGATTGCCTGCGGAAGTCCCCATATTCCCCAAAATAAATCGGGGTGACTGGACTTGAACCAGCGACCCCTTAGTCCCGAACCAAGTGCGCTACCAACTGCGCTACACCCCGATTTAAGTAGATTCAATTTAAAGCATCAGCCGAATTAGTCAAGCTATTTATCGGGCAGATTACAGACGTATCTTATGCTTTCCCAGAAGTCCGATCGCTTCGTGGTCGGTGAAATTCATCCGGAGGGGAGAAATCGATACATATCCTTCGGTTACCGCCTGGAAATCGGACCCCTCAACCCTCTCCCATTCGGCCTCCCCGGCAATCCAGTAATAATGCTTGCCGCGCGGGTCTTTCTTTTCAATTAGAATGTCCTTGTAGGTCCTTCGTCCCAGCCGGGTAATGCGATATTTCACATAGCGGCCGTTTTTCAATTTGGGGAAATTGACACTGAGGAATACCTCGCGCGGGAGTTCGAATTCCTTCATTTTTTTTGCCAGCCGGGCCGTGAATCGGGCCGCCGCTTTGAATGATTCGAAATTTTCGTGATCGGTATTCGACAGCGCAATCGACGGTATCCCCATGTTGGAACCTTCGATAGCCGCCGCCACCGTCCCGGAATAGGTTACATCCTCCCCCATGTTGGCCCCGTGATTTATACCGGAAACAATCAGATCGGGATATTTTCTTTTCATGACGCCGTACACCCCCATCATGACACAGTCGGTCGGAGTTCCATCGCAGGTATAGCGGTCTTTTCCCCGTTCGTACAATCGCAACGGACGTTCCAGTGTTAAAGAATGACTCGAGGCCGACTGCTCGCGGTCCGGAGCTACCACCACTACCTTGGCGATTTTGCGTAATTCCTTTTCGACCGCGATAATTCCCTCGGCGTGGATGCCATCGTCGTTGGTCAATAATATCAGCATGTCACTCCCGTTATCATACATCCGGCGGAGTAATACCCTGCAGGCGCATCATCATTAGAATCTGCCCGCGATGCCGGCATTCGTGCTCGAAGACGTGCCAGCAAACCCAGAATAGAGATACCTTTTTACCCCTTTCGGGAATTTCATACTTCTTGTCGAAATCAGCGATGGTATGCGATTCCAGCACCTGCAGCGTATATTCTTTCCGGCTCTTATCGAGCAGATCGATGATATCTCCGCTGTTCGGAGCATCGTCTCTCGTGATTTCGGTGTAAGATTGCTCTCCGAGCACCACGTCGCCGAACCACCACACTTCCGTTTCGGAAATATGACGGAGCAGCCCTCCGATGCTGTTCGTGCCCCTTTCGGGGACCCAGTCCAACTGCGCCTCGGTCAGCGGCCTGATAGCATTGACCATCTCCTGCCTAATTAACTCCCAGTCCCGAAATAAATCGGACAATTTCATGTCATCAGTTTTTGCCATAACAACCTTATAAAACGTATTGTATCTTTAAACGGTCTAATACTCGATTCGGATCCCTCATAAATAGTGGAAATCTCCGCCTCGCCGACCCTTGCCCCGACCAATCCCGTTTGAAGCAGCTGCTCCGATTCGAAATCATACCGGAAGGAGCGCAGTCGAAATCTTTTCAACACCTCGCTCGACAGCATTCTATATCCCGACTGCGAATCCCTGATTCTCCTCCCCGCGAAAACCGAGACGATCAGCGAAGTCAGGTTATTGGTCATCCAGCGCGCAAACGGCATGATTTTCAAATCGATGGCTCGAGTCCCCAGGACCACATCATTCTTATCTGCGATTTCAATGAAGCGCGGAAGTTCCTCCGGAAGATGCTGCAAGTCGGCATCGATCGTAATTACATGGGTGTATTTATTATCGATGGCATACTGAAATCCCCGCCGCAGCGTATATCCTTTTCCCCGATTGGGTTCGTTTATCAATGAAATAACATTAACCGACTTCAGGATTTCCTGAGTATTGTCCGATGAACCGTCGTCGATTATCAAAAGATCGGCTTCAGGTGCGGACTGCGTGATTCGCGTGATAAGTTCCTCAAGGTATTTCGCAGCATTATAGGCAGGGATCAGTATCAGTATTTTGGTTTCTGCCTTTGACATAGGAAAAAAATGGTCGGGGCGAGCAGATTCGAACTGCCGACCTCTCGCACCCCAAGCGAGTGCGCTAAACCAGGCTGCGCTACGCCCCGACGTGGTTTCAATCTACGGAACCGGTTAGAAAAGGCAAGGGAAAAGTTTCAGGATATCCTCGATATCGCGGCGGATCTGATCGATCAATGTCTGCTTCCTGGCGGAATCGAGCATCTCCGCTTTTTCCGGAGTCTCCTTTATCTGCCGCAGACGGTTGCGCGCCCCCTCAATAGTGAAATTCTCTTTGTAAAGCAGGTGCTTGATGCGATTCACCATTTCGATATCCTGTTTCTGGTAGGTCCGGTTGCCCCCCCGATTCTTCTTCGGCTTCAGCATCGGAAATTCCTTCTCCCAGAAACGAAGGACATACGGTTCCAGACGGGTCATGCGCGCGACTTCGCTGATCGAGTAATACAGTTTTTCTTCGGTTTGTTTTTTTCGACGCGCCATCAGATTCCTCTATCGTTAGCTCCACACTTCTTCTTTTAAACTGCGCCCCATCAAATCGGACATCGCTTCGGACGGATCCTTGTCGTTGAACAGCACCTGATACACCTGCGACGTGATCGGCATCTCCACTTCGTATTTCTCCGACATGGCATACGCCGCCCGGCAGGTGTAAACCCCCTCTGCCACCATCACCATCGATTTCAGGATATCATCCAGCTTTTCGCCCTTTCCGATTTTCTCCCCCACGTAGCGATTGCGGGAATGTCGCGAAATGCAGGTAGTGATCAAATCGCCGATGCCGGATAATCCTGCGAAAGTGAGCGGGTCGGCTCCCAGGCGTTCCCCCATCCTCGCGATTTCCGCCTGCCCCCGAGTCAACAGGGCCCCGGTAGTATTGTCTCCGCAGCCCATTCCCTGGACAATTCCCGATGCAATCGCGACAACATTTTTCAGCGATCCCCCCAGTTCCACCCCCACGATATCTTCGGATCGGTACACCCGGAACGACTGATTGCTGAACAGGTGCTGAATTTCATGTGCCAGATCGAGATTGACCGAAGCCGCCACGACACTGGTCGGGACTGCGCGTGACACCTCTTCGGCATGGCTCGGCCCCGAAATAGTGGCGACATTTTCAGGGATGGCATTTGGGATATTCTCGATAATCAATTCCGACATCCGCTTCAGCGATTCGATCTCGACTCCCTTGGCCAGATTGATATAATGATCCGAAGCGACCCCCTTCTCATTCAGCAGCGTGCAAACGGACCGGACTTTCTGGGCCGGAAGGACGAACGCGATGTAATCGCTCCCCGAAACTGCTCCGATATCATTGACAATTTCGACTTCCTGCTTGATGGTTATCCCCGGGAGCTTGGCCTCGAGTGTCCGTGTTTCTTTCAATTTTCGGAACTCCTCGGGATTGAATTCCCAGAGCTTTATGCTATGCCCATTCTCGACCAGCAAATTTGCCAGAGCAATCCCCCACGAACCCGCACCAAGGATGGCAATCCGTTCAGCCATTGTTGGTCACCCCGGAACTCGCTTTTTTCCGAAAACTGATTTTGTTTTCGGTCCCCGCAAATAACCGTTTCAAATTCGATCTATGAGTAAGAATTATCATTGCCAGAATCGCCGCCCCCGCCCAGACAAAGACCACATTAATATGCCTTAAACCGGTCAAGTACAGCAACAGGATGGTCGCCAGAAATACCGCCGCCGCCGAAATAGACCCGAGCGACACATATTTCCAGATCGCCACTATTATAATGAAGGCCAGAAGCGCTACCAGAGTCGGGATCGGTATTAGGACCAAAAAAACCCCCAGCGCCGTATTCACTCCTTTTCCACCTTCGAATACAAGATACAAAGGATAAATATGTCCTATCACCGCTGCCATGCCGACAATCAATCCGAGGTAATCATGGTTAAGGTATCCTCCGTCCTTGAAAAGGATTCCTGCTGCAATCACCGGTCCCGCCCCCTTGGCGATATCCAAAACCGTTACTATCAGCGCCCCCGAAACCCCGCAGGCTCTTAAGACATTGGTCGCTCCTATATTCCCCGATCCGACTTTACGAATGTCACCGACACCGTACAATCGGGGAATCAACAACCCGAAAGGGATGGAACCGAGCAAATAGGCGGCCACTATCGCCGCCGCTTCGTATATCATGTATTACTTTATATTATTATTATAAGCGCTTGCTATTCCGTCGGTTCACTATTTAGCATTTCTTTCATGCGATCCAGTAATTTCTTGGAGTCTTCAACGTCGAACTGCTTGTCCGATATCATCCCCTGGAATTCCTGGGTAACCGAATTAAGCTCATCATGAGTTATCACCCCGGCCCTGACATCATCGAAAAAATCGCCGATTATCTGGTGTGCTTCCTCGCTTGTATATTCTTCCGGAAGATTTTGATCGATCTGCTCGGTAATCCAAGTCTGAGACTTATCCAGAAAAGCACTGGCGATTTTATCGCGATTTACATAGCACACTACCGACAGGGCGATGATGATCACGACGATGATCCCCACCACAATCAGGGAGATCATGCACCCTTTTGACATTCCTTTTTTCACTTCGGCCACATCCCACTCCTTTGATAAATTGAACAAATCCTTTAAACTATTTAAATACTTGCTATTAAAGACTAATATTGAAAATCTGCTTTAAACCTGAAAATATACAATCCAGGGCCCGGACGCAAACCAAAAGTAAAAAAAACCCCCGATTATGAATCGGGGGTTTCAATTCGTTAGAGCGAATCAGGCTTCTTTGGTTGCCTCAGCCTCTTTTTTCGTCTTCTTGGCCTTCTTCTTATCGGCCTCGCCGATTTCCGGTTTGGTGAGAAGTTCCACCATGGAAATGGCGGTAGCATCTCCGCGACGGAATCCGACTTTCATCACCCGCGTGAAACCGGAATCACGGTCCTTGAACTGCGGAACGATGTTCGTGAACAGCTTCTTAAGAACCTCTTTTTTCCGAATTGTTTTCGCCACCTGGCGACGGGCCGCCAGAGTGTCCTTCTTGGCGGTTGAAATCAGGCGGTCGGCGACCCTGCGGAGTTCCTTGGCGCGAGCCTCGGTGGTCCGAAGAGTCCGGTGTTCGAACAGCGATGTGGCCAGATTAGCTACCATCGCTTCACGGTGCGCTTTCGGCCGATTCAGCTTTTTTACTTTATCCTGATGATGAGCCATGCTAACTATCCTCGATCTTTCGATACTAATTCTGCTTCGATTCGAGATATTTCGCGATATCCATTCCGAACGACAGATTCAGCTCTTCCAGGATACCGTTTAATTCATTAAGAGATTTCCGGCCGAAATTGCGGTATTTCAGCATTTCCGATTCGGTCTTCGATACCAGGTCGGAAAGAGTCTGGATATTGGCTGCCCGCAGGCAGTTCGAAGAACGGACCGAAAGCTCCAGTTCATCGACCCGGGTTTTCAACAGCTGCCGAATCCGAACCGTTTCCTCATCCTCTTCTTCCTCTTCGGGACTGACGAATTCCTCGTCGATATGGATGAACTGCTGGAGGTGGTCCTTGAGGATTTTCGAGGCGAACGAGAGGGAATCCTCCGGGGAAATCGATCCGTCGGTGGTGATTTCCAACACCAGGCGGTCGTAGTCGGTGCGCTGACCGACACGGGTATTATCGACTTCATAGTTCACCTTTATGACCGGCGAAAAGAGCGAATCGATGAAGATGGTCCCGACGGGAGCATCCGGCCGCTTGTTGCTTTCGGCGGCCAAGTATCCCCGCCCGTAATCGATATCGATTTCCATCTTGAATTCGCGGTCCTCGACCAGTTCCGCTATGTGCAGATCGGGGTTCATTATTTCGACTTCGGAATCGCTCGCGAACATCCCGGCCGTAATCTTCCCCTTCTGGTTCACTTCGAGCCGCAGAGTCCTCATTTCATCGGCATGCACCTGCGCCCGCATCTTCTTGAGATTCAGGACTATTTCCGTAACGTCCTCATACACACCGGGAATGGTGGAAAACTCATGAAGGACCCCTTCTACCCTGAAGGACACCACCGAGGCGCCCTGAATGGAAGAAAGCAGGACCCGGCGCAGGGCCGTTCCCAATGTTATACCGAACCCTCTTTCGAGCGGTTCTATAATGAATCTGGAATAGTTATCGGTGGCCGACGATTGATCGGAAACGATCTCTTTCGGCATAGTCAGACTTTTCCACTTCATATAATCTAAGCCTCCCCTGGGCCAATAAGTTTACTTATTTGGAATAAAGCTCGACGATCAGCTGTTCGTTGGCCGTGATCGGAATATCCTGGCGTTTGGGCACTTCCAATAATTGCCCTTCCAGGGCCGCTTTATTCAAACTTAACCATCCAAGGTCGGTCTGCGCGAATTCCTTCAGCGAATCATGAATGCTGTCAAGCGTCTTGGATTTATCTTTAACTTTTATTACCTGTCCCGGCTTAACCTGGTAAGACGGTACATCCACAATACGTCCGTCAATCAGGAAATGACGATGTCGAACCAGCTGCCGGGCAGCCTTGCGGGAGGCCGCAAAACCGAGCCGAAAAACGAGGTTATCGAGGCGGCATTCCAACAACTGCAGCAGGATTTCGCCGGTTACGCCGACTTTTCCGCTGGCCGTGACATAGTAATTGTGGAATTGATTTTCCAGAAGTCCGTAAATACGACGAACCTTTTGTTTTTCACGAAGCTGCAAACCGTAGTTCGATACTTTAAAGCGCCGCGACTGACCATGCTGCCCCGGAGCATAACCGCGCCGTTCGATGGCACACTTGTCGGTAAAACAGCGGTGTCCCTTCAAGAACAGCTTTTCACCCTCACGGCGGCACAGTTTGCAATTTGCATCACGATATCGAGCCATTTAATCTCCCGTAAATACGCGTTTATCAAATACCCAAAACGGTATCAGACCCTCCTCCGCTTCGGAGGACGACAACCATTATGCGGTATCGGGGTAACATCCTTGATGGCGGTAATCTCGAGCCCTGCCGCGGAAAGAGACCGAATCGCCGCTTCGCGCCCGGAACCGGGTCCCTTGACCCATACCTCGATCCGTCGCAAGCCGAGATCGAGTGCTTCCTTGGCGCAGTTGCCAGCTGCCATCTGAGCCGCAAAGGGGGTGGACTTCTTTGAGCCCTTGAATCCCACCTTGCCGGCGGATGCCCATGAAATGGTACCGCCCCGGGTATCGGTAATGGTCACTACCGTATTATTAAAGGTCGCTTTTATATGAGCGACACCGACTGATTCAACTTTTCCCGTTTTACGCTTGGCTTTTACTTTGCCCTTACGTTTCTGTTCAGCCACTAATACACCTCATATCTTCCGTTACTTCTTAGCCGGCGCCTTCTTCTTTCCGGCGACGGTCTTCTTCGGCCCCTTCCGGGAACGGGCATTCGTCTTGGTCCGCTGTCCGCGAACCGGCAGTCCCCGGCGGTGCCTGAGGCCGCGATAGCAGCCGATATCTATCAGGCGCTTTATATTCATGTTTACTTCGCCGCGAAGAGTCCCTTCGACACGGTACTCGTTTTCAATAACCTTTCGCAGCTTGGCGACCTGTTCTTCGGTCAACTTGTTGACGCGAACATCGGCGCTGATTCCGGTCTTGCCGAGGATTTCCCGCGACGACGCCGGACCGATGCCGAAAATATAGGTCAGCCCTACGATAATTCTCTTCTCTTTGGGTAAGTCGACACCAGCAATACGTGCCAAAGCAACCTCCTAATATATCCGATACCCGCTCAACCCTGGCGCTGTTTGTGATTGGGGTTCTTGCTGCAAATAACCCTGATCACACCCTTGCGCCGGATAATCTTGCAGTGCTCACATCTTTTCTTTACCGAAGAACGTACTTTCATAATTCACCGCCAGTAACGTCTGTTCTTTCTTACTTGTATCTATATGTAATTCGACCGCGCGTTAAATCGTATGGCGACAGCTCGATCGTTACCCGATCGCCCGGCAATATCTTGATGAAGTGCATCCGCATCTTCCCGGAAATATGCGCCAGGACCACATGACCATTATCGAGTTCCACTTTAAACATCGCATTCGGCAACGGCTCGAGAACCTTACCTTCTACCTGTATGGTTTCTTCTTTCGCCATAAGCTCCTATAAAGTCGTTAAAATATCGACACCGTTTTCGGTTACCGCAACGGTGTGTTCAAAATGGGCCGATGCTTTTCCGTCGGCGGTCACGATCGTCCACCCGTCCGCCTTCTGATTGATCCGGTAATCTCCCACGTTCACCATGGGCTCAATTGCCAGAACCATCCCTTTCTGCAACACCGGACCGGAATCGGCGGGCCCGAAGTGCGGGACCTGCGGATCTTCATGCAACTGCTTGCCGACACCATGCCCGACCATATCGCGTACCACGGAAAATCCGGCCTCCTCGACCACCTTTTGAATGGTATTGGAAACCAGTCCCAGCTTAACACCGGCCTTAACCTTCACCAATCCTTCCATCAGCGCCTTTTTCGTCACTTCCATTAACCGCATCTTCTCCGCGGAAACCTCCCCCACCGGAAAAGTCGCCGCCGAATCGCCGTAATATCCGTCCACAATAGCGCCTAAGTCGATACTAACAATCTGTCCTTCTTTTAGTTCCCTGTTCCCGGGAATTCCATGAACGACTTCTTCGTCTATGGAAATGCAGGCCGTCGCGGGGAAATTATGATATCCCTTAAATGCCGGTTTGGCTCCTTTAGACCGAATGAAATCTTCGGCCATGGAATCCAATTCAGAGGTTTTCACCCCCGGCTTAACTTCGGACTCGAGCATCTTCAGCGTTTCCGCCACGATATGCCCTGCTTTCCGAATCAATTCGATTTGCGCGTCGGTCTTGATAATAATCACCCGTTATTTTCCTGTGATCGCCTGATGCAATCTCTTCGTTATATCATCGATATTTCCGAGACCATTGACCTTCTTCAGGATCGATTCTCCCGAATAGAAATCGATAATCGGCTGGGTTTGCTTTTTGTACACGTCGAGGCGATTTTTCACCACCGAAACATCGGCGTCATCGGCCCGCCCTTCGATCTTGGCCCGCGACGAGAGACGATTTATCACCTCGGCATCCGCGACGTCAATCAAAATAGCTTTGTCGAGTTTGCTATTGTTCTTTTTCAGCATTTTCTTCAGAGCTTCGGCCTGCGGAACGGTTCGCGGAAAACCGTCGAGGATGTACCCGTTATCCAGTTCGCCGGAAGCCACTTTCTCTTCGATTATGCCGACAATCAACTCATCCGGAACCAATTCCCCTGCTTCCATGTACTTCTTGGCTTTTTTTCCGAGCGCGGTGCCGTTCTTGACAGCCTCTCTCAGCAAATCGCCGGTCGAAAGATGCAGCAAGTTCATTTTCTCGGCTATCCGCTTCGCCTGTGTCCCCTTGCCTGACCCCGGAGGCCCCAGAAATACGAGATTCATTAGTACGATCTCCCTCTTATCTTGCCTTTTTTCATAAATCCGTCGTAGTGTCTCATCAACAGGTGCGATTCGATCTGCTGCAGCGTATCGAGCGCCACACCGACGACAATCAGAAGTCCCGTCCCGCCGAAGAAGAATTGCACATTCAGGTTGGCCATCAACACCCAAGGCATGATCGCGATCAACGCAAAGAAGACCGCTCCCGGCAAGGTGATGCGGGTCAGAATCTTTTCGACATACTCGGCGGTCTTTTTGCCCGGACGAATCCCCGGAATAAAACCCCCGTTTTTCCGCATATTGTCCGCGATATCGATCGGATTGAAGACAATCGCGGTGTAAAAATAAGCGAAGAATATAATAATCAAACCGTAAACGAAATTGTAAACCATGCTTCCCGGCGCCAGCGCTCCCGAAACGATGTTGCTTATCCACTCCTGGCTCGGGAACAACTGCTGCACCGTAGCGGGCAAAAACATGATCGACTGCGCGAAGATGATAGGAATAACGCCGGCCGAATTCACAGACAGCGGCAAATGCGTCGTGGCGCCACCATATACTTTTCTCCCGATCACCCGCTTGGGATACTGCACCGGAACCTTGCGCTGGGCGCGAGTAACCAGGATAACGGACGCAACCACCAGAATCATCGCGGTAACGATAATAAGCTCCACGAGGATACTGCGCTGTCCGTACCAGAGGTATTGAACTTCTTCGATCACCGCGTCCGGGAAACGGGCCACGATTCCGATGAAGATAATCAGCGAAATTCCGTTACCTATCCCCCGTTCCGTTATCTGCTCACCGAGCCACATGATAAAGATGGTCCCGCAGGTAAAAGTCAGCATGGTCAGCGGGATGAAGGTTGCCGCCGGCATATAGACGATGTCGCCCGACGGAGCCTCCAACGACAAAAGGAACTGCGCCGTTCCGAAGGCCTGCAACGCGGCGATGATAACGGTCAAATACCGGGTGTACTGCGTGATTTTGCGCCGTCCTTCTTCCCCTTCCTTCTGCAGTTTCTGCAGGAACGGGATCACCGCTCCGAGCAACTGCAGCATAATCGATGCGGAGATGTACGGCATGATTCCGAGGGCAAAAATGGTCGCCTTGAGGAACGCCCCCCCGGCGAACAAATCGAGCAGACCGAAAATCGTATCTCCCGAAAGACTCGCGGCCAGAAGGCCGCCGTCGACCCCAGGGGTTGGAATATGACTGCCGAGGCGGTACACCACCAGCATCCCGAATGTAAACAGGATTTTCTTTCTTAGTTCTTCAATTTTGAAGATCGATTGAAACGTCCCTAACACTTTGTCACCTCAATCTTACCGCCCGCGGCTTCAATTTTCTCCCTGGCCGTCTTGGAGAACGCCGGGACCTTCACGGTCAGGGCCTTTTCCAGTTTGCCGTTGCCGAGAACCTTGACCGGTTTGCGCGTGGATTTTATAATTCCCATTTGTTTCAGGGTATCCGTAGTCACTTCCCCTTCCGGGCACCTCTGGAGACTGTCCAGATTAACCGGCTGATATTCGACCCGGAAAATATTGCGGAATCCCCGCTTCGGGGTCCGGCGCTGAAGCGGCATCTGCCCGCCTTCCGACCAGGCTTTCACTCTGCGGCGTCCGCCGGAACGGGCCTTTTGCCCTTTATGACCGCGGCCGGATGTTTTCCCGTGGCCGCTGCCGGGACCTCGTCCGACCCGCTTGCGGTTCTTCCTGGAACCGTCGGCCGGCTTTAAATTCGAAAGATCCAATGCCGCCATTTTATGATACCTCTTCCCAGTTTACGAGATGTTCTACCGCTTTTATCATGCCGCGTATCTGCGGAGTATCATTGTGTACCACCGTTCTGCGGATCTTTCCCAATCCGAGCGCGACAATAGTCAGTTTTTGCTTCCTTAAGCAGTCAATCGTACTGCGTATCTGTGTAATTTTCAGCTTCGCCATAACTCCACCTTATTATCCGAACGGGCTATCCCTCGTTGCGATATCGTATCTGCTCTTCTCTGGTCCGAAGATTCGTCAAGCCGTTGAGCGTCGCCCGAACTATATTGTGCGGATTACGGCTCCCCAGGGCCTTGGTCAGGACATCCTGTATGCCGGCCGATTCCAGAACCGCACGAACCGCACCTCCGGCGATGACACCGGTTCCCGGAGAAGCCGGACGAAGCACTACCGTCGCCGCTCCGTAACGTCCCAGGATATAATGCGGTATCGTTCCTCCCGGAGTAATCGGAACTTCGACCATATTCTTACGGGCACCTTCGGTAGCCTTCCGGATGGCCTCGGCGACTTCCGAAGCTTTCCCCAGGCCGATCCCGACCTTGCCGTTGCGCTGCCCCACCGCCACCAGTGCGGTAAAGCTGAAACGGCGGCCGCCCTTGACCACTTTGGCGACGCGGTTGACGTGAATTACCCGCTCTTCGTATTCGCGATTTTCAATTTCGTTTCGAGCCAAGTTCCAACCTCATTTATAAAATTTTACTAAAATTCCAGTCCGGCCTTACGGGCGGCATCGGCCACCGCCTTGATTCGGCCATGGTACACATTGCGATTCCGATCGAAGCGGACCTGCTTGATCCCCTTTTCCATAGCCAGCTTGGCCAGCTCGGCCCCGACTATCGCCGCCGCTTCCGTCTTCTTCTTGCCAGCGACCTTCTCTGTCATCCCCTTGGAATTCGTGGCCAGGGCAACGATCGTGCTCTTCTTCTCGTCGTCGATGATCTGGGCGACAATATTCCGCAGCGATTTGTGCACGGTCAGCCGGGGACATGCCGTGTCGCCGAATATTTTCCGACGCACCCGCATTTTTCTTCTTTCGGCTCTTTCCAGTTTCTTGCTAATAATGCTCATATTACATCACACCTGTACTTATGCTCCGGCTGTCTTTCCAGCCTTGCGGCGAATCTGCTCACCGGAATACTTGATTCCTTTGCCCTTGAATGGCTCGGGCGGACGAGTCCGGCGGATTTCCGCGGCCATAGCCCCGACCAGTTGCTTATCCGCTCCGGATATAACGATTTTATTCTCCTTGGGAATAACCTCTACCTTCACGCCCTCCGGCGGGCGGAAAATTATCGGGTGTGAATACCCGACATGCAATATTAGAAGCTTTCCCTGCATTTCCCCACGATAACCGACCCCGACCATTTCAAGCGTAATGCTGAAACCTTTCGAGACGCCGGTCACCATGTTCTGTATGAGAGCTCGGGTCAATCCGTGAACCGAACGGGACAGGCGGTCGTCGGCCGAACGGGTCACCACGATCTTTTCCGTCTCCACCGCGACCGTGATCAGCTTATGAATATCCTGATCCAGTTCGCCCTTGGGACCCTTTATCTTGATACTTCCGTCTGCAACAGACGCATTTACCCCTTTGGGGATTTGTACCGGCATTTTTCCAATCTTCGACATGGTCGTACCCCAGTTACCAAATATTACAAAGAGCCTCGCCGCCGATTTTCTGCTCCAGAGCGTTGGCACCGGTCATGATGCCCCTGGAAGTCGAAACGATGGTGATACCGACCTGGCTGTTGACCGTCCGGCGCAACTCATCCAATCCGATATACCTTCTCAGACTCGGTCTCGACAATCGTCTCAGGCCTTTAATAATAGGTTCATCGTCCTTACTGTATTTCAAATAGAGCCGGATAATCCCCTGCTTGTTGTCGGGGATCTCGACTATATCTTTGGCGAATTTCTCTTCGACAAGAATGCGGGCCAACTCCCGTTTGATCTTCGATGCGGGAATATCAACCGCTACTCTCCGGGCTTTGGAGCCATTCCTGATGCGGGTCAGCATATCCGCCAAGGGATCGGTCATCGACATACGTTTCTCCTACGCCTCCTCAAATTACCAGCTGGCCTTGACCACGCCCGGGATCTCCCCGGCCAGGGCCAATTGTCTGAAGCAGATACGACAAAGCCCGAATCGGCGCAAATAAGCGCGCGGACGGCCGCAACGGCGACAGCGGTTATATTTTCTGACTTTGAACTTCGGCGTTCTTTTCTGCTTTTCGATTAAACAGGTTTTTGCCATTGTGTACCTTATTTTGCAAACGGCATCCCAAGTTCGGTAAGCAACTGCCGGCATTCTTCGTCGGACTTGGCAGTCGTCGTTATCGAAATGTTCATGCCCCGAATTTTATCTATTTTGTCGTAATCTATCTCCGGGAAAATAATCTGCTCCTTTATTCCCAGGTTGTAATTTCCCCGGCCGTCGAACGACTTGTTCGATACTCCGCGAAAGTCGCGAATACGGGGAATCGCGACATTCAGCAGCCGGTCGAGAAACTCGTACATCCGTTCCCGGCGCAACGTTACCTTGGCGCCGATCTTCGCCCCTTCACGAAGCTTGAAATTCGAAATCGATTTGCGCGCCGTGGTCAATACCGGTTGCTGACCGGTGATCTTGCCGAGGTCGTCCACCGCAGCCTCCAGGACCTTGGGATTCGCAATCGCTTCCCCCAGCCCGATGTTTATCGTGACCTTGGTTACCCGCGGAACCTGCATCAGCGATCCATATTCGAATTGCTTCTGCAGTCTGGGGACGATTTCCTTCTGGTAGTATTCTTTCAATCTCGCCATCTTTATAATCCTCAGATAATTTCTCCGCAACGGCGGCATATGCGAACCTTGCGCTGTGTCCCGCTTTCATCGATAAAACGGAAACCGATCTTGGTCGGCGCGGAACACGACTTGCAATACAGCGCGACATTGCTGCGATGTATGGGAGCCTCTTTGGTCACCACGCCCCCTTTGGGATTTCGCCGGGTCGGCCTGCTGTGCTTCTTGATTATATTTATACCTTCGACTATCAGGCGATTCCTGCCGGTAAAAACATGCAGAACCTTGCCGGTCCGCAGCTTCTTGGCGTCCCCGCGGTCCTTCCCGCGCCTGATTACTACGATATCACCTTTTTTAATGCGCATGGCTGATCACCTATAGTACTTCCGGAGCCAGAGAAACGATTTTCATGAACTGCTTCTCGCGCAGCTCGCGGGCGACCGGTCCGAAGATACGGGTGCCCCGAGGCTCCTTTTGGTCATTTATAATTACCGCGGCATTGTCCGAAAAACGGATGATCGATCCGTCACGGCGTCTCGTTTCCGATTTCATTCTCACTATTACCGCTTTACATACGTCCGATTTTTTAACCGTTCCGCCCGGGATGGCATCTTTGACCGCCACGATGATGATATCGCCGAGACGCGCATACTTCCGTTTCGATCCCCCCAGGATGCGGAAACACTCCACCCGACGGGCACCGGAATTATCGGCAACGGTAAGATTAGTCGATTCCTGAATCATAGCTCTGCTCCCGGAATAACGCTTGCGCTATTCCTTATTTGGCCTTCTCCACTATCTCCACCAGCCGCCAGCGCTTCAAAGCCGAAAGGGGCCTGGTTTCCATTATTTTTACGTTATCGCCGATTCCGGCTTCGTTCTTTTCATCATGAGCGTACAGTTTCGTGAACTGCTTGATGATTCGCCCGTACTCCGGGTGCCTCATGGTACGCTCGATACGTACGACAATGGTCTTGTTCATTTTGTTCGAGACCACCGTCCCGATTCTTACTTTTCGCAATCCCCGTTTCATAATCTATTTCCTAATTAGCCCTCTTTGCCCGTTTCGGTTTTTTCCTCTTTCGCCTTGTCCTTGCCAAGGATGGAAACCGGCGAATCGACGATCTTCCGGATATGAAGATGATCCTCGGTAAGAATCGTTTCGATCCTGGCGATATCCCGGCGGATGGTCCGCAGGCGCAGAGGGTTGTCCAGTTCCTTCAAGGTCTGACGCATCCGGAGATTGAAAACCTCTTCCTTCAATTCATGCTGCTTCTGCAGCAGCTCTTCCCGGGTCATATCCCGCATCGATTGTATCTTCATCTTTATACCCCTTCCGTATCGCGGCGGGAAACGAACCTGGTTTTCACCGGCAGCTTGTTGCTGGCAAGGCGAAAAGCTTCGCGAGCTTTGTCTTCAGGAACTCCTTCGACTTCGAACATGATCCTTCCCGGCTTCACGACCGCAACCCAGAACTCCGGAGCCCCTTTGCCTTTTCCCATACGGGTTTCGGCCGGCTTCTTTGTGACCGGTTTATCCGGGAAAATTCGGATCCAAACCTTACCGCCTCTTTTGAGATACCTCGTCAGTGCGATACGAGCCGCCTCAATCTGCCGATCCGTTATCCAGCCGGGCTCAAGGGTCTTCAGTCCGAATTCGCCGAACGAAACACTGCTGCCGCGATAGGCCTTTCCGGTCATCCTTCCGCGCTGCTGTTTACGAAATTTTACTTTTTTCGGCATCAACATGGCACTTACTCCAGCTTAGCAATCCGATTTTATTCTTTCCCCTCTTTTGAGGCGGGGGTGCTTTTCTCTTCGCTCTTCTTGGGCGCTGCGCCGGCGTTCGGCTTCGGAGCCGGCCTGTCATCGCTGCGTCCTTTCGGACCGCGGGCCCCATCCGGCCTCCGGTCTCCGCGTGGGCCACGGTTTTCACCGCGATCATCATGATCGCTGCGCTTTACGCGACCGCGGGGACGACGCTTCCGACGAGCATCCGGCCTGCCGCCCGGACGTTCCCGCTTGCCGGTCATATCGAGTTCCGGACGTTCCTGCTTTTCCTCTTCTTTCCGGACCATTTCGCCGCTGTCATGAACCTCGCCGCGGCAAATCCAAACCTTGACTCCAATCGTACCGTACGTCGTATGAGCCGTCGAAGTGGCGTAGTCGATATCGGCACGGAGCGTATGAAGGGGAACGCGCCCCTGCATGTATTTTTCAGTCCGCGCGATTTCGGCGCCGGCCAATCGACCGCCGCAAACGATCTTGATACCGTCCGCTCCCATTTTCATGGTCGCCATGATGGCCTTCTTCATCGCCCGGCGGTACGAAACTCGTCCGACCAGCTGATGCGAGATGGAATCGGCCACGAGACGGGCATTCAGTTCCGGCTTTTTGACTTCAATAATATTGAGCGAAATATCTTTCTTAGTAAGGAGCTGCAACTCTTCACGAAGCTTGTCGACTTCGGCCCCCTTGCGGCCGATAACAATCCCGGGACGAGAGGTATGGATATCAACCGTTACTTTTTTCGGGGCACGCAATATTTCCACTTTGGCCAGTCCGGCATTATCCAGACGCGCATTGATATACTTCTTAATCTTCATGTCCTCATTGATGAGGTCGCCAAAGTTCTTATCAGCAAACCACTTGCTGTTCCAGGATTTTATGATTCCCAGACGAAATCCGATCGGATGAGTCTTCTGTCCCAAGCTTCGCTCCTTTAATTACTCTTTCTTCTTCTTCTTCTCTTCCGCGGGCTCTGCCTTGCCCTTTGTTTTGGACTTGGCGCTCTTTTTCGTTCCCCCGGTAGATTTCGCGCTCTTCTTCACCGCTTTTTTCTTGGCCCCGGTCTTCGAAGTCTTCTTCGCTCCCGTGGCCTTTTTACGAGCCGGTTTGCGAGTCCGCTTCGGCTGTTCAGCGGTATCGGCTTCCCCTTCGGCCCCTTCTTTTTTGGTCCGAGGTTTCGCCGTTCTTGCCGCGATTTCCCGTTCCGGTTCCCCTTCCACTTCGATGGTAATATGGCACATCCGCTTGCGCAGCAGGAAAACCCGTCCCATCGACTGGTAGCGAACCCGGCGCATGGTCGGTGCTTCGTCGATATAAATTTTCTTTATCGCCAAATCTTCAGCCTTCAGCTTTGAAGTCCCCTCGTTGGCAATGGCGTTGGACGCCGCCGCCTTGAGAGTCTTGGCCAGCGGCTGCGCCGCCGCATTCGGGGTAAAGTTCAGGATATTCAGCGCCTCCAGCACCGGCTTCCCTTTAATGAGATTCGCCACATGGCGGACCTTTTTGGGAGACATGCGCAAATATTTCGTTCGTGCTATTGCATGCATAACTCAGTTTCCTTTATCCCTTGATGCCGGAAGAACGCTCTACCAGCTTGCCGCCATGACCTCGGAAAGTCCGGGTCGGTGCAAATTCACCCAGTTTATGCCCGACCATATTCTCGGTGATATAAATCGGGATGAACTTATTGCCGTTATGGACCGCGAGGGTATGACCGACGAATTCCGGCGGAATGGTCGAACGCCGCGCCCAGGTCTTCACGACCTTCTTATCTCCCGTGGAGTTCAGGCTATCCACCTTTTTCATTAACTTGCCGTCAACAAATGGGCCTTTTTTAAGCGACCGTGGCATTTATATCCTCCGTCCAATTACTTCTTCTTTTTGCGCGATTCGACAATGTATTTATTCGATTTGCGTTTACTTCTGGTTTTAAGACCCTTGGTCTTCTTGCCCCAGGGAGTACATGGATGACGTCCCCCGGAACTGCGCCCTTCACCGCCACCCATCGGGTGGTCAACCGGGTTCATGGCGACCCCGCGCACTTTGGGGCGACGGCCGCGCCAGCGGGAAGCTCCCGCCTTGCCCAGGGTGATATTCTTGTGGTCGTTGTTGCCCACGGCCCCGATGGTCCCCAGACAATCGAGTTTCACGAGACGAACCTCGCCCGACGGCATTTTCAGGTGCGCGAATTTCCCTTCTTTCGCAACCAGCTGCACGTATGCTCCCGCAGAACGGGCGATAATTCCCCCCTTGCCGGCGAACATTTCGACATTGTGAAGGAATGTCCCCAGCGGAACATTACTGATCGGCAGCGTGTTGCCGGTCCGGATTTCCGCGCCGCTCCCCGACATCACCGAATCGTCCACCTTTAGGCCTTCGGGAGCCAGGATGTATCTCTTTTCGCCGTCGACATAGTGCAGCAGCGCAATGTACGCCGAACGATTGGGATCGTACTCGATCGATGCCACACGGGCCGGGATATCATGCTTGTCGCGCCGGAAATCGATTACGCGATAATGACGCTTATGACCGCCCCCGCGATGACGGGCGGTTATCCGGCCTTTATTATTCCGTCCGCCCGATTTCTTCATGGGACGAAGCAGCGACCGTTCCGGGATAACCGAAGTTATCTCGTCGAAGGTCGGGACCGTCCTGAACCGCGATGACGGCGTAATCGGTCTGAATTTTTTAATGGCCATTGTTAACTCTCTATCTCAGCTTATAAATTCTCGAAATCCGATATGGCCTGCCCTTCATGCAGGGTTACCACGGCTTTCTTCCAGGCCGAAGTCAAACCTTCGTTACGTCCCAGGCGTTTCGGTTTACCCGCAACCGTCATGGTCCGCACCGACTTGACCCGCACCTTGAATGCCTTCTCGATCGCTTCTTTAATGGCCGGCTTGTTAGCCGTCCGGTCGACCCGAAAAACATAGCAATTGCTGGAATCCTTCATACGGGTCGATTTCTCCGTTACTAGGTGGAGCTGCAGTATTTCACGAGGATCTCTCATCAGGCAAACACCTCCTCGACCTTTTCCAATCCGGCTTTGGTGAACAACAATACCTGGGCGTCAATGATATCGTACGTATTGGCCAGCGGCGCCCTGGAATATTTCACCTTCCGCATGTTCCGAACGGAAAGAAACAGATTGCGATTCTCCCCTTCGTCGAGAATAAGGCACTTCTTGTTCTGCAAGCCGAGCTTGTCGATGACCCCGGAAAGCTGCTTGGTTTTAATTTCCGGCATATCCAGCTTGTCGACCACTACCACTCCTTCGCTCCGTGCCTTGTCCGAAAGCGCCGAAACGAAAGCCGCCCGTTTCATCTTCTTCGGGAAATCGCTCCGGTAACTACGCGGTGACGGACCGAACACGATCCCGCCTCCCTTGCGAAGCGGTGAACGCATCGTTCCGGCGCGAGCCCGGCCGGTTCCCTTCTGGCGATACGGCTTGGCACCGCCGCCGCTAACGTCGGATCTCCCCTTGGAAGAAGAGGTCCCCTGACGGCGGTTCGCCAGGTAATTCACGACATATTGATGCACGATTGTCGGATTTGGTTCCGCGCCGAACAATGAGTCCTTGAGCGTTACCTTGCCGATTTCGGCACCTTCCTGATTGTATAATTTTACTTCCATATCAATCCGCCCCCTTACCTTCTTCCTCGGTTGGTCGCGCGAATCTTGACCAGTCCGCCTTTTTTGCCGGGAATCGCACCCCGGACAAGCATCAGATTCTGTTCGCCGATCACGTCAACAACTTCGAGATTCAGGACGGTTACCTTGTCTTTGCCCATCTTGCCGGCCATGCGCATCCCCTTGTATACACGCGAAGGATACGATGACGAACCGATCGAACCCGGCGCCCTACGGCGGTCGGACTGACCGTGAGTCGTCTGCGCCCCGCTGAAACCGTGACGACGCATGGCACCCATAAATCCGAGCCCTTTGGAGATCCCGGTAATATCGACCCGTTCTCCCTTTTTGAAGATATTAACCTTCAGTTCGTCGCCGACTTTGACTTCCCCTTCGTAACTCACCTCGCGGAGATAGTGCTTCGGACCGACATCGGCTTTCTTAAATTGACCCATTTGGGGTTTCGTAAACAGCTTTTCACGGCGGTCGCCGAATCCAACCTGAATGGCGCTGTACCCGTTCTTATCGTCCGTACGCTCGGCGACAACCACACAGGGACCCACTTCAAGAACCGAAACGGGAACGATGTCTCCGTTCTCCTTGAAGACTCTGGTCATACCGATTTTCCTGCCAAGTAGTTCTTTCATGATTGCACCACCATCAGGTCTTTATTTCCACGTCAACACCGGCCGGCAAATCAAGCTTCATCAGCGCATCGACCGTCTGAGGAGTCGATTCATAGATGTCGATCAGCCGCTTGTGTATCCTGGTCTCGAATTGCTCGCGGGATTTTTTATCCACGTGAGGCGAACGCAGAACCGTATACACCGTCCGTTTGGTCGGTAGCGGAATCGGACCGGCTATCCGGGCCCCCGTACGAAGGACTGTCCGGGTTATTTCTTTGGTCGATTTATCAAGCGAATAATGGTCGTACGCCTTCAACTTGATTCTTATCTTCTGGGCTTGCATATTTATCCTTCAAAGTTTGCTAGAGAAACCAAATACCCTACTCAATAATATCCGAAATAACTCCGGCGCCAACCGTCCGGCCACCCTCGCGAATCGCGAAACGAAGTTCTTTCTCCATCGCGATCGGAGTTATCAATACCGCTTCCAGATGCACGTT
>JBFZFV010000068.1:0-2681 GCA_041306185.1 Candidatus Zixiibacteriota bacterium
TTTTCGGTGGAGCAGGAAAGCATTGTCGATTCGTTTGTGGTTGACAGTGTCGACGAATCATGGGATATGCAGATTCATGTAATCGGTAATGATTCTCTTCTGGCCGTATCTTCAGAATCAAAAACATACATCGTAGATTTGGAATCAAAACAGGTTATTTGTACATATCCCTATGAAACCCGGGTCTTCAGCAGGGATTCAAGGTATTTTTTCCATTACAATCAGCAAGAACTACGAACCTTTCCCGAAAATGGATTGGTTACTGGTGAGACTGGGGCGCTTTTAGGTGTCGCGTTTTGTAATCAATCGGAAACTGTTACATATGTCTACCCGGATTTTACGATGGGAGGGATGCGGTTCTCGCTGGGGATTTACTTTTTGACCAGCGATTCGATCTGTAATCATCTTCGGTATGCGTTCGGCGAACCGATCGAGGCCACCTTTAATTTCCCCATCGCGAGTTTTGAAAAGGCATATGTCGGTATTTCATGGCCCATTTCAGGGTTGGTTGCGACAGACTTCGCTTCCGATACCGTAAAGTTTTTGAAACAATTCGACGTGGGCGCGGGGATAGTCCCATTGGTTGCACCAAATGACGAATATGTCTTTGTCAGCGATTATGGGGTTACCTCATTCGAATTTGTTCCCAGCGAGCATATTTTTGTTTTCGACGCCGAAACCGAAGATTCGATCGCCGCGATCGCGTATCAGGGAATTGATATGGTATATTACATGATAATTTCCCATGACAGTAAGTACCTTGTAGCCCGGCCTTTAAACGAATTCGAGGATATTACCTCAATCTGTCTGATTGATGCAGAGAATTTTGAAGTAATTGGAGCATATGATTGCGGTTTCTTGCCGGGGTCGATCTCGGCAAAATACGCCGCGAGAAACGGATGGTAGAGAATGATTTAGAGAATACTATTGGGCAGCAGAACGGGTTCCATGGTGTTCGCATCGTGAATGAGCTAGAAACCCGACACCAATTTCCTAAACCTTCAGCCAATTCCGGCATTTTAAAACCCCTCCGATCCTTGCCAAAATACCGCTTCTCCCGCGATTAATTGTGATTTCTGTTTCCCGCCCGAAATTTGCTTCAATTACGATTTGCTGGATTTGGGTTACCGTATAGATATTTCGACAATTAGCGGGCGGGAGCACAGACTCCCACGGCGCAAATGGAATCCGGAAATGACAAAGGCCCCTCGGGGTGAGGGGCCTTTATCTTACGGAGATATTTAAAGGTAAAACGGGAGGTTATTTTATCAAGTTGTGGGCGGCGGCATCGGTGACCCGGGTCACTCCGGGATTACGTTTGGGGGCCGCAGGGGGATCGGACAGCTGCCAGTTGTCGGGATCTGAGGGGTCTCCCCCCTTGTAGGAAATGCGCCAGTAATATTCCAGAGGGTAATAGCCCGACCAGTCGGGAGCCCAGTAATCGATATATCCATAAAAATCGTAAACGCCGGTGGAGGGGTTGGAAATATCGGACATCATCACCGACAGATAATAAATCCAGCCATCGGTGTATCCGAATTCGCTGTTGATAAAGGCGAGCACTTCTTCGTCGGCAAAGTACTGCAGGGCGACGAAAGCGAATTGGACGTGCGGCAGGGAGGATTCGACTTCAACGGTATCGTGCACGGTATGCGTGACCGTAACGGTATCATGCACCGTATTAATAACGGTGACCGTGTCGTGCACGACCTGAGTTATTCTGACGGTATCGGTCACGTTATTGAATACCGTGTCGGTGACGAAGACGGTATCCCCCGCTTCGCCGAAAACGGTATCGATACTGAAGAGGGTATCGGTTTTAAAGACCGTATCGGGATCGCTTTCGATGTATTTGATATCATGCACGTATTCGGTTTCGGTGATTCTTTCGGTTTTTTCGCAGGATAAGCTAATAAAGGCCAGAATGGTGATGAACGAAATCGCCACGAACCTTCTCATCGCCTGTCCCCTTTCCGGGCCACGCCCATTTATTAAATTATTCCGAGAGTGACTTCTGCAAATAGCATTCCGGGGCGGGTATTATTTGACAGCAACGCAATACGTTGAGTGACAGTCAATTACGGGCACACAAAAGCAGGGCCCTTACCCGGCGCTGAATATCTTTGCATATTGTTGCCGGATACCGGGATGGAGCGGAACGGGTAAAATAAAACCGGCCATACATACAAGGAGGTGAAAAAGTATGGCCGGTCAAAGCGGAGGGGGCAGGATCGAATCCTGCGATGTCCTTATCTACTCGCCTGCATCCGAGGCTGCACTATGCCCTGAGGCCCCTCCTTATATCGAATGTTAACCGTTGTCTCTTTTTGTATATAATTTGAAATTCTTTCGTCATTACCGTACCTCTTTTTATCGGTCATTATTTCAAAAAGTGGGCGTGAATGGTCTGCTTTCGGGGGACGGTCCCGGTGAATATTCGCTTCGCGGACTGCGAGTTCTCCCCCCTTTTTTGGCCGCGGTTTCTTCGGCCTGGTTTTCAAAACCGATAAGAAAGTCCTGGTCGGCTTCGCCGGCGGCGGATGCATGCGCATAAACATAGGTCTGGATGACTTCATGCAAACGGCTGAGGCGTTCCAGGTCCTGAGACAGGGATTCGTTGCGGGGTTTGAGGATCTGGCACGATTGGGTAATCGAGCCGGACAGCTGTTTAATGTTGTCTG
>JBFZFV010000069.1:0-5244 GCA_041306185.1 Candidatus Zixiibacteriota bacterium
TGGCGAAGACATTATTTATGAACTTACCGTAACCGCTGCCACCCAAGTCGGCATTACGATTGATCCCAAGGGGACGGCCTGGACGTATTGTCAGGTTATGGAAGAATGCCCGCCGGTTGCCAGTGCTTGTGTATACTGGTTCCGTAATACCGGTAGTGGCGTATATTCCTCAGATCCGATTTCCCTTGATCCGGGAACTTATTACGTGATGGTCGACATCTGGCCGACCCCGGATTGTATCGCTGATTTTGACCTCACCATTGCCGATGTCGGCGGGACCTATTGTGCCGCTGCGGGCGGTAGTGAAGATGAATATATCGCGAACGTTACGTTCGGCGATATCAACAACACCACCGGTTGGGAAGGCTATGGCGATTACACTTCCCTTTCCACCACGGTTGTCCCGGGAATGGGATATGCCTTCAGCATGACCATCGGTGACGGGTACGCCAGCGATTACGGTGCGGTTTGGGTTGATTGGAACCAGGATATGGATTTCGATGATGCCAACGAAGCGATCACTCTGGACGTTTCGAGCGGCGTCGGTCCGTACACCGGGACTATCACCGTTCCGACCGATGCGGTTGCCGGGCCGACCCGGATGCGCGTCCGTCTGAGCTATTCCACTCCTCCGGGACCGTGCGGAACCACCTCTTGGGGTGAAGCTGAAGATTACACGGTAGTCGTTGGCGGAGCTGCCGAACCGGAGCTCTCGCTCGACCCGACCTCCTTTGCGTTCGGTCCGGTTGCGGCCGGTGCCACCGGCGGCGGAGTCCTGACTGTCGGCAACAGCGGCGGCGGAACCCTTGATTTCACCGTTGCCATTGCTTACTCCAAGAATAAGGACCTGACCGGTTCCAGCATTACCACTTCGGATACCTATGTTCCGGGCGGCACCATGGACATCGATTTCCTGATGTTCAACGCCAGCCCCGATGTGGAATGGATTGCCGGCGCGTCGATCACCTTCCCGGCCGGTGCGACGGTCAATTCGGCCACCGAATTTATCGAGCAGGCCGATCCGACCAATTATCTGAACTGGCAGGGTGAAACCGGCGACGGCGCCACCACTACCTGGTATTATGACGACACCTATGGCATTTATGACGGCGAATATGCCGATGCCGCGGTTAATGTCACTTTCGATGGCGGTCTTTCCGGCGATCTCACTCTCGCTTACGTAATGGACGGCGATGCATGGGGAGCTGAACCGCATCAAATAGTCGGCCAGATGATTCTGTCCGAAGGCGGCGGAACTCCGGAATGGCTTTCGATTGATGTGACCGGCGGATCGCTTGGCGCCGGCGAAACCGCTCCGATTAACGTCGCTTTCGACGCTACCGGTTTGGCCGACGGCACCTATTATGCCGACCTCGTGGTCACACATAATGGAACCAAGGCTGTCGCCAGTGTTCCGGTGACTCTGGAGGTTTCTTCCGTTGAAGAACCGCACATGATTATCGAACCGGGTACCATGCATTGGTCCGACGGTAACCTGGTTGAAGATGAAGCTGTGACGGTCTTCGTAGGCGGAAACGCTCTTCCGTTCGATCTGGGTGATGTCGATGGCGGCACCGTTCTGGTCAACGGCCTGACTCCGCTTTCGGTCACCACGGGAACCCATGAGGATATGACCGGCGACGTCATGGTTATCGAAATCAGCAAGATTGCCTTCGTCCAGGGCTACGGCGTTATCTGGACCGGCGATCCTCACACTTACACTACCACCGGTGATTTCACCGGCGGCGGATCGTTCAGTGAAGTCGGCGATGTTACCCTTATCGGTCACATTCCCGGCGACGTTACCTTTGACGGCATTGTCAACATCCTTGACATTATGGCCATGGTGAACTCCAAGTTCAAAGGCGGCGCTCCGATAGTTCCGTGGCAGGTTTCTGATGTTAATGCTTCGGGTGGCTTTAACATCCTTGACATTCTCTACATGATTGACTTCAAATTCAAGGGCGGACCTGCCCCGTTGCATCCGTAAGGAATATTAGATTCCAATAAAAAAAGAGGCTGCTCAATGTGAGCGGCCTCTTTTTTTTATATGGTTTTTACGACCGTCCATTTTGCTCTTCAAAACCTCATAAATTCCTTTCTGGAAAAGGGATAACCCCTTGACAATATTTTAAATGAGGCTATATTAATCATATATAGACGGAAAACTGCCGTTTATGGTAGGATTTGCTAAAGAATTCAAGAGAGGTCTTTCTTTGCGAGTTTGTCTTACCCCCCCGGCGGTCTTATACAACCACGTAAGGCTTCTGTATTTATACTTCCTATATCCCTAAGTAAAAAGTATTGGGCGATTTGTAGGCATATAGTTTTATACAGGAAATAACTGTTTGATTTTAAATCCTAAAGGAACTGCGGAGGTTACTTTGAAACGAGTTTTGGTAATTGCGGGACTGGCTATGATGCTGTTGATTCCGGCATCATTTGCGTCCCAAAATGTGAAACTGACCGAAATCCCATCCGGCGTCAGCCTGCTTGATCAGGATCGGGACGGTCTTTCCCTTGAAGTAAATGTCGGCGAGATCGAATTTCTTCCGGTTCATACCGAAGCCGGCGATTTTGTCCTTCCCATTGTGAAGGGTTTCTCAAGGCCGGAAAATATCGGAGAACCTTCACTGCCTCAAATCGGAAAACTGATATCGATGCCGATTGACAGCGATATCCGGGTATCGGTCCGGGATGCCGTTGTCCAGGAAATCGATTTGAAGGCCCAGGGGATTATGCTCCCAATTATGCCGACGCAGCCGTCGATTTCGAAATCGGTCGATGCCGCGTCGGTCCCGTTCGAATTCAATGAAAACCTGTACAGTGTTGATAATTTCTATCAACTGGAAACGGCCACTGCCGTGGTAAAGGGGATAATGCGTTCCCAGCAGCTTGGGCTCGTAAACGTGTCCCCCTTTGAGTACAATCCGGTTTCCGGAAAATTGCGGGTATATACCAGTCTCGTGGTCGATGTATATTTCATCGGAGGCGACGAATTCAGGACCGAACAACTTCAGGAACGGTACTACTCACCGTTTTATGAAGGCATCTACGAGAAGGTCATCAATTATGAATCTCCCGTCAAGGACGGAATGCGCGACGATCTTACCAAGTACCCGGTAAAATATTTGATTATTTCGCATCGGATGTTCGAAGCTCAGCTGGCTCCGTTCATCGAATGGAAGACCAAGAAGGGTTTCAACGTACAAGTTGCATATACCGATGTGATAGGCACCACCAGTACGGCCATTAAGAATTATATCCAGTCGGTATACAACGCCGCCGAACCTCCGGAAGACCCGGCCCCTTCGTTCGTGCTGTTTGTCGGGGATGTTGCCCAGATTCCGCCATTTGACGGTGAATCCGATTACCATGTTACCGATCTGTATTTTTGCGAATTTACCGGCGACGATCTCCCGGAAATTTATTATGGACGTTTCTCGGCCCAGAATACAACCCAGCTTCAGCCGCAGATCGATAAAACGCTGGAATATGAGCAGTATTTGATGCCGGATCCGTCATACCTTGCGGAAGTTACGCTGGTATCGGGCGTTGATGGTACCTATGCCGCTACGCACGGTAACGGACAGATTAACTATGGCACCACTTATTATTTCAATGCCGCTCATGGTATCACTCCGAATGTCTGGCTTTATCCGGCTTCGGACGCTTCTGGTGCCGCTTCGGCGATTATCCAGACCGTGTCTGACGGTGTCAGCTTGTATAACTACACCGCCCATTGCGGCCATACCGGGCATTCGGATCCTTCATTCATGGTGAGCGATCTTTCCGGGCTGCAAAACTACAGCAAGTACCTGCTCGGTATCGGAAACTGCTGTCAGTCGAATACTTTCGATGAATCCACTCCTTGTTTCGGCGAGGCTTTTCTTCAGATTCAAGGCAAGGGCGGGATTGGGTACATCGGCGGCTCAAATTCCACTTACTGGTATGAAGATTATTATTGGGGTGTAGGCTACGGCCCGGTTGTGGGAACGGGACCTACCTATGAACAAACCGGTCCCGGCGCCTACGACGGAATTTTCCACGATCATGGCGAACCGGTCAGCCAGCATTATATTACCAACTCGGCGATTATCTACGCCGGTAATCTGGCCGTCACCGAATCAGGAAGTTCCCTCGACACCTATTATTGGGAGATTTACCACCTGATGGGCGATCCCTCGGTTATGACCTTTATTGGAGTTCCGACCGCAAATACCGTTAATCATCCTTCAAGCATTCTGATGACTGCCCAGGATGTCACCATCCAGGCCGTTCCCGGTTCGTATATCGGCCTTAGCATGGAAGGCGTGAATTATGGATCGGGATATGTCGGAAGCACCGGTTCAATTACAATACCGCTTGAGATGTTTCCGGCTCCGGGGACTGCCGACCTGGTGATTACGGCGCAGTTTAAGGAACCGTACATAACCACGGTTCAGATAATTCCGCCGGACGGACCGTTTGTTTTCTATGAAAGCAACGAAATCAACGATGTTGCCGGCAACGGCGACGGCATCGTGGATGCATCCGAAGAAATCGCTCTCGGCGTGGAAGTCAAGAATGTCGGTCCCGACGATGCATACAATGTTATCGCGACTCTAACTACCGTCGATACTTATGTTTCGTTTACCGACAATACCGAAAACTATGGGACGGTTCCCGGCAACGACGGCCTGGTTTATTTACCGGATGCCTTCGCCTTTACGGTCCATATATCGACTCCTAACGGGCATATTATTCCGTTTACTCTCGAAGTAACCGATGGCGAAACGACCTGGATTTCGACCTTTACGATGACCGTCAGAAATCAGCCGGATATCAATGTTCTTACATCTTCAGTAACCGAGGATGTCGATTTTGCGGGGACGATGGCCTGCCCGATGACGATTTACAACTACGGTCCCAGCCCGCTCGATTTTTCGGTATCGCGGCAGATGTTTTCGGGTAAGTCGACACTGGAGGCTCTGGTTCCGCTTCGTCCCAGCCCCATCGGTTTCACTCCGGGTGATGCCGATAAGGGAAGCGACCCCGAACCGCTCTATGTCGGAACCGACAAGGGTTCGGGCGGCCCCGACCAGTTCGGTTATTTCTGGGTCGATTCCGATCACCCGGATGGACCGGCAGTGGAATGGATCGACATTTCCACGGTGGGGACGGCGGTGACACTCGAAGACGACGATTCCACGGGAGCGATATCGATCGGTTTCAGCTTCCCGTTCTATGCCAACTACTACGACG
>JBFZFV010000070.1:0-4919 GCA_041306185.1 Candidatus Zixiibacteriota bacterium
CGTCGTAGTAGTTGGCATAGAACGGGAAGCTGAAACCGATCGATATCGCTCCCGTGGAATCGTCGTCTTCGAGTGTCACCGCCGTCCCCACCGTGGAAATGTCGATCCATTCCACTGCCGGACCATCCGGGTGATCGGAATCGACCCAGAAATAACCGAACTGGTCGGGGCCGCCCGAACCTTTGTCGGTTCCGGCATAGAGCGGTTCGGGATCGCTTCCCTTATCGGCATCACCCGGAGTGAAACCGAGGGGGCTGGGACGAAGCGGAGCCAGGGCCGCCAGAGCCGACTTACCCGAAAACATCTGCCGCGATACCGAAAAATCGAGCGGGCTGGGACCGTAGTTGTAAATCGTCATCGGGCAACTCATCGTCCCCGCCGAATCGACATCCTCGGTGATGTAGGTATCGGTGATGCCGAGATCCGGCTGGCTCCGCACTGTGAGAGTGAATCCACCATCCCAGGTAAGGCGGGTATCGGTTCCTTCGATGACCAGATCGAACGGAATAATATGCCCATCAGGGGTATTGGCGGCGATATCGACCGCGAAGCCGTCGTTAATCATCACGGTCCCATCATTGCCGTCAATCGTACCGTACGATTCGGCTCCATCCGTAATGGTCACGTACGGGTCGGTCGAGGTCAAGGTGACATCCACATCATAAGCGGGATCGGGGCCGACATTTTTGACTTCGACGCTCAGCGTTACCGTCTCCGCGGCATCGACTATTCCATCGCTTCCTTCATCGAGGTAAGCATAGTCGTTCATAACACAATAGGGGCCGTCGGGGGTGATAACCTGCAGGGTCGTAATATACGGTTCATAATTGAAGGCGGTAACAGTCAAGGATACGGCTTCCCCGATGGGAAGCGCCTCCGTAAATACGATCGTGGCGTTTCCGGATTGGTCGGTATAGGCCGATCCGTAGAGTACGCCGTTATGATAAATCGCCGCCAGTGAACCCGGCACACCGGTAACCTGAATGTCGAATTCGCTTAACGAAAACAGGATAACGGATTCGTGGCTGACGGTCATTTGCTGACTGACATCGGTTCTGAGGAGGACCGAGGGATCGCCGAAGATAGTCCAGTGGATAAATTCATCGGGACCGTCGGAGGAGTTCAGATCCATCATCTTGCATGACCCATTAAAGCAGATACCGCCGAATGTGGTTTTAGCCTCGGCAACAAGGAGATCAGTGCATTCATCCTGGGCATCCATGGGAGGATCCCAAGACTGGTTAACGGTTGACATATAGGCGCCGATGGCGCCGGTAGGGACTCCGGATGAATTATTTGTAGCGCGCAGCCAGGCCTCTCCGAAACAGGTGCCGCTGGTAAAATTGCCGTTCACGCAGGCCACGCTGATGATAAAGGGAAGCATATAGTCGTTGATCAGCGCATTCACGTTGGTCGATGAAAATCCGGTCGTCGACCAGGCGTTATCGCTTCCATGTCCGGTATAGTTTATAAAACTGCGCCCGTTGTTCACGGCCGCGGCGACCTGTGAAGAGGTAGCACCGGTGGTTTCATAGAGCCGATCTACCTGGGTATAGGTGAAGGCCAGGAGATCGTCGCGAATTAGGTCCGCATGCTCATAATCGTACTCACCGAAATGTCCCGGACCGCCGCTGGAGGCGATGCCGGTGCCCATATGGAGCCAATCTCCGGAATGGAGGTGTTTTTCGTAATCGATGACGCGATCGACCTGGGTCGTGACATTGGCCACACTCTGGGCGGAAAAACGGCCGATGAAGGCTTCGGGGTAGTAGTCGGTGCCCAAGATACGGGTGTAATTGGGATCGGTACCGCCGCCGCCGACTATTTCGGTGGTGACTTCAGCATAATCTCCGACCAGAAGAATCCAGGCCAGACTGGTTGAATCATAGAAATCGTCGATGAAATTGCCGATTGCAGTATAGTTATTGCCGATGCTGGAAACACTTACGAGAGTGGTTTTAATCCCTTTCTGCAGTTTCCAGTCCACAAACGGCTGCATTTCGTCCATGTATGCGGCATTGCAGATAATCAGCATGTCGCCGGATTCCATGACCGGGGTATATTTGCCCAGCTGGTATTCGTAATTGATAAAGCGGTCACGGTAAATGCGATCGAAATCCGGGACCAGTTTGAGTCCGCTTTTGCGATTGGGGAAGATGTTGACGATTCCGGGGCCGGCCGGGGTTACTTCGACCGTCACGGACGTATATACCCGCAAGATTTTATTTGCGGGATTATATTGGAACGGGTTGATTTCGACCACGGTACCGCGGAAATCGCGCATAATAAAGGGTTCTCTGATTGCGGCGATTTGAGAGGGATAAAATTCATTCGATTCGTATGTATTCCCGAAAGTAAAAGGAACATCCGCGGGGAGAATCGTCCGGTCGAAATTCCCTTTCGAAGGAGCCACCGGGAAATTTTCGAATTCGGTGAATTCCGACGAAATCACTTTAATTTCCATGCGGGCGTCGTCCGGGATGATTATCGCCCGGCAAATATGGGGTAGATCCGGTTCTCCTCTAAGCAAGAGGTTGCTTTCTTCGGTGAGTTTCAGTTGGTGAAATTGCTTTCCGTCGATTTCGATTAAGTCGGCATCAAAAGTTCCGACGTCAAAACGGATAGTGGTACCGAGATCGTCCGATTTCAGGACAGAGACTTCTACCGGTTCGTCAATAGAGCCTACCTTGAACGATTCGGCCCGGGCAAACGTCACCAAAAGCAGGCAAACGATCGCCAGGTGGAGTGAACGATTGAACATGTAAACCTCTCTTGATTCTATAAAAATTGTCAGATGCTGAATTCCAACTTTTTATCATCTGCAATCGATCGGCAAGTAAAATGGTCAACGTCTCTCGTAATATAAAAGTTTATGGAATTTTGGCAAGGGAAAAGCTTAACAGGCAATTCGATAAGATAAGATATTTCAAAAAGTTATAAGAAATAGAGGAATTCGGCATAAAGCTACGTAGATAATATGGAAGGAGGTGGTAATCAGGGTAGATTTATCAAAAATCACAATCGTTCTATTTTGGTATTAGACCGTAGTTGATTCATCTGCAGCAGCAGCCGGAATCACCAACCGGGCGGGTACCAAGCATCGGATTTACAGGAGTAATAATAAGAAAGGCAAAAGCTTATGCTTTCGAAGTCAGTTTTGCCGCTGTTGGTGACACTCCTGGTCTGGGCCGCACGGGGAGAATGCGAGGTTATCCCCGATTACAACTTATCGACCGCCGAGCGATCCGAGCCGTCAACCGGGCCGGATTATATTTTGACAATTAATCAGCCGAATAACGAAGAAAACAGGGATACTGAAGCCTCCGGAAGGCATGTTTTGGACGGATTGGACTGCTTTATCCCTTACCATGTATCGCTTCCGGCTGACCTGCCGTTTTTTCATCAAAGCAAAACTACCTGTGGGATGCAGGATAATTATCCCGCCGAAGATATGTGCAGCGGTGAGGGATATGGCGGAGGAGAGGATTTTGTTTATGAGCTGGAAATCGCCGAAGCGATGTTCCTCCGGTTTACGCTCGATCCAAAAGGGACCGAATGGACCTATTTTGAAGTGAGAACGGTCTGTTTTCCGCCGGCGGGGAATTGTATTGTCAACTATAAGAATACTGCCGGCACGCCTTTTTCTTCATCGGTGCGGAAGTACGAGGCCGGGACATATTATATTCTGATCGATACTTGGCCGGGACCGACCTGTATTCCGGAATTCGATTTCACGATCGATCGAATTTTCGTCGATCAGCTGGTATGTCCCGACGGGGCTGTGACCGAAAACGAGCCGCTGATGCATCAGGTCAATGACGGGTGCGCCATGCAGGACGGGCATAATTGGGAGCCATTGGATTGCAATTCCACAGTATGCGGGACGGCTTGGTCGAACGGATTGATTCGCGATACCGATTGGTATGTCTTTACGCTGGAAGAAAATTCGCAGGTAACCTGGTCCGGGGAGGCGGAATTCGGGCTGGGGCTGTTTCTTCTGCGGGCCGATTGTACCTGCCGTACAATTTATGTCCTCGATGTTGCCGTTTCCGATTTGCCAAATACTCCGATTGAATGCCAGGCGGTTCTGGCGGCGGGGACCTACTGGGCCTGGGCGGGACCTTCGACCTTTACTCCGATAGTATCCGGAAATGAGGATTATCAGGTGACTCTGACCTGTGAACCGCTTTCCGAATATTGCCAGGCCTCGGGGGGTTGCAATGAGTTCATTGGCAGCGTTGCCATATCGGGACTGGTGGAATTCGCGACCGGATGCGATTCGTATATCGATTTGACCTATCCCAAAATCCCGATGTCGCCCGGGCAGATTTATCCCATAGTGATAACCAACGGCAATTCCAACAAGGATGACGCCTGCGGGGGATGGGTTGACTGGAATCGGAATTTTGTCTTCGAAACCGACGAAAAGATAACGTTGTATACCAATTCGGGACAGGGGCCGTATACCGGAAGCATTTTCGTTCCTTCGGGACTGACCGAGGGTTGGTATCGTATGCGAATTCGGTTGCAGCGCAGTTCCACTCCGAATCCTTGCGGAACGACCACGTACGGTGAAGTCGAGGATTATTCTATAATGGTCGGCAGTGCCGAAAGCATAATGGTGGAATTCGATCCTCAGGAAATGCGATGGGACGAAACCACACCGGCCGACCCTCCGGAAACGGTGGCCGTCTACGTGGGAACTACCGAACCATATTTTACCGCAGGTAATACCGACCTGAATTCGCTGCGCCTGAATGAATTCGATCCGCTAACGATATCGATGACGGGGGACAATAGAATCAAAACTACTTTCGAAAAGAGCTCTTTTATAGCCTCATTCGGAACGATTTGGAACGGGGATCCCTATCCGGTTTTCATCACCGGGAGTGAGGCGGTAGGCGGATATTTCGGAATTA
>JBFZFV010000071.1:0-14781 GCA_041306185.1 Candidatus Zixiibacteriota bacterium
AACGTGCATCTGGAAGCGGTATTGATAACTCCGATCGCGATGGAGAAAGAACTTCGTTTCGCGATTCGCGAGGGTGGCCGGACGGTTGGCGCCGGAGTTATTTCGGATATTATTGAGTAGGATAAAACCGGGCGGAAATATAGGCCAGTAGCTCCAATTGGTAGAGCGCCGGTCTCCAAAACCGGATGTTGGGGGTTCGAGTCCCTCCTGGCCTGCCATTATAGAATATATAAGGAACGGAAAATTGAGCGGCATCATCAGATTTTTTAAGGAAGTTCGCTCCGAACTGAAGAAGGTAACCTGGCCGACTCGTCAGGAACTTATCGGATCGACCGTCGTTACGATAGTGGTAACGATCATCATTTCAGTGTTTATCGGGATAGTGGATCGGGTGTTGACCGTAATCAGCACACAGATATTCGGGTAGTAGAAGGAAATATGGAAATGGCAATGAGGTGGTATGTGGTTCATACCTATTCCGGTCATGAACAAAAAGCCAAGCGGTATCTGGAATCGGCGGTGGAATCGGCCGGGCTGCAGGACAAGTTCGGTCAAATACTGGTGCCTACGGAGCAGGTGACCGAGATGCGGCAGGGGAAACGTTCTACATCCACCAAAAAGTTCCTCCCGAGTTATATCCTGGTGGAGATGGAGCTGGACAAGGTAACGCAGAACCTGGTGGTATCGACTCCGAGCATCACGAATTTCGTGGGTGCCGGGGGGCGTCCGAATCCGCTCAGAAAAGATGAAGTGGACCGCATCCTTGGGCAGGTAGACAGTTCCCGCGAAGCGGAAGTTACCGAGGTTCCTTATCAGGCTGGCGACCAGGTAAAAGTGATCGACGGTCCGTTCGCGGATTTTTCGGGCTTCGTCAGCGAAGTCAATCTGGAGCGGAAAAAAGTAAAAGTTATGGTTTCGATTTTCGGTCGGCCGACTCCGGTCGAACTTGATTTTCTGCAGATAGAGCCGGCGGCTCAAAAGGCATAGAATTCCAGGCAATAAAAACTACGGAGTAATAAATTGGCTAAAAAAGTACAAACGACTATCAAGCTTCAGATTCCCGCGGGGAACGCCAACCCGGCTCCGCCGGTCGGTCCGGCTCTGGGCCAGCACGGCGTGAATATCATGGAATTCTGCAAGGCTTTCAACGCGAAAACCAAGGACCTCGGCGGAATCATTACGCCGGTGGTTATCACGGTTTACCAGGACAAGTCGTTTACCTTTATCACCAAGACCCCTCCGGCATCGGTATTAATCAAGAAGGCGGCCGGTCTTCAGAAGGGTTCGGGGGAACCGAACCGGAACAAGGTCGGCATGATTTCCCGCAAGCAGGTTGAGGAAATCGCGGCGTTGAAAATGCAGGATTTGAATGCCGCCGATATCGAAGCGGCGATGCTGATGGTAGCCGGAACGGCGCGGTCGATGGGGATCGAGATAAGCGAATAATTAATTGATTCGTCAGGACCTGCTAATTCCGACCGGATTTTGCAGGGAGAACAGGAGAAGTATGAAGCGGTCAAAACATTACATAACGGCCCGGGAGAAAGTCGACCGGCAAAAGCTGTATACTCTTGAAGAGGCGGTAAAGCTACTCAAGGAGACCAGCTATGCCAAGTTCGACGAATCGGTCGAGATATCCGCCCGTCTTGGGGTTAATCCCAAGCATGCTGACCAGATGGTGCGCGGGACGGTGGCTCTGCCGAACGGAACGGGCAAAAAGGTCCGGGTTTTGGCTTTTTGTGTCGGCGAAAAAGAAGCCGAGGCAAAAGAGGCCGGCGCGGACTATGTCGGCGTGGATGAATACGTCGAAAAAATTCAGGGGGGCTGGCTGGACTTCGATGTTGCCGTAGCTACCCCGGATATGATGAAAAATATCGGGCGTTTGGGGAAAGTCCTCGGGGCACGCGGATTGATGCCGAACCCGAAAGCCGGGACCGTGACGATGGATATCGCGAAAGCGGTTCGGGAGTTGAAGGCGGGGCGCATCGAGTACCGTGTCGACCGTCAGTCCAATGTTGCGGTGGCAGTGGGGAAGGTGAGTTTCTCGGAGCAGGCGCTTGCTGAAAATATAAGAACATTTATCGACACTCTCATCAAGGCCAAGCCCCCTTCAGCGAAGGGCACCTATATGAAAGGCATATCGGTCAGTTCGACAATGGGAGTTGGCATTAAAATCGATCACCAGACGCTCCTGGTGGATCTGAAGAAGTAGGAGATGTGATATGCCGAGGCCGGAAAAAGTAAGTGTAGTAGATAATGTCAGAGAACACCTGGCGAAGGCCGGGTCGATCTTTGTTACTGAATATACCGGGTTGAACGTCGAGCAGATCACCAAACTTCGGAAGGATCTGCGCGATAACAATATCCAGTATTTGGTGGCAAAGAATACTCTGGTAACGATTGCCTGTAAAGAGACGGGCAATGAAAATTTGGCTGCTTATTTGAAGGGTCAGACAGCGCTGGCTTTCGGCGTGGATGATCCGGTGGTGGCGGCCAAGATTCTGTATAATTCATTCAAGGATATCGAGAAGCCCGTAATAAGGGCCTTTACGCTCAAAGGGGAGTTGTACAAAGGGAGTGAAATCACCCGCCTGGCGGAACTTCCGACGCGCGAATTGCTCCTGGCGCATATTATCGCTGCGATTGAATCCCCGATTTCGAGCACGATCGGCATGATCGATTCGATATTTCGGGAGCTTATGGCAAGTATCGATGCTGTGGCAGCGTCGAAACAATAGAGAAGTTATTTGGCAGAAGGCCGCGGTTGTGAAGCAGGTCACGCTTCTGGGCGGGTGGGCCTCCCGTTCGATTTGCCGAAAACCGCATGAAGCTGAGATTGAAAAGAATAAATAGAAAGGATAAAGTCGTGTCAGAGAATGCTGTTGTAAATGAGATTGTTGAGAAGATCGCTACTCTCTCGGCCATGGATCTTGCGGATTTGTCGAAGGCTATTCAGGATAAGTTCGGTGTGACTCCGATGGCTGCGGTTGCAGCGGCTGCTCCGGCTGCCGGCGGCGCCGCCGAGGTCGCGGAGAAGACGGAATTCGACCTTGTACTGACTGCGGCCGGCGACAAGAAGATTCAGGTTATCAAGGTTGTCCGGGAATTGACCGGGCTCGGTTTGAAAGAAGCCAAGGACCTCGTCGACAGCGCTCCGTCAAAGGTGAAGGAAGGTGTCCCGCAGGATGAGGCCAAGGCCGCGATGGAGAAGCTTCAGGAAGTCGGAGCCCAGGTAGAAATAAAGTAGTGGTTTTAGAGGGTATTATATGCTGAGGTCTAAACTTTTGAACAATTCGGGTGTAAACCCGGTTTAATATTATTGTTTGTCCGGCGATAGGTCTGTGTTATTCGAGCTCCGCTGGCAATAATTTGCAGGAGATAGACAATCGTATTGAAACAGATTCGCCGTCCGAGGTTGTCTATTTTATTCGGATCTGGATTACTCCTATCTGCCAACTCTTCACGATCCTCCGTCGGGCTGCCCATTTAAACTTTTGGAGGTTTTAATTTGGGACGCAAAGCTGAAGTAGAGCGGCTGAACTATGGCAAGATTGGCGAAGCGGTGGAAATGCCGAATCTTCTCGATGTTCAGTTAGCTTCGTTTGAAAGCTTCCTGCAAAAGGATATTCCGCATGAAAAGCGGGATAAGCAGGGTCTCCAGCAGATATTCAAGGAGATATTCCCGGTTACCGATATCAACGAGAATTTCGAACTTGAATTCGTCAATTACACGCTGGGCGCTCCGCGGTATACCATCGAGGAATGCCGCGAACGCAATATGACCTATGCCGTTCCTCTGCGGGCGACTCTTCGCCTGATTTCCAAGCAGGGGGAAGAGAACAAGAAGGAAGTCAAGGATATCATCGAACAGGATGTTTACCTTGGCGAACTTCCGCAAATTACCGAATGGGGAACCTTCATAATCAACGGTTCGGAACGAGTGATCGTTTCGCAGCTGCACCGCTCGCCGGGGGTTTTCTTCGATGAAAGCATCCACCCGAACGGCAAGCTCTTGTATTCGGCGCGAATAATTCCGTACCGCGGCAGCTGGCTGGAATTCACGGTCGACGTCAATGACATCATGTTCGTGACGATCGACTCCCGGCGGAAGATCCCGGTGACCATTTTGCTTCGGGCGATCGGTTATCCGACCGACGAGGAGCTGCTGAAGACTTTTTACGAAGTGAAAACCGTCGACATCTCGACCCTGAAGGGAAAGAAACTGGAAGAGCTGTTCGGCTCGTATTTGGGCGAAGCCCTGGTCGATAAATCGACGGGTGAAGTTATAGTCCAGGCGGCCGAGGAGATCACCGAGAATCTGGTTGATAAGCTTCGTGACGCCGGGGTGAAGAAGTTTAAGGCAGTGGTTCGGGATAATCCGCGCGACGCTTATATAATAGTCAATACTATCAATAAAGATACGACCAAGTCGCGGGAAGAGGCACTTTCAAAGATTTATTCGCTGCTTCGTCCGGGCGAGCCGCCGACCATGGAAATGGCCGAGGCATTGGTTGAAAAGCTGTTCTTCAACGACAAGCGGTATGATCTGGGCGAAGTCGGCCGTTACATGATCAATCAGCGGCTAAGCCTCGACATCGATATGAAGAAGACTGTCCTTGACGCCAAGGACTTTATCGCGATTATAAATTACCTGATGGGCCTGCGTAACGGCCGTGGATTCATCGATGATATCGACCATCTCGGCAATCGCCGGGCAAGGACGGTCGGCGAACTGCTGGCGAATCTCTTTTCGGTCGGTTTGTCCCGCGTGGCCAAGTCGGTCCGGGAAAGACTTTCTCTGAAAGATACCGAAAACGCCACGCCGCAGATTCTGATTAATGCCAGAACGGTTTCGGCGGTTATTGAGACTTTCTTCGGGTCATCGCAGTTGTCGCAGTTTATGGATCAAACCAACCCGCTGTCGGAACTGACGCATAAGCGGCGTCTTTCGGCCCTCGGTCCGGGCGGTTTGACCAGGGAGCGGGCGGGCTTCGAGGTCCGCGACGTCCACCATACTCATTATGGACGTGTCTGCCCGGTGGAGACCCCGGAAGGCCCGAATATCGGTTTGATTGCATCGCTGGCGACTTTTGCCAGGATTAATAAGTACGGTTTTCTTGAAACTCCTTATCGCAAGGTCAATAAGGGCATGATTACCGACGAATTAGTGTTCTTGACGGCTGATGAAGAGGACCGTTACCTGATAGCCCAGGCGGACGAGAAAATCGACGACAAGGGTCGTTTCTCCAAGCCGTTGATTAAGGCGCGATCCCGATCGGATTATCCGATCATTTCACCGGAACAGGTAAACTATATCGAAGTTTCACCGAAGCAGATCGTTTCGGTGGCGGCCTCGTTGATTCCGTTTTTGGAACATGACGACGCCAACCGCGCTTTGATGGGATCGAACATGCAGCGCCAGGCGGTGCCTCTGTTGAAAACCGATTCTCCGGTTATCGGAACCGGTATGGAGGGCAAGGCCGCGGTCGATTCGGGAGCAGCCGTTGCCGCCCGGCAGACCGGGGTAGTGAAGTTTGCATCGGCGGAGAAGATTGTCATCGCTCCGGATGTAAAGCATAAGGTCGATGAACTCGGTTTCTATGAGGACGATGAATACAATTTAACCAAGTTCCGTCGTTCCAATCAGGATACTTGCATCAATTATGTCCCCCTGGTCAGGGAAGGCGAAAAGATTACCAAAGGACAGGTGATTGCCGACGGTCCGGCTGTGGATAACGGCGAATTGGCCTTGGGGGCTAATGTCATGGTGGCATTCATGCCCTGGCGCGGATATAACTATGAAGACGCGATTATTATTTCCGAACGCCTGATTCGGGAGGATATTTTCACTTCGATTCACATCGAAGAATTCGAATTACAGGTTCGGGATACCAAGCGGGGATCGGAAGAAATCACCCGTGAAATCCCGAATGTCAGCGAAGAGGCCCTGCTGAATCTTGACGAGAAGGGTATTGTCCGGGTCGGCGCGGAAGTCGAGGCCGGGGATATTCTCGTCGGTAAGGTGACTCCGAAAGGAGAAACCGAGTTGTCGCCGGAGGAACGACTACTCCGGGCGATCTTCGGGGAGAAAGCGGGCGACGTGAAGGATGCTTCTTTGAAGGCGCCGCCGGGGATGAAGGGGGTCGTTATCGACACCAAGGTTTTCTCCCGTAAGGAGCGGTCCGACGAAGCCAAGAAGCAGGAAAAGAACGATATCGCCCAGATCAAGCGGGTGTACGGCAAGTTGAAGCAGGATATTACGACCCATCGCAACAAGCGACTGGCGGAAATCCTTGACGGCCTTGCCAGTCGTTCGGTCCGGTCGAAAGTAGACAATTCTATCATGGTTCGGGCCGGGCATAAGTACAGCGCCGAGATGCTATTGACGTTCGATTTCGAGGCGTCGTATGCCGAAGAGGGTTATAGCGACAATGATGCGGCCAATAAGAAGGTCGATAAAATCCTGGAAGAGGCCAACATTCTTCTGGCGGCCAAAGAGGCCGAGATGGAGATAGAAGTCGACAAGGTCGTGCGCGGCGCGGAGCTTCCGCCGGGAGTCAAACAACTGGTGAAAGTGAAGATAGCGATTCGACGCAAGGTCGCAGTCGGCGACAAGATGGCCGGGCGTCACGGAAACAAGGGGGTGGTATCGAAACTGGTTCCGGTCGAAGACATGCCTTACATGGAAGACGGGACACCGATCGATATCATTCTGAATCCGCTCGGGGTGCCGTCCCGTATGAACGTGGGGCAGATACTTGAAACGCACCTGGGCTGGGCGGCCAACCAGTTGAAGCTGAAGATATATACTCCGGTATTCGACGGTGCCAAGCTCGCTGATATCGATACCATGTTGAAGAAAGCGGGACTGCCGGAATCCGGCAAAGTCAGATTGTTTGACGGGTACACCGGTGAATCCTTCGACAGCGAAATAACGGTCGGGATCATCTATATGATGAAACTCTCGCACCTGGTCGACGACAAGATCCATGCCCGTTCGATCGGCCCGTACAGCCTGGTGACCCAGCAGCCGCTGGGCGGCAAGGCGCAGTTCGGCGGTCAGCGTTTCGGGGAAATGGAAGTGTGGGCTATGGAAGCCTACGGCGCGGCGTACGCCTTGCAGGAACTATTAACGGTGAAGTCGGACGATGTCACCGGACGAAGCAAGGTGTACGAAGCGATCGTCAAGGGGGAGAATCCCCCGGAACCGGGTATTCCCGAATCGTTCAATGTGCTGGTTAAGGAACTCCAGGCGCTGGGGCTGGACGTAAAGCTCCTGGAAGAAGATTAATAATAGATTTTGCGAGTATAAGGCGCCGTATGGCGGCACTATTATATAAGGAGTAATATTGTGGTAACCTTTCCCACAAATATCCCAAGGGGTCAGCAGAAGAAGCCCTCGGACTTCTCTGCTATCCAAATCCAACTGGCTTCTCCGGAAACCATATTATCGTGGTCGTACGGAGAGGTGACCAAACCGGAAACCATTAACTACCGGTCGTTCAAACCGGAGAGAGATGGTCTTTTTTGTGAAAGGATTTTCGGTCCCGTCAAGGACTGGGAGTGCAATTGCGGCAAATACAAGAGGATTAGGTTCCGCGGAATTGTCTGCGACCGCTGCGGCGTCGAAGTGACGCAATCCAAAGTCCGCCGCGAACGCATGGGGCATATCGAACTGGCCGTGCCGGTGACGCATATCTGGTTTGTCAAGTCGCTGCCGTCGCGGATCGGTAATCTGCTGGACCTCTCAGTACGCGATTTGGAAAAAATCATTTATTATGAATCCTACGTGATGATCGACCCAGGGAATACTTCTTACAGCGAAAGGGATATCATAACCGAAGAGGAGTACATCGAGCTCGAAGAAAGCGGCAAGGAATTCCGTGCCGGGATGGGAGCCGAAGCGGTCCGGGAACTTCTTTCCCGGATGGACCTGGATGAAATATCCGTGAATCTGCGGGCCCAGGTCAAAGTCGAGACTTCCGTCCAAAGACAGAAGGATGCTCTGAAGCGGCTGAAGATAATCGAAGCGTTCCGCCAGTCGAACAACAATCCGGAATGGATGGTCATGAATGTCATTCCGGTTATTCCTCCGGATTTGCGGCCACTGGTGCCGCTCGAAGGGGGAAGGTTCGCGACTTCGGATTTGAACGATTTGTATCGCCGGGTCATCAACCGTAATAACCGCCTGAAGAAACTTATCAATATTCAGGCTCCGGAAGTGATTCTCCGCAACGAAAAGAGAATGCTTCAGGAAGCGGTCGATGCCCTTATGGATAACGGCCGCCGGACTCATTCGGTACGCGGCGATTCCAAGCGACCGCTAAAGTCTCTTTCGGATCTTTTGAAAGGGAAGCAGGGGCGGTTCCGCCAGAATCTGCTTGGTAAGCGTGTCGACTATTCGGGCCGTTCCGTGATCGTGGTCGGACCGGAATTGAGACTCTGGCAGTGCGGATTGCCGAAGAATATGGCCCTCGAGCTGTTCAAACCGTTCATTATCATGAAGCTTGAAGAGAAGGGCTATGTTCAGACGGTCAAATCGGCGAAGAAATTGGTTGAACGGGAACGCCCGGAGGTCTGGGATATTCTTGAGGAGATTATCAACGATCACCCGGTGCTTCTAAACCGTGCCCCGACTCTGCACAGATTGGGGATTCAGGCTTTTTATCCCCGGCTGGTAGAAGGCAAGGCCATTCGTTTGCATCCTTTGGTCTGCGCGGCGTTCAACGCCGATTTTGACGGCGACCAGATGGCGGTGCATGTGCCGTTGTCGTTCGAGGCACAGCTGGAAGCGCGGTTGTTGATGCTTTCCACCAATAACCTGCTTTTGCCGTCGTCGGGACGTCCGATTACGATTCCGTCTCAGGATATGGTCATCGGATGTTATTATCTGACCAAACCTCGTCCCGGAGTCAAGGGGGAAGGGATGAAGTTTTATGATAAGGATGAATGTCTCGCGGCTCTGGCCGCAAAGCAGGTCGATTTACATGCCAATGTAAAAGTGAAAATAGAAGGCTCGCTGGTTGATACGACGCCCGGACGGGTGGTGTTCAACGGGATCATTCCGAAAGAGCTGGGATTTTACAACGAAACGACTTCTAAAGCGGCGCTGGAACAACTGGTTCTCGATGTTTACCGCAAAGCCGGTCAGCAGCAGACCGTGGATTTCCTCGACCGCTTGAAAAAGCTCGGCTTCGAATATGCGACCCTGGCCGGGATAACGGTGTCGATTTACGACCTGTTGATTCCCGAAGCCAAGGCGAAATTGATCGAGGATGCCCAAAAGCGGGTCGACAAGATTCAGAAGCGGTACGAACGGGGCGTAATCACCAACGGTGAACGGTACAACCAGGTCATCGATATCTGGACCGGGACGACTTCGAAGGTCGCCGACGTAATGTTCGAAAACCTGGCTTCTGATCGTGATGGCTTCAATCCGGTCTTCATGATGGCCGATTCGGGCGCTCGCGGCAGTAAAGAACAAATTCGTCAGCTGGCTGGCATGCGCGGTCTGATGGCGAAGCCGCAAAAGAAAATCACCGGCGGGGTCGGCGAAATTATCGAATCGCCGATTATCTCGAACTTCCGCGAAGGACTTTCGGTCATCGAGTACTTCATTTCGACTCACGGTGCCAGAAAAGGTCTGGCCGATACCGCTTTAAAAACCGCCGACGCCGGTTATTTGACCCGTCGATTGGTTGACGTGGCGCAGGATGTCATCATAACCGAAGACGACTGTGGGACTATTCTCGGTATCGATATCGCGGCCTTGAAGGAGGGCGAAGACGTAATCGAATCGCTGCGTGACCGTATTCTCGGGCGCGTGGCGCTGGAAGATGTTTTCGATCCTATCACCGATGAGGTGATTGTCGAGGCCGGTCAGGAGGTAAAAGAGGATCAGGCGGCCGCAATCGAGGAATCCGGTATCGATACGGTTCGGATTCGGTCGGTGTTGACCTGTGAATCGAGGCGGGGAGTGTGTGCGCGTTGTTACGGACGCAACCTGTCTAACATGAGGCTGGTCGAAATCGGCGAAGCGGTCGGTGTGATCGCGGCACAGTCGATCGGCGAACCAGGGACGCAGCTGACCCTGCGGACTTTCCATATCGGCGGAACGGCGGCTCGTATCGCCGAGCAGTCCGAAGTGGAATCCAAGTATTCCGGTTTCGGCGTCTTTGTCAATATCAAGACTATCGAACGCGAGGACGGAACTCAAATTGTAAATGGCCGCGACGGAGAAATCCACATTACCGACGACCAGAAGAGAGTTCGGGCCAGGATGAAGGTTCCGTACGGATCGGTCTTGCGGATTGCCAACGGCCAGAAAGTGGAGAAGCAGGACCCTATTTATGAATGGGATCCGTATTCAACCACGATTGTTACTGAGAAGGGCGGAACGGCCAAATTCAAGGATATTATTCCGGATATTACTCTTCGCGAAGAGCTTGACGAAACGACCGGTTTGATTCAGCCGATTATTGTCGAAGAGCGCGATAAGACTCTGTTCCCGACCATCATGATCATGGACAAGGAAAAGGAACTGGCGCAGTATCGTATTCCGACCGGCTCGCATCTGCTGGTTGCGGACGGGGATAAGATCGGGCCCGGGGACTTTTTGGTTAAGATACCGCGTGAGATATCGAAAACTCGCGATATCACGGGTGGTTTACCGCGGGTTGCCGAGCTGTTTGAGGCCCGTAAGCCCCATGATCCGTCGGTAGTATCCGAAGTGGATGGAATTGTCGAGTTCGGCAAGATTGTCCGAGGTCAGCAGCAAATGCTGATTCATGGCGATGAAGGAGAAACCAAAGAATATTTGATTCCTCACGGCCGCCATATGCTGGTTCATGAAGGAGACCGGGTTTACGCCGGTGACCGGTTGTGCGAAGGTTCGATCGATCCTCACGACATTTTGAAGATTTCGGGAGCCAATGACGTTCAGGAATACCTCGTGAACGAAATCCAGGAAGTATATCGTCTGCAGGGGGTTAAGATCAACGACAAGCACATCGAAGTTATTGTGCGCCAGATGCTTCAGAAGGTCAAGGTAACCCATTCGGGCGACACCAATTTCCTTGAAGGAGAGCAGGTCGACCGGCTGCGGTTTGCCGAAGAGAACCAGCGGGTTATTGCCGAAGGGGGAGAGCCTGCGACTTTCGAGCCGCTGCTTTTGGGAATTACCAAGGCCTCGTTATCGACCGAGAGTTTCTTCTCGGCGGCTTCCTTCCAGGAAACCACCCGGGTTCTGACCGAGGCAGTCATCAATGGAAAAATCGATAAACTGCAGGGGCTGAAGGAAAACGTCATTATCGGACGTTTGATTCCAGCCGGGACGGGAATCAAAGAATACCGTCAGTTCGAGATAATGTCGGAAGACGAAGAAGAGCGGGAAGGGGCCTCCGATAACTCGGTGGCCAACATTTTCCAAGAAAACGCTTGACATAGACGCGAAAAAAAATAAATTGAAGGGCTGTCTTTTTTGCATGTTAATTTAGTTTATTTTATAGGGAGCAAGGAGATAGGTAATTGCCGACGATTAGTCAGTTGATAAGAAAAGGCCGCAAGGTCGTAAAATCGAAGACGAATACTCCGGCCCTGAAGGGGTCGCCGCAGAAGCGGGGGGTTTGCACCAGAGTATATACTTCGACGCCGAAGAAACCGAATTCGGCACTGCGTAAGGTGGCCCGTGTCCGCCTGACGAATAAAATGGAGGTTACTGCCTACATTCCGGGTGAAGGCCACAACCTTCAGGAACACTCGATCGTGCTGATTCGCGGCGGTCGTGTAAAGGATCTTCCGGGCGTACGGTACCACATTATACGCGGGACGATGGATACATCGGGAGTGGCCGACCGGACGCAGAGTCGTTCGAAGTACGGCACCAAGAGACCGAAGAAATAGCGATTTTAAGAGATAGATATGCCAAGAAGAAAAAAGATTAACAAAAGAGAGTGGCTTCCGGATCCAAAACATTCGGATCGTCTCCTGACTCAGTTTGTCGGCTCGCTGATGAAGCGGGGGAAGAAATCGACAGCGGAAAAGATTCTGTACACTTCGCTCGACATTGCCGAAAAGAAAAGCGGCCAGGCGGGCATCGATGTCTTCCACAAGGCCATCAACAACATTAAGCCGGTTCTGGAAGTGAAATCCCGCCGCGTCGGCGGCGCCACGTACCAGGTTCCGGTGGAAGTCCGGGCCAACCGCCGGGTTGCTCTGGCGATACGCTGGATGATAAATTATTCCCGCGATCGGAACGAGCATACTATGGCGGAAAAACTGGCGGCGGAAATGCTGGCGGCGGCCAACAACGAGGGAGCCTCGATTAAGAAGAAAGAAGATACGCATAAGATGGCCGAGGCCAACAAGGCCTTCGCGCATTTCAGGTGGTAATTTTTTAACGGAAAGGAGGTCGCGCAGGAGTAATGGTAACATAGTCCGGTAAGTCTTTTTTTTATCTTCAGGATTTCGTCTCAAGGCCTTAAATCCCCATTTTTGGATTGAAGGCTTTAGGCATTTTAAATACCGGACCCGCTTCTGAGCGAACCTTAGATGGCACAGAACAAGGATATACAGCGTCTGCGGAACATCGGCATCATGGCCCATATCGATGCCGGTAAAACCACGACGACCGAGCGTATCCTTTACTACACCGGAAAGACCCACCGGATCGGCGAAGTCGATGACGGCGCCGCCACCATGGACTGGATGGAACAGGAAAAGGAGAGAGGGATAACTATAACCTCTGCCGCGACTACCTGTTTCTGGAAAAAACATCAGATAAATATCATTGATACTCCGGGGCATGTCGATTTCACCATCGAAGTCGAACGTTCGCTGCGGGTGCTGGACGGTGCCGTTGCGCTGTTTTGCGCGGTCGGCGGAGTCGAACCGCAGTCGGAAACGGTCTGGCTCCAGGCCGACAAGTATAAAGTCCCCAGGATAGCTTTTATTAATAAAATGGATCGGGTCGGGGCCGATTTCTTCGCTGTTATCGAAGAAATGAACCGGAAGCTGACCATCAAGGCCGTGCCGGTTCAGATTCCGGACGGTTCCGGGACAGATTTCAAGGGAATCATCGACCTGCTCGAGATGAAGTATCGGGTCTATCATACCGAGGATTTGGGGGCCACTTTCGAGGATATGGCAATCCCCGAAGGTCTTAAGGAAGCGGCGGCGTCTTATCGCGAAAAGCTGATCGAGGCGGTTTCGGAATTCGACGACCGGCTGACGGAAAAGTTTTTAAGTGACGGCAAAGACCCGATTGAAAAGGAAGATATTGTTCGTGCCGTTCGGACTGCCGTTATCAAGTGCCGAATTGTCCCGGTTCTGGCGGGGTCTTCTCTGAAGAACAAAGGGGTTCATCGTCTGCTGGATGCGGTCGTCGATTATCTTCCCTCGCCGCTGGATCTTCCGCCGATTAAGGGTCTTTCGCCTGACGGCAAGAAGGAAATCGGGCGTGGTCCGTCTCTGGATGAGCCGACCACGGCTTATTGTTTTAAAGTTGCGACCGATAGCCATTCCGGAAAATTGTGTTACTGCCGGGTATATTCCGGTACCGTGACCGCCGGCGGTTATTTGTTAAATCCCACTTCCGGTATCAAGGAACGGGTGGGGCGGATACTTGAAATGCATTCCAACAAGCGGGCCGACAAGCAGGAAGCATCCGTCGGGGACATCGTCGCGATTATCGGATTCCGAAAAACCACAACCGGGGACACTCTCTGCGATCCCAAAAAGCCGGTTGTTCTGGAACACATGATATTTCCGGAGCCGGTTATTTTTGTGGCCATCGAGCCGAAATCGAAGGCCGACCAGGATAAGCTCGGTGAATCGCTGAATCGTCTCGCCGAAGAAGACCCGACTTTCAAGGTACGGGTTAACGACGAAACCGGCCAGACGATAATTTCCGGCATGGGCGAACTGCACCTCGATATCCTCATCGACCGCTTACTGCGGGAGTTTCATGTTTCGGCCAATGTCGGGAAACCTTCGGTGGCTTATAAGGAAACCATTTCCGTACCGGTTGAAAGCGAAGGGAAATTTATCCGCCAGACAGGCGGCAAGGGGCAGTATGGTCATGTTATGATCCGCATGGAGCCGGCCGACAACGGAACGAGTTTCAAATTCGAAAACAGACTTAAAGGGAATAATATCCCCCGGGAGTTTATTCCTTCGATAGAAAAAGGGCTTCGCAATGCCATGTCGAACGGTGTTATCGCCGGGTATCCCATGACCCGCATCAAGGCGATTCTGCTGGACGGTTCGCACCACGATATCGACTCGACCGATCTTTCGTTCGAGGTGGCGGCGTCGATGGCGATGCAGGAAGGGGCCAAAAAGGCCAAGCCGGTGGTGCTGGAACCGATCATGGAAGTCGAAGTGATTTGTCCGGAAGATTATATGGGCAACGTGGTCGGAGATTTGAATACCCGGCGGGGCAAGATTACCGGGATGGTTCCCCGGCACAACGTACAGATAATAAAAGCAATGATTCCGCTTTCGGAAATGTTCGGATATGCCACGACATTGCGTAATTTGACGCAGGGCCGGGGTGCATTCACCATGCAGTTTTCGCGGTATTCGCCGCTGCCGGAAGAGGTCTCGAACAAGTTGTTTGCGAATACAATGTATATTTAGATATTCTGAGGAGTACACTGTTTATGGCGAAGGAGAAATTTGTCAGGACGAAACCGCATGTTAATGTGGGGACGATAGGTCACGTCGATCACGGGAAGACGACTTTGACGGCGGCGATGACGATGATCTTGTCACGGAAGGGCT
>JBFZFV010000072.1:0-40116 GCA_041306185.1 Candidatus Zixiibacteriota bacterium
CCAGTCGCCTCGATTTTTTCTGAACGGCTTTCTATTTTGATAGTAACCTTTCTCAACGAAGCAATCCGCTGCATCAGGGAACCGATATTTTCCAGGGTTTCGTATACATCGAAAGCCGCGACCGGAAAATCCGCCGAATGCACGAACTTATTCAAACGCCGGATGGTGGAAATCCCCCGCTCCGACTGCGCCGCGATCTTAGCCGCGATTTGATTCAATTCTTCAACCGACAGCTCCTGCCCGTTTTTCGCGCCGTACAGGAAATCCTCCAAAAGACCCCCGGTCTGACTTATGATAGAGAGAATATTATTCAATTCGTGAGTAACCGATGCCGTGATACTCCCCAGAAACGACGTCGGCGAATCGGCGGGATAGCGCTCGCGGAAATTGTCATCGTTAGTGCCCATTCTTCGCCAGAACCTCTTTTATGCGGGCCAGTAAATCGTCGATGTTGATCGGTTTGGCCAGGAACCCGGCGGCTCCGCGTGGAACCTTTTCGTCCATGATGGACGAACCGTGCCCGGTGATGAGCAGGACCGGAATTTCCGGATGTTCCTGTTTCATTACCCGCAGGGTTTCCTCACCGCTGATTCCCGGGAGTTTCAGATCGAGCACCACGATATCGAAAGGCTCTTTCCTCATCCGCTCGATTGCCGAGGCGCCGTTCAATTCGTACGCACCGTCAACATCGCGGAATTTCAATCGCTCGATAATCGTGGTTACCAGTTCCTCTTCATCGTCAACTAATAAAACCCTGAACTGCCCCATGCCCTATGCCTTAATGGTTGGTTTCACGCGGTAAAATTACCGTGAAACAGGTTCCTTCTCCCAGTTTACTCCGGACCTTGATACTCCCGCCCAGCTTCTGCACGATATCGTGCGTGATCGACAGCCCCAGCCCGGTACCGAATTCTCCCTTGGTGGAATAGAACGGCTCGAAAATATGTTTGAGGTTGTTTTCGGAAATCCCCACGCCGTTATCGGTGACGCTGACCGCGATAGTCTGGGCATCGCCGTTGTCGGTTTCGATAATGATCTCTCCGCCGATATCCACCGCGGCGAAAGCGTTATTAACGATGTTCAAAAAGACCTGTTGCAACTGCCCCCGGTCGCTGATAATCGGTTTCATGCCTTCGGGGACCTTCATCTTGATATCTATTTTGCGGTGGATCATTTCGGTCTTCTGGAAACTGATGACTTCCTCGAGCAGCTGTTTGACTTCGATCGCCTCTTTCTTGACATCCATGCGCCGGGCGAAACCCAAAAGTCTCCGCGTCACCCCGCTGCACCGTTCGACCGATTTGGTAATCGATTCGGCCAGGCCGAAAAACTTGTCGCGATCCGGAAGGTCCTTACTATGGAAAGTCAGGTCGCTCAGAAGCCCCGCCTTTTCGTTGATAATCGCAAGAGGATTGTTAATTTCGTGAGCGATCCCTGCCGCCATGCGCCCGATCGTCGCCATCTTATTCGTGTACTCGATATTGTGGTAAACCTTGGCTCTCCGCTTGTCCAGCTCCCGCAGGCGCTTGATGGTATGGCTCGACCCGTACACCACCACCGCCAGGATTAATATGATGCTGACCAGCAGGAACCAGAGCATATCCGACCTCCGGTACAGCCAGTGCAGGAATGGGTTTTCGCGCTGCTTGATGACACAGAGGATAAACGGCGTATCCTGGATAAAGGAAAACCCCGAAGTTTCCCACTTGCCGTCGCTCTTTTCGTATTCGTCGATTACCTCACGGTGACGATAGCGGGGAGGAATCTCGATATCGAGCTGGGTCAGGATACTTCCATAAAAAATGGATGATGTTTGCAGCACGCTTTTTTGATTTATCAGGAAGGCGTCGGTGTTGCGGTCCATATCGAGCGAATAGAAAACCTTGCTGATCATCTCCATATCGATGGTGGCGCGGAAGATGAAATAGCCCTTGCCCGGTTTTTCATGCTTGAACGCGATTACGAAATGGGGGATATTACGAAATCCCATGAAAACGTCGCTGACAAATTCTCCCCGGATATTCACTTCGCTGAACCAGGCCTGGTCGCGGTAATTCTTCCCTTCGAGGTTGTACGGCCCGACATAGTACGCCTGGTTACCGCTGGAATCGATAATTCCCAGATCGACGAAGCCTCCGAACGAGTGATTCAAATTCTGCAGAACCCTCTGCAAATGTTCCTTCTGCGTCAGCTGTTCGTAAGGAATTTCACTGATGATAAAAGAAAGGGCCGCCTTGCGCTCCTGAACGGCGTATTCCAGCGTTCGCTGAGTGTTCGACAGCATCCGTGATATGGTATAAAAACTTTCGGCATGATACGATTCCTGGTCCTGGTAGTAGTTGATCAACAACATTACCATCAGGGGAATAAGGGCGACCAGGGACGTTACCGTAATGGATAGACGGCGCAGTCGGTGATAGCGGGGAGTGGTCCAGCCGCTTTCCTCGTCGCTGGACTCGATTTGAGCCGGGATTTTTTCCTCCGCCTTCATGATTCCTCCCGCCTTACACGCATAAGTCTCAACCCTCTCCGCTAAGATTCCTCGGGATGGTCCGGTTTACTTCGGGCCGCCTTGATCCGGTTTATCCGGGCATAGGCTTCGTTCAGTACCCGCGCCAGCAGGTCGATATTGACCGGCTTTTGCAGGTAGGCGAACGCTCCCAGGTTTTCCGCCTGTTCTTCTTCGTGTTTCGACCCGTGACCGGTCAATATGATAACTTCGATTTCGGGATTGGTTTTCTTCACCCGCCTCAACACCTCGATACCGTCGATCCCCGGCATCATCAAATCCAGGACCATGACATCCGGCTGGTCTTTGGAGATGTACTCCAGCGCCTGTTCGCCGTCGTAGACTACCGAAGATTCCAGGTTGCGGGTCTTCAGCCTTTGCGACAGGGTCTGCACGAAGTCTTTTTCGTCATCGACTAATAGAATCTTGGGCGGAATTTCGATGTTCGACCATGGGTTCATCGATGAGGTCCGGAAATGCTGCCCCAGGCGAATCTCGACATTCTGTACTCCTTCGAATTTCGAAGCGATTGTCTTCAATTCGCTTTCAAGCTGTTTCATCCGGAGGACTTCTTTATCGATAGTTATGAAGGCGGTTCCGCTTTCGAAGGACACCTCCACATCATGACCGGCCTCGACAATGGCGAGATTTATCTTCGCCGACAGGATAGCTCCTTCCGCTGCGGCCTGAGAACGTTCGGAGGTCTTCAACTGGTCGCTGGCGGCGTATTTGCAGATAGTCTCCGCCGCTTCTTCCACGGAATGAGAGTGCATCGGAATGACAATATCATACAGCGAGGCATCGTATGGAGGTTTGCCGAACAGGTATCCGGTCCAGTCGATGTTTTCCCGGTCATCCTGATGAATAATTTTTTCCGCTTCTTTTTGCGAAGCCGATTTCTCCTCCATGGCATTCTTCACCCGGTAATCGAAATTGGCTATGATGCAGACCTTTAAAATGTGCGGGATAGTTCTCGGTGCCAATAGGCCCGCATGCCCCTGAATGATACAATCGTTTTTGGCGATATATTCGGCCAGAATCAACCGCAGGCGGGCGACATTTTTTTCGCGATCGCGGGTGAAACGATTCAGGATCGCCCCATGCCCCATGATCGATTTCAGGAATTTATCGGAAGAGCTATCGAATCGCTTTGCGGCTTCTTCGATTATCTGATTGTCGTATATTCGGTAACCGAGGTTTTCTGCGATCTTTGCGGCCGTTTCGCCGGCCCTGCAGTATGTTCCGCTGTATATCGTTATTATAGCCACACCATGTCCCTTTTATCCGTAAATCGGTATCTTCAGCAGTAATTATAATATACCTGATAAAATTGAGCAAGCGGCATATTTGTTTCCCCTGCTGGACACAAATTCCCCTCTATTCCCCTGTGAAAATGGGCGTTTGCTTCAAAAGAGCTTGCCATATCCGTAATCATTGCTTAACTTTTTCCGGTAAGGCGGACTTTGATGATTACTGTATTTCACAGCGGTAGTTTTGGGGGAGGGGCCGGGGCCCCTTTGATTCTCATTTTCCCTGAATTTGACTTCTGAGGTTTTGCCGTTACCTATGTTCAACAGCAAGCATAAAGAAGAACCGGGTCCCAACAGAGTTAAGCTGATTTACCGCTTTTTTCCATTTCTGGAATGGTTCGACAATTACAATTCCTCGAAACTGCGCATAGATTTCATCTCCGGGCTGACCGTCGCCCTGGTCCTGGTCCCGCAATCGATGGCATACGCCCAGCTGGCCGGATTACCCGCCTATTATGGTTTGTACGCCGCCTTTCTTCCGCCGCTGATAGCATCGTTGTTCGGTTCCAGCCGTCAGCTGGCCACCGGACCGGTCGCGATTGTATCGCTGATGACCGCCACCGCGCTGGAACCTCTGGCCACCGCAGGAGGGGAATCATTCATCGCCTATGCCATTCTCCTGGCCTTTATCATCGGGTTTTTCCAGTTTTTACTGGGCATATTCAAGCTGGGCCTGGTAGTAAATTTCCTGTCGCATCCGGTGGTCAACGGATTTACCAACGCCGGCGCGTTGATAATCGCATCGTCGCAGCTTTCGAAATTGTTCGGAGTTTATGTCGACAGCGCCGAACACCATTACGAAACGGTGTACAATGTCGTCAAGGCCGCCTTGCAGTACACTCACTGGCCTACCCTGGCACTGGCTCTGCTGGCCTTCCTGTTCATGATATTGCTGAAAAGGATAAATCCCAAAATCCCTAACGTCCTGGTAGCGGTGGCGGTTACCACCTTGCTATCGTTCTATCTAGATTTCGAACATAATTATAATGCCGGGCTGACGCAGATAAAAGACACGGCGGCGCATGAATTGGTCGAGCAGTTCAATCAGACCGTTAAAGATATCGACGAGAAATCCGCACGCAGGGTGGAGTTAAGCGCCAAAGCTTCCGAAGCGGAAGAAAAGCTCGACCGGCGATCCGTGGTGGCGCTGAATTACCGACACCAGATATCGTTTCTGAATATTGAAATCGCGGAATTAAAAGAAACCTCGCACGTCTACCGCGAAAGACTCCGCAATTTCCATCTCAGCGGAGTCGAGGAAGCCGGCGGGATTATTCGTTTCTATAACCCCGATAGTCTCCCGCCCGGAAGCAAAGGCGACGGTAGAGTCTGGCGTTTCCGGGTCGGCAATAAATGTCTCGATGAAAATAATATTTGCATGACCGGGGGAGGAGCGGTGGTCGGTGATATTCCGCGAGGATTGCCGGGATTCAAACCTCCGGTGTTCAGGTGGGGGATTATCGTTTCATTGTTTCCCATGGCGGTAATCATTTCTCTGCTCGGTTTCATGGAAGCGATATCGATTGCCAAAGCTATGGCGGCGCGAACCGGGCAGCGCCTCGATCCCAACCAGGAATTGATCGGGCAGGGGCTCGGCAATATGCTGGGTTCGCTTTTCAATAGCTACGCCGTATCCGGTTCCTTTTCGCGCTCGGCGGTGAATATTCAGGCCGGAGCGGTCACGGGACTTTCCAACGTTTTCAGCTCTGCAGTAGTAGTCGCCACCCTGCTCTTTTTCACCCCGCTTCTGTATCATCTTCCTCAGGCGGTTCTGGCCGCGATTATCATGATTGCGGTTATCGGGCTGGTCAATGTCAAGGGATTCATTCACGCCTGGAAAGCGCAGAAGTACGACGGCGCCATCGGCATTATCACTTTTATCGCCACCCTGGGTTTCGCCCCCCATCTCGATCGCGGTATCATGATCGGCGTGGGATTGTCGCTGATATTGCATTTGCTCCGCAGCATGAAGCCGGATATCGCCCTCTTGTCATTGCACCCCGACGGCACTTTCCGCAATCGCCGCCGTTTCGCCCTGGCGCAATGCCGTCACATCGCCCTAATCCGCTACAACGGTTCCCTCTTTTTCGCCAATGTCAATTATCTTGAAGAGCAGATTCTGGAACGTATCTCCCGTATGCCGGAACTGAAACATATCATCATCGTCGGTAACGGCATCAACGAACTGGATGCTTCGGGCGAAGACATCCTCGCCATCCTGGTCCGAAGAATCCGCGAAGCGGGTTATGATATTTCGTTCAGCGGATTGAACGACGAGGTTCTCGACGTTTTGAGAAGAACCCATCTGTACGAAACCATCGGCGAGGACCACCTTTACCGCAATGCCACTCGGGCCGTGAACGGAGTCTATGGCGATACTCACGCCGGCTCGGATGAAGCCCCCTGCCCATTGCGCGAAGTAGTCAAGGACACGCGGGTTCAACAAGCGCCTTAAATTAGATTTTCAGGTTCCTCACGATCAGTTTTTCGGTCCGGTCAGCTCGGTATCGTTTACTTTCTCTTTTATTTGTGAGGATTCAGCCGGTTCGGAAATATCCCTTATTTCCACCAGAACAAACCGTCCCTTATAAGTGGTTGAAATAAGCAGGGCCGCTTCTTTGGATTTATGGCTCAGGCTGGCCGGGACATCCCGGAGATTTTCCCCGGTTTTCAGGGTATGCTCTACCGACAGACGGATCGCGCAGTCTTTACAGTGAACAGTTCGTCCGCAACCTTCAGGAAATCTGGCATACTGGCATTCCAGGACCTCACCCCCCAGGAGCCCGGATATTTCCCTGTTTTCCTTTCCAAGTATCCGGGCCATGGCGCTGTTTGCGGCGATCACCCTTCTGCTGCAATCAAGCGCCAGTACCGGCAATTCGAACCGGTCAAGGAATTCTCCCAGGTGCAAACCCGCCCACTGTCGTCCGAAGTAATCGGAACATTCGTCGCAGAGCCCATGCGAGATATCCTCCGAATCGTACGGTTCTGAGTCGTGTAGATACTGGCGGCAGTACGAGCAAATAACTTTCAATTAATCAGCCCCCTGAACAAAAGTGATATATGTAATATCGGATGCCGCATCTCCGTTTTTTACCCCGGATATCTACATCCAGAATGGGAAAATAAATCCGGGGCCGGCAGTTTATGCTTATAGATTGGCGCTAAGTTCCGTAGATATTTACATATAGCGAATTCATTGACAATTGCCGAATATATATTATAATTTATGTGTATTGAGCGACTTACTTGCCGTTTATCAGACAACAACCCACAATTAGGAACCAAGAGAAGGTCTAAACATGAGTAAATTTCTGTCATTCCTGCCAACCGGGACATCAGTCTTCAATCTCAATCGCCTCTGGATAAGATTGATAATTTCAACGGGGCTGGTATTTTTAACCCTGTTTGCGGTCTCCCGAGCCGAAGAGGTCACTCTGGAAGATGAAGCCCCATTTAAGGCCGGGGAGATGATTATTCAGATCGATCCGGGAGTCAAAATCAATGGCGTCACGGATTTTTTTGCTTCTCGTAACATGATGCCAATCAAGCAGTTATCGAGAAGGATGAATATCTGGCTGGTTTCGTATGATTATGCCGGAATGAAAGCCGCCGAACACCGCCCGCTCCTTCAGGCGGTTCGGGACATGGCCGGAGTCAATATCGCGCAGTTCAATCACTTTATCAAACAGCGCCAGACCTTCCCCAACGATGCGACCTTCAGTCAGCAGTGGGCTTTGCATAATACCGGGCAGACCGGAGGGACCGCAGACGCTGATATCGACGCTCCGGAAGCCTGGGATATCGCCACCGGGGGTACGGCCGCGACCGGGGAAGAGATTATCGTTGCCATTATAGACGGCGGTTTCGACCTCAATCATGTCGATATCGTCTACTGGAAAAATACCGATGAAATCCCCGGCAACGGCATCGATGATGACGGCAACGGCTATATCGACGATTACCACGGCTGGAACGCTTACAATAGCAACGGCAATATCCCCAGCGACAGCCACGGGACACATGTGGCCGGCATTGCCGCCGCGGCCGGAAACAACGGCATCGGCGTCAGCGGCGTTAATTGGGGCGTTAAGGTTATGCCGATAGCGGGCTCGACCGGGACCGAATCGATCGCCGTCGAGGCTTATAGCTATGTGCACGAAATGCGTTCGATTTACAATGAAACCGATGGCGCGTATGGGGCATTTGTGGTTTCGACCAATTCCTCATTCGGTGTCGATTACGGTAATCCCGCCAATTATCCTCTCTGGTGCGCCATGTACGATTCTTTGGGCGAAGTCGGCATCCTCAGTGCCGCCGCGACCGCCAATATCAATATCAATATTGATGTCCAGGGAGATATCCCGACTGCCTGCGCCAGTGATTATCTGCTCTCTGTCACCAATACCACCAGTACCGATGTCAAGAATTCCGGTGCGGCTTACGGCGCTACCACCATCGATCTCGGCGCCCCCGGAACCAGTGTCCGCTCGACTCTTCCGGGAAATTCCTACGGCAATCTTACCGGAACGTCCATGGCCACGCCGCATGTCGCGGGAGCGGTCGCATTCCTTTACGCCGTCGGCTGTGAATCATTTTTCGACGATTATACAAACGATCCCGGCGGCACAGCTCTGATAGTTAAGGATTATATCATGAACGGAGTCGATCCCATCTCCTCACTGGCTACCAATACGGTCAGCGGTGGACGCCTTAACCTGTACAACAGCGCCGTTCTGATGCAGGGGTACCCTTGCGGAGTTCGTATCACGCATACTCCGCTTGCAAACACCAACCAGTATCTTACCGATTACCATGTAATAGCCGAAATCACGTCTCCGAATGACCTCGTCCCCGATTCTCTTCGGGTTTTCTATGAAGTGAATTCGGTGTGGAATTTCGTATTCATGACTCCGACCGCCAATCCCGACGAATTTGAAGGCTTCATTCCCGCTCAGACTCCCGGGACAACTATAGACTACTACTTAACTGCCGCCGATATCGACGACAACGTCGCGGTGAGCGAAACTTTTTCATTCTTCATTATCGATTACGATCTGGTAATCCTGTCGGATACCACCACGGCCTATGCGGCCTCCGGGGATTTTGCATGGCATGATGTTTCAATGATAAATATCGGTGCCTACAGCGAAGATTTCGAACTGGCCCTTTCCGGGGACGACTGGACCGGATCCATCTGGGATGAAACCGGTACCTATGAAATCGCTTCGACCGGGATGGTTGCCGTGGACGGTACTTTCAGCTTCAAAGTGCGCATTTCCGTTCCGGTAAGCGGTTTCGGCGATATTGACGATGCCGATATCGAAATAAATCCGCTCAATGCCCCATCCACGATTCAAAGTGCCGCCCTCAGGACTATTTCGCTGGGCTCCTCGGGAGTATTCCCTTGGGAAGACAACTTTGTCGACACATATCTCAATCCGGTAAAATGGGTAGTTAACATTGGGGCCGAAATTGTCTCCAATGCCGCAAACCCTCCGTCCGCTCCTTATGCCCTTAATCTCGACGGAGGCAAGGACACCGTGATGTCTCAGGTGATCGATTTATCGTCAGCCTCCGGCGGAGTCCTGTCGTACTTCTTCGAAAGAGGAGGTTTCGGTTCCGATCCTTCCGCCGGCGACGACCTAACCGTTCAATATCGCAATAATCTGGGTGAATGGACGGGAATAAAAGTTCATTACGGTGCCGATCCCAGCGCCACCACATTCGAATTTTCCGAAATACCTCTCCCGGCCGATGCCCTGCACGGAATCTTCCAGGTTCGATTCATATCGGACGGTGACGGCGCCGGCCTGGATGACTGGTACATCGATAACGTCCGTATCGATTACGCTCCGGAAATCTCGGCCTCTCCGCTGAGTTTTACCGAAATCCTGAACCCGGATGATTCCACCACTACCCAGATCCTGCTCGAAAACAACGGGCTGGGGCAGTTGAATTATTATGTGGAAATCTACCCGGTCCTCAATAAGAGCACCGCTTTCTTCCAGTCGCTGGTTGACGCCAGCCTGACCCAGGCTGCCTCGAAAGAATATCCGGCGGAGATGCTCAATTTTGAAGAACCGAAAGGAACCGACAATCCTTACCAGAATGCGGAAGTATCCCGCAATGCCGGCGGCCCGGATGTTTTCGGCAATTTCTGGATCGATTCCGATCAGAGCGGCGGCCCGGCTTTCGACTGGATTGATATCACCGCTACCGGTGAAGAATTAACTTCTCTCTTTGACGACGATAATCATTCCGGGTATTTGGACCTGGGCTTCGACTTCCCGTTCTATGGAACCACCTACAACCAGATTTGCATCGGTTCCAATGGAATAATCGGGTTCGATAGCACCGGCATGAAGTCCCGCCAGAAAACCACCATTCCGATTGCCTCCATTCCCAACGGGTTTTATGCCTGGCTCTGGGACGATCTTGATATCACCAATTTCTCAAACCCCGGCGGACAGGTATTCATGGATACCACCGGAGGGATGGCGGTCATTCAGTTCGTCAATTATCCCGAATACAGTGCCGGTGCGGGTGATGTTATTAATGCCGAAGTTATTCTGTATCCTGACGGAACCGTGAAATTCCAGTACCTCTCGATTGCGCCGGGATTCGATGCTCAGAACTGCACGATCGGTATGGAAAATATGCTGGGTAATGACGGACTGGAAGTCGCCTACCTGGCTCCGTATCTCCATGATAATCTGGCCATCGTGTTCTTCCAGCCGACTTCATGGCTGACGGTCGCCTCCCGGATTGGGAGTATCGCTCCGGGCAACAGCGCCTTGATAGATTTGAAGCTCAATTCTGCCGGGCTGGAACCGGGAGTATATCAAAATAACCTGATGATTTTCAGCAACGATTCCGATCCTCTGCGTAATCCTCTCCAGATCCCCGTGGAATTGACCGTCACTACCGAATCGGTTTATACTTGCGGAGATATCGATGGCGACGGTAAGATTGATATTATTGATATCGTGGCCCTGGTTGACTACAAATTCAAGAGCGGCCCGCCGCCGGCAGCGATGAGTATCGCAGATGTCAATGACGACGGCAATGTCGATATTCTCGATATCCTGGTTTTGGTTAATTTCAAATTCAAGAGCGGCCCGCCCCCGAATTGCGGATAATCGAATAAAAAACCCCGGGTTTTCCGGGGTTTTTTTATCATATGATAAGAATCTTATTCGGCGAATTTATCGAATTTTCCCCAGTACGTTTGCGACAGCTTATAAGGGGTAAAATCGTTATTGGGGGCGTCGGCCTCGATTATCCCCATCTTTTCGGCGAAGTCGAATAGCTGTGTGAGATCGGACCGCGAATGAAGCGCCGCATCCTTGGGGGCATCTTCACCGAAAGTCCATTTCCCGTTCCTTTTTCCCAGGGAACCGATATTCTCTTTGCAAAGAGTAAATAAGAATTGCTGCAGGCTGTATTGTTGTCCCGAGTAATAATTGACTTTTGGTTTCGGCACGGGAATGACCGCGCCCAGTGCTATCTCGTACCTGAAATGTTTATAAGTCTCGTCACTCATGGTTTTATAATCGGAATTTTAGCCAAAAATTTCAAACATATTATGAAAATTCCCCGATCATGGCCTAATATGGACAAATTTTAAATACTTATGCAATAAAAAAAGGCGGGCCTTAAAAACCCGCCTGTTTATAAAATCGGTCCCCCTCGATCGCCTGAATTCTCATTTTGCTGGTAAATCCCGGTGGATGTACATTATCATTATAGCCTGTTTTTAAAGCTCCTGTCAAGTATGGAAAATTTTACCGGGAGCATATAACCGAGGGAGCCAATTCTACGTAAAATATGGTGGAGGTCGTTATGAAAAATAAAATTTTCCTGCTGCCTTTAATCCTCACGACTTTTCTGATATGCCCCTTGTCCGCTCAGGACGAAACCACCGCCGAATACGACTGGTATCGCCCGGGGACCATCAATCCCATGGATCCCGTTATCGGGGATTTCCTCGATATCGATCTCGAAGATTTATTGATTAAGGCCGAAAATTTCTACGCCGCCGAAAATTACATTGATGCCGCCCGGCTGTACCTGGTATATCTTCATTATAATATCGATGATTTCACTGCCATTTACAACCTGGCCTGCTGCTACGGTCTTATGGCCGAACCGGAACTGGCCGCGGGATATCTCCAGCGCGCCGTCCGCGCCGGTTTCCGCAATCTGGATCTGTTGAAAGCCGACACCGATTTTGACCAGGTCAGAGATTCCTTCCAGTTCGCGGCTATTTACGACTCCCTCGGGCTGGCGATCGCACGCCAGAAAAACGAGGAAGGGGAAATCAAATATCTTAAAATCGGCCCGGAAACCGCAATCAGAATAGTCATGCCGGAATGGTTCAATCCCGGCAAAGCCTATCCGCTGGTGGTCGGATTGCACGGTGCGGGAGGCAGTGCCGATGAATTCATGCGCAGTTTCAGTATCCTCGAGGACGACGCCCCGAAATGCATCTTTGCCACCCTTCCGGGGCCGTACGCTTCCGCGGGGAATATCCCCGGTTACCTGTGGTACCGTCAGGATTTAAAAGACAGCGCCGCGATCGCCGATTCATATAATCATTCCGTGACTTATATCGCCGATGTGATAAGGGAACTGCGGAAAGAGTTCATGATAAGCAAAGTTATCCTGGTCGGATTTTCAATGGGTTCGCGGATAGGCTTTACGACCGCCATCAGGAATTACGATATTATCAACGATTTTATTTCCTTCGGGGGGAGTCTCGACCGGGAGTACTTAAGCGACAGCGAACTGCAATACGGGCAACGAATCAAGGTTTTCATCGTGCATGGGCTGAAAGATAACGCTATTAGATACCAGGAAGCCCAAAGCACGCGGGAACTGCTCGATAAATGGGGCTATAATGTCGCTTTTTATACTTTCGAGGGGGGACACCTTGTCCCGGATAATATCCTGAAGGAAACCCTGGAGCAGTGCCTGAAATAGAATTATTCCCGGAATTCTTCGAGGCCGGCCTTTAATAAATCCGCCAGAGAACCCCGGCCGTTATAATAAACGAAAAGGGCTTTCAGACCGTTTCGCTCATAGATCTTTTCCTTAAAACCGACTCTATCCCGGTATTGCGGCATATGATTATATCCGCAAATCTCCACGAATAACTCCATGTCGGGGAGAAAGAAATCGGGACGGTATTGCTTCCCCTCCAGCAAAATTACCGGCTCGTACTGAAAGGCAATACCGTTCTGCTGGAAATATTCGACGCATGTTTTTTCGTATTTGGACCTGACCGCTTTTGCCGCCGGTATATCGATATGCGGCTTTCTGTGAACGGCCCTTGCCGACCTGAATCGGCTTCGTCCCGAACCCGGCTTACCGGTTTTTTTCAAACGCGGTCTGCGATGCATGATACCAATATAAGCGATTCCCGCCCGGAGACCAAATGAAAGCGGCCGGTCCCGCACTGTCAGGACCGGCCGTATGTAAAATACCCATTCGGCTAAAGAAGGTTATTTCACAAGAGTCATTTTCTTCGTTTCGTTAACGTCACCCGATCGGAAATTATAAAGATAAACCCCGGATGCAACCTGGTTGCCGCCGTCGTCGCGGCTGTCCCATTCCACGGTGTGCGGACCGGCATCGGTGTAGCTGTCGATCAGGGTCCGGACCTTTTGACCGTTAATGTTAAAAATATCGATACGGACATGCTGCGCCTGCGGCAGGGTGAAGTCGATGTTCGTGGTGGGGTTGAAGGGGTTCGGATAATTCTGCGACAGGGCGTATCCTTCCGGAAGATTCGACGGCAATTCCTTCTCAACCGGTTCGAATGTTTGTATCTTTCCGGCTTGTCCCCCGGGAACATTTTCCGACCAGAATCGAGCAATTCCGGACCCATCCGCTCCCTGGAGCATATGGAACTGCATCCCCAGCTCTTCCAGTTGTTCCTGGGCATCGGGATCGTTCATGTTGATTACATGGACATTCCCCTCATCATCGGTAATTTCAAAAATCGTTTCGCCGTTTTCGGTCGTTACCTTGAGTTGCTTTCCGCCTTCGACAACCGGCATCATATCATGACCGATCATTATTTCACCGGGCATACCATCGCTCGAGGTAATCTCAAATTCGTAATTTCCGCCCATGCTGTCGGCCGAAACCCAGACCGTGAACTGACTGGTGGAATCGCCCTGGAGCTGGCCCAGTTTTTCAATCACGACCTGGTGCAGTTCCTCATTCCCGCTTGTCTTCAATTTGCCGAAGAAGACCTTGTTTTTCGCATATTCGACCAGCGAGCCGGATTCCTGCTCCGAAATGGGGATCACTTTTTCGATCTCGCAATTACCCATTTCAATGAAAGCCGTTGTTATCATCTGGACTTCGTACTGGTCTTTCAATTCGGAAATGGTAAGATGACAGGTTTGCTCGCAGCCATCGACCGTGAATTCCGCATGCTGGACACCGAGCGCTCCGAGCAGCTCTTTGACCCGGTCCTGGTCGAGCGCCAGGTCTTTGTTGACTCCCGCAATGGCGACTTCATATCCGATGGTATGTGATAATTTCAGCGGTATCAAAGTTACCGCGGCCAAAAGAACCAGCGCCACCCCTACGGAAATACCGAAGCGAGGTCTGCGGCTGATGTTGTTTATGAGCTTTGCCATTATGCTGTACTCCTTTTCCGTGTTCGGTGAAGCGAGTTCCGCGCGCGATTCCACTCTGGCCTTGATTGCGGTGAACGATAAGGTGTCGACCGTATCGTCCTGCGACGCCAGTTCCAGGTCCCTGGTCAGCGACGCTTCAGCCTTCGCCAGCCCGGCGCAATGCGGACACTCCCGGAGATGCTCCAGCAGTTCCATGTCCGTCAAGGGGCCGCGCGACTCGGCTATTCTTTTACCGGCTTCGTGACAACGCATATCTCGTCCTCACTCCAAATAGATTTCAGACTCTGCCGTGCCGATTCATTCATCTCCCGGCGCAGCGTTTCCCGCATTTTTTGCCTGGCGCGGGATAACCGGACCTTCAAACTCCCCTCCGATTTCCCGGTCAGTTCGGCGATTTCGGAGATTCTCCATCCCTCCAATTCGAACAGGGTGACCAGGACCCGGTCGGCTGTCGACAGCACCTCAAATGCTTTCTCAAGTCGTCTCCGCGCGGCGTAAGCCGGGCCGGGATTCCTGCCGATCAGCGTTCCTTTGACCTCGTCGCTCAGCGGAATTGCCCGCCTCCACCAGGCCTCACGGCGGCGATTCTTGAAGCAGTTGATCATGATGCGGTAGAGCCAGGGGCGAAAGGCATGCTCGTTTTTCAGCTTTGCGAAACCGGTCAGCGCGCTCACCAGGGCATCCTGATAAAGGTCGTCACCCTCGTCACGATCTCCGGTCAATTTCCGGCAAAACGCTCTTGCCTTTTGATGTTCCGGCTCTACCAACTGCCAGAACCGGGTCCTTAATCTGTTCATCTGTTCCTTAAGACACCTTTACACGGAAAAGGTAACACTCTTTAGTTTTACGCAAGTGGCGGAATATCAGTTTCTTAACTATTACCCGCGAATGCCGATAATTCGAAGATAGGGAGAGAAGATGCCTTCAAGTGTGCTTATTTTCGGCAGCCGGCTGCATTCCGACAAGTGGGAAAAGATAAAATCCGATCGGGGAGACCTCTACGAACGGATTACCTTTTGTGCCGATCCGATTGTTCCTAATGCCGGAACCCCGGAAGGGACCGCTTACGTCGATCTCGATCGCGGAGAATTCTTCACCCCGGAATTCATGAGGCAGTTGATCCAGGCTTTCGATAAATTGAAAATTATCGGAGTTTCGGAAAAATCCGATGAGCAGAAAACCCTTCAGGCGGCCAAAATGGGGGTGTCCGAAATTCTTTCCGAAAAGGCCTACCTCGATCGCATCGGGACTTTGATTAAACCACCGCAGAAATCGGCCGAAGTCGAACCCGCCGAAGCCGTTTCGTTCAATAAGTACGATATATCTTCCATTATAGGAAAATCTCCGCAAATCGCCGTAATCAAGAAAATGATCAGCCACCTTAAGGATGTCGATTACCCCAACGCCATCATCTTCGGCGAAACCGGCACCGGCAAGGACCTCCTGGCCAAAGTCCTTCATTATAGCGGAGTCCGGAAAGAAAACCACTTTATCGAAGTCAACTGCTCGGCCATTCCCGACGAGTTATTCGAATCGGAGCTGTTCGGCCACAAGAAGGGAGCCTTCACCGACGCCAAATCGGACAAAACGGGGCTGTTCGAATTCGCCAATGAAGGGACTATTTTTCTCGATGAAATCGGCAACCTTACTCCATCTTCTCAAGCCAAACTGCTTAAAATACTCGAAAGCCGCCGCCTGCGGCCGCTGGGCGCCGTAGAAGACCGCGACGTAAATGTCAGAGTGCTGGCGGCCACCAATATCAATCTCGATGACGCCGTGGCTGCCGGAGGATTCCGCGAAGATCTGCTCTTCCGCCTCAATTTGATCGCCATCCATCTTCCGCCGCTTCGGGACCGCGCCGAAGATATCCGCGAACTGGCCGTCGCCAACTTCAAATACTACAGCACCCTCTACCACAAGGAACTGGAACCGATCCCGGAAAGCGTCTTCGATATCCTCGCCCGTCACCGCTGGCCGGGGAATGTCAGGGAATTGAGAAATGTTATCGAACGCACCGTTCTTCTGGCCACATCGCTGAAAATCCGCCCGGAACAGATTCGCGACGCCATCCAGAACGGCCGGGTAACGGCACGGGAACGCCGCAGTATTACCCTCGAAATCCCGGAAAACGGCCTAACCCTTGAGGAAATCGAGCGGAAAATCACCGGCGAAATCCTTAATATGGTGGAATGGAATAAAACCGAGGCCGCCCGCATCCTTGGTATATCCCGGGCCAGGCTGCGAAGGATTATAGACGGCAACGAATTACGCAAAGACAGACGCATTCTCAAAAAAGGTGGAACAAAATAGACCGCTTCTTTCCCCCCGTTTAACCTTTTGACAACAGGAAGTTTACCGTGAAACTCGAAGAATCCTTTCAATCGCGATCGGGATGTTTTATACCGGAAAGCCCTAAATCGTCCGGTTCATTTTATTCCGACAACGACCCGAATGTAGTTGTAAGTCATGACAGCTCAGATCGTTAACGACTCACCGAGGGGTTTCGGCATGAATCTTGTCTTACTTCTGCCCGTGCGCTAACCTTTAAACTTTGCGCGAAAGGAGCACGGCGAATGAGACGAAAGTATTCAGCGATGTTGACGGCGGCTTTGATGGTCGTCCTGAGTCTTGCCTTAGCGGGATTCAGCGGCTGTTCAAAGTCGCCGACCGCCGTTGTCGACGACCAATCGGGCTCGGTTACGCTTCTTAAACGAAACGTAGCGGCAGCCAAACTGCTTGATGATTCATATTATGTGGATCAGGTCGTCTCTGCGGCGGAAGGCGGGACCGTCAGCCTTCTCGATGTACAGCTTTTCTTCCCTCCGGGAGCGCTGAAAAGCGATACCTTGATTTCCATTGAAATTCCTGATCCGACCACCTACGCCGACCATTTCGGGACCGACGGATTGGTTTTCAATATCCCGGTGCAGATTACCATGAGTTATCGCGATGCCATTCTCGATAACGTCAATAATCTGAGCATCAAAATGGCCTGGTTCAATACCGTGACGGGCGAATGGGAAATAATTCGTTGCGTCAATAACGTTGAATCGAAAACTGTAACGGCGGTAGTCAGTCATTTCTCGGCTTATGCCCTGATTACCGATGAATAAGTTAACCCTAAGACAAGGAACTATTACCCTAATTTAGGTGGAGAATATGTCAGTAGCAAAGCAAAACATAAATGGCTTCGTGACGCACAGTGCGCGGCAGCTGCTGGAATTAGCCAGGGATTGGGTAAGGCAGGGTAATACCTCGGTGGCTATGCAACTTTTGAATGACGCTTTCAGCTTGAACGATAGAGACAGCGACAGACTTGTCAAGGGTGACTTACTTAAGGAATACGGCCGCGTCTACATGCAGGTCGGTGATTGGGACAGAGCCGAGGATGCCTTCCGGCAGGCCGAAGCGATCTATCTCGATCTCGGCGAGTATCGTGGCGCAGCTACAACGGTAAGAAATCTGGCCAACCTCAAGTTCCAGCTCGGCCGATTCGCGGAATCGGATACTCTCTGCGAAAAAGCCGTGGACTGGGCGACCAAAGCGGGTGATTTTCAACTGCGGGCGACGATTTTGAACACCCAGGGGGCCATTAAATCGATTGAAGGAAAACACCGCGATGCAATCAAGGTCTTCAAGTTGTGCCTGTCCGATTTCCGGAAATCCGGCAATAAACTGCGGCAGGCCTATGTCCTTCATAATATCGGTTTGGCCCATTACGAACTGGGTGAATTCGAAAAATCGAAAACGTCGTTCGAGGAGGCCCTGATGCTGGCGATGGAATCCCGGGATACCAGCCTGGTCGAAATCTGCTATCAGAATTTCGCCAAGTTGTACCTGAAACTGGGAGATATCGTCGCGGCACGGTCCCTGATCGTGCTGGCTCAGGAACTGCTCGGAACGGTCAAATCACCGGCTTTGACGGCCGATCTGGCCATCGTCGAAGCGACTGCGTATCGCGTTTCCGGCGATCCCGCCAAAGCGGGAGATATTCTTGACAAGGCCCTCGAAAAGGCGAGGGAAAACAACCTCCTACAGCATGAAGCGGAAATCCTGCACGAATCCGGTCAAGTGGCGCTTGAACGCGGACAGACGGATCTGGCGAAATCCCGTCTGGAAGCCGCTATCAAGCTCTTCCGGCAGACCGGCGGTGCACAACTGAGCGAAGCAGTGAACAAACTGAAGAATCTGGAGTCGGCGGCAGGAAAAACCGCCGCGGCATAAGGCAATTATAGGGCCAAGAGGATTATGAAGCAATCCGGCGATAATGCCGCCAATAAGTGGGCAGAAACCCTTTCGGAGTTCCTCGAACTGGCAGGGAAAGCGACTAAGAACTTCGAGTACGAACGGGCGTTAAGTTACCTCCAAACCATGGAAGAAATTTGGAATTCCAAGGGGCTGCCCACTTATTCTCCGGACCTTCGTTTTAAATTATTGAACGAAAAGGGGAAGGTCCTTTCCAAACTGGGACGATATTCCGAAGCGGTCCGGGAATATCAGCGCCTCCTCGATTTCTGCCAGGAGCAGCAGCTCTCGGCCGAAAAAGTCGAGGTCTTCCTGGAAATCGGGCAGTTACTGGTCCGCACCGGCGAAATGGACCGGGCCCTCGGCTATATCCATCGCGCGCTCGGCGGCTATCGCCGCCTCGACAACCGCCTGGGAATGTGCAAGAGCCTGAGGAACCTCGGCGTCATCTACTTCGAATTGGGAGAATTCGACGATGCCGAAGCCGCTTTCGAAGAAGCCATCGCCATCGCCCAGCACGAAGGCCTGTCGATCTTGTACGCCGATATCAGCAACAATCTCGGTACCATCAAGAATATCCGGGGCAACTGGAAAGCGGCCCTGGAATGCTATACCCGCGCTCACGACCTGTACGATAAAGAAGGGGAGGTCCGTAAATCGGCCTATACCCTCAACAATATCGGTATCACCCTCCTCGAACAGGACCGTCCCAACAACGCCCGCGGGTATTTCGTTTCGGCCTGGGAAGTGGCCGATAAGATCAAAGACGAAGCCCTACGGTTGATCCTCGATATCAACCTCACCGACCTCTACCTCCGCATCGGCGAGATCGAACCTTCCAGGCGATCCTGCCGCAATGCTCTCGATTATCTCGAATCGAAGAATCTCAAGAACAGCCAGCTCGCGGAAGCCAAAAAGCTGGCCGGTCGAATCGAAATGCAGGAAAAGAATTTCGACCGGAGCCTGATGTATTACCAGGAAGCTCTGAAAATCTCGAAAGACCTCGGCCTGCAATACATTCAGGCGGAAACCATGTTCGAATTGGGGCAGCTCTATTTTCAGACCGAAGAGCACATGGAAGCCCTGCAGGCGCTGGAAGAAGCCTTTTCATTGTTCAACCAGTGCAAAGCCGCGGGCAGGATCGAAAAAACCCAGGGTCTGATCGATAATGTCGAAGACTTGTACCTCGAAGTTTTCGAATCGCTGGCGGCGAAGGTTGATTTGAAAGACCCTTACACCAAGGGTCATTCCGACCGCGTGGCCAACCTGGCCCTCTGCCTTGCCCAGAACCTCGGTATGTCCGACCATGAAGCCAAAACCATCGTGGCCGGAGCCCTTCTGCACGATATCGGGAAGTTGCGCGTTCCCGACGAAATCCTCAAAAAAGAGGGAAAGCTGACTCCGGAGGAATTCGATGAAATTAAGAAGCATCCCGATAACGGTATCCAGTTGCTATCCGGTATCAATCTCCCCTGGGATGTTATCCCGCTGATTCGCTATCATCATGAAAAATACAGCGGCAATGGATATCCCGCCGGATTGGCCGGCGATTTGATCCCTGCCGGCGCGCGTGTTATCTGCCTCGCGGATGTTTTCGACGCCCTCACTTCGGCCCGTCCCTACCGCCAGGCTTTCAGTTCCGAGAAGGCGATTGATATCATGACCCGGGAAATGGCCTCGTCGTTCGACCCGGAAATGCTCGTAAAATTCGTGGAAATGATCGAATCGGGCCGCGCCGATCATATCATAAACCGCCAGACCGAAGCCGACGAAATGTACAAAATCTGGGCCCAGTGCCGCATCAAGCAGGAAGAACTGGCGACAGCCTGATTTCCCGGTCCTCCAATCTCTTCAATCCCGACAATTTTCGACCCGATTAATCCATATAGCCTTTTGTATTCCTTCCCTGTCTGCGAATACTTCTATTGACTATAAAAAGCCATCAGATAAATTATAGCGACGACAATCCATTAAAGGCCGAATAGAGGTATACATGAAAATAGTAAAAAATATCGAAGAAGCAATCAATCCCCGAACCCTCAAACCGGGATCGGTGGTGTATGTCGGAGGGAACGCCGCAACTCCTCAGGAACTGCTGCTTCAGGTGGCGAAGGATGAGAATATAAAGCACATTGCGATGTACAGCGTCCTGATGCTGGGAGATAGAATCAAACCGCTCTTTTCGCCCGAAGTCTGCCAGCGGATAACGCATCGTGTCATCTTCAACAGCTACCTGACCCGTGAAGCGGTCAACCAGGGGAGAGCCAAGTACCATCCCATGCACCTTTCGGAAATCCCCCGCTACGCCCGCCAGACCGGCGGTCCGGATGTCGTCCTCGCTTCGGTCAGCGGTCCCGATGCCGGAGGCAATTACAGCCTCGGCACTACCGTCGAGGCCGTGCATACTGCCATCAAGGCCGCCAAGCGCAGAGGCGGGACGGTTATCGTGGAACGCAACAACCGTATGCCTTTCGTGCTGGGGACTACCATCCGAGAAGAAAAAATCGATTACCTGATCGATGTCGACTACTCTCTTCCCAAGAGCCCCGTGCACGAACCGGATGAAACCGCGCGGAAAATCGGAGAGATCATCGCCGCGATGTACATTGAGGACGGTTCCGGAGATACTCCCGGTTCCACCCTGCAGTACGGTATCGGCGAAGTCCCCGAGGCGGTCACGGCCGCCATCATCAAAAAAGGGGTAAAAGACCTCGCCATCCATACCGAGCTATTTTCGGATGCCATGATCGGTCTAATCGATAAAGGCATTGTCACCAACCGCTGGAAAGACCGCATCGATTTTTCGGTATCGTCCATCTTTCTTTCGGAAACCCAGGAGGGGTACGACTGGATGGCCTACAATAGTTCCGTGCAAAGCCGCCCCTGCGATTATACCAACAGCGTTTTCCGTATCGCCGAAATGCCGAAGATGGTCGCGATCAACAGCGCTATCGGAGTCGACCTGCACGGGAACATCTGGGCCGATTCCCTCGATGCCCGCAAAATCTTCAGCGGGGTCGGAGGACAGAGCGATTTTATCAGGGGGGCGCAGTACTCCCCCGGAGGAACCGCCATCATCGCCATGAAATCCCGCACTGATAAGGGGATTTCTAAAATTATCGATCGCTGCCCGGCCGGAATCACCACCACCTGTATCGCCGCCGACCAGGTGATTATCGTTACCGAGTACGGAGCGTTCGATCCCCGAAGGCTGTCGTTAGGGGAGAGGGCGGTCGGAATCGCGCACCTGGCTCATCCCGAAGAGCGGGATAAGCTGATGAAACTTATCTACGACGACCCCGCCTTCCACAAACCGAATCTTACTTTATTCAAGGGCATCCCCGGCTTCACGCCGTACGAAGCCGCGATAAAGAGGATGTAAAATACAAAAGGCAGGAGTATTGTACTCCTGCCTTTTCAGATTAATTGCTTCCCTATTCTTCTTCCCACCCTGCCATGCGGGCCATCAGGACCCAGAAGGCCTTGCCCTTAACATAGCAGTTGTAGCAATGCGAATGAGCGCAGCTCCCGCAGGTCGGGCAGTCGTGCGTCGCACACCAGGTCACGCACCATTCGCAGGCGTCGGAACCGTCGGCGTAATAAGTGCCGTCTGGATCGTAACTTTCGATATCCTCAAAATCGAACAAAATCTTGTCGTTCGCTTCGCAGTAGCTTCGGATCAATTCGTTCATGGCCCGAAGATTGCCCTCGTCGCCGGTGCCGTCAAGATGACCGGTCATATATATAAAGCGAACATCGGGATAGTCTTCTTCCAGTTCGGTCATCTTATCGAGATAGACATTGATGCCGGCGGTATTATTGCCCGATACTCCTCCGCACCACGACATCATGGCAACGTTGTGCACCCCCAGATCGAGGCGATAACGCAGGTGCGACACCCAGGAAGTATCTCCCAGCGTCCCGAGGTCATCCGAACGTTCGAAAAAGGCCGGCATGGCATATTCGGAATTTTCATATTCGACCATATCGAGGCCGGTAATTATCTGGCTGCCATGCGAGGTGTGCCCGTAATAGAAATCGAAGTTCTCCGATATTTGCTCAATGATGCTGTCAGGAATATCGTCAAAGACTTCCACCGAACTATGGTCGGCGATCAGGGCCGCGGTTGGAGTGTCGAGAATTGTCCCCGAAGTATCACCGGTCGTATCATCTCCGTCTCCATCCCCGCCGGTTGTCCCGGTGGTCCCGCTGCCGCTGCAATAGACAAAGATAGTCAGAATAGCAGTAATTAAAATCAGTAAGCCCTTGAAGCGATTAATCTTAGTCATAGTCATACCTCGCCATTATAGAGTTATCATACTATTTATCGGATTATAACAAGTCAATCTTAAGATTTTTGGCGTTTTAACGAAATTCTCTTTTTTCGGTTAAGCCGTTTGCCTGCAATAACTAAGACAATACTGCGGGTGGAACACACGCCCCCTTGACTTTGTTAAATAGATATAGAGTAGGCAAAATGGCATCCGAATGTTGAGCAGTCATGAATTCGAATTTACTGAGAATATTGGTCCCTGCCGCCATGGCCTTCACTGGAATATTCGCGGCCGGGTGCAGCAGGATAAGGCAAACGAACGGAAATGTAAGTAATACCAGGGAGCATACCATGACCGAAGATAAATACCCGGTGCGGAAAACCGAAAAGGAATGGCGCGCGGAGCTGACCCCCGAGCAATATCGTATTGTCCGTGAAAAGGGGACCGAAATGGCCTTCAGCGGCAAGTACAACGATTTAAAGGAACATGGCATATTCCTGTGCGTGGCCTGCGGGCAGGAACTGTTTGCGTCCGACACCAAGTACAATTCCGGTTCCGGGTGGCCGAGTTTTTATCAGCCGATCGAGGCCGGCAATATCGAAGAAGATAGCGACGTGACGTTTGGAATGAGGCGGACCGAAGTGCTCTGCAGCCGTTGCGGAGCGCACCTGGGGCACGTTTTCGAGGATGGCCCGGAGCCGACCGGATTGCGCTATTGCATCAATTCGGCGGCCCTGAATTTCAAGGAAGAAGAAGTTGGTGTTAAGGATAAGGGCCAGTAACGGCGCTCCTTGTAATAGGGGTTTAATACCGGTACTTATGGGAAAGAGAGGGGTTGATAATTCAACCCCTCTTATTACTTTATAAATTTTTCGGAATTACTTCTTGAAATCGAATTTAATGGCGTCGAATTCGCAAGCCGGAAGGCATTCCCCGCACGACGTACAATCCGGTAAAGCCTTGTAATCTTCGTAAACCAGTTTCGATATAGTCGGGCAGGGAGAAATGATAATGCATTCGTCGCACTTGGTGCATTTTTCCTGGTCGATTCTGATTCGTGCCGGAGCGATCCATTCAAAAAGCCACGTCAGCGCTCCCACCGGGCAAATCGCATAACAGAACGGACGATACAAAACCAGGCTGGCGATGATCAGTATCGGAAACATTATCAGGAAAATCGTATCGATTTCCCAGTGCAGCAGCTCGAAAAAATTCACCGGGTCGTAAACACTGTATGCGCTGTAGGCATTCCACAACCGGTCCGCCGCGACATCCACCTGCTTGGCTTCCGCCAGCGACAGAATCTGGCTCCGCACGAAAAAAAACGTCAGGATAAACATTCCCAGCATCATCATCCGGACCGAATTGAACGCCGTGAAATTGAATTGCTTTATTTTGAACTTATGAGGAATCTTGTTAAATAAATCCTGTATCGCTCCCAGCGGACAAACCCAGCCGCAAAATAATTTCCTCCCGAACAGACTCGTGACCATCATCACCAGGAAAAGGGCCAGGAACGCCGGAAGGAAACTCCCTACCGTAAATTTGAACATGAACAGCTTGACCGTGGAACACATGGGGCTGGGGTGAAGCGGGAAAAAGTAATCAGTCCCGTACATCACGAACGCTGCCAGCAGCATTAGCATTCTGATCCAGAGATTGACTTTTTTCAAAAACAGAAGCACCAGCCCCAGGGCAATCAGGATTACCATTCCGAGAAATTTACCCGTAAACAGAAAATCTCCCAGGGTCGGAGGCCCCTGCACTTTGGCCGGAGGTGTGGATTCCGGGTTGCCCGGTGTTTCGTGTTCGTGGGTTTCGCCGGAAGTTGCGTTTTCCTGAGAATAAACGGCGGGAGCGATAATCGCCAATGAGAGCCCCGCCAGAACCAGTATCAACAAAGTTGTCTTCATATAACAGGACAAATATAACCGGAAATTATTTTCTGTCAAACAGTATCAGCCAAAAATACAATTCCCGGTTGCAAATAATGTTAAAATAGTCTAACTTTTTCCAAGCGGGAAATCACGGCTTCTTATGAAAATAGTAATGTCCATCATAGCGGCAATTCTTTTCGCAATCGGCCTCGTTGCCCTCTTATCGTTCGACAGCCTCGCCGGACGATTAATCGCTCTTAGCCCCGATTCACAGATTTCCCCCTTTATGCTGCTCCGCCTGAAGATCGTCCTGATTTCTTTTCTTCCGGTGGGATTAGTATTGCTGTTTTCAACTGCCCTGCTCCGCCCGCTTAAGGCGGCGGACAGATGGCTCGCGTCGCTGTCCCCCGGCTCATTTATCATCAAAGCCCTAGTCGCGGCGTTCTTCCTTCGAACCCTCGCGGTCCTGTTTTACCCGTTCAACCTCTGGATCGACTATTCCGCCTACGATGAACTCGCGCGTAATCTCATCCAATTCGGGTGTTACTGCATCGACGGTATCCCCACCGCCTACCGCCCTCCGGGTTACCCCGTTTTTGTGGCAGGCATATATAAAATTTTCGGAACCAACCCCCATCTGGCCGCAGCCTTCAATATTATTCCGTCATTAATTATCATGCTTTTTTCCTATTTCATTGCACGAAGGCTGTTCGGAGAACGCCCCGCCCGCTGGACCGCGATAATACTCACCCTGTTCCCGAGCCAGATTCTGTTCTGCAACCTGCTGGCTTCCGAAATTCTGTTTACAGCTCTCATGATAGTTGCGCTTTATCTAATTATAAAAGAGGATAGTCTGACCTGCTGGATTGTCGTAGGAATCTTCCTCGGCCTTTCAGTCCTGGTCCGCCCCGTGTCGATTTTGCTTATTGTCATTCCTTTAATTCATTTCGCTATCACCAAAACACTAAACCCGCGCCGCCTGCTCTTATTCGTCGCGGCGGTCCTGGCGCTTTTATTGGCCATATTCCCCTGGATGTATCGTAATTACAGCCAGAAAGGGACCTTCACCATCTCGACCATCAGCGGCATCAATCTTCTCGCCGGCAACAGCCCCGGAGCCGCTTTCGGCTGGAATCCGGCGTCTGTCGAAGGCCTCCCTATCGGAAATCCGGCCAAAGAGGCGTACGTCGACAGCCTGGCGCGATCGCGCGCTTTCGAATACATCAAACACGACCCCGCCGGGTTTATCAAACGGGGAATAATGAAAACTGCGTACCTGTTCGCGGTCGACCTGGAAGGGGTCGATTACCAGTTAAAAGAATCGTCCGAAAAGAATAGCGCCAATGGCTTTTTTATCTTCGGCGTCCTCGTTCAATCGTACTATTTATTGATATCACTATTTTCAATCGCAGGATTATTGGTGATGATTAAACGCGGAAAATGGAAAGAGACTGGTGTCCTCTGGCTGATTATCCTCTATTGGATAGCGGTGCACTTTGTGTTCTATGCCGAAGGCCGGTACCATTTCCCCATCATTCCAATTTTAGCCATGTACGCCGCATACCATTTAACAAAGAATATCGAAGTGCATGAATAAGCCTGATCTCATACGGAAATTGTCCGGACTAGTACTGATCCTGGTCGGCCTGACCGCCGTCGCCCGGTTCGATTTTATTAAAGTACGACTGCTCTTCCTCAGCCAGGACGGACAAATCGTCCCGCAAACGCTCCTGCAATTGCGCATTTTCCTGTTGTCGCTCGGAATACTGGGAATAGTACTATTGCTTAAACACAATATTATTGCACTATTTAATAATCTGATTATTATCATCGACAGCTTCGAACCACGAAAATTCCTTATTGTATTACTCTCGAGCGCTTTCCTATTACGAGCCTTGTCACTGCTCATGCCGTTCCATCTCTGGGGAGACTGGCAGACCTACAACGAACTTGCCTGGACCTGGTCCCAAACCGGATCTTACAGCGTCAACGGCATTCCCTATGCCTACCGTCCTCCCGGCTACCCCTTCTTTCTCATGCTCATCTATGAAATATTCGGTCAATCTCCCAGATTGGGCGCCGCCTTCAATGTTCTTTTTGGCACAGCCACTGTATATCTGATCTATAAATTCGCTTCGAAATTCATGAATGAAAAGATCGCCGGATACGCCGCAATCATCCTGGCATTTTTCCCCAGCCAGATTCTATTCGTCAACAAGCTCGCCTCCGAAACACTCTTTACAATGCTGCTCTTTCTTGCCCTGTACGTTATGGTTCTTGGGCTTGACAAAAAACGTGCCGTTATGCTTTTATTATGCGGAATCGTTCTTGGATTGGCGGCCCTGACCAAAGGCATTGCCCTGGCCTTTGTATTTGTACCCCTGATATATATCCTGCTGTATCTAAAGTGGAGCCCTGCAGCAATCCGCAATGCCCTTTTCATGGTCCTTGGTTTTCTACTCGTCGTCGTCCCCTGGATGACCCGCAACTATGTTCAAAAAGGTTCCTTCTCCATCGCAACCCAAACCGGCATCAACCTCCTCATCGGCAACGCTCCCGGTTCCGGTATGGGCTGGAATCAGACCGTTACCGAAGAATTCGATATCGACGACCCAGCCCGGCAGGTCGAAATCGACCGTCAGGCCCGAAATATGGCCTGGGAATATATCAAGGACAACCCCGCCGGATTTGTCAAACGGGGAATATTAAAGCTGGGATATTATTATGCCGTCGATATGGAAGGAGTCTGGAACGAATTGATCGATGCCGCCGACAAAGGTCGTTTCGACCTCTTCGCTATTATTGCTCTTCTTGCCGAATCGTACTATCTGGCAGTATTACTGCTTTTCTTTATGGGAGCGATTGCTTATGCCGTGAACAGGGGAGAGCCGCTGTCAGCGAAGGTTCTTCTATTCGGAACCATATTGTATTGGTCGGCGGTTTATTTTGTCTTTTTTGGAGACGGAAGATTCCACCACCCGATTGTCCCGATCATGTGCATCCTTGGTGCTTATTACCTTATTCGTACAATAAAAAGCGGCGTCAGGAATCTTTCCTGACACCGCTTTAATTATACGCGGCAGATGTGGACATCTGCCGCGCACAGATTCAGAGTGTCGCTTAACTGACTTCCTCTTCAAGCTGATAACGCCGGTAAATTCTGGCATAGGAATTTCCGGAAGCCATCAATTCCGCATGAGTTCCCTGCTCGATGACTTTTCCGTCATCCAGCACGTAAATCCTGTTCACCCGTTCCAGCGTATCCGGACGATGCGTAATCAGGATGGCGGTTAATTCCGGAAGAACCTCGTGCAGCCGATCCCAAAGAGCCGTTTCGGTTTTGGAATCGAGCGCCGAAGTGCAGTCGTCCAGAATCAATATCTGCGGCTTCCCGACCAGAGCCCGTGCCAGCGCCAGGCGCTGTTTCTGCCCGCCTGAAATGGCGACCCCGCGGGTTCCGATCGGAGTATCCAGTCCTTTGGGAAATTCCGAAATTTCTCCCTGGAACTGCGCCACATCGATGGCCCAGTCGATCGTCTCCTGCGCAATGTCTTCGCGTCCGAACACGATATTGTTACGTATCGTATCCGAAAAGAGGACCGGCTCCTGAGGAACATATCCGATCGAACGCCGCAAATCTTCGAGTTTGTATTCCCGAAGCTCGTGTCCGTCGAGGAATATCGATCCGCCGCTCGGATCCACCAGCCTCGGAAGCAGGTTCGTCATCCAGGTTTTTCCCGATCCGACCTTGCCGACCAGCGCGATGGTTTCGCCCGGCTTGATTTCGAATGAAATTTCATCGATAATCCGGCGCGGGGATTCGGCAAACGCGAATTTAACCTGGTTGAACTTCAACGCTCCCTTCACGCCGCTGTCGGTCCCGATAACTCCGCCGTCATGCACCATCGCCGGGACATCTTCCAACTCCCTGAGGCGGTTGATAGACACCGCCGACCGCTTGGCATGGACCAGAAACGAACCGATATCGAACATCGGGAATACCATGTAGACGACATAGTAGATGAACGCTACCAGTTCCCCGAGCGTTAACTGCGCGTGGATAACCTTGTACCCGCCGAGCAGAAGGACTATCACGACTCCGACCTGCCAGAGGTAATAATAGCACGATTCCACGATTACCTGGGCTTTGATAACCGAAATTTCCGCCGCCCGGCGATCCTGAGCCGCATGTTCGAATTTCTGCTTCTGGGCCCCCTCTTTCACGTACGCCTTGACCACCCGGATTCCCGAGAAGCAGGCCTCCATGAGATCGTTGAAATTCGAAATCCGGCTCTGCAGGTGGTCGTACCGCTTGTGCAGGACCGTCGAACTCTTGATAAAAATCAATATCAAAATCGGAAGCGGCCCTGCCGTCCAGAGTGTCAATCCGGGATTGATACTCAGCATCATGAACAGCGCCAGGGTCACCATCATGACCGCTTCGTAAAACCGGAATATACCCGAACATGCAAACCAGGACAGCTTTTCGGCCACGTCGTCGGTCATACGGGTCACCAGGTCGCCGGTCCGGAACTTATTGAAAAAGTCCGGGCCCTTGGTCGTGACTTGTTCAAACGATTTCTGACGAAACGCCCATTCCAGGCGATGGTTCATCCAGGCCCGGTGCGACTGTACAAAGGCGTAAAGAGTATTCGACACCAACCCGAAAAACACCAGGGTTAAAGTAAACGTCGCCACCGTGCTCAGACCCATTCCCTGGCCGAAATCGGCGATCGCCTTCGCGGCCCACATGTCGGGAACATTTCCGCTCTTGACATAATCGACCGCGAATTCGATCATGCGCGGTATCGAAACCTGGAACATGGTCTGGACCGGAGTCAGGAATATCAGCACCGCCAGGACATATTTATAGTTTCGATAGTACTGCCAAAGCCATTTTATTTTAGCCCACATTTGCCGCAACTCCGTTTTTATTCTTAAACTGCAGGTGGAACAACTTCGAATAGTACCCATTCTGCAGTATCAAGTCGGTATGATTGCCCCGTTCGATAACCTCGCCCCGCCGTATCACGAGGATCTGGTCGACGTCCAATATTGTCGACAGGCGGTGCGCGATTATGATCGAGGTTCTTCCTTCCATCAGTTTCTTCAGCGATGACTGAATCGTCCGCTCCGTTTCCGGATCGACCGAACTGGTCGCTTCGTCCAGAAGCAGTACTTCCGGATCGACCACCAGCGCCCGCGCAAAGGACAGCAGCTGCCGTTCTCCCCGGCTGAAATTCGATCCCTTCTCCGACACCTCGGTCTTGTAAGCCGCCGGTAGACGCCCGATAAACCGATCCGCCTCCACCGTCAGTGCCGCACTTTTGATCCGTTCCTCGGAAATCTCGGTCGATTCCAAAGCGATATTCGATGCCACGTTGCCGGGGAAGAGGAATATGTCCTGCAACACCAGCGCGAACAGCTTCCTCAGTTCCGCTTTCGGAATCTCGCGGATATCGACCCCGTCGATTAAAATACGTCCTTTTTGCGGGTCGTACATCCGGAGCAACAGCGTTATTACCGTGGTCTTGCCGCCGCCGGTAACCCCGACCAGAGCCGTTCGGCTCCCTTTCGGTATCTCGAACGAAACGTCCTTCAGGACCCAGCTTTCGTCATTACCGTACGAGAACCAGACGTTCTCGAACTTAATCGATTTTGAGAACGCGCCAAACTCGGCCGGCTGTTCCGGATCTGGAATAACCGATTTCTCTTCCAGCAGATTGAATATCCGCTTCGCTCCGGCCACCGCCTTCTGGATGTTCGAAAGCTGCTCGCTGGTCCTCCAGATAGGGTCGAACGAACGCCAGATCAGCACGATGAATAAACTGATCGTTCCGACCGTGATTTTCCCGGTGCCGATCCAGTACATCCCGAAAAACAGCACCAGCGCAATCATCACATACTGGAAAAAGAACACCGTGTTGAAAAACAGTACCACAGCCACGTTCACGTACCGGTCGTCTATGAATTTAAGCCGGTTCATATGATTGAACCGTTTCTTCGCGTATTCGCCGCGATGAAATATCTGGATAATCGACATCCCGTGCAAAAATTCGGTCAAAGTCGCGGTGACTTCGGCCATTTTCCTCCGCACTTCATAAAAGCGGGGAGTGGTTTTTCTTTCAAAAATCAACACCAGGATCAATATGATCGGAAGATTCAATATCAGTATCGAGGCAAGTCTCCAGCTGTGGTAAAACATGATAGTGAAAATCCCGGTTATCAGGAGAACATCGCCGATCAACAGCACCACCGTGTTGGTGAACATCAACCGCAAAGCCTCGGTATCCGATTCCACCCGGGACAACAGCCGCCCCACCGGGTTCTTATCGAAAAAGGAAACGTCCAGCGATAGGATATGATGGAAAATCTTGGTTTTTATTTCCACCATGATATTCTGACCGATAATCTCCAGTTTCACCCGCTGTATATATTGCACCACCACCGTAACTGCCTGGATACCGGCAATCGTGAGGACCGTTGCGAGCAATCCCTGGAAATCGCTGTTCTTGATATCGATATCGAGCGCGTCCTTCAGCAATACCGGCCACCAAAGGGAAAGACCGGTGGAAATTGTCAGAAGCGCCAGGCAGAATGCCAGCCCTTTTTTATGAATATACAAAAACGGCAGGAGTCTCCCGAAGGCGTCTCGCCATCCGATTACTTTCTCACTCGCCGTTGTTTCGTTTTCGTACAGGTCGCCGGTCATTTTCAAACTCCGTCATTTATGTTCATTACGTCGCTACTGACGGTTTGGCACAAAGACAAAAAACCCGCCGAACCGATGGTGCGGCGGGTCTTTTGGAAAATTTGATACTTTTTTCACAAAGTACGTAAATTCCTCCCGCCGCGGAGAACCTGAATAAGTCCCACACCGATATTTCTCAGTTTAGGCATGCTGTTGGACATCAAACTCTCCTTTAAAGCGGTTATGGAATATACAATATCTTACGGTTACGCTGAATTAAACAGCTTGTTTCATAATTTTAAACAAAAATTCGAGGGTGTCAATCTTTTTTTTGAGAAGATGAAAAATAATCCTACCAGCCCAACAGCTGCTCCAGATTATTATTGAGCTTTTCAACCCGGTCCTCGATATCTGTTTTCCGCGCCCGGTCTTTCTCGATAACGTCTTTCGGAGCGTTTTTCAGGTAATCCTGATTAGCCAGTTTCTTGGAAACTTTCTCCAACTGGTCCTTCAGGCCGGTCAATTCCTTTTCCAGGCGCCCCTTTTCCTGTTCGACATTAATCAGCCCTTCAAGCGGAATAAAAATCTCCGCTCCCGAAATAACCGCCGATGCCGACAGCCCCGGCTTCTTGATCTTATCTCCGATATGAAGAGCATTTATCTTGGCCAGGCTCCGGAAATAATCCTGATACTCCTCGAGCAGCTTCCCCATTTCTCTGTCGGTGATGCGGACAAACAAATCGGATCGCTTTCCCGGAGGAACATTCATCTCCGCCCGGACCGACCGCACCGCGTTGACCACCGACTGAATCGAATTGAACGACTCCTCGAGCTTCGCATCCTTCTTCAATGCCCCCGCCTTCGGCCAGGGACCGAAGGTCAGCGTTTCTCTCTGATGCACCAGGCACTCATTCAGCTTCCGCCCGATCTCCTCGGTCACGAACGGAATAAAGGGATGCAGCAGCCGAATGATATTATCAAGGACGTATATGGCAACTTTCAGCGAACCTTCGCGAATCGGGTCCTCCGGTTTATCAGGCTTGATAAGTTCGATATACCATGAACAAAAATCGTTCCAGGTAAAGCTGTACAGCGACTTCGACGCCGCATTCAGCCGAAATTCACTGATATAGCGATTGACCTCTTCAATAGTTCTTTCGAGCCTCGACAGAATCCAGCTGTCGACCAGAATCAAATCCTCTTTCGGCGGCTGGGAGGCATCGAATTTCTGCCCTTCCGGCATCCGCATCATGACAAACCTCGTCGCCTGATACAGCTTATTGACGAAATTCCGCCCCCCTTCGAACGTATTCCGCGCGATCCAGGGGTCCTGCCCGTCCGGAGTCGCCAGGACAAGCGATATGCGCAACGCATCCGCGCCGTGCTTTTCGATAATCTCGATCGGATCGATCCCGTTCCCCAGCGATTTCGACATCTTCACGCCGTTGGCGTCGCGCACCGTCCCGTGTATGTACACATCGTTGAACGGAAGCTTACCCCTAAACTCGTATCCGGCCATTACCATCCGCGCCACCCAGAGGAATATGATTTCGCTCGCGGTAACCAGGACCTTGGTCGGATAGAATTTCTTCAGCATCGCCGTTTCCTGAGGCCACCCGAAAGTCGAAAACGGCCAGAGCCACGACGAAAACCACGTATCCAGAACGTCTTCGTCCTGGTACAGCTTGGTACCCTCGCACTTCGGGCATTTTTCCGGCATCTCCCGGGCCACAATCTGCTCGTTGCAGTCTTCGCAATAGTACACCGGTATACGATGCCCCCACCACAACTGCCGCGAAATGCACCAGTCCCGGATATTTTCCATCCAGTGCAGGTAAGTCTTCGACCAGTAATCGGGATGAAACCGCAATTCCCCGTTTTTGACCGCCTCCACCGCCGGAGCCGCCAATTGGTCCATCTTCACGAACCACTGTTCCGACAAATACGGCTCGACCGTATTATGACAGCGGTAACAGGTTCCCACTGACAGGTCGTACTTCTCGGTCTTCTCCAGGTGCCCTTTCTTTTCCAGCTCTTTAACGAGCTCTTTGCGGGCCTCGTACCGATCCATCCCCTTGAACTTCCCGGCGTTGGCGTTCAGGGTTCCATCATTATTGAGTATATTTATCTGCTCCAGATCATGCCGCTGGCCGATTTCGAAATCGTTCGGATCGTGCGCCGGAGTAACCTTCACCACCCCGGTCCCGAATTCCAAATCGACAAAGGCGTCCGCCACGATCGGAATTTCCCGCTCCAGAATCGGCAGGATCACCGTCTTGCCGACAAATTTCTTGTACCGCTGATCCTTTGGATTGACCGCCAGCCCTGTGTCGCCAAGCATCGTCTCCGGACGAGTCGTCGCGACCATCAGGTACGTGTCGCTCCCCTTCATCTTGTATTTGATATACCAGAGATGCCCGTCCCGGTCTTCGTGTTCGACTTCATCGTCGGAAAGGGAAGTCTGGCACGAGGGACACCAGTTGACAATCCGGTTCCCCCGGTAAATCCACCCCTTTTCGTACAACCGGATAAACACCTCTTTCACGGCGTTGGAAAGCTCTTCGTCGATCGTAAACCGCGTCCGCTCCCAGTCGCAGGAACACCCGATCCGCTTCAACTGCCCCAGGATGTATTCCTTGTTCCGATAGGCCCAGGCCTTGGTTCGTTCGTGGAACTTCTCTCGTCCCAGCTCGCGCCGAGTGGTCCCTTCCTTGACCAGCTGCTTTTCCACCACCACCTGGGTGGCGATTCCGGCATGGTCCGCGCCCGGCATCCATTCCGCGTCGAATCCGTCCATCCGGTTCTTGCGTATGAGGATATCCTGAATAGTATTATTCAGCGCATGCCCCAGATGCAGAATATCAGTCACGTTAGGCGGAGGAATGACTATGGAATACGAGGGCAATGTCCCGTTTTCGTTCCCGTGGAAAAACCCCTTCTCCAGCCATTCTTTATATAGCGCGTCTTCGACTTCTTTCGGATCGTATGCTTTCGACTTCTTTTCTTCAGTCATTTCCTTTTACCGCCTTATATTTCAGACAGAAACGAAAAAATAGGGGCTTGGGTTTCCTTTGTCAAGCAGCGTAAAGTTTAAAAAAGGTTTATTTTTCCGCCCCGATTGGGTATTTTGGGATATTATCGACAGAAACCGACGAAATACAAGGATTTTTTAATGACCGACAATCAGACCCCGTTCAATAAGTTATGCCAGATCATGGCCACCCTGCGCGCGCCCGGAGGATGCAACTGGGACCGCAAACAAACCCACCGCTCGCTCCTGCCGTACCTCATCGAGGAAACCTACGAAGTTGTCGAAGCTATCGAAAACGACGACCCAGCGCACCTCCGTGAAGAACTCGGCGACCTGCTGATACAGGTCGTTTTTCACGCTCAGATCGCTTCCGAGGCCGGCGAATTCACCATCGACGATTCCATCAACGACATCAACGACAAGCTGATTCGCAGGCATCCGCACGTCTTCGGAGTGAAGAAGGAGCTCGATCCGCAGGAGGTCCGCGACCAGTGGGAAAAGATCAAGGTCGAATCGGGGGAGAAGGAGTCGGTCATCAACGGCATCCCCAAATCGGCTCCGGCGCTGGTGAAAGCGTTCCGCTTCGGCGAGAAAGCCGGAGGGGTCGGGTTCGACTGGGACAAACCGGAAGAGGTCATGGCCAAGGTCAAAGAGGAAATCGGAGAAATCGAAGCGGCCGTGCAATCCGGCTCGAAGGCGGATATGGAAAACGAAATCGGAGATGTCCTCTTTGCGGTGGCGTCGCTGGCCCGCAAGCTCGATATCAATCCCGAACAGGCCTTGAACAAGACTCTGATGAAATTCGCGAAACGGTTCAACTTTATCGAAGATAAGGTCCGCGAATCGGGGAAAGGGTGGGACAGCTTCACCCTGGACCAGCTCGAATCCTGGTGGCAGGAAGCAAAGTAGAGGGGTTATTAAAATTTCTTTGTCTTTTTTGCATATTTGAAGCCGTTTCCTGAAGAAAAATCTACCCCCGTTTATTATTTGAATAATCAGGTATAATTTTATACTTGACAAATTTTCATAGTCATCATAATTTTGAAGCAGTCTAAGGCATCGGGAGTATTCTTAAAACAGAAAAATCGTATCATTCCGAAGTGGCGCGGCGGAAATGGCATGAGGTCGTGTATCAATGCTCGCCCGAAAGACTGAAGAATGAAAATCCCATTATCCATTACCGGGATCGTAAGAATTATATATAACCCACGGGAGTTCTTTCTGAGGTTGAAAGACAACCCGAAAGTTTTAATCCCTTATAGTGTTGTATTCATAATTTTCATTGTCTTTACTCTGCTGGTAATAGATGTCGCCATCCAGCCAACCGTGAAGTTATTCCGCGATGGAGGAGTAGACTTGGAGTACCTGAAGGAGAGGGGTCAAAGTCCCATTGCGAAAATCCGTTTGCTTCATTTTTTCGACAATATATCGATTGTATTCAGACCGTTGATTCTTTCATTCTTCATATGGCTGTCAGGGCATTTAATCACCAGGAATTTTATGTATAAACAGGCTTTATCATTAGTATTATTCGGCGAAATCGCATACGGATACGGGCGGATACTTAATGGCATAATGATCGCAAAGCAACAGAGTATCGATGCCGGCGTGTCACTAATACCCTTTGCACGAATGATATCTGCCGATAGTAATACTATTCTGTACCGGGCCTGCTCCGGTTTCGATATATTCAGGTTGGAACTTTTCCTGTTCTGGGAAATAACTATAATCGGCATTGGGCTGTCCGCAATACTGAATTACTCCACGCAAAAAGGTATTAAGAATGCTGCGCTGGCGGTCGCACTTCCTATATTATTGTCCAGGCTGATTTGCCGATTATAAGAATATTAACAACGCTAAATGAACATTTTAAATAAATCAAGTAACGGAATATATCGATCGCATATGCCAATGAGGATTGAACTCGGGCGATTCGTGCGAATAGTGTTGATATCGGTAATCTGGATATTGATACTCGGTATCCTCGATTCCAAAATAGTGTCGGCGCAGACCTTCGATCCGGAAGCGACCTTTGGCCCGCAAGTGGGACGGGAAAAATACGAACGGCCGGATGGAAAAAAGATCCATAAAGCCTCCGGATACCTGATCCCGGTTGAAAAAACGACGATCTTTATCGTTCCCGCTGATAACGGAATCGATATCAGGATGGCCTTTGCCAACCGCAATTTCATCTATGACATTCGGCAACTTCCCGATAGCTCGATTCGAATTATGGTGCAGGATTGCCTGACTCGCAACTGCGGAGACTTCGCCAAGTACCGAAATCTGGCCTACCCCGAAAACTTCGATTTAAGCGTTGTCATCGGCGATGACTCGGCGATGTATAACATTTCCCCGGGACGCGATGCCGACGATCCGATAAATGTTACTACCGACCGCGCATCCCCCTTTCTGGATATCGCTGTCGTTAAAAGATTATCCGATACGAATATGCTCTTTGTGCAATTCGCTGAAAACGAAAAAGAAACTGCCGTCTCGATGATTCGCACCATGCCCCAAAGTATGAAAATCAAAGTATTGGAATCCGGCTATTATTTGATTCTAAACCGGGTTGTTGAAATAACACCCTGTATGATCAAAATCCGCCGAGGTCAATCTATATCGTGCAACCGGACTATATGGGGAATATTGTGCGCCATTCAGCTATCCGATGACCGTGAGCTCGATGATCAGTACCGTCAAATCGATTCGAAACTGACCGGACTCGGGCTTTCGCCGAACATCGACTATTCCATTTTCATGGGAAAATAAATGCGGGACTCGATTAAAAAAGACTGGTGGAATCTTATCGCCGACGCCTACACGTGGGCGGCCAGAATTTTCACCGCAATCGCGGCTGTCGGCATCGCGGGTCTGGTGTGGGGTATTAACACGGGAGTGCTTCGTAATGTCTCCCCGGCCCCATCGCAGGAAGTCGATATTCGCCCCGCTATGGCAATCGAGGATTTAACCCCCGCGAAAATACGTGAACTCATCGATGGATTCCTGATGACCACCCCGAATAATAATCGCATCGATACATTGCCAGGTTATCTTGTTATTCGGTATTCGCTTGAAGGCGATTCTGCAATTGTTTACGCCGATTCATTCGAAGATTGCGGCTGTGCCCCGGGAAAAGCTGAAATTACAAGATATGTTTGGTTTGGTGGCGGCTGGAAAGATACTCCTTCGCGACGTTTGTTTTTCTGGCAGTATTTTAACCCGTAAATCTATGAAGGGAGGTGATTTAATGAAACACAGGTTGCCGAAGTATTTAGCCATCATTGCACTCTTGGCTGTCCTCAGTATTCCCATAAGCTTCGTTGGAGCAGTTCCGCCGGCAGTACAGGGCCATTACTGGGGGTATGTTTCTACGCCCCAATCTTGTATCGCCTACATGAATTGCGGCTGGACTCTTTCGTGTATCGGAGATGCCATTAGCTGCTATGGCGACTTGCAGGATCCGTATTTAATGTACTGAGTCTGCTGTATCATCGCTATGCTTTGCAGTCTGAGCATATCTGAATTCAGGCCGGAGTTAACGAGGCGGGCGGAGGTCGTGCCCGCCTCCCTCCGGCCCGAATAACGCGTTGAATCGGGAGAACGCAGTATGCATACACTATTTGTAATTTATATATTCATCGTAAACGGTCTATGGCAGTTCTCTGTCGGTGAAATATACTCAGGCCCGGATTATAATACTGAAATCCAACGGGGGCTGTCCTGCTTCCAGGCCGATTCACTGGATTGTGCCGCCGACATCTTCAGGGATCTCTGCTTCCGGTATCCCGATTCCGCCCTCCCGTTCAATGCCCGTGCCTCGATCCTGATAAAGAAGGCAAACCGCCTCTATTCGGAAAAACAATACAAACGAGCCGATAGGACCTTTATTTCCGCCCTCGAACTAAGCCGAACCGCGGTACTGATAAAGCCCGACTATGCTCAAGCCTTTTATAATCAAGGAGTAGCCCTTCTTCAACTAAGGAAACCTTACGAAGCGGAAATCCATTTCAGGAAAGCCCTTGACCTTAGCCCCGATATGGTTGCGGCATGGCAACATCTCGGTCTTGCGTTGATTCGGCATGACAGCGGATTATCTCAAAAAACTGCGGAGGCCGTGAATGCTTGGAAAACGGCGCTCGACCTGCACCCAGATTCCGCAACCGCTTGCCAGTTGTACGTTGAAATGGGGAAAGCACTGCTAAATATCGCACGAATCACCGAAGCCATCGATATGCTCGACTCCGCTCTGGCCATTAACTCCCACGCCCCGGAAGCGCATTTCGTCCGGGGTCAGGCTTATGAGACCAGAGGTATGATCACAGAGGCCGTCGCCGAATATCGATATGCCATAGAATCTGATCCTGAGTTTCTTCCATCATACGAAGCCATTGGAAATGCCTGGCTGGTAAAGGATGCACTAATGGAGTCGATTAGAATGTATTACAGGGTTTTGGAACGAGACCATTCGGATTGCGCCTTAACTATTAAACTGGTCAAATGCCTCGATATCTTTGCCATAGATATGCGCAGTAGAATGAAAAAGGCTTTTGATCTTGCCCGTATCATCGATTACCGCAGGAACCGTTTTCTCGGTAAATCGGTTGCTATGTACGGTGATGAACGATTAAGTACATGGGAAGGCTTAGATAGTGCTATCGCCAATTATTGCATTTCCCATAAGAAGGTTTCCTATTTTTCCAATGTTTCTGATTTCCTTGCCCCGAATGCAGTGGAAAAAACTCTGCAGGAGCGTTACGACAATATAATTACCGCCAAGGCGATCGACCCGGACAATTCGGCTCCGTACTATGATTTTATTTGTACTGCTTACGGATGGGTTATCGCCGCGGATTCCATACGCCAAGAAGCAGTCCGACTTTGTGAATCGATAATACCGAATTGCCCTGTCGCGGAATTGCCCAAACCGGGCAGCCCGTAGGGCGGAAGCCCTGTAGGTCAAACCCTCGAGGTTTTGACCGGACAATATAATCGCTGCGGTTATATTGCGATATTCCCCCCCCGCAAAATCACTACAACATCAGTGTTGAAAATTCACCGCTCCTCTTATTTAGAAGAGTACTATTACTATGTCCAAAATCCCCTTTCACTGCCAAACCACCGCCATTTTTACAATTTGGCGATGTCTATCAATTATTGGAAATATCTCTACTCACCACTACACTCCGGCCGGATGGATAACACACGACGTGTGTCAATTATGCAAAACAAACCCATTTCATCGCACTATACACGGAGACATCAGCCTGCAGCCCCAAATCCTCCCAACCCCACCACCAACCCCCTCCCGTTTTTGCCTTTTCGCCCTTTCTGACGGGCCCCAACCAGTTGCGTCGGGTCCTGCTTCCGCCCGCTTTGTCTCTGTGTCTCGCGGAAGTGTGCCCCGACGCTCCCGGGGGCGGCAGGTCACACGCCGACGCTGTCGACGCAGGACCTGCCGCAACCATTCCACCTTCGCAGAACCGGGGGAATATGCAAACTCAATTATGAAAAACAAACCCAT
>JBFZFV010000073.1:0-39758 GCA_041306185.1 Candidatus Zixiibacteriota bacterium
TCCGGAATTGAGGCCGGGGTCGTCGACTTTCACCACGAAATCGACCTGCTCCATGGAAAGCGGGGTGGGCATTACGACGGTATCGCTGACGGTACCGGTCAACAGGCAGACGTATTCGGCGCAGCCGGCATCGGCATCGAACAACCCGACGGGACCGCAGAGGTGTTCCGGTTTGCCGTACAGGCCGTTGGCGTTGCCGTACTTATCGCTGATGGAGACGGGACCGAAGGCGACCCGGACGTTCACTTCTCCGGTTTGCAGTTTACGGACACGGTTGCCGTGCGACACGCCGACTCCGACCCAAGGGAGCATGGCTCCGGTCAGCATGAACGATCCCAGCTTGCGGTAGGGGTTGCCGTAGATGCCGGTGATAATGCCATCGCGGAAAGCGTCGATCAGCCAGGGGTCGACGTTGTCGAACATGGCGTTGCCGTACAGTTTTATATTTTTCTTGCCATGTTCGCGCAGTTTCCGGACAACCAGCTCCAGCCCTTTATCTCCGGTACGGTAGTAGTGCGGGTATGAAATGGTATCGCCGTCGCGGATGACCTCCATAACGGTATCGAGGGTAACCACTTTATTTTTGCGATGAGGGGTTTTGGGGGTGATGGTGCGTCCGACGAGGCGTCCGCTGAATGTATCATCGCTGAACGCCTTTTCGAAAAGGCGGTATTTCTTACCGTTGTATTCCACAGGCCCTCCAGGCGTTGATAGTATTGCCTGAAATTACAATAAGGATGAAAAATGTCAAGGGCGGGAGGCAACGGAACAAGCGAAAGGGTGCGGGTTATTGTTGAATGGGGATTTTGCCGGTGGAATTAGAGCGGGCGCGGGCCATTTCGTTGACTCGGATGGGGATATTGTGAATCGAAAGGGCCATGTCGGAAAGCCCCGCTTTCACCACGGCGGCGGGCATGCCGTAGACGACACAGGTGGCTTCGTCCTGGGTGATACAATAGCAGCGGCCGGCCTCTTTCATTTTCCGGACGCCGTCGCGGCCGTCTTCGCCCATGCCGGTCAGGACCACAGTCAGGACGTTGCCGGTGACATTTTCGGCGATGGAATTGAACATGACATCAACCGAGGGGCGGCAGCCATGAACCGGGGGGCCGGAATCGAGCATGATGGCGTAGGAGGTGCTTTTGCCGAGGGCGTCTTTTCTTATGAGCATATGTTTTCCTCCGGGGGCGAGGTAAACCCTGCCGGGTTTGATAATTTCGCCGCTGTGGGCCTCCTGCATTACCAGTTGCGATTTTTCGTTGATGGCGCCGGCCAGGGTGGCGGTGAAACCTTCGGGCATATGCTGGGTGATGACGATCGGCAGGGGGAAATCCGCCGGTAATAATGGTATAAAGCGTTTGAGAGCTTCGGGGCCGCCCAGAGAGGCGCCTACCGCCAGGAGGACGAAGTCTCCCCTGACATTGCTTCGCAGAGGCTTAGCGGGAGGAGTATTATCGACAAATACCGCGGAACGAGTCAGGGCGGTGGTGCGGTGGATTTCCTTGGTATTGCGGCTGATGGTATAGAGGTTTATGACCGGGCGGAAGAATTTTTCATAATAAATCGTGGTGATTTCGAGATCGTTTTCTTTCGGCTTCTTGAGGAAGTACATCGCGCCGAATTCGAGGGCTTTCAGGGATTCTTCGGAAGTGGTGCGATGAAAGCGGGAGACGAGGACGATTTCGAGGGTCGGGAGAATTGTTTTCAGGCGGGGGATGGATTTTTCCGGCTGGAAGTTGGGTATTTCGTATTCCAGAATCAGGATATCCGGTTTGAAGATCGGGATTTTCTGGAAGACTTCTTCCAGCGAAGCGGCGACGGTGACGGTTTTTGTCTGGCTGTACTGGCGGATGGCATCGGCCATGGCGTTGCGGTCCAACGAAGTACTATCCGCAATTAAGATGCTAATCGGAGTATTCAACGGCATAAATCGACCGGTCGCCCCTTTCTTAAAACACAGTCCCTATCATGAAATTATCGGCAGAAAAAGGAGCGGGGTGAAGAAAAAGAGGCGGGACCAAAGGAACCGGCAGGCCTTATGGCCCGCCGGTCAATCTTTTTTATCGTCCGAGCTGATTATGATACTGCTGTTGCTCGGGCTGGTGCGGGTAGGGCTGAACCGGGAGCTGTTGAGCCGGGGTCGGTTGGGGGAGTTCCTTTAAGGCTTTGTAGCCTCCGTAAATCATAAACAGGGCGAAGGCGTGGAAGCCCAGACCGAGAATATCGAAAGCCAGAATGAAGAGGAAAGCATCGAGGCCGTAGAGGATCATTCCGGCAATAAAGCCCCACTCTTTGCGCTGGCGAGCGTAATAGCCGAACATACAGAATACCGCCGCAACGGAAATATTGGCGGCGAGACCGATATACTGGATCATGGTGCTTCCGCTGGCATCGGCGGAAGTCCAGGCGATGGCATCGATAATCTGCGTAATACCAAGACCGACAATGAAATTCCAGGTGCTTCCGGTGAGCACGATAATGGAATTAATGACAGATAAGCCGCCAATCCAGAAAAACCAGTTAGCTCCGCTTTTCATGCGGGTTTCGGCAGGAGGTTGGTTCTTGGCGGTGAAAGCTTCCTGGCGGATAAGCGGTTCCTGAGGCTGATTGGGTTCCTGCATAATAAACTCCCTGATTGTTATTCAAGCGAATACGGCCGATTAACGCGGTTAGTCCTGTCCGCCGGCCGAAGGGCTTTCCAATAAGGTCGTTATCGGCAAATTCAGCCCGGATTCCAAAGAACCTTCGAATCTGCTCTAAATTTATACTGGTATGGGATTTAGCCCCTATTTCGCCTCGGTCCAAGCATATTCTCGGGTTTCAACAAGTTATCCAGCTCCGCTTTGGAAATCAGCTTCTTGTCCAGAACCAGTTCATAGACTCCCCGGCCGCTTTCAAGGGCTTCACGGGCAAGGCTGGTGCAGGTTTCGTAGCCGAGGACCGGGTTGAGGGCAGTAACCAGGCCGATACTTCGTTCGACCATCATCCGGCACCTGGCGGTGTTGGCGGTGATGCCGTCGATACAGCGGTATTTCAGGGTGGCCATGCCGTTTTTGAGCATTTCAATCGATTCGAAAAGGGACTGGGCGATAACAGGTTCCATGACATTCAGCTGCAGCTGGCCGGCTTCGGCGGCGAGGGTAACGGTGAGGTCGTTGCCGATTACTTTGTAGGCGATCTGGTTAACCACTTCAGGGATAACGGGGTTTACTTTTCCCGGCATAATCGAAGACCCCGGCTGCATTTTAGGAAGATTGATTTCGTTGATTCCGGCACGGGGCCCGGATGATAACAATCTGAGGTCATTGCAGATTTTGGAGAGCTTTACGGCCAGACGCTTAATAGCCGAGGAATACATGACAAAGGCTCCGGTGTCCTGGGTGGCTTCGACTAAATCTGGCGCGAGAATAACATCGAAACCGCTTATTTCCTTGAGATGCTTGATGACTTTGGGGCCATATTCGGGGTCGGCATTGATACCGGTGCCGATAGCGGTTCCCCCCATGTTGACTTCAAGGAAAAGGTTGGCGTTTTCGTTGAGCCGGGTGATTTCTTCGCCGAGAGTGTTGGCGTAAGCTTCGAATTCCTGGCCGAGGGTCATGGGGACGGCATCCTGGAGCTGGGTCCTCCCCATTTTGATGACGTCGGCGAATTCGGCGGCTTTATTGCGGAAGGAGACGATCAGCTCATTCAGGACTTCGATAAGCTTCCGGTTGCTTTTTATCAGGGCCAGGTTAAGCGAAGTGGGATAGACGTCATTGGTCGATTGCGAGAGATTGATATGATTGTTGGGGTGGCAGTATTGGTAGTCCCCTTTTTCGTAGCCGAGGATTTCGAGAGCACGGTTGGCAATAACTTCGTTGGCGTTCATATTGGTGGAGGTTCCGGCTCCTCCCTGAATCATATCGACCACGAAATGGATGTGGTAGCGACCTGCGATGATTTCCTGGCAGGCCCGCTCGATGGCATCGGCGACCGGTTCGGAAAGCAGCCCCAGTTCGGCGTTGGCCTTGGCGGAGGCCAATTTAACCATGGCAATCGATTCGATTAGAACCGGGAAATGCGAGAGAGAAATTCCGCTGATATTGAAATTTTCCAGCGCCCGAAGGGTCTGAATGCCATAATAGAATTCGTAGGGGACTTCCCGATCGCCGAGCAGGTCGTGTTCGCGGCGGGTTCTTCCGGAAACATACTGGGCGGCGGCATTGGCGACGCGGGTGGAGGTCTGGCGCATTCTTCGAGAAATGACCCGGGCGACATTCGAGAGGACTTTGGCGGTTAATTCGGGGTTGTTTTTGCTGTTTTCGCGGAATCTATCCCGGTTAATTACGATTACCGTGGTTGCCAAAGAAGCCCGGGCCGAGGTGGAGTGGGGGTAATCGTCCATCAAGGCCCCTTCACCGAGGAAGTCGTATTTGGCGAAGAAGGTCAGGCGCTTTTCTTCTCCGTAAGGGGTTTTTTTGAAAAGCTCGATTTCGCCGTCGACGATCAAAGTAAGGTTTTTTCGGGGAGAGTTCTCCTGGAAAACCAGCTGGTTCTTCTTAAATTTCTTAATTTCGGCGCTTTCGGCCAGCAGTCCCAGCTGTTCGTTATCCAGTTCGTCGAACAGGCGAACATTCTTTAAAAACTCGATAATCTGCGTTCTATCCATTTAAATCCTCCGCGAATTTTCTGCGTAATATCAGTATGGCAATATCAAGAGGGGAATATCGCTTTGCCTATCGATAGGGACAAGAAAAATACCGCGACAATTCGCAGGGAATCGGTTATTTTAGCGTTAATTTTGTGCTCGGAAGTGCGTAAAATCATTTTGCTTGACACTTTGTGGCGATTATCTTAGACTCAGAGTTACTTAAAAATTAGGAATTTACGGATGACCCCGGATAATATCGTGAATACGAAGACCGATCTGTTCGACAAATGTTTCAGTTTTACGCGCGCCGACGAAGTCAAGGCGGCGGGCCTGTACCCGTATTTTCAGCCGATATCATCGGCACCCGGCAATGAGGTGACCATCAATGGGAAAAAGGTCATTATGATCGGGTCGAACAATTACCTCGGTTTGACCGACGATCCCCGGGTTAAAGAAGCGGCCGCCGAAGCCGCCCGGGAGTATGGTTCCGGCTGCACCGGATCGAGGTACCTGAACGGGACGCTCGATCTCCATGTTCAGCTCGAAGAAGAACTGGCGAAGTTTTTCAAGCGGGAAGCGGCCCTGGTATTTTCGACCGGATTCCAGAGTAATCTCGGGACTATTTCCTGCCTGGTGGGGCGCAATGATGTACTGGTTATCGACCGCTCCGACCATGCATCGATAGTTGACGGCTGCCGGCTTTCGTTCGGCAAGACTTTGAAATTCGGCCACAACGATATGGACGATTACGAACATGTCCTGAAGAATTTGACCAACAATGGCCATAAGGGGGGAATCCTGACCGTGGTCGATGGGGTATTCTCCATGGAAGGGGATATTATCAATCTTCCGAAGCTGGTGGAAGTATCGAAACGCTACGGGGCAAGAGTGATGGTTGATGATGCTCATTCCGTCGGCGTCCTCGGCAAGGGGGGACGCGGGACTCCGGAGCATTTCGACCTGATCGACCAGGTCGATATCCAGATGGGGACGTTCTCCAAATCGTTTGCATCGATTGGCGGATTCATAGTCGCGGATGCGAAAATCATAAATTTTGTCAAGCACTTCTCGCGGGAATTGATTTTCTCGGCATCGCTTCCTCCTTCGGCAACGGCTGCAGTTCTGAAGGCGCTTGAAATTATCCGGACCGAACCGGAACGGCGCGAACAGCTCTGGAAAAATACCAGGAAGATGCACGAAGGATTCCGCAGTCTCGGTTACGATATCGGTGAGACTCAAACTCCGATAGTCCCGGTGCTGGTCGGCGAAGATCTCGATACATTCAAATTCTGGAAAGCCCTGCTCGACAACGGGGTTTTCACCAATCCGATCATATCCCCGGCGGTGGCTCCGGGTATGGCGCTGTTGCGGACCTCGTACACCGCGACACATACCGACGAGCACCTCGACCGGGTTTTGGATGTCTTTGCCACGATCGGCCGTAAATTGAAGATTATTTAATCTATCCGCATATTATGTCGCAGGCAGTTGAAGTAATCGAAGTCGATTCCGGCAAGTTATTGAATGAATTTATTCTCTATCCTTTTAAACTCTATAAAAACAATCCCTACTGGGTCCCTCCGCTAATCAGTGAGCGGAAGGAATTTTTCAACCAGGCCAAAAATCCCTTTTACAAGGTGGCCAAGGTGAAGTTATTCCTGGCCAAACGAGGGGATGAAACGGTCGGGCGGATCGCGACCTGCATCAATTACGCGCACAATGAATACCACATGGAGCAAACCGGGTTTTTCGGATTTTTCGACGTCGAAAACGATTATGAAACGGCTTCGAAGTTGCTCAAGGTGGCCATGATTACGCTCAAGAAAGAGGGAATGGAGCGGATGCGGGGGCCGGCCAACTTTTCAACCAACCACGAAATCGGTTTTCTCATCGAAGGGTACGATGTTCCTCCGACCGTGATGAATCCGTACAACCCTCCGTACATACCGGAATTCGCGGAACGGTTCGGGTTGAAGAAGGTTATGGATTTGAATTCGTTTCTTATCACCAAGGAAACTCCGATATCGGAACGCCAGGCGCGTCTGGTGGAAAAGATCAAAGAGCGGAGCAAGATAAAAATCCGGAGCGTGGATTTTTCCAAGTTCGAGAAAGAAATCTTAATCGTAAATCAGATTTACAATAAGGCCTGGGAGCGGAACTGGGGTTTTGTCCCGATGCGGGAAGCGGAATTCATGTATATGGCTCGCGATCTCAAGCAAATCTGCGATCCGGAACTGGCCCTGATAGCGGAAGTGGACGGCGAACCGGCGGCGTTTTGCCTGGCGGTTCCGGATATCAACCAGGTTTTAATCAGGATGAACGGCCGTTTATTCCCGACCGGTATATTGAAACTGCTCTGGCATACCAAGATCCGCAACAAGATTAACGGAGTGAGAATGCTCACTATGGGGGTGGTCGAGCAGTACAGGAAACGGGGTATCGACAATATATTTTTCGTCGAGACGTACTTGCGGGGTATCAAAAGAGGGTACCACTGGGCGGAATTGTCGTGGATACTTGAAACCAATGAATTGATGTGCCGGGCCGCGGAAAACATGGGCGCGAAGCCGAATAAAAAGTACCGAATGGTGGAAATGCCGATATGAGGATAAAGAAGGAAATTCCCTTCTTCGCCGTAATCTTCATCCTGCTATGCTCCTGTTCCGGTAAAGTATACCATTCCGATTTTTTTCTCATAACCGAACAAAAGCCGGAAAAAATCAGATCCGGTGAACATCGCATTTTTTCGAATTACCAACTGAGTGAAAATCCCGAACGGCAGTTTCGGTCCGCCGGAACGGGCAATCTGCTGGCAGCGACTTACTCGCGTATCGATCTTTCCAGGGTAGATACCGCGCTCAGTTTCATCCAGATGAGCCCGGAACTGGGATATCGTCTATATGCAGAGCTTCCGGCGGAAATGAAGCCGGAATCGCTCGATATCGCCGGGAAATCGTTATGCCATCTGGTCGGGAGGTACGACAGCCCCGATTATCTCAAAATTTATCGCTGCGGCGAGGGGTATCTGGTTATCGATACTCTGAAATCGAACAAAGCGATCATGCGTCTTAAGGGGAGCTATTACAATTCCGCCGGGGATTCGCTTAAATTCAGCGGCAGAATAGCGGCGAAAAGAGAGTAGCGGTCAGCGCCTTTTCAGTTCGGTTTCGAACGCTTTAAATCCGGCATCATCGAACAGAATAAAATCGATCCGATTGAGGAACACCAAGCGGGGTTCCAACTCTTTCACGGAGCCGATCATAATTTCGGCGCAGGTATCCAGCGACATGCCTCCGACCCCGGTTCCGATGGCGGGAAAAGCCAGCGATCTCAATTCGAGCTTTTCGGCAAGCATGAGGGTATTGATGGTGACGAGGTGGACGATGCCGCGTTCGGTCTGAAGGTCCTGTCCCATTCCGGCGGCGTGGATGATATATTTGAACGGCAGTTTGCCGGCTCCGGTTGCGACCGCTTCGCCGATTTCAATCGGCCCTTTCGCGACCGCCTCCTTTTCGATTTCCTCTCCCCCCTTGCGCTTGATGGCTCCGGCGACTCCGGAACCCATCCAGAGGTGATTATTGGCGGCGTTGACAATCGCTTCGGTTTCGGCTTCGGTGATATCACCCTTCAGGATGTTTACCTGTATTTCCATACGGCGACGCCCTCCGTGCTTTTCTTTTTAATATATAATTCCACGAAACTACAAACAAGCCATAAGCGGCAAGGCCGGAAACGGCCCCGACAAACGCTCCGACAAGAACATCGAAGGGATAATGCACCCCCACGAAAACGCGCGACAGGGCCACGACGACGGCAAGGGGAAAGAGATATTTGGCGGATTTACGGGCTATCATGAGGAAATAGACGGCCTGTCCGAAAAGGTTGGCGGCATGAGACGAGGGCATCGATTTGCCTCCGCCGCATCCCACCAAAAGGTGGACATCGAAGACATGACAAGGACGGGGGCGTTCGATCAGAGGCTTGATAACATGGCTCGACAACTGGTCGGAAAAAGCGATGCAGATACCGGAGAATATTATGGCGAAGCGGAGGCGGTTGTCCCCTTTCCAGAGAATTCCGATAATACAGGCGGCGTAGAATATTTTCAGGTGCAAGTCGGCGGTGAAAAAGGGCATGATGACATCGGTGACGGGGTTGGCCAGAGAAGTATTGATAAAAAAGAAGAGACTTTTATCGAGGGCACCGAGCCATGCGAGGATTCCGGTCATATCAGGCTCTCCTCATTTTCAGAAAAGCCAGCGCCTGCCGCATGGTGGGGATGGCGGTGCGTCCGCCCATCTTCGTGCATTTCATTGCGGCCACGGCCGAGGCGAAACGGAGACGTTCCTTTAGATTCCAGTCTTTCAGCAATCCGACAATATAGGCGCCGTGATAGGCATCTCCGGCTCCGGTAGTATCGACCGTTTTTACTTTAAAGGCCGTTTGATGTACGATGGTTCCATCGATTTCCATGCCGATTGATCCTTTAAGCCCCGATGTGATTACCACCGTACCATGGCATATTTTTTGGAGTTTTGCAAGGGCTTTCGGGATGCTTCCGGCGGCGGTGTAAGGAAGGGCGAAATCCTCGGCACAGACGAAATGATCGACCAGAGACAGGATTTGGGAGACATCGTTGCGGATAGAGCCGACATCGAGCATCACGGTGATGCCGTTTTTGTTTCCCCAGCGGGCCAGTTTGGTGCAGGCGTCGAGGTCGCGGGCATCGAGGTGGATTATTTTCGGACGAGGGATACCGTTAAGGAATATATCCGACGGTTTCACTCTTACCTGAAGTTCCAGGGCGATAGTTCTTCGTCCGGTTTGTCTTTCGACCCATCCGCAGGCGATAGCGGTTAATTTATCGGAACGGATGATGCAGGAGGTGTCGACCCCTTCGTCATGCAGTTCTTTGACGACGAAATCTCCGAAGATGTCTTTGCCGACTTTGGCGATGAGGGACGATTTGAATCCCAGGCGGGCCACGGTTACCAGGGCGGTTGGGATTGGTCCTCCTCCCTGTATGGTAGTTTCAATGGCATCGACTTTGGCTCCCGGTTTGGGATAGCGCGCCAGGCGCATCAGGATATCGGCCGGTGCAATGCCGAGGCCGAGGCAGTCGACGGTGTCAGGCAACCAACGCTCTCCCGGACGTGGCTTCGATGATATCGTCTTTGAGCCGCTTCGCCATCGAAGTGCGTATCTCGGCTTTGATGCTCACCTTTTCGGTGAATTCGGCCCCGACGATGTTGCCTTCGAGGGCACGGATGATGCGTTCCACGAGATTGTAATCATGGAATTCAACCGTGATGAAGATGGTGGCGGTGATGTACTTTTCGACAATACCGGCGGCTTTAAGAGCTTCGGCGGCCGCTTCGGAATAGGCCCGAGAAAGGCCTCCGGTGCCGAGCTTGGTTCCTCCGAAGTAGCGGGTCACGACTATAAGGGTGTTGGTGAGGTCGTGGCCTTCGATGTTATCGAGGATAGGTTTCCCGGCAGTGCCGGAAGGTTCGCCGTCGTCGGAGAAACGTACTTTTTTGGTTTCAGTCAGGCCCAGGCGGTAGGCAAAGCAGTTGTGGGTGGCGTCGTGATATTTCTTTTTTATGGTAGTGATACGGTCTTCGGCTTCCTGTTCTCCCAAACAGGGGCGGGCATGACCGATGAAGATCGACCCTTTGACTTTCAATTCGATATCGCTTTTGGCGGTGATGGTCTTGTAGCTGTCTTTTTCTTCCATAATTATACCAGTGATTTGGAAATCATTTCAACCGCTTCTTTCATGCCGAGGGGTATGGCGCCGTACTGCAGGACCTTTTCGATACCGGTGAAGTCTTTTCCGGTTGCGTAGGCGTTGTCGGTCATGACGAACATCAGTTTTCCGATTTGATGGCAGAATTTGGCGATATCGAGGGTCATTTCGGCATCTCCCCGGACCTCACCGATAATAACCGCCTGAGACAGGCCCGCAACGAGACGATTACGCTGCATGTCCCGTTCTTTGGAAAAGTCGACAGCCGGAGCATATTCGGAAATGAGGCCGCCGATTTTGGTCAATTCCATGGAAAGAAGGATGTTTTCTTCGGGGTAGATATGATCGAATCCGGCAGGAAGAACGGCATAGCTTTGGCCGCCGGCTTTCATGGCCCCGAGGTGTGCGGCGGCTCCGATGCCGCGCGCGAGATCGGAAACGATAGCTACGTTGGCTTTTGCCAGTGCGCCGGCCAGGTCCACGGCCAGGGCGATGCCTTCGATGGAGGCGTCCTGCATTCCGACAATGGCGGCACGTTTTTGATCGTTCGACGGGAGATTGCCTTTATGGAATATCAGCGGCGGGGGATCGTTCAATTCCAGGAAGAGCTCGGGGTAATGAGTTTCAAGGACCGTGGTCGAGTGGATATCGCGGATGTTCATGGCATCGATGAAGACCTCGGCCTCTTCCAGGGACCGGTCGGCACGTCCGATTTTTTCCGCCTGCTGCCAGTTTAGACCTTCGATGGTTGAGAGCTCATTGGTTTCGGCACGGAGGATGGTGTCGACGTCGCCAAAGCGGGCGATCAGGGCTCGGAAAGCACGGGGCCCGACTCCGCCGAATTCCATCAAGGCCCATACCTTAGCGGTCGTGGTATATTTATCCAGGTCGATCATGGTCCGAAGTTACCAAAAATTTGGGTTAAAGTCAAACTGGTGGTTGGTGGGTCCTGTTTCGGAAATGGAATTATCCGGCTGAACATAATCAGGCCAGACGGAGGTAGGGGACGGCGTTGACGGTCAAGGGGGAAGGGCCATCGAGTTTGTGTCTTAAATATCCCGCCGCCGCAATCATGGCGGCGTTGTCGGTGCAAAGCAAGGGGGGCAGAGCGTAGAATTTGCCGCCGATTTTATCGAGCCTTTTCTGCATCAATTCTTTTAAGCGGCTGTTGGAGGCGACTCCGCCGGAAAGCGTGACATGTTTGATTCCCAATTCCGTGGCGGCGCGGAGAGTTTTCACCACCAGGACTTCCACGGCCGCTTCCTGAAACGAAGCACAGATATCGAAGAGATGTTTTTTCAGTTCCGGTTCAGGGAGGTCACGGACATACAGGGCAACGGCAGTTTTCAGGCCGGAATAAGAAAAGTCGTAGCTTTCTTCTTTAATGACACCGCGCGGGAATCTGAAGTACTTGCGGTCCCCTTTCGCGGCGTACTCATCGATAATTTTTCCGCCGGGATAGCCAAGTCCCAGGAGTTTTGCGACTTTATCGTACGCTTCCCCGACGGCATCGTCTTTGGTCTGCCCGAGGATGGTGTACTTGCCGAAACCGTCCACTCTTGCCAGAATAGTATGGCCCCCGGATATCACGAGAGTGAGGTGCCTGTCGGGGAGGTCCCGGTGCATCAGGAAATTGGCGGCGATGTGTCCTTCGAGATGATTCACCGCGATGAACGGTTTGCCGGTTCCGAAAGCCAGCGCTTTGCCGAAACTGAGTCCGACGAGGAGCGCTCCGACCAGCCCGGGACCGTACGTGGCGGCGATTAATTCGACATCTGACTGATGCACTTCCGCTTTTTCCAGAGCTTTGCGGTACACGGTGATAATGGCCTTGTTGTGTTCACGGCTGGCCAGTTCGGGGACAACGCCGCCGTAATCGCCGTGAATGAGCTGAGCCAGGATAACATTGGAAAGAACTTCGCGGTCATCGCGAACCACGGCGACCGAGGTTTCATCGCACGATGTTTCTATGCCGAGGGTAATCATTTCAATGCGGAGGCGTTGACTGTTTTTGGAGTCTGATTTAGAAGCTTGACCTGTTTCGGCAGGGTGATTTTGATGGCGATGTTGCCGTCGGCGTCGATGTGATTATAATCGGCAACGGCGATCAGGTCTTCTTCAACGATGGTGTCGACATATTCCGCTTCGCCGCCGATGCGGAGGCTGACCGAAGGGGCTTTCAGCATGTCCAGCGAATCCGAAGGGAAATTCAAGACTTTGACCGGGACATTTTCGAATTCGCGGGATTTAATCGGAGCCACCCCGATGAAGTAGTTCACGGTATCGGGTTTGATTTTGATCCCATAGTAATCGGGATATATCAGCGGGACCTTCAATTTCAGATCGTTGCGAATGCCGGGGTACGATTCGGCGCGGGTCTCGATGGAATCGATGGCGAGGACATTTCTCCTCGGGCCGCTGACCGTGACTTTTTGCGGCATGATGGTATTCACGCGGTTCAACACAAAGCCGTCATCGGTGGTGATTTTTATATTCGATTTAACGGGAACTTCGACTTCCATCAGGCGGTCGCAGTTGAGGGTTATTTCTCGGGGAGAAAGAATTTCGGCCAGGTCCACACCATCCGACTTCACCATCGATACGGTATTCAGGTTCAGTTCGGCTTTAAACCTCCCGGCGATATTGCGGCTGACGGTGAGTTTCAACCCTTCCTTTTTCCAGTCGGTTTGCAAAAGTCTTTTCCCGGTTGCCGAGACCATGACATCCACTTCGCTTTCAGGCGGTTCGGCCAGGACGAGATCTTCGGAAAGGTCGATCTGATTCAACGGCAATCTGATTTTATACTGGATCACTTTATCGGTGGCGACATGAAACCAGAGGAGGGTCGCCAGGAGGACCGCGGCCAATTTTACTCCGAGATTGCTGAACGGGCTTGCCATGATAAAATTTACCGAAAACCCAATATATCAATAATCGAAAAAACTCAAACTGCCTGTTCAGGGAAAATAATGGAGTTGACCGATACAGTCAACGCTTAACAACCGGGATTACAGTTTATTATTCCGATTTTTAAGGATAGTCAGCCGATCGAATCGCCCGGTCAGGTTATGTTCCACCACCAGATCGGACAAAGTCCCGTGGTTGAGGTGGAGAGGATATACCGTGGCAGGGTGGTCGAGGGGGATTTCGAGGTCGGGACGGCGTGAAAGATAATCCTTGGTATTTCCCCAGAAAAACAAAAGCCGTCCATTGCCGTCGGAAAAGACAGCATCTCGAAAGACATCATGGTTGTAATCGGCCTCCCAGTTGATGGAGATTTCACCGGTGGGATTGGGGTGTTCGAAATCGAACCGGAATTCAAATTCAATTCGTTTATCCGGCTCCGCCGCCGGAAGCCCGTTCAACATGGGATAAATCAGCAGATGCAAATCGGTTTTTTTCAACAGGAACATTTTCGAGGCTGCAATCGCCCCCATTTCAATGGCCGGCACGACCACTTCGGGGATATTATCCCCATTAAAATCGGTAATCATGAGATTGCAATGGGAATCGGACAAATTCACTTCCCGGCTCTGGGTATTCCGGATAATGCCGCTATTATCGGCCAGGTAGTATCTCAGGGTCGTTTCGGTATTGGTGATACCTCCGGCGGTGAGAGAAACCGCGATATCGGGGCGCTTGTCGCCATTGCAGTCCACCAGCCGGCTTTGCAGAAATCCCCCCGGCTTGTCGGCAAAAAAGGAGACGGCGGCATCGGGACTTTTTGAAAATCCGCCGGCCTCATTCTGGAAAAAGACACACACTTTCTGGTGCCAGAGCAGGTAAATATCGCGGCGATTATCGCCGTTGCCGTCGAGGACATTCAGGCGGGGGAGTTCCATGGTAACGGAGGTGTTCCGCTTTCCGGAGAAATTCCGGATCCCCAGGCGGTCGTTACGGCAATAGACTCCGGCGTCGAGACGGGCCAGTTCTTTATATCCGGTATTATCGTTCTGTCCATAAAGAACGAAACCATCCGATACCGGGACAATGATTTCCGGTCCGGTATTATTCGCGACAATATCCGAAACGAACGGTTCGGCCACGATCCCGAAAAAGGCGGGCATGGCGAAAACGGTATTTTGATTAATCAGGCGTATCGGACGGCTCAGTCCGGTTCCGGCGCCATAATCGATATAGCTAACCCCCTCGGCATCAATTATGACGATTTCATCCATCTGGTCGCCGTCGATGTCGCCGATATCTATTTGGACCGCCGATGGAGGAAGCGGTTCGAGATAATCGGCTCGGGGGCGGAAACCATCGGTTCCTTTCTGGAGATACAGACCGACATAGCGTCCGGAAGGGTTTTCCAGGGGAGAATAAATTATGGCGAGATCGGTCAAGCCGTCATCGTCGAAATTCCCGCTGACAAAATCATAGATATTCCCTTCGACTTCGAGGCTGTAGACATCGAATAAATCCTGGTCTGCGGCAAAGGCGGCCGCCGCGATTAATAAAATCGATAATCCCATCGCGAAGCTGATATGGGAATAAACCTTACCTCTTTTCAAAATCGTAACCTCAATAACTGATTTGAATTAATAATCCCGAGGGGATTTACCTTTCTCATTCCTTCATCCGGTATTTTATATACGCCCGAAATCCCCAATTGATTCATTTACTCTTAATTAATTAATACATAAAAACTATCAGGGCAAGTGGAAATTGTATTTTGCAGTATTAATAGACCGACGGGCTGTTTAGCCAGAAGCGGGTCAGGCCGAGCGCAGTTCCGACCCAGACATATTCTCCGTCGATAACGACATCTCTGACATCATTGGAGAGAAGACCGTCGTTGGCGGTATACAAGACCGCGCGCGGTTTCGAACCGGCCCACATCAAGACCAGGCCCTCGCGCGTGGCAGCAGCGACCAGGGTATCATTGACGGCAATGGCACGCGCTCCTCCGTAGCGGATCAAATCCGGATAGACTTCCGTTTTCGCGGTGCGGGAATCAATCGAAACCAGTTCATCGGTAGTGGCGAGCCAGATTAAATCGCCCGCCCGTTCGATATCGGTGACTTCTCCGCGAGCAGCGTAATTCGACATATCCATTCGTCCCAATTCACCGGTACGAAGATTAAGGCGGAAAGTGCCGCTGTTGGTTCCGATCCAGAGAAATTCGTTTATCACGAGAAGGGCGTTGATGGCGGTCGGGGAAAGCAGGGTTTCGACTCCTTCGGTGGTACTATCGGGCGAGAGATCGACCAGGCCGAGGCCGAAATCGGTTCCGATGAAGACGGAATCTCCCCAGCTGTAAACGGCCCGGACCTGCGAACCCGGCAGAGCCGATTGTTGATAGTAAGTACGATCGATTTCCCGGCTTTTTTTGTCAGCCATCAGCAAACCGAAATCGGTTCCGAAAAAGATGGTATTTTTGTTCCCGAAGATGCAGTTGATATCTTCGTAGATGGGATAGTTCAGGTTGCTGGTTTCAAGATAATCGAATTTATTATTGCGCCAGTCGAAAATGGTCAGGCCGCTGCGGTAGTAACCGATATCGAGTCCTCCGATCCAGAAGGTTCCATTGTCCGAGAATATGGATGTTACATCGGGCTGCAAAAGCCCGAATTTGCGGAATTCCATTCTCCTGCCCGAGGGATTGGCCCAGAGGACTCCCAGCCCGGCGGTCCCGATCCAGAGATTCCCCCAGCCGTCATCGAGAATATCGGTCAGAGGAAAGCGATTGTTGCCCTCGTCGATGAGGACACCGTCCTGAAGATAGTCATAACCGGGCGGTGCGAAATAATCGAAAGTGGGGCTGAGATGACTTCCGGGGGGATTGATATCGATGGGGAAATCGCTGACCGGGTTCCAGCGTTCGAAGGTGTTGATATATTCGAATTTTCCGAATTCGGTTTGCACCCAGATATTTTCATCGTCTCGCGAGACCTGCAGTTGTATGATGCGATCCCCTTTCAGACCGGGATAGCCGTTGAGCGGGTCCTCCCAATAACCCTCGGTGATGTTGTATCTCGTGACGCCGTTGGTGGTGCCGAAATAAACATAGGTAAAACCTGCGGCGATGCAGGAAATGCTATTGAAATCGCTGTAATTGAGGACGAGGTCTTCCAGGATATCGGCGGTCGCTCCGGAAGCAACGAAGAACACCGAGAGAGCAATCATCAGAATAATTCTGGTTATTATCATGTTTTTTTGCCGTTCAGGAATCGTTTTACCGCATCTATCATAATTGCGGTTCCGAAATAGATGGCATCTTCATCGACCATAAATTGCGGGCTGTGCCACGATTTGTCAGCTCCGATTTTGCTGTTTTTCACTCCGAGACGGAACATGGCTCCGGGGATCTTTTGCAGGAAATAGGCGAAATCTTCGCCCCCCATGGTGGTCGGGGTATCTTTAATACTCCCACCTCCGAAAAGCTCTTTCATGCTTTCGCCGAGAATACGGTTTGCCGAGGCATGGTTGACCAGGACCGGATAATTTGCCACGAAATTGATATCTATCTTCGCTCCCCGGGCCTTTGCAATACCGGCCGCGGTCCGCCGAATCAGGTTCGGCAACTTTTTAAGCGTTTCGGGCGAGAGCGTTCGGGCGGTCCCTTTCATGAACACGGTATCGGCGATGACATTGCGCGCGGTTCCTCCGGAGATAGTGCCGAACGTAATCACGGCGTTTTCCATGGGGTTGACTTCGCGCGAAGCGATTTTCTGAATCGATTCGATCAGCTCGGCGGCGGCCACGATGGCATCGACAGCACGATGAGGCACGGCGGCGTGGCCGGTCACTCCCTTGACGGTGATATCGAAATCGGTCACCGAGGCCATAGTGGGACCGTCACGCAGAGAGAATTGTTTCACCGGCAGGGTGGGATCGACATGCAGTCCGAAAATCATATCGACATCGGGATTTTTAAGGACTCCCGCTTTTATCATCTGGTCGGCTCCGCCGGGAGGCATTTCTTCAGCGGGCTGGAAAAATACTTTAATGGTACCGCCGAGGTCATCCCGCATTTGATTTAGAAGAAGAGTTGCACCGAGCATGATCGACATGTGGACGTCGTGGCCGCAGGCGTGCATGACCCCTTCGTTTTTCGACTTGAACGGGATTTTGTTCTGCTCGACGATCGGGAGGGCATCGATATCGGTCCGGAGGGCCGCGGTTTTGCCATTGCGGTTTTTGCCTTCGATTAAGGCCGCGGTCCCGGTGGCCATTCCCTTCAACGGAATGGTTTTAATCTTTTCTTTTTTAAGGATATTATTGATGAATTCGGTGGTCTTGAATTCCCGGTCGGAAAGTTCCGGGTTCTGATGAAAATGCCGCCGCCATTTCACCTGTTGTGAATGGAGTTCCCTGGCCTTTGCGAGTAATTCCGTTTTATTCCACGCCATAGTCAAATCCTACTAAAAATACGATAAAACTTTTCAAACACCAAAATCTTTCCTTCAGGGATTATCAACAGTTCAGAGGCTTTTTGCCCCTTCCATGCCGGATGTGATCCGGCACATTTTGGCGGCATGAAGATGAGCCAGGCGGAGTGGAATCGGCAGACGATATTCGCCAAGGCAGGCGCGGATGATGTGAAGGGAGTTTTCGATGCCGCAGAGATGTCCGGGAGAAACAAAAATCGGTTTGACTCCGCGACGGCTGCGGATGACAATTCCGGCCTTTTCATTTTCGAAGGAGAGATATGAAATATCTCCCCGTTCGTCGCCGGGGGGATCGAACTGCCCGGCCAGCCATTTTCGAGCACAGCCGATGGAAGGCTTATCGATCCAGAGTCCCAGATGTGAGGCCAGCCCGAATCTTTTGGGATGGGCGATCCCGTGGCCGGGGAAAATGAGGAGGTCCGGTTCCTGTTTTAAGCTCATGAGAGCCTTAATTATAACCGGCCCTTCGCGGAAACTTCGAAGGGTCGGGATATAGTCGAAAGCGGCCTTTTCGGATGCCCAGGTTCGTTCGATAACTCTCAGGTCCGGAAATGAAACTGTCACGGCAGAGGCGTAGAGAATGTCCTTTACCGCATCGTGGGCGGTATCGACGGCGGTGATTTTCACGGGAGAAAGTCTAGATTCCGAAATTTTTACGCGGCCACGGAGGTCTTCCTGTATCTGCAAGGCCTCATTGGTGTTATGCGGCCAGCGGTGGAGTTCCAAACCATGAGTCATAATACCCTTCCCGTCTCCGGTTGATTTTGGGAAAATTACAGGTCTATCGACGGCGATGATATCCCAGGAATCAACAGCTCAAATACGACTTGGATATCGGAAATAAAAGGGAGTTGAACAAAAAGTCAAATACTATTGCGGGAATGGGGGAGGCGGCTAAACCGGGGCCGGAAATGACCGAAAATCATTATGATAGGAGGAATTATTTCTTGGGTCTACGGGTCAGCACAGCGCTGGTTCTGATTATACTGGTAATCGGAGAGGCCGGAGTTTCGGCCTCCGATGATTATCCGCTCTCACTGAGTCTCGGGGTGGGACTGAATACGCTCAATGGCGGCGCTCCCCCCTGGTTCGGAATCAGGCCGCAATTTCAGCTTCGGGCCGACACATACCTGTGGAGGAACTGGCGGGCGGAGGTGATGTTCACCAAATTCAAGCTGTACGACGATATCGACAATAATTCCGAATTCAGCCTGATTACCGAAGAGAACGAACGGACCCGCGCCTGGAAAGGTTTCGATGTCGGCCTGATGGCCAAGCGGAGATTTTATCCGTTCGGGGATCGTCTTTCCCTGTCCGCCGGTTTGGGGGGCGGAATTTCGGTATGGGAGATGGCAGACCCGGCGGTCGATACGGTTCTTCAGACGACCGGGCCGCATGGCGGGGTAACGTCGTTCGACGGTACGGAGTTATTTTTATCCGGCGCACTCGGGATCGAAAAGCAGATACACCGTTTCTGGCGGGTCGGATTCGATGTCCAGGTTAATTACCTGACCGGAGTGGGACTTGCTTTCGATGAAGCGGTTTCCGATGCGTTAGGACGATGGAATCTTAAAGCGGGAATTTCGCTCAGTCTGCTGTTCGGCGGGAAGGATGACGATACGTACAGTTTCGAACCGGTTTCGTTCAGCCGTCCGTCGGTAGTACGGCAGGAACAGATCCGCCCGGCGGACGTGGTTTTTGTCCCGCCCGATTATCCTCGGGAGTACGCAATAGTCGAAAGCAGCAGTGCGGTCGATTCCGACCGTGATGGGGTTCCCGATCTTCAGGATGACTGTCCCGATACGCCACTCAGCGCGGCAGGGTTAATCGACGTGCGAGGATGCCCCATCGATTCCGATGCCGACGGTGTTCCCGACTATCGCGACCGCTGTCCCGATAATTTAATCGGTGCGGTGGTCGATCAGAGCGGCTGTCCATATGACAGCGACCATGACGGCGTTCCAGACGGACTGGACGATTGTCCCGAAACGGATCCGGGGATGCAGGTGGACAAGTACGGCTGTATCGATGTGGCGGCTTTGAAGACCAAGATTACGCTGAATATCAATTACCGGCCGGGGTCATTCGAGCTCGATTACAAGACCGGGCCGATACTCGATTCGCTGGTGATGATTCTCAAAAAGGCTCCCAATATCACGGTGGAAGTCAACGCCTACACCGATAACACCGGGACTTTCGGAGAGAACAAGTCAATATCGCAGAGGCGGGCCAATCGGATTCGGGATTACCTGGTGGAGCGGGGAATTTCGCGCGAGCGGGTGGTGCCGGTCGGGCGGGGTGAAGTTAATTTTGTCGCGAGCAACAACACCGAGGGCGGCCGCCAGCAAAACCGCCGGGTGGAATTGGTATTTTATAAGTAACCGAAGCGGACGGCTGTTATCGTTCGCCTAATCCCGCGCAATTCAAAAACGCGAAAAGCTATAATCCAAAAATGTCCTCAATTTCTTTTCTTCGGGTAGCGTAGGAATCGTCATTTTCGCTATATCTAAGGAATAATCTTGCGGTTTTTTTTGCCAATTCACCCTGGCCCTTTTTCAATATAGTAAGAGACAGGTAATAATAGGACAAGGCAAATGTCGAATCTACCGTCAGCGCTTTTCGCGCATAGTATTCCAGAGAGTCCAGTTCGGCGACGGCGGAATTTATCTGCATGGCAACACTCAGTACTTTTAGACTTTTTGAGTCAATACGCAGAGCCATTCTAACGTCGTCAAGCGATTTTCGATATTTGCCCTGCCCAAGATAAATGGCTCCACGAAGCGAATAGTAATCGCCATCCTGATAGGGACGGAGATCGATTACTTTGTCGATATAAAACAGCGATGAGTCATATTCCTCTGCCACGTAATGATATTCGGCCAACATGTATTGGTAGTCGGCATTGTACTCATCGGGCCGAATCTGTCGAATCAACCGCATCGCTTGCCGTAATTGGCCCTTTTCAATGGTCTTTAGGATCAAACCGTACTTTTCCCCCAAGTATAGATCGCCGTATTTTTCATACAACTGACTTGCCCGTTGCCAATTGTCACTATTATAGTATTGATTCATGATAACCGAATATGCGCCGTACGTCTTGCGGGTATCCAATCCAATCAAATATTCGGTGTATTCTATAGAAGGCTGACAGTTGACATTCACCATAACGTAAGGGAGCGAGGTAAGCAGAAGAATGAGGATTAAGGCAGGAGCGGGAGCTTTAATGGGATTGTCGTTCTTTCCGTAAAATGCGACATAACCGGTCAGGGCCAGGGGGAGGAGGCAGCAGGCAAACAGGTCCCAATCTCTCGCCATCCCGAGTTGCGGGTCGACGAACAAAAAGAACAGCACTCCTCCGATTGCGGTCAGGGCGAAAAACCTCACGACAACCGATTTAACGGGAAGGTATCTTCGGGACACCAGCAGTATTAACAGCAACGGAACTAAAGGAGCTATCAGCAGAAGCTCGTTCACCATATCGAGCAGGTGTTTATAACTAAAGACGAAATAGTTCAGATCAATTGGTTTTCCGTGGAATAGCGGAAGGAATTGGTTTCTGAAGCTGACGCTTTCCGTATATTTATTGAAAAATAGTATTATGGCGACGATTAGAATAATAATACAGGTTACCCAGAACGGCTTTTTCAGGCGATGGTACAGTTTCTTTCCTGATCCTGAGGCCAATAACAAATAAATCAAACCGGGTACGAAAATCACAAAAAGAACATGATAGGCGGTACCTATCAGAAAAAGCGCCAATGGCCAAAGAGGCAATTTATCGGACATTCCGGATTTAATACTGAAATAGAAGTATATCAACATTAGCATCCAGAGAAGCGGATAGAATTCCACGTAACCGAAAAACATCAGGAGCTGCCCGGAAAATAACAGACTCAGGAACAGCAATATCCTGTTCAGCGGTTCGGAGGAGATGAGTTTGGAAATATTGAATATGAACCAGACAGATATAATACCCGAAGCTATCGAGAAAATCCGGAATGCCAGGAGCGACGGTTCATGCGAAAAGCCGCTCAGGAAATGAGACACGGTACCAGCCAGTAAGGCAGCTCCGTATTCGTTACCCCTGAATACGATACTGCCTTCTTTGCCGAAGATATTCAGATATCCGTAACCGTCACCGAGGAAGTGCGTCGTGCCGGAAAAGATTGCGAATAAAGCCCCGAACACGGCCGCGATCAAGATTTTGACGGGAACCCGGTATTGCGATTCGAAAATCAGATTAGATATATTTCTTAACAGGGAATCAACGATTTCTGTCATTTTCCTTGAAAAGCCCACGGCCAAGAACAGAACGGAGATCCCGGCAAATAGGTAAATTTGACTATCCGGAAGAAAAAGGAAATGATTAATACCCCAGGCCCTGAATTCGGGGAACAAATAGACAGCGAATTTCAATGCCATCAGGAATAACAGGTACGCGAACGATATAATCTTGAAGCGCTTTTCCATTTTCGAGAACCGCTTACAGGTTATGATTTAGACGAACCAATAAGAATATAACGAGCCAAAATAACTCAACGGCCCGAAATATCCATAATAAATTACGAAAAAAATTAATTCTACGATCTTACCGTCGGGTGGAGTTTGGCGTGGTGGGCGATTTCCGCCACGGCATTGATTGCCCGGTCGATGTGTTCTTCGGTATTGAACGGGCCGATCGAGAAGCGGACTCCGCCGTGACTTTCCACAATCCCGAGCTGTTTATGCACCAGCGGAGCGCAGTGCAGTCCGGTGCGAACCGCGATATTAAAATCGACATCGAGCATAATGCCGACGTCGCCGGGATCCATCCCTTCGATGGTAATCGTAATAGTGGCCAGGTGGTTTTTCAAGCGTTCGTCATCGCAGCAATGCACCGTGACGCCATCCACCTGGTGGAAGCCCTCGACCAGTTTGCGGGCCAGCGCCATCTCCTTATTGTGGATCGCATCGACTCCTCCCTGTTCGCGAATCCAGTCCTGCCCGGCATACAGCGCGGCAATACCGACCATGTTGGGAGTACCGAATTCCATGCGGAAGGGATAATCCTCGAGATGGTATGGATAAGCGGAACGGACTCCGGTCCCTCCGGCACGGGTGATGTTCAGTTCTACATCCTTGCGGATGCAGAGTCCTCCGATACCGGTCGATCCCATCAGCGATTTATGTCCGGTGTATGCGACGACATCGATATTCATAGCGGTCATGTCGATCGGAACCATCCCGGCGGTCTGCGAGGCATCGATTGCGAACAGGATGTTATGCTCTTTGCAGATTTTCCCGATTTCCGAAACCGGCTGCACGGTACCGATGACATTGGAACCGTGATTGACTATAACCAGTCTGGTATTGGGGCGGATGGCTTTTTCGATATTTTCGGGATCGACGAAACCGTCTTGATCGAACGGTATGAAATCGGCTTTTACGTCTTTATCGCGCACCATATGATTGATCGGCCTGATGACGGAATTATGTTCGAGGTTGGTGGTGATGACGTGGTCCCCCGGTTCCAACGCTCCCTGTATGATGAGATTAAGGGCGTCGGTGGCGTTGTATGAAAAGCAGAGTCGTTCGGGAAAAACGACATCGCCGCCGAAAAAGCGGGTCATGCGGGCGCGGAGTTCTTCGAGCAGGTTGCCGGCTTCGATGGCACGGTCAAAACCGCTTCGGCCGGGGTTGACTCCGGTAGCGCGATAAAAATCGACCATGAATTTGTAGACATTATCCGGCTTGGGCCAGGAGGTGGCCGCGTTATCGAGATAAATCAGTTGATCCACGTCAGAACCCCGCGATTAGTTAATTATTTCACAAGCACCAAGATATAGAATTCCTTCCAAAAGTCAACTACTGTTCGGCGGCAATGTCTTGTTTCGCGGTTATATTCTTTATTCATAGTAACTTACGACCCTAATCCCGACTTCCGAGGCCAGTTTCGTCGATTCTTCCGGGGTCATGGCAATGGCGACTATGCGGTCATTATCGACTTCATCGAGATTGAAATTCCCGATATGCCGCCATTCTTTTTCAGGAAGCCACCAGCTTTTGGCGCTGACCGGTTGAAAAAAGGGGCGGTTTTCGGGCGACAATAGTTCGTACACTTCCGGTTCACCGTAAATGGCCCGGCTGATTTTCAAATTTTCGGCGACATCGATCGGAATTGCGATGCCGTACGGTTCGAAAGTCATTTCGCGGAACCGGGCGCGCCATTTCATCAGGTCGGCGGCTTCTGACGGCGAAGTTTCGCTGAAGGCCACCGCCGGATAGGCTGCGCGATAGTGTTTCACTGACGTGAATATGATTTTATTGCGCAGGATATTTTTCAGCGTTTCGAAAGCGGTGCGGGGATACTGCTGTTGCGATTTCAGAATGGCATGATAATAGTCGTACAGCGTTTCATCGGGCCAGGGACCATTGGGGGTTTTGGTCCAGTGGATGATGTGATCTTTCAGTAACGTATCAATTTCGGGATTTATGCGGCTTTTGTCGATTTTGGTTTTGGCGTTGCTCTTCGGGATTTTATATGTAACGCGGAAGTCTTCAATGACGTTTTTCCCTGATTCACGGGCGTTATCTATTAGTTCTTCGAGATTTCCGCCGGGGCGGATCGAGACCGGGATGATGATACCGGCATCGTTTACAATGGCTCGGTCACGGTTGTTGGGAAAGGATTTATAGTCCGATTTAACGGGATGAAGCGAGAGGTTTTCGTTGTCTATACCGAATTGGACGATTATTTTATCCGATGAAAGCGACTTATCAGATTCATGACAGTACAGATTAATTGGAATATTTGAATCGCTTGCCAGGGTCAGGACTATTTCCCAGGGCTTGGTTCCTTCCGAAACCGAAAGCGAGTTACCCTGCTGTTTGACCAAAGCGACGGCTTCGACGGTGCGGCGAATCCATTCCTCACCCCCGTGCGGTCTTAAGCTTTGTCGTGAATTGAGGATGACGGCCCTTCCCATGGCGACCCCGACATATCTCCCATTAGTACAGTTTGGTTAAATTCACTCCGGTATAATATATTTTTAAAATGGCATCGAATTCCTGTCCGGCGCGGGCCCGTCCTATCGCTCCGCACTGGCACATACCGACCCCGTGGCCGTACCCTCCGCCGACAATATTGGCGGTCCGGACTTTGCCGTCGGGGTTTTTGCTGACCACGACATTGAACCGCGCCGATTGCAGAATCAGATTGGGGTTGGTGGACCTCCGGAACACCCAGCGGATTTTGTCTTTTCCGAAGTGGTAATCTCCCTTGGTGGTTTTGACGACCAGGTCGGCGATTCTCCCGCCGGCGGTCCGCTGCATGATGACGGCATCGGTGATATCGCCGATATCGACCTGCCTCCCCCGCTCGGACGACAAGTATTGTTCTATACGCGTCTTCAGCTGGTCGGCGGTGTATGATTCTTCCCATTGGAAATATTTCGACCAGGTGCAGTACTGCTCGTCGAAGACCGATTTCAAATATGGCATATCGGCCTTTTCCCAGACCTCGCCGATTTCATCGGTTAAACCGCCGCAGGTCGAATGGTAATAGGCATTGATCATTTTGTCGCGGTACATGAGGACATAGCCGCGGGTGGCATCGATCGCTTTGGAAACCAGTTTCCGCTCGACTTCGATCCCATTATAAACCTGGTCGGAAACATCGGCCTTGAGATCGTACATTTCGTTGGGGTATTGTCCGATATGGGCCAGGGCGTAGGTCCGGGCGGCGACGGCCTGGGCCTTGATGGCTTCGAAAGCATCCTCGCCGACCCCTCCGATTTCGGTCGGGACCACTCCTTTAAGGTAATCGTCGACGTGGATATTGTTGATGACCCGGAGGTTCCCCCCTTTGGGGGTAATCTGTAACAATCCCCGGTACGGGTGCCCTTCATATTTCAGGTATCCCTTGTTGCGGTCGGGGATGACGATGATTTCGGTGAAGCTGTCGGGGACTTTGGCCCCATTCAACCAGAAATACAGCAGGCCGTACTGGTTGGCGATTTTGATATTGCTCGATGTCCGGTAAACTTTGTTTTCACCCTGAGCGGTACATTCCACGGCGAAAGTCCCTTCACCGTCGACTATGATATCGGATTTGGTATCATCGAGCAGGACCTTGACGTAGGGCAGGCGGACATAAGCTCCCTCGGAGCCTTCCCGGACAGTCGGTTCGACGCCGCATCCTGAGATGAGGCCGAGAGTCCCAAATAGAATGATTAGTGCAGATATGGGACTGAATATTCGGAGCGATGCTATTTTAATGTACATGGTTTTATTGGCTTGCGGGTTGGATGATTTTTCCGGCGATGGCATCATGCTTGGCGCCGGTGATATGTTTCAGGGTTCCGGTTTCTCCGCGGAGGCACCAGGCTCCCATCACGGCGTAGCAGGCGGCTTCGAGGAGATCGGGATCATACCCCAGTTTCCCGGCGTTCAGAAATTTTGCGCCGGGGATGTTGGCTTCGAGGCGTTTCACGAGGTACTTGTTTTTGGCTCCGCCGCCGAAAAGATAAATCTTTTTTATGTCGTATTTTTTGGGAAACTTGCCGATGGTCCCCGCGATGGCCGCGGCGGTCAGTTCGGCGGTGGTGGCGAGAATATCATACTTATTCAGGCCAAGTTTTAAAGAGTATTCGACAATTTTCTCAGCAAAACGTGACCCGAACCGTTCTCGTCCGGTGGAAGGGCCGTACTTTTTCTGAATGAATTTATCGGCGGTCAATAAAGTAAGTAAGCGTTTGGATATAATACCTTTTGCGGCGATTTTGCCTTCGTTATCGAATTTCTTGTTGAAGTACCGCGCCACGATGATGTCGAGCAGAGAATTGCCGGGGCCGCTATCGGCGGCGAGGGTTTTGTCGGCTTCCTTTCCTTTCGGAAAGAGGAAATAATTGGCGATACCGCCGATATTTACCAGGAGGCGTGGTTCTTTGGGGGAATGGAACAGGCCCCACATCGCTTTGGTGGTGATCGGAGCGCCTTCTCCGCCTGCGGCGATATCTCCCTGCCGAAAATCGGCAACGACCGGGAGGCCGGTTCTGGCGGAAATCGTTTCGGGATGTCCCAATTGAGTGGTTCCGCTTTCTTTTTTTCCATTCAGGATAACTTTTCCGGGGAGGTGGCGGACAGTCTGGCCGTGCGAAGCGATAGCATCGATACGAATATGCTTTTTCTTCAGGCTTCGCACAAAACGAGCGGCCTGCAGGCCGTAGAAATCTCCGAGGGAACGGTCGATGGCAATCAAATCGTCCATGGAGGAAATATCGTTTATGATAATACGATTGAGCCGGTCATGCAGGGCCGGTGGGTAGGACACGGTTTTACCGGCGAGGAATTTAATCGCGAACTTCTTCGCATTGAAGATCAGCTTCACGGCTGCGAGATCGAGGCCGTCGGCGGAGGTCCCGGAATTCAATCCCAGTATGACCAGTTCTTTCTTCCTTGAAAGCCGGGTAAACATGAGGTTATTATAAGGCTCAAAATACCGGCATGGCAATAATTGATTTTATCCCGGAAATTCTTCCCAGTGATCTCTTTATTTTTTCTTCTTCGAGCTGCCCCGATTCCAGCGCTTTCCGCAGGTAATGGACGGCCTTGCGGCAGGCTTTCCAGTCCTGCCCGATCAGGAGGATATCGTGTCCGGCATTAATGGCGGCCAGGGCGGTTTCGCCGATATTATCGGGATTACCGGCTCCGCCCATGAGGAGGTCATCGGTGATAACGATGCCGTCGAAACCGAGTTTTCCGCGCAGGATTTGACGCACGACCACTTCGGATTGGGTGGCCGGGACCTTATCGATATTGGGGAGCAGCAGATGGGTGGTCATAACCATATCGGCTCCGGTATCGATCCCGGCCTTGAACGCGATACCTTCGCGGTTAATGAAGGTTTGATAATCGTAAGAGGCTTCGGATAGCTTTTCGTGGGGATCGAAATGGGCGGCTCCGAGTCCGGGGAAATGTTTTAGACAGGAGAGCATACCGGTCTTGCGGATAATTTTCACGGCCGATTCGATAAAGCGGCTGACCTGCGCCGGGCTTTTGCCGAAGGTTCTTCCCTTAAGCACTTTGTTATCGTGATTCAGATCGAGATCGGCCACCGGGCCGAGCAGGACATTTACCCCGAGCGAGACCAAATAGTATGCCGCCCGGGCAAATTGTTCTTCGAACAAAGCCAGGTCGTTGTTTTTGCCGTATTCCGAAGCGGCGGCGTATTCGACAGGGGCTCCCCTGAAGCGGCAAACCCGTCCTCCCTCCTGATCAACGGCTATGAAGGGGGCTTTTTGGGAAATGCCATAGAGGAGCCGGATTGCTTTTTCGGCGGCACTGTGCGGAGTACAGTTTTCTTCAAAGAGAACAACCCCTCCGATATTTTCCTCCTGGTAGAAATCGAGGAATTCCTGTGAGGGTTCGTCTCCCTTATAGCCGGTTATGAAGAGTTGTCCGATTTTGGTTATCATACTATATCACACACACCACATTTTTGCCCGATCCCTTGGCACGGTACAGGGCAATATCCGCAGTCGATAGAATTTCATCTTCCGATTTGCCGTTTTCGGGGAACGAGGTAATCCCGACCGATACGGTCACATGCAATTCGGGAATGCCGTCGCTTCCGCCGAAGGTGGATAACTCGATTTGCTGGCGGATTCTCTCTCCAATCTGGGTTACTTCCACCTGAGGAGTCTGCGGCAATATAATAACGAATTCCTCACCTCCGTAGCGGCAGAAAATATCGACATCCCGTATGCACCGTTTAACTACCGTGGTTATCCCTTTCAGGACTAAATTACCGACTTCGTGGCCGTAAGTATCGTTAAATTTTTTAAACCAGTCGATATCGATCATGATCAGGGAGAGAGGCAAGTCATAGCGAACGGCTCGGCGCTGCTCTTCCTTGAGTTTCATGGCAAAGTAGCGGTAATTGTAGATTCCGGTCAATTCGTCGGTGATGGTCAGATCTTCCATCTTCTTGTGCAGCATGGCGTTTTCAAGCGCCATAGCGGCCGCTCGCGCCACTACTTGAAGCATTCGTTCCTCTCTTTCGCCGAACGCTCCAACCTGCGACGATTCCGCAGCCAGGACGCCGATAATTTTGCCATGCGCTTCCATCGGGACCAGCAGCACCGAGAGGGTACTGCTCCTGAGCGGCTGGTAGTCGTCGCGCCCCGAAATATCTTTCAAGGAAACCACTTCGGATTGGCTAACGATACGGTAAAGCAGGCCATTGGTTTCATAATCAGCCGCCTTCAAATGAAAATTGGCTTGACCGCCGATGTTTCTTCCTCGGTAGATTAAGGTTTTTCCCGGACCAACCAGCAGTAATCCGCTGGCGGAATAGGCCATTACTTCCCCCATGATACGTGTCACCTCTTGAATAACACCATCAATATCGAGAATTCCGGCCAGAACGCGGGTGTTTTCGTAGGTCATTTCGAGATGAGCCTGGGATTTTTCCAATTCGGCGGTTCGCTGGTTGAGAGTATTGAACAGGTTAAGCAGGCGGCGTTCGGAGTGGCGGATGAAGTCGCCGACATAGGTGATCGTCAGTGAGAGAATCCACATGAAACCTATTTGCAGAGCGACGCCCATAATTTTATCGGCTATAAGGGCATCGCAGAGATGAAGGACTCCGATATAACTGGCCGTGATGGATAAAAGAATTATCAGGGTGACCGGAAAGGTCAGCATATAGGCGGCAAAAGTTACGGTCAAATAGTAGAACAGGAAGTACGCGGGCAATTTGCCCTCGGTATAGTAAATCAGGAACGGTAAAAAGATAACTTCAAAAACAATGATTGCCAGGTAGGCCCATTTGAGATCGTATTTTCCTCTTTTGACCAATAATCCGAATGTCGCCATCAGGATGAGATAGATGGCGGTGAAGGCGCCAATCAGAAACCTGACTTCCGCTGTGAGGTTCTGTAAATAGAATACCGATAGAACCCCCCCGGCGACCAGGAGTCTGGATAGAACTAAAATAGAATCGACTCGGGGCAGGATAGTCTTGCCCTTGTCCTGGAAAACCTTCATTTTGTGCCCATAACCAGGTATACCGCTCCTTATTGGTTATCGGCAGAAAAGGGGCTTTATTTATTGCGGTCTAAGAGATTATGAGGATGCCGTGGAGGTTTTTGAACGTTGCGAAAGAAAGGCCGATTTGCGACATGTCTGCCAGACAACTCCTCCCGAAAGAATCAACAAAATGCTCGCGGTAATTGAAAGAAGGACGTTTCCGCTTGGAATGTATTGTGCGAAAAGATAATAAACCAGTGAGGCGGCGGTCGTGACAACCATAATTGCTGCCGGAATCAGGGTAAACCAGCTCTTTCGTCCGGCCAAATTCAGCCAGGCGGTCACGGCGATAAGGGTCAGGGCCGCGAGAAGCTGATTGCTGGCTCCGAATACCGGCCAGATTAGTTTATAACCGTTAGAAACGGCCAAAACGAACATAAGAACCACCGATAGTCCCGAATTGAACCAGTATTTCTTGAAAATGGCCGGGACGCTCTTGAACGATATCGACCAGAGCTCTTCGAAAACATACCGATTGAGCCTGACTGCCGAATCGAGAGTGGTTATAACGAAGCCCTCGACCATCAGAATCCCGATAATAGCTCCGTAGGCGGAGGGAATCCCGAACGATCCGTTCATCAGATGCCCGATCGAAAGGGCAAATGCCAAGACGGGGTTTCCCTCCCCGGTGTCGGGCCAGGCGACAGCCATATAGTCGGTATATTTCAGGGCCGAAGACATGGCCAGGACCACCAAAACAGCCAGCAGCGATTCCAGAATCATCGCGCCGTAACCCACGGTTTTGGCCTGCTGCTCTTTGGCCAGCTGCTTGGAAGAGGTTCCGCCGGAAACGAGGCTGTGGAATCCCGAAATCGCTCCGCAGGCGATAGTGATAAACAGAATCGGCCACATCGGACCCATTTTAGCCTGTCCGACTGTCAGGTTCCAGGTGGGATGATCGATAGCCCCGCCCGAAAACCCAAACACCACAACTCCGGCAATAATCGCGGCCAGACCGATGTACATGATCTGGACATTGATAAAATCGCGCGGCTGCAGGATAAACCACACCGGAAGTCCCGAAGCGATCCAGACATAAATCGATAAAATTATCATCCAGGTAAGCCCGGATAGTCCGACAGGGATTTCAAAACCTGCAATTATCGAAATGACGCATACCGCAATTGCCAACAGGAACGACAGCGTTGTGCGGAGTTCCTTTTTGAATATTAAAAAGCCCAGCAGCGGTGCAGTCAGAGTTATCACTATCACGGAAGTCGAGGCGATGCCTCCGATAACTCCCATTTCGGTGCCATCGACGGTCACAGTCCGCAAGAGGGTCTGGCCGTGTTCCAGACCGAGCTTATCTATGGGCCAGAGTGAAGTCAATGAAATTGCAGTCAGTGAAAGAAAAGCGGAAGTCACCAGAAGCAGCATTATACAAGTAAATGAAATAAAGAGAAAGAAGCCGGTATTACCGAGAGCTTTCCGAGCTATTTCGGCGATCGACATCCCTTTTTCACGAATAGAGGCGAAGAGCGAAGTATAATCATGCACCGCTCCGAAAAAAACTCCTCCGATAACGATCCACAACCAGGCCGGTCCGACGCCGTAGATTATTCCCAAGGTCGGGCCGATAATCGGTCCGGCTCCGGCGATAGTGGCATAGTGATGAGCGAAGAGAACCGGCAGACGGGTTGGGACGAAATCGCGGCCGTCGTTTCTCTCGACAGCGGGAGTGGGGCGATCCGGAGTTTCGCCGATTTGGCGGGAAATGTAGCGGGCGTAGAAACGGTACCCGAGGGAAAAGCAGATAACGGCCAGTAAAAAGGGAGCAAGAATATTCATCTTATTTATCTTGCCATAAATCTTTATATATCACATAATATAAATAACATAGCTCGTTTGCAACGGAATTGATTATCGAAATCCGGCAACCCGACCGGCACAGAATACGTAAATCCATTGGGGTCAGGAGACTACTATGGGCACGTCAAAAGTACATACAATGCGTCCGGTTACCCTGATAACGCTTTTGATTTTACTGGGAATTCCCAGGATTCTCCTCGGTTCGGATTTTCGGGCCAAGGATGATATTATCGTTGACAGCGATGAAATCGTCCGCGACGATCTATATCTTTTCGGCAACAGCTCCGATGTCCGCGGAGACGTGGAAGGGGATCTGTCCGCGTTTTGCTATGATATAATCTCCAGCGGTGAAATCGGCGGCGGCGCCAATATTTTTGCATATGACCTCGATTTAACCGGGCGGGTGGCCGGGACGGTTCGGATATTCGCATTCACGGCGCGGGTAAACGCTCCCATTGAAGGCAACGTTGTCGGCCTCGGAAGTTGGCTGAGGTTTGGAAACAAGGCAGTAATCTCCAGAGATATTGACATCTACGCCGAAAGGATTACCTTCGACGGTACGGCCAGGGGGAAATTCACAGCATCGGGAGATGAAGTCAAAATCGCCGGGACGATTTACGGCGATGTCGAAGTGGATACCAAACGGCTGTTGATTGTCGACCCGGCGGTGATTAAGGGAAATCTGATATATAAATCCAGGGAAAAGGCGGTAATCGAGGACGGCGTGGTTATCGAGGGGGAGACAACCTGGGATAAGAAAGATACCGAGCCGATGGAGGAAGCGAGCAAGACGATCGGTATTTTCAACGCCGGATTCAAGATCGCTTTGCTGGTTATGAGTTTCGTGACCGGACTTCTTATAATCCTCCTTTGTAAAGATCACGCCCGCGAGGCCTCGCTGCAGGTACAAAAGAATTTCTGGTACACCCTGGCGGTGGGATTCTTAACCTTTATCATACTTTCCGGCGGGGCGCTGGTTTCGATGGTATTGATTATAGGGATTCCGCTTTCTCTGATCATGATTATGATAGGTATGGTATTATTTTATATCGGCAAAATCTATGCGGCCATACCGCTGGGGAATTGGGTTTTAAATTTGATTTCGAAGGAGAGCAAACCGGGAATTATTCTGCAGTTTCTAATCGGCCTGATAATCCTGACCATTCTTTTCCGGATACCCTATTTCGGAATGATAATATATATCGGAGCATTCGTTCTCGGCGCCGGCGCCATAGTCCAGGCCATAATTTCGATGCGTTCCAGGCTGAGAAGTGCCACCGCCGGTCCACCGGCTCAGTAACCGACGGCTTTGCCGCCCCCGCGGGGATCGGCAGCTCCGCACATCTGACCGGCATCATTGAAATAAATCAATTCCAGTTCACAGAAAGGATCGATCTCTTTCACGTTGTGTCCTCGTGAAATTAGGTCCTGAACGATATTGATATCGAATTTCCCTTTTTCCAGGTACAGAGCATCCGGGAGCCACTGATGGTGGTACCGGGGATGCTGTACGAGTTCTTCCGGGCGTAAATCGAAACGGCTGAAGTTCATGATCGCCTGGGCCACGGCAGTGATAATTTTGGAGCCTCCGGGTGACCCCAGCGCCAGGCAGGGACGGCCGTTTTTAAGGACGATGGTCGGAGACATCGAAGAGAGCATTCTCTTTCCCGGCGCGATGGCATTGGCCTCGTTGCCGACCAGACCGTACACGTTGGGAATTCCCGGCTTGGCGGAGAAGTCATCCATTTCATTATTAAGTAAAAATCCGGCGCCGTCAACTACCAGTTTCGAACCGAACGAAGTATTGAGGGTATAGGTAATGCTTACGATATCCCCGTTACTGTCGGCGACGCAGAAATGAGTAGTCGATTCTCCTTTACCGGTCATTTCAGCAATGCCGGACCCCAAACCTGAAGAAATTCCGCAATTATCGGGATCGATGAGCTTCCTTCGCGCCGCCAGGAAGTCGGGATCGAGCATCTGATGAATGGGATTATCGACGAAAGCGGGATCTCCGAGATGTTCGGCCCGTTCGACATAGGCCAGGCGGCAGGCTTCGGCAAAAAGGTGAATCAGTTCCGGAGATTTCGAGGTATAGGTCGAAAATTCGTAAGGCTCCAGAAGTCCCAGGATCATACCGATGATAACTCCGCCGGAAGAAGGGGGCGGCATCGAGAAAATATCGAGAGAGTCGAAGCGGAAATGAATGGGGTCGCGCCAGACCGGAGCATATCCCGCTAGATCATCATGCGTTATCAGGCCGCCATGTTTTTGCATCGAGGCCACAATCAGATCGGAAATCCTGCCTTTGTAGAAACCGTCGGTGGTATCCAGTGCGATTAAATTAAGTGTCGCAGCAAGATTTGCTTGTATCAGCCGGGTTCCCGCGGCGGGGACCTGTCCTCCGGGTGCGAAGATTTCGGCGGTCTCTTCGAACAGGATGAAGTCCTGTGCATGCTCGGCAAATTTCGCGGCAAGGGAATTATCGACAATGAAGCCGGTGTCGGCCAGCATCACGGCCGGGGTCAGCAGTTCACTCCAGTCCCTGGTCCCGTATTTCCGCCACAATTCGAAGAGGCCGGCCACGGTTCCGGGAACGCCGGCAGCTTTTGCTCCGATCAGCGAGGCGTTTTCGATGATCTCGCCGTCGGCATCGAGGAACATATCCCGGGTAGCGCCGGAAGGGGCGGTTTCGCGGAAATCGAGCGATTTTATTTCATTTTGATTATCTCGAAAGTACAGCGCGAATCCTCCGCCGCCGATATTCCCGGCCGAAGGATGGGTCACGGCCAGGGCAAAAGCGGTGGCCACGGCGGCATCGACAGCATTACCGCCTCGCTTTAATATATCCAGTCCGACATTCGAGGCGATGGCGGACGAACTGACCACCGTTCCGCTGGAGTACAGCTTTTCAACGTGGACAGCATTGCACGACAATAGTGATATGATGACGAAAAACAGTATAAATAAACGCAGCCGCGAGAACATACAGCCTCCCAGGATTAACAAGTGAACGGTAACGGAGGGACTATTGCTTTTCCAGGAGGAACATCCGCCCGTCGGGATAATTAATCCGCATCGGAATACCCCTGCGGAGGTTCTCCGAAGTAACCTTAAGCGGTTTCGCTTCCTCGCCTGCCAGCAGATCGGTAATTTTAAGGCGTGCCGACGATACCCCGGCACGGCGCAGGTCGATTCGCACGATGACTTCGCGTTCCGAAGTATCCGCGATCGACGGAAGTTCGCCCGGCGGGGGCGCGACCAGGAAAAGAATCGCCTTTTTATCCAAAGTATGCACGGCCATATCGAGCGAGGGATCGGAGCAATGCATGTAAGGAATGAGATTATTCTCGGCCAGAAGCGATTCGAGGAAGGTCATCTTGTTGTGATCTCCACTGGACCCGATTTCGAACGAAAAGAGGTACAACGTCCCTTTGTATTTGGAAGAAGCCACGCCGACCGTTTTCTTCTTGACTGCCGCCAGCTTCTTTACCTTGGCATCGGTCGTGAGGATATGCCCGTATAACCCGGCCGTGAATTGCCCGCCGCCGCCGTTCATCTTGTGCTTGATGAAATCGATACCTATCCCCAGGGTGGTTTTTATCCGGAGAAATTTGCTCAAGACCTGACAATCGTGGAAATTTTCGTCGAAACGGGGAAGCAATCCGCAGAGGATGACATTGATGCCTTTCTTGAGGAGTTCGACAATACCCTCCTGCATCGCCTCCGGCATAAATTCGGCGGACGGTATAAAGACCAGGCTGTATTTTTTCAGTTTGTCCGGATCGAGGGTTTCGCGAATATCGTATTCCAGTTTCAGGCGCTTGAGGTCGCGGCAGAAGCCTCCGGCAGTATCGGTCAGAAGCTGACCCATATATTCGAATTGCTTGCAGTCTTTAAGAAAACGAATCCACTGATACTGCCGATTGCCGATAATACAAATTTTACTGGTGTTTTCGAGCTGATTCAGTTTCATGTCGAGGATCGCTCCGTTGAAACGCCTGATGACTTCGTACCCCGGAGTTATCGTACCGTCGTTGGCCAAAGGAGCTCCGCCCCAATGGTCGCGGTCGACAAACATGTAGTGATTGTAACCTTTGAAACCGTTGGCCAGACCGGCTACCAGGTAAAAACGCCTTAATCCGTCGGGATATTTCTTTCCCTTCAGCTTTATATCCTCGGCGGTCGCGGAAAATCCCGAGATGAACGACGATGCCCAGGCGAAATCGTACTCCCCTTTAAGATAGCGTCCTTTCTGGCAGAGATCGAAATAAGTACCTTCGGGGAAGACGTTCGTGCCGACCATGGATTCACCGTCGGAAGATTTCAATTTAAAGGCCGGAAGAAAATCCCCGGAATCGAAATAAAGAGACCGGAAAAACAAAGGCTCGACAGTGTATGATTTGAAAATATCTTCGAGATTGGCCAGGTAAGCGTCGAGAATGAATTCCCGGAATTTAAACCAGTCGAAAACTTTCGGGAGGTCTTTTACATCCAGTTCGCCGAAATTGCGCGGAGGTTCCACCGATTCGAAATCTTTGTTATTCTCGCGGTACTGACGGTTGAGTTTCTTGATATCTTCGTACCGCGAGGCGAGAAAGCCGGGGTAATACTTATTCAATACATCCGGATTGTAATCGGCGGATCCGGGATGGAGTTTTCGGCCGAACGAAGTTTCGAAATCAAGTTCCACCATGAATATGGGACCGCGGGGATGTATGTAATTTTTGGTCGTTTCAACGAAGGCCTTAAAATAAGTGCGGAGGTAATGCAAATAATGGGAATGCAGATAGCTGGGAAGATAACCGCCGTCGACACCGGCATCGTTATCGAGTTTAATTTCCTGGCCGCGGGCATCGCGGGCGAAAATTTTCAGATCGCTGAAAAGAAATTCCGGCAGCCCGCCATGAGGCCATTGGCTGGCAATTCGGGGGCCCGGACGCAGAATAATTTTGAAACCGAATTCCCGGGCCAATTCCAGAAAGACAATCAGATCTTTCCGGGGATCGACGAATCCGGAAAAATCGATATCTTTGCTTTTATCCTGATGCAGATTCCAGGGAACACAGGTTGAGATAACTCTGAATCCTGCTTTGCGAATTCTTTCGAAACAGATCGACCAATATTTCTTATCGACGCGGAAATATTGCATTTCCACGGCAAAGGGATAATAGGCATCCTTGCCAATAGTAAATTTGTTGGACTCCACTCCTAACATATAAGGCCTTATAAATCAACGGTTTATAAAAATCAGCTGTCCCGCACGATGTTGAATTCTAACTAAAATGGAACCTTAAGTCAACATGATTTATAGAGTTCCACGATTCAAAATGCGAGGATGTCGCATTTAAGGAAATTACGTGTCCTAAGCTGTTGAATAATAACAGATTACTATTACAGGGGAATTTTCTGATAATCAAGTGATTAATCTATCTATTTATTTGATGATGTAACACAAAATATTACATAAAGTTACAACATAGCAGTCAATCGTCAACAAACGGTAATTAATCGATTATATTTCAATGACATAAAAAAACCCCTCGCATTATTGCGAGGGGCGGTAATTTATTGGAAAAACCGACTATTTCAGCATCATCAGCTTTTTGGTTTCGGTATATGATCCGGCCTTCAAGGTATAGAAGTAAATTCCGGATGCAATCTGCTGACCGGCGTCGCCGGTGCCGTTCCAGGTAACCTGGTAAACGCCTGCGGCGTATTCTCCATCGGCCAGAGTGGCGACCTTTTGACCCAGAACATTAAAGACCTGAATCGACACATCCGCTTTGGTCGGAAGTGCGAAATTGAAGGTCGTCGACGGGTTAAAAGGATTCGGATAATTCTGGCTGAGACCGAATTCGGTTGGGAGCAGGTCATTATTCAGTTCGGTCACGTCGGTGGGGGTCAGGCCGGTCAGGGTCCAGCAGATAGGTTCGGAACCGTCAACTCCCGGATCTCCCCAGCTTACGACTCCTATTTCACTCGGCATCAGCCACTGCTGGTCATCATTCGCTCCAATACCTGCGGAATCGATACAGAGGGTGCCGGTGGTCCCGCCAACACCTTCGTCAACCTGCAAGCGGAACAGCACGTGCGCCTGCGGCCCGGTATTGGGAAGCAAACCCGTGCCTATGGTAATAAACCAGTTGTAAATGGAATCCGGCAAAACACCATCGACTTCCACCGGTGCCTGCAAATCGCTAAAATTACCGGGAAGGAAGGCGTTACTCCACAGGGTCGAATACTCTATACTCGAAAACGGTCCAACAAGACCGCCGACATCGCGATGCGTAATGTTCACGATACTGCCATCGGGGCTGGAGAAGTACACGCCGAAAGTACCCCCGCCGATTTCAACGTCTTGTGAATCCACATGCGATTGAGTATAATCCCAGATCAGCTGTATGGTGAACGGTGCAGCTCCGGGAATCTCTCCACCGGAATCTTCCGGAGAAGTCGCGGTTACATTCAGATCAGCTTGAGCCACATTGAATGCAAGGAAAGCGAATAATAAACCGAAAAGTATGGTCCCGGTTCTTTTCATTTCTTGTCTCCTATTTCTTGCTTTTCCTATAATGTTAATTTTTCGTTAGTTAAACTGACTATCGAGGGGTTGGCGGAAATTTAAGCCTCAATAATAGATCAGCCTAAAACACTGAAGTCATCTAAAAGATTTTGTCGAAATTCTCAAATCCATTCTATAGCAATAGTTTATACCTTCGGCAACACCCCCTTGTCAAGTTCCGTCTTGAACGTAATACACCATCCTTTTAACAACGTCCAATATATATAAAACGTTCAGTTTGTCAATATTTAAACTAAATCGGCTCCGGTTATGCCCGGAGCCGATTGCTAATTCTATTCGCTTTGCGCCGGCGGATTACAGGGAGACGGGCCTCCTTTAAACTTGTAATTCACCAGGTAAACGACATCCAGAATATCGATATTGCCGCTGAGGTTGACGTCACCGGATTCCAGAGGATCCGGGGCCGGGCCGCCTTTAAATTTATAATTCACCAGGTAGACGATATCCAGAACGTCAACGGTCAAGGAGCTGTTGACGTCGCCGCACATGAATGGTGCGTATACCGCAATTTTTCCGGGGATATATTCCGGAACATAATCATAGTAATTATTGAAAAACTTCAGGGACTTGCCGCTGGATTGGGTCGAATCGAAAGTAAAGATCGTCCCGTTGGGCAAACCCCCTTCGATAGTGAAGTAAACATTCAGTATCGGTCCGGTGCCCGGCTGCAGGTAATTCGATTCACCGCTTCCGGCATTATCAGTTGTCAGCGTAAAGCCGTAAATATGGGCAAAGTCGTTTTGAGGACTTATCTGCAAGACATCAAAGTCTTCCGCCCTGGTTCCGACTGCGGAAATGGAATCGAGGAGTATTTTTTCATAAGGAGGAGGGACCACACCGTCCATCTTTGCCTGCACCACGACAGTTATGGAGCGTAGAAGAAATTTATTGGTGATGCTGATGGGGAGCACGGCGGTATAGCTTGTCCCGATCGGGGGATAAGTTACCGAATCCCCACGTAAAGTATCGGCGGTAGCCATCACCAGCCGGTGCAGCGTTTCGGTAGTAGTCCCGCGCGATTCGGAAGCCGTAAACGCGACCGAATACAATCCCGGCTCGGTGAAACTATATAGCGGGTTCTGGTTGGAAGAACTGCCGCCGTCGCCAAAGTCCCAATCCCATCCGGAGGTGCTGTTGGGCGAAATATCGTTGAATTGGACGGCCAGAGGGACCGCACCGATCAAATCGCCCACCGCTTCAAAGCGAATATCGGGAAGAGTGGAAATACTATTATAAGCGTTAATTCTTCCAGTACCAAGGAAACCGGCGTACGTAGGATTGAGCGCGTCGATGTCATCGGTATGATTTTTGATGCAGGAATCTATTTCGAATTTATCCCAGGCAGGCATTTTCGATTTAATCAATCCGGCCAATCCGGCAACCATCGGCGAAGACATCGAAGTTCCCTGAAGATACGCATCGTCGACACCGTAGTGATTGGAATAGGTTGCATAGATGCCAACACCGGGAGCGGACACATCTACATAGGGACCCCAGTTGGAGAAGCCGGCCTTGGTA
>JBFZFV010000074.1:0-3840 GCA_041306185.1 Candidatus Zixiibacteriota bacterium
CGGCGTACGATGCAATCGCGTTCAATTCGGCAACGACCAGGTTCTTGACGCTGTCGACCATCTCTTCGGTAATGTATCGATTGTCGATTCCGTTCAGCCCGAGATAGACCGATATGCCCAGGTCGTCGTCAAGTCCGCTGGTGATCGACTGCCCGCCGATATCGACCTTCTTGGTTTCGGTATTGATGAATAGCTTGTAAAGATTGGAAGTCTGCCCGCTGGCGAACGTCTCCACGAATTGATCCAGCATGAACCGGTCGCTGGGGTTCAATTCCAGCTCGGCCGGCCAGGCCATCATGATATATCCCGGCTCTTCGGTCCGTTCGCTGGGGAAAGTCACCATGCGCAGCTCTCCGGCCGGAGCGGGTTTTGCATCAGGGAGATCATAAGCGCTGATGCCCACCAGGCTCGATTTGCGAGGTTCCTTCTGACACCTGTTAAGGATGGCATCCATCTTCTTGAGAAACCCCGGAATATCCACGCTCGGAGGAATCGACACGATCACTCCCATGTTGCCGAGGTAGTGCGTATCATGGATGAATTTCCGCATATCTTCGGCGGTCATGGTCCGCATGACTTCCGGGTCGCCCCCCGATACGTAAGAAAGAGGATGACCGGTTCCGTATACCATATGATTCAGCGTTCCCCAGGTATGATACCACGGCTTTTCGAATGAGCTGACCATCTCGGTATAGACCGTCCCCTTCTCTTCGAGATAGAGCGAATCGGTTTGCTGATCCTCAACCACCCCGATATGGCAAACCTCGCGGCGGATTTCCTCGTCGGTGAAATCGGGATGCAAAAACGCCATCAGCTTGGCTTCAAAGAGGTCGTAAAAGACATCGATGCCCGCCACGGTGTTGAAGTGATAACAGGTCCTGAGCTGCTGCGTGTAAGCGGTACTCTGACCCAGCGACATATCCTCAAGCGCCGCGACATATCTCCCCCGGTTTCCTTTTCCGAGCAGGAGATGTTCGCAGGCGTGCGGTTCCCCTTTGCTGGAGGTCGGGACGGTTTTAATCCAGTAGAATGCCTGGGGGACCGACTGAATTTGCATCAGGTCGATAATAAAACCCTGCTTCTCGTGCACGAACCGCGCCCCGGTAGCGGCCTCGGATGAATTTTCGTACACTGCGGTCGTGATAAAACCGTTGACCTTATGATTAGGCTGCAGCTTATCGAGGTACTCATCGGCGAATACCGACGATGCCAGAAGCACCATAAGTACCAAAATCGCCGCAAATTTGAACTTTGTGGCCATACCTTGATCCTTCCAATGATTTGATATTTCCATTGATTCGTTATTTTTTAATTCTTGTTCCAATTCCCCGTGCGGTAATTATACTTTACGTTTTCGGCGGGGAAACGTTTCGGCTAATTCGGAACCTTCAAATCCACCACGGTCGCTCCCCACGATCCCCCGGAACCGGACTCGTGCCGGAAAGCCGCCACCCCGGGGTGTTTCTTCAAAATCGAATGGACAATTTCCCGCAGGGTCCCGGTCCCTTTTCCGTGAATAATACGCAGGCGGTAAATCCCTTTTTCAAGACAGACCGCTATATATTCGGGAATCAGCTCTTTCACGTCACGGGGATCGAACGTATGCAAATCAAGCGTCCCATCGACAGGAAATTCCATTCCCGGCTCGTCCATTTCCGACATGGGCCTAAATTAACGCACAAAAAAATAACGCGCAACCTTGGCGCGTCAGAATTTTGATAATTGACTGATTTATAACAGATTCGAAAGGAGTTTCTCGATATCGGCCATCATGAACGGCTTGTTAAGGAATCCGTCGGCCTTGTTCTTGACCAGATCGGAATCGGAATCTTCGATATTGTAGCCCGAAATCAGGACCACCGGGAGCTCCGGACGGCGCTCTTTGACCGCCTGCAATAGCTCCAGACCGCTCATCTTGGGCATCCGCATATCGGTGATGACCATCGCGACATTCTTGTTTTGTTCGATTTTCTTCAGGGCATCGTGGCCATCGGTGGCTCTAAGAGCCTCATACTGGAAAACTTCCAGCATTTCGACCAGAAGGCTGGACATGTTAGGGTTGTCATCGACGATCAGGATTGTTTTTGCCATTTTTTATCCCCGCTCTTAGAATCGGCAGATATCAGGCAATTCTTAACGAAATCGCGAGGAAAATAACCGTAACCGATTGGAAACCTCGGCTTTCAGGGGCTCCAGGCCGATTCCCTCGAGGGCCGAAATCCGGAAAACCGGCAGCTCCCGTTCCATCCGGGCCAGGGGCCGTTCCGCACGGTCTATTTTATTGAGAATCAGGAGAGCATCGATTTCCATTGCCCCGATTTCCGCCAGGACCTGATTGGTCTGAGTAATTTTGTCGGCCGAGTTCTCGTCGGAAGCATCCACCACATGAAGGAGCAAGTCGGCGTAGGTGACCTCCTCCAGGGTCGATTTGAACGATTCCACCAGCTGGTGCGGAAGTTTCTTGATAAACCCGACCGTATCGGTAAAAAATACCTTTTCGGGATACCCCTGCGACATCACCCTCGTGGTGGAATCCAGAGTCGTGAACAGCTTATCGGCCGTTTCGACATTGGCCCGGGTTAACTGGTTGAACAGGGTCGACTTCCCGGCGTTGGTGTAGCCTATCAGGGATACTTTGAACATATCCTGCCGAGCCTTGCGCTGAGTCGCCCGCTGTTTCCCGAGTTTCTTGAGGTCCTGTTTCAGACGAGCTATCTTGGCATACACCCGCCGACGGTCGATTTCCAGCTGCGTTTCGCCGGGCCCCTTGGTGCCGATTCCGCCGTATTGACGGGAAAAGTGAGTCCAGGCGCCGGTCAGGCGGGGAAGCATGTATTCCAGCTGAGCCAGTTCCACCTGGAGCTTGGCCGCCGCGGTCCTGGCGTGGAGTGCGAAAATATCGAGGATCAGAATCGACCGGTCAATCACCTTGATTTCGAAAGCGTCTTCGAGGTTCCGCTGCTGCGCCGGGGAGAGGGGGTCGTCGAATATCACCAGATTGGAGCCGTTGGCCGAGATCGTCTCCTTGAGCTTTGCGACCATTCCTTTCCCGATATAAAAGGCGGGATCCGGAACTCGAGCCTGAACGAATTTATCTTCGACCACCGCTCCGGCGGAATAGGCCAGCTCGGCCAGTTCGTCCAGAGATTCCTCGGTGGCACGTCTAACGTTCGAATTCCGGGCCAGCCCTACCAGGAGGGCTTTTTCGACAGTGGGGGCGTTAACATACACCATATTATATTAATATAACGAAATTTCCTGAGGAATAAAGAGAAGAAATTAACGGGGGTTTGGCGATGCGGAAGGTCAAACCCCTGTCGCAGACCCTGAGCCCCGAAGGGTGCTCTTGCCGTCTTTTAGCGTTGCGAATCCCCCCCTACTTCATCAGCACCATCTTCCGGTTCGCCGAATATTCCCCGGCCTGCATCGAATAGAAATAAACCCCGGATGCCACAACATGTCCGCTCTTGTCGGTTCCGTCCCAGTGGATGAAATGCTCACCGACTGGCTGAGCTTGGTCGAATAAGACTTTAACCTCTCTCCCCAGAATATCATAAACAATAATGCGGACTTCCGCCCGTTCCGGAATCGAATATGAAATGTTGGTCGAGGCATTGAAAGGATTGGGGTAATTACCGAGGAGTTTGAATTCATGGGGAAGAGGCTCCTGTCCCGACGGTGTCTCGGTCGGTACATAGGCGAAGATGGAATCGATTCCCACAATCGGGCCGACCATACAAATCGATGGTGCGAACTGGTATTGACCAAACACCATCACGTCGTCATTTATCTCGAAAGGAGCGATACTTCCATGCAGTTCGTATGTTTCAAAAGTGGTGG
>JBFZFV010000075.1:0-5708 GCA_041306185.1 Candidatus Zixiibacteriota bacterium
CCCAGCATCCCGAAATTGGCCAGTCCCGCAACGGAAGTCGCCGCGGCCAGCCCGGCGAATCCCCAGAATTCTATGAAGGCGAAATTCAAGATCACATTAATCAATACCGAGATAATCGAATAGTACATCGGCCGCCTCGAATCCCCCATGGCATAGTACACCGGAGCAATCACCCTGACCCCGGCAAAGCCGATCAGACCGTAGGCATAATGATACAGCGCCCGCCCCGTTTGCACCGAGGCATCATCGCCGAACGCTCCCCGCTGATAAATCAAGCGGACCAGATCCTCGCCGAAACCGGCCAGATACACCGCCGATGGAATCACCAGGAACATGGTTAACCCCAGAGCCTCATCATAGGTGGACACCATTTGCCTGATGTCTTTCCGGGCGGCATCCTCGGAAATCTTCGGAAGCACCACCGTCCCCAGGGCGACCGCGAATACTCCCAGGGGAAAGTGCATCAGCCGGTAGGAATAGTTCAAATAAGAAATGGCACCTTCCACCAAAAGCGACGCCAGCAGGGTATTGATAACGATGTTGATTCGGGAGGCCGACAGCCCCATGATCATCGGAGCAATCAATTTGACGATTCGCCTCAATCCCTTGCTCTTGAAATCGACAGTCAGGGAAAATCGGAATCCGGTTTTAAACAGCGACGGCAATTGAAAAACCAATTGCCCGACCCCCCCTATCAGGACCCCTATCGCCAGGGAGTAAATCGGCACCCCGAAATATTCTATCAAAACCACCGGAGCCATGATCATCCCGAGATTGAAAAAGGCCGGAGACAAAGCCGGGACTCCGAATCTCCCTACCGAATTCAAAATCCCCATGACCACGGCTGAAATCGAAACCAATAGCAGGTAAACGAACATTAGCCGGGTTAAGGAAACAGTCAGAATAAACTTCTCAGGGTCGTCGGTAAAACCGTGTGCCGTAAGGTAGATAATCTCGGGAGACAGGAGGATTCCGATTGAAACCACCGCCCCGACCACGAGAATCAGAATGGAGATTATAACATTGGCCAGGCGGAAGGCGGATTCCTTTCCTTCGGTAACCATCTTTTCTTTGAAAACGGGGATAAATGCCGAAGACAAGGCCCCTTCGGCGAAAAGGTCGCGAAGCAGGTTGGGGACCCTGAAAGCCGCGATAAAGGCATCGGTGGCCATTCCGGCGCCGAAGAAATATGCCGTTACCTGTTCGCGGATAAGCCCCAAAACCCGCGAAAAAGCGGTGGCCAGAGAGACTTTCCCGGCCGATGATACCAGTGACGAAGCGGGTTTATTTTCCATTGACAATCAGCGTATATTATATATATTTGAGGACTTAAAAAAAAAGAGAAATTGAAAGGAATAAACTTGCCGCAACACAAATCTTGCAAAAAACGGATGAAAACCTCGGCCGAAGCCAGACTGCGCAATCGCGCCCTGCGGTCGAACCTGAAGGGAGCCTTCAAGGAATTCCAGGGCTTGACCAATAAGGCGGAAGCCGAAAAACGGCTGAATGATATTTACAGCATCATTGACAAGGCGCTCAAGGGGAAAATCATCCATAGAAATAAAGCGGCGCGGGCAAAGTCCAGAATGACCGCGTTCGCACGTAGTCTTGCCAATTAAACGGCCGAATCTTATTCATAATAAATATCTTGCCAAACGAATAAGCTTCGGCCGTTTGGCTATTAAGTTGGCCATTATCTTCAGGATATTCAGGCTGGTTACGGTCTTGTCACCGAAATAATCCCCGACAAAACTTACGATTTCATTTAAATCTTCATCGTTGAGTTTGTTATAGGCAGTGCGGTAGCGGGCGTACCGCTCCAATTCCTCGCCTTTTATTTCAAGGAATTTACCGGGATAAAGCCGATGCAATTCTTCTTCTTTCATTCCCTTTTCAGCTGCAAAAGCCGCGGCGGCCCGCCCGGCGAAGATCCCGGACATAACGGCATTTACAATTCCCGCTCCCGAAAGGGAATCGACCGCCCGGGCCGCATCGCCGACAACCAGTAAATTACCGGCCCGGAATTTGTCCACGCCCTGGTATCTGGGGACCATTCCGCAATATTTTTCGGTGATTTTATACGAACCTCCGAAGCGTCCCTCCAGAAATCGATCCAGACGAACTGAAGTATTACTCCCCTTTTCGAGAGTCGCCGCTATGCCCAACCCGACATTGGCGCTGGTTGCCGATTTCGGAAAAACCCAGATATATCCGTGCGGAGCGATCTTATTGCCGATATGAAACTCCACCATATCCGGCTCAACGTTTATTCCCTCGACCCGGTACTGAAGAAGCGACTCAATATCTTTCGATTCAATCAGGTTATCGATGCCTGCCTCGCGGGCTATCTTCGATTCCACCCCATCGGCTGCAATAAAAATATCCGCTTCAACCTTAACGCCGGATCCGTCAGGCTTCAAAACATCTATCGAATGGTATTTGCCATCTTCGCCTGCCAATCCCGTTCCGATGGCTTCACATTCCAGCTCGCATCCGGCCGAAACGGCGCGCCGGGCCAGCTCATAATCGAATATTTTCCGGTCAAGCACATATCCGGCATCGGGGTGTTTTATTACTCCTGCCGATCCGTCGGGGGCCACCAATTTCACCCGCCCGACCCTGGTCGAAATCCAATTCTGCGGAATAGATAGATATTTCCCTATCGAAGGTCCGGAAACCGCCTCGGCACAGCAGAGCGGGATCCCGGGCCGTTTGTGCTTCTCCAGAAGAAGCACCGACGCTCCCGCGACAGCGGCTTCATGGGCGGCCACAGAACCGGCGGGCCCGGCCCCGATTACGATGACATCATACTTTGACCGCATCGCTTTCCTCGATCGCACCTACCGGACAGAAATTGACGCAAATGCCGCACATGATGCACAAGTTGAAATCGACCACGACATGATCGAACGACAAGAATAGTGCATCCACGGGACACAGCGGCACGCATCCGCCGCATTCCAGGCATAGAGCTCGTTCGATTTCCAGCATGGGACATAATCTATGTCCCAGCCGGAATCGGAACAACTATTTTCTCAGGGGAGTATTGAGGAGGAAGACTCCGCTCCCGATGAATTCGGGGTGGCAGGTCCGGAAGCGGAAACTGATCAGATCTTTCAGGAATTTTTCTTTTTCTTTAACGGGGACCTTTTCATTCAGGATTGCGACCGGAAAATCGACCCCGATAATTCTGTAGCCAGAATCGAAATGAAGCATATTGGCGGGAAACAAGGTCCCTTGCTGCCCGGCGGATATCAGGCTATCGATGCTCATATTTTCCAGTCTTAACCGGCTCCAATAACGGGGCTGTTTGAGATTCGCGGTTGGGAACGTTCCGTTATAAATCGATTGCGTATAGCGGCAATGCTTTCCGATGAAATCCAGGAATTCCAGCAAGAGGCGGCTGAAATGGCCTTCGCGACCGCGTCTGAAGGCCAGGAAACTATCGGAATCGCCATTGACGTTGATTGCAAGTATATCATACTTTTCATACATCCGGATATCTTTTCGCGACGTGAGGACCATGGTATCCCGGGGGAATTCCGAAGTAAATCGGACTATTAAGTCGTTCGTAAAGCCCTCGGCATATATTTCTCCGAACACCGCAGTTTTACTTTTCCTTATCGAAACCTGGGCCGGAAGAGCCGTTATTCCCAGCCTTGCAGCCGCTTCCAGGATGGCGCTATCCTGAAGCAGCAAATAGAAATTATCAGCGACCTCCATCAAGGGGATGGGAATACTGATCGATTCCGATTCTGCGATATTCTGAATCAGATATGAAACTTTTTCCTCGTCGAACGCCATAAGCGGGAGGATTTGGGCTGTCCGAATTATTCTAAATTTGGGGGCCATTTCAATAGTCCTCTTAAAATCATAGAAAATCTTAATGAGGTCTGAGCAAAAGCGATGCCGAAAGAAGCGGCCGCCGGAATATTCAGGAGATTTGCGAATGCGTTGCCGCTTATAGACTTAATAATCGGCTATATCTGCTCGGAATCGCGCCTTTATCACCGGTTATGCAAAGGCCTTCAGGATTGACCGGTTCCGGTAATCCCTTTCACTGCACACAGCCCATAAGAAGTTCCGGACCATTCTTGAATTTAAAATTGATCAAATAGAGGATATCCAAAACATCGATTATGCAATCTCCGTTTACATCGGCGGAGTTCAGATGTACCGGAGCAGGCCCTTCTTTGAACTTGTAATTAACCAGGAATAATATATCGAGGACGTTTATAATGCCGTCTTCATTACAGTCTCCCGGGACATAATTTTCTTCCCCCGCAAAGTAGGACAGCGCTTTCAATATAAATTGATGCGCCGTGGCGACATCGAGAAAATACAGCGGAAAGGTCAGGGCAATCGCTCTGGAGGTTCCATTATCGAATGCCACTCCGACGGGATGCCCTTCTCTTGCCGGATCATTAGAAAATGCATCATACGTATAGATGACCTCTGCGTTCGGAAGATGATCCAGAAGCGAAACCGAGGGGAGCCTCGGCCCCAGGTCAGACAGAGGATTTACGGTCACATCGGGCCATCCTCCCTGACCGTGAGCGCCGACAAAATCGGCGTTCGGGATATAAAGGAGCTGTCTGATACCGAAATGATCATAAGCAAAATCGCCGGGAAACTGAGGAACCTGCCCGGTCAGATAATAAATCGTCTCATATCCGGACAGGCAGAAGGCGGTTTGAAACCCGAGAAACCAATCCACGGAATCCTGCGAATAAGAAAAGAGATTGTAATTCCAGTCGTCGTCCATCCAGAAGATGTAATTGTACTGTCCGGCGATCGATCGGGTAAGCTCCAAATTATCCGAATAGCCGCTCAACTGCTCTTTGGTATAATCGATGCCGTCGAACAACTCCTCATAAAAAGCTGCCACATTCTGCAATTCCGATGGCACGCCGGAATCGTATTCATCGACCAGGAGCACGCCGCCATCAAAGGTGGCGGCTGCAGCGGTTCCGATTACCGAAGGAGCGGATTCATTGGCACTGCCGTCTACGGCAACGACCGTATATTCGTACAGGGTCTGCGGTAAGGCGGCTAAATCCAGATAGAAAGTATCTATGACAGCGTCGGCGATAACTTCCCAGTCTCCCCCTGCCTCCGGACGCCGGTTAATATAGTAGTGGTCGAAATCGAGCTCGATATTGGGGCTCCAGTGCAGGCTGACCTTGGCCGAATCAGGCTCGGCCATGAAATTCTTCGGCGCCCGCGGTACAACCAGGGGGCATTCGCTTTTTTCATCGTAAGAAATCGGCCCGTAACCCTGCGGGGTTATCCCCCTCACGGCAAAATAGTACAATTGCCCGGTGGTCAGTCCGTTAACAAACAAATGGCTCTGCCCGGCGGGGACATCAAGGGTAACGGGGTATTGCCCCGAGGATGTTCCGTACAAAACCTGGTAGCTGTATCCGGGGATGTTTTCTCCCCAGTTGACCATCAGTCCTTGTCCGTCTCCGACGTCATATATATTATCGATATGAGTGATGGCGGCAGCATTATCGACATATCCAACGGCCGCAGCGGCCCCACGGACCAGACTGGCGAAGTATGGAAAATCCAGACGGGTGCTGATATCGATATCGGTATGCCATCCGGGAGTGTTAAAATCCCCTTCTTCGATATAGGCGGCATGAAAGCCATAATTGACGAAAGAGGCATGATCGGAATTCTGTGCCGAACCGCCATAAACCGGA
>JBFZFV010000076.1:0-76000 GCA_041306185.1 Candidatus Zixiibacteriota bacterium
AGCGAAGCCCGAGACGACCACAGCCGTGCCCGTGATCGGTCTCACCAAGGTGGTGACCCCCGCCGGGACCGTGATGCCGGGGGACATCGCGTCCTACACGCTCTCGTGGGCGAACACGGGTGCAGCCCATGCCGCCGATGTGGTGGTCGACGACCCCATCCCGGCCGGCGGCACCTACGTCGCCGGGAGCGCCACCGGTGCTCCACTATTCCTGGTGGGCGGTTCCTACCAGCCGGGAGAACCGGCCGATCCGGCGACTGTGCAGGGCCTGCGCTGGGCCGAGCCCGCTCTGGCGATCGGCCAGTCGCGCACCGTGACCTTCAGGGTGCAACTCGACCGGACCTCTGCCGAGGCTACGACCGTGCAGAGCACCGCCACCGCGGTCGCGGCGGGGCTGGCACCGGTGGCCGCCTCGGTTTCGAGCCCGCTGGGTGCTGCACCCGAACTGGCGATCACCAAGACGGCGCTGCAGTCGGTCGCCCGGCCCGGCGACGTGGTCTCATACAGGATTGAGGTGGTTGTCTCGGGCGCCGGGCCGGCCGATCCCGTGATCGTCGTCGACCGGATCCCCCCGGGCACCGAATTCGTGTCGGCCAGCGACGGCGGCACCTATGCCGGGGGCGAGGTCGCCTGGGATCTCGGAGTGCAGATGCCCGGGTCGGCGATCCGGCTCTTCGTGACGCTGCGCCTGGTCGGTGACTTCGCCGACGGTGAGGTGGTGGCCAACACGGCTACCGCGTTGGCGTCGGGTGCCGTGGTGAGGTCGGCGGCGGCCAGGACGGTGGTTGAGGCGGCGGCCATCCTGCAGGTGGCCAAGACGACTGCCGCCGGCACTCTGGATGCGGGGCAGCAGGCGGTGTACACCATCACGGTCCGGAACACCGGGGACGGGATAGCCACAGGAGTGATCCTGGCGGACGATCTGCCCGACGCTCTGCGGTTCGTCTCTTCGTTCCCCGCCCCGGATGCCGCGGACCCGCTCCGTTGGGACTTGGGCGATCTGGCGCCGGGAGCGGAAGTAGCGGTGACTCTCATCGCCCAGCCTCGGGAGGCAGGCCGGGTCGTCAACACGACGACGGTGCTGGGGGCCAACGCCGAGTCGGTTGCGGGGAGTGCGACGCTCGATGTCGCCGCCCTGCCTATGACGGGGCTTGAGGCTCGCGAGCTCGGCCTGATTGGGCTGGCGATGCTGAGCCTGGGGGCCCTGGTACTCGCACTGACCAGCAGACGGGGTCGGCGGCCCGATCGGCCCGGTGAGGCCTAACCAGCTGCACCTCCCCGCCTGCCGGGACCTATCGGCACACGACCACCACGGCCCCGTCGCCCATCGCCGAACAGAGCGACGACACCAACGGTTTCCGGCTGGGCCGGGGGACGACTACCTTTATGGGAAGCGAGCGCCCGTAGCTCAATTGGATAGAGCGTCTGGCTACGGACCAGAAGGTTGGGGGTTCAAGTCCTCCTGGGCGTATTTTACTTTGAAAGCGAGGGAACTATGGGTAATCACAAAATTATTATTTACGCTTTAATATGTATTCTTCTTTGGGGTTGTTCGGGGGATAAGGCTCCGGTCGAACCGATCCCGCAGAATCCCGGGTCGCCTCCACAAATCAGCGTTATTACGGCATCTCCCAATCCGGTAGCGCAGTATACGCTCTGCAAATTGACCTGCAGCGCCAGCGATGTCGACGGCGACGATCTTACCTATGAATGGAGGTCCGACTATGGGGAATTCAACAAGGGGGTGGTTAATACCTATTCCGTGTACTGGAGGTCTCCGTTCGAATCGGGAAAATACAAGGTAAATGTCGATGTTTCTGACGGTTATTCGACGGTAACCGCACCGGCCATGATAGAAGTAACCGGAAACCTTAATACTATGGTGCTCGGGACAATTACCAATCCTTCGGGAGGAAATGTCGAAGGAGCCGTGGTTTGTTTCGATACCGAATGCAACACCACCAATGCCCTCGGGCAATACCGCCTGACCTCGCTGAACATCGGCACCCATCCGGTTACAATTACGGCAACGGGATATTGGCCTTTCTCAACATCAAGCATGGTATCTTATGGCGTGAATCGGCACGATTTCCAACTGGAAGTGCTTGCGCCGGAATAAATAATAGAGACGTTTGCGAAGTCATCTCCATAAAAAGTTCCACCGGCTGATGCCCGGATTATCGATCCTGTTGAAAATGGCGGCGGATTTTCTTAATATGGGACAATGAACGGCAAATACTATATTCATGATGGCGCCAACGCCTGGTTCAATATGGCTTTCGACGAATGGCTCTTCGACCGGTTGCTCGAACCGACGAATTTCAATATTTACCTTCGTTTATATACCTGGGATTCGGGGGCCGTTACTTATGGCTATAATCAAAAATTCGACCGTATCGTTAACCCGTCTTTTCCATTAGGCGATGTCTCTGCAATCCGGAGGATAACAGGAGGGAGGGCCATTTATCACGACCCGACCGAATTCACCTTTACGCTGGCCGCCCGGCTCGAAATTCTTCCGGAACCATATCGCCCTCTCTCCGAAACGAACCGCCTGATATCGGAAACGCTGGTGGAGATTTTCAATAAATTCGGGGTTTCTGCTGCCTGGAAAAGGCAAACGGATGGGAACTTCGTAAAAAAATCCGAAGATTTTGCAAAAGCCTGCTTTGAATCGGTAGCGAAATTTGAAATTTCTTCGGGAAATTTGAAACTGGCCGGAGGGGCCCAAAGGAGAATCGGTAATAGGTTTATTCACCAGGGATCCCTGAAATTGAATGGTATTTCAGAGTGCCTGGCGATAGGGCAGAAATCCTTATCGACGGAAGAGTTAGGTCGCTTACTTAAAGACCGAATTAAACTCGGCGAGATTGAAGCCTGCCTTGCCGAGGGTTTTTCCAGGAGTCTGCAAACCGATTTTTTCAGGACCGAATTGAGCCCGGGAGAACTATCCGAAATACAACGACAGTCGGAAATTCTTAAAAAAAATCCCCATTCAAGGCGTCCCGCCGATTAAACAAAACTCTTTCCTTAACAGTCTTTAAGTTACCGAATGATTTGGAGTTGCTGACGCTTTAAAAAGGGAAAAAATCGCTTGACTTGGAGGTAACCGAGGGGGTATTATGTTAGCCTGTAAATGCTGTATAAATGTGACGGGAGAGGTTTCTGCAGCCTTGATAAAGCTTGGTTTTTTGGGACAAAGACCCTCACTTAAGACCGCTTCCATAAACAGAGTTTTTAGTGGACGCCGGAAGGGATATAATTGCGCCTAACGCGGCGTTTTTCGATTAACGGGGAATATTAAGGATATTTTAGATATCGTAGGAGGTTAGGGAAATGAAGAGAGTACCCGGGATTATCTATCTCTTCGCTACATTGTTAATACTAACAATCCTCTTCGCTGCTCCAGTCTTTGCCGGACCCGGCAAGATTAAAGGGATTGTTACCGATAAAGCCACCGGCGATCCGCTGCCAGGTGCATCGGTGCAAATTGAAGGCACCACCATGGGTGCCATGACCGGCCCCGATGGCGACTTTTTGATTATGCTTGTCCCCCCCGGAAAGTATAACCTCAAGGTCTCCACAATTGGCTATGGCGCAGTTTTGGTTGAAGAGGTGGAGGTCGTTTCCGACATAACTTCGGAACAAAACGTCACCCTTGAAAGCGCGGTAACCGATCTTAATACCGTTATCAGGGTATCCGCGAAAAGAGACAAGATCGAAAAGTTTGTCACCGGTTCGAAAACCAGTATAAGTGCCGATCAGATAAAGGCCATGCCGGTCCAGAACGTGGACGACCTGCTCCAGAGTACGGCGGGTGTCGTCACCACCAATGAAGGCGAAATCATCATTCGCGGCGGCCGCGCCGGCGAAGTTGCCTATATTCTCGACGGTGTTTCTATCGACGACCCGCTTGGAGGAACCGGCCCGTCCAATATCGGCCTTTCGCTGACTTCGGGATCCATCCAGGAAATCAACATCATCAAGGACGGTTTCGACCCAGAATATGGCAACGCGCTTTCGGGTATCGTTCAGATTACCACCCAGACCGGGTCTTCCGAAAACACCAATGTCACGCTGCAGTATATTACCGACGATTTCGGCAATACCGATCTGAATAAGTACTCCGAAGACTACGACGACATTTATTTTACCATCAGCGGTCCGGATCCGATTCTGAAAAACAAGCTGTTCCCGGCACTGGGGATGCATTTTTTGGAAGACAAGGAAGTGACCTACTTCTTCTTCGCGGAGATGACCAAGACCAATTCTCCCTACAATTACGATGAATATTCTTCTCCGACTACCCGGCCGGTTTATGGTTCCTTCAATTTCCTCGGTATCGATATTCCCGATCGTCAGCAGAACGATTATACCATCAATGCCAATATTTTGATGAAGCCGACGAACACCATGAAACTGGTTTTTTCATATAAGAACAGTTACAACAAGGAGACCAGTTTCTATACCGGCGACTGGCAGTATCGTTATTCTCCCAATACCGCGCCGATCGGAACCACCGAATGGCAGTCATATTCGGTTGAGTTGACTCATCAGCTTTCCAAAAATATGCACTATTATATAAAGGCGTCTTATTATAATCGTGATGTTTACTGGAAACCCGGCGATCCCGACAACCCGGGCCATGGGCTCGATCCGGACGATTTCCTCCAATACAATGAATTCGAAAGCTTCGAAGACCGCAATGGCAACGGCGTTTATGACGCTCCCGAACCGGTAATCACGGTATTCCCCGATTCCACGTTATTCGGAAGAGATTTACCCGGTTCGGCTTACACCTATCTTGCTTACTATGGGTATGTTTTTCAGCCTTATGTCGAAAATACCCAGGGTGGATATTCGTATTATTCCGATTTCCGCTTCAACAGCGGGCATACTTATGAACATGAGCCTTTCGTTGATCTCAACGGCAACGGCTATTGGGATTCCGGCGATTATCTCTACGATACCAACGGTAACGGTGAATATGATGAAGAACGCCGTGATGTAGTCGATACCCACGATCCCGAACCTTACATCGATGGCGATCAGAGCCTCGGTGAGCCGTTCACGGATATCAATAATAACGGTATCTACGACGAAGGTATCGATATCTTCGTATCGTCCCGTTTCCTTGAGACCAACCAGGATCTTGACTATAACTCGCAATATACTTCGCCCGATAATAGCCAGTGGTCGGAAAGTATTCCGTTCATCGATCGTAACGGCAACGGCATTTTCGATGCGCCGAATTATCAATACGATGCGGGGGAACCGTTCACCGATGTTAACGGCAACGGTACATACGATTACGGTGGATCCAGCAGCTTCTTGAACGTCGGCAACTATGAATCCGAGACTATCTGGCATCACCGCCAGATTGAGCAATACACCATGGAAGGGCGGATTTATCGTCAGCTCGGTAATCACGAGTTGAAGGGTGGCGCTCTTCTGAAGCAGGAATATTTGCTGAAGCAGGATATTCGATCGCTGGAACAGCCGTATAACGGCCGCGATGACGGCGGTATTTATCCCGGTATCGGAGAACTCCGCGATTTCTATGATTATTCGCCGATTTCCGGTGCTGTCTATTTCCGCGACAACCTTGAATATGGTTCTATGATCGCCTCGCTCGGCTTCCGTTATGACTTCTTCCTGCAGACGAATGGTCTGGAAGAAGTCGCCCGCCAGGACGACCTCGGCAGCGGCGTGATTCTGGGCGATCGCAACCGTTTCTCGCCTCGTATCGGATTTTCGTATCCGATTTCGGATAAAGCCAAAGTGCATTTCAACTACGGTCATTTCTATCAGCTTCCTTCATACTCCTATATGTATGACCGTAATACATCTTCGGCCTCGGCCAACGACGTGGTCGGGAATTATAATCTCGATTATGTCAAGACCATTCAGTACTCGTTCGGTGTGAAGTATGCAATCAGCGATGATTACACCATCGATATTTCCGGTTATTTTAAGGACGAATTCGATAAGATCAATTCCGCTAACGTCCGCCTCGGCGGCGGAGCCCTTGTGGTGCAACGGTATGAAAACCGTGACTACGGTAGAAGCCGCGGATTTGAGGTCACCATCGACAAGCGCGGCGGCCGCCTGATTAACGGTGAAGTCAACTATACGTACGCCTTTGCCTACGGTAAGCAGTCGCAGACACGGACGAATTATCTCGAGGATTTCTACCTCAGCCGCGAGCCCCTTTCGGAAAAGCCGCTTGATAACGACGTCCGCCATTCCCTTAACTGCGGTATTCAGCTGGTGATTCCGGAAACGATGAAGCCGAAAATGTTCGGTATTCCCATTCCCAACGGATGGACTTTTTCGGTGCAGGGCTCGTTCGAAAGCGGCCGTCCCTTCACGCCGGGTGACAAGTATCCCAATCTGGATGTCGAATCGGGCCTGGATATTCAGGAAAATTCTCTTCGGATGCCGTCTCGTCTCAATTTCGACGTCCGTTTCGAGAAATATTTCAAGATCGTGAATTTGAATTGGCGGTTCATTGTCTGGGTGGATAACCTCCTTGATAACCGCAATGTCCGCGGCGTTTATGGCGATACCGGCCGGGCCGATACTCGGCAGACCGACGGTTATAACGTAACCGGTGGTACCTCATTTGATACGGATCCTTATAACTGGGCCTACGGACGTCAGATCAAGGTTGGAGTTCAGGTCAGCCTGTAAGAATGAAATTATCTGGATATAGAGGAGAGGCACAATGAGATTGAATATATTGAAAATCGGCCTGGCTGGTCTGATCCTGCTTATGCTGCCATCGCTGGTTTTCTCTCAGGCCAAGGTCGGAACAACCGGATTGAATTTCCTGGAACTGGGAGTTTCGGCCAGAGCAATGGGGATGGCTGAAGCATTCGTCGCCTCGACCAATGATGCTTCTGCGGTATTTTACAACCCCGCCGGTCTGACATACGTGTATGGCAGAGACCTCATGCTGACCCATATTTCTATGCCGGCGGACATTAATTATGAGGCCGGTATGATGGCCATTCCGATGGAAAGCATCGGCGGCGTTCTGGGAGTCGGCGTATTTTCTTTAAATGCCGGCGATATACTTTATACCGACTATTCTTATCCATACGGGGCCGATACTGACGGAAACAAGCAGTATTTCTCGGCGGGTGATTTCGCGCTTTCGCTTAGTTACGGACGATTCCTGACCGATAAATTTTCGGTCGGTTTTACCGTGAAATACCTCCGCGAAGATCTTTCGACCTACAATGCTGGTGGCTGGGCAGCCGATGTCGGAACTCTGTACAATTCCGGATACCGTAACTTCAAGCTGGGGATGGTGATTTCCAACTTCGGTCCGGATTTTAAATTCATTGACGATGATTTTCCGCTGCCGATCAACTTCAAATTCGGCGGTTCGATTGACTTGATCGATAATGAAGAACACCTTATGACCTTTGCCGCCGAGGGATCGCACCCCTCCGATAATCTCGAAAAGTACAATGTCGGAATGGAGTATTGGTACCAAAACCGATTCGCCATTCGCGTCGGGGAGAGATTCAACTATGATACTGATGGATTCACAGCGGGAGGCGGTTTGAGACTGGCCATCGGCGAAGATATGGAATTCGGCGTCGACTATGCTTACCAGGATTTCGGGTTTCTGAACGAAGTGCACAGGTTTTCTTTAGGACTTGTGTTTTAGGCGATATTGATGAATGAGATTATGGAGGAATAAATGAGGCTGCGAATTTTAATAATGCTCTTTTCCCTTATCGTGCTCTTTGCGTTCTTTGGAGGTTGCTCCAAGGAAATTAAGGGGCCCGAAAGAGTAAATGTTCCGCCGACCGTTAAGTTCGTCAATATCCCCGTTGAACGCGCCCGTTTTTCGACCGATACCACACTGTACTGGATCGGAAACGATATTGACGGATTTATTAAAATGTACCGGTATGTTGTCCTGGATTCGAGCGTAGTGGTGGATCCGGAGGCTTTTCTGGGTCAGGACCGGACCGGATTCTCGGGCGATACCAGCCAGGTTACCTGGAATAATATCGAAGTCACTCTAAACAGCACTGGAACCAACGCTCAGGTGAGAATGTCCGCGGATATTTCGGATCCCGTAAGGAAATATGTCGCTTCGTACGTCTTTCTGCAGGCCATTGACAATATAGGAGCGAAGTCCGAAATTGTTTATCGTTCGTATTTGAAAAATAATCACTTCCCGAATACGCAAATCGGGGTTAACGATATTAATGAACCTTATATCAATGCCAAAGGACCGGGCGGGATTCTCGAAGGTATAACAATGAGTTTCTCCGGGGTCGATCCCATCGATCACCGCCTTGGCGACGAACCCCCGTTCGAATATCGTTGGAAACTTTTCGGTCCGTTTACCGACTTGGAATTGAATTCCATCAAGAAGTCTTATCTTGACAGCGTTTTCATGGATAACTACGGTGATTTGTACCGCGTAAATGAAACTTTAAAGGTATATATCGGTCTTGATACGATCGTAAATACCGGCGTCAACCCGCCGGATACCACTTATGATTCGCTGTTCAATCGTATTGCAGTAAGGACTATCAGGGGTACAAATCAGTTCGGCGCCTGGAATTATCATACCTACGGTATCGACCACTATTTGGATTCGATGGTTATCGGGCCCGACCGGTATTCCGTACTCGATACTCTGACCATATTCGAAGGTATGGAGGTCGATTCTTCCGGCTTTAGTTATGCCACTTCGGCGACCGTGTACGATGCTTTCCGGTATCAGCAGGTATCGGGAGACGGGGATACGACTCGCCACATGAATTTCGTCGTCTGGTCGCAATGCCGCGACGATGCCAGGACGCCGGATAAAATCCCTAATTATGCCTACTTCAGCGTCATCGAACCGAAATTCGAACGGGATGTTATGGTGGTCGATGCTTCGCAGTACACCAGCGCTAACTATCCGGTTCAGCCTTATAGATATCCGTGGCGGCAATATTTTCTGCCTGGATTTGCAGATTCATTCATGGTTAGAAACGTCTACGGTAAATACATCAATAATTGGAAGCCGGATTCCTTTGATGCTACGAATATTCTGCCCAATGTTAGGCGGCAGAGGATTGCTTCGCAAGTCCCCGATTCCGTAACGTTGCGTTATGATGTCGCCGGTTGTACCGAAGACTACTATAACTTCCCGATTGTAAATTCCAGCGGTTCCGTGGCTGGTATTATTCTACGGGAAATATTGAAACATAAAATCGTTATTTGGGTCAAGGATGAGGTCGATTATAGCATCGACATCGAATCCAACGAAGGTTCATTCATTATTGATGGCCTTAATGCCGGAATTAGCTGCATGGTAATGGCCCGGGCGCCGGGAGGTACCAACTATATTGAATTGGACGGCGTCCCGCTCATTTCGGAGCTTTATACTACCTATTTTGCCGTCGACGAATTCCATTCCAGCGCTTGGTATACATCAGAATTGGAAAGCTGGGGCAGGTGGATCCTGGGTACGGAAGGCGATAATGGCTGGCCATTAACCGAGGGCTTTTCTTTTAGGACCGAAGATTTCATCGGCGCAGGAGCGATAGAGAATCCAAATCTCGGTTTGAACCTGCCTGATTTATTGATCGATTACGATTATCTGGAAAATCGTTATCTCTGGGATACGATTGGCCCCGATAGCTATTACCCGCTAAGAGCGCCATTGGCTCTTGATACTATTCTTGGAGATCCCATCCCGCTCCGACCGAAAGATTTCCATGGGAAATATGTTGTCGGCCCCCCTCCCGATTCGGGATATGCCGCACTGCCCGAGGTCGGCTTCATTGTCAGAACTCTGGGGCGTTCCGAACCGCTTTATCTGTATATGTCGCTATACGGCCCGGATGGACCGGGGCTTGATCGCCCGGGCGAGCTTCGCAACAATGAGGGTAAAGTGGTCGCAATCAGACATGAAAGCGAAACCGGGATATTCCGGACGGCGCTTTTTGGCTTCACGCTGCTGGCCTTCGATGAAACTACGGCCCAGGATATGTTCAATCAAATGCTCGATTGGCTTTCCGATCAGCCGTACATCCAGACCGGCAAGCCCCGCGCGACCGGAAAATTCACTACCGGTAATGATTTCGAACGCTATCGCGCGATTGCGAAACGTTTACACGAACTCAGGCAGCAGGGATTGTTAAATTCGAATTAGTTTCCTTACGGGAAAGAGGATTAATACGAGCGGCAGTCGTTAATACAACGGCTGCCGCTTCTTTTCTATCTCTAGTTTGAATCCGGCTAATATCGGGTTATCGGGGAATCTGTTTTCTGCAAGAGCAAGTATTATCAGGGCGCTGTCGGGCTTTCCGAATTCATTATAAGCATTAATGAGATTTATGTATGCTTCGACGATAGTCGAGTCCAGTCCTATAGCCGAACGGCTGTATTCGATTGACTCCTGAGTCTTTCCGGTAATCCCATATATAAACCCCAACTGATAAGCCGCCCTGGCCCTAATTCGCTGAAGTTGTTTTTCTCCGTCCGAAGATTGCCGAAAGGCATTATCGTCGATTTCGGCCGCGGCCGGCTTTTCCTTGTATGCGGAAAGCAGATATTCCTTCGCTCGATCGTACATTTCAAAAGATGAATAAATATTTCCGGCTTCCAGGTACAACGCTCCCTTATTATCCAGGAACCGTTCCGCCGTACTAATTGTACGGGTAATGGCGGCAATATCTCCCATATTATGATTTGCTCTGAGCTTGATTAAATAGGGATCGCTTAGATACGGACGGAATTCGAGTGCCCGATCGGCCAGAGCCAGCGCGGAGTCGTAATCCTTCTTTAAGTAATATACGGAAGCCAGGTTGGAATATGCCCGGGCCCGATCAGGGAAATGACGCAGTTCTTCACGGAAATACCGTTCCGCGGTATCCGGATTCCCCTTGCGGATGAATGCCACACCGAGGTTCAGGTTGGCATCCGGATACCCCGGATTTTGGCGCAGCAGTTCCTGGTATATTTCAATAGCCCGGTCGTATTCTCCGGTACTGAGGCTGTAATTGGCGCGGTTGAAGAGAGAACTTTTTATGTCATCCTTATTAACTTCACTGACCGGCAGCAGTGCAATAATCAGGAAAACCACGCCGGCCGCGACCGTCAGAGTATTTTTCAGGTTGAGACTCGGCCTTATGGCCGCCTCGGCAAGAGACATGCCTCCGAACGCGGAAAACACCATCATCAGTGGCAGCATGGGAAGACGAAACCGAGCATTGATAAAAAACAACGATATAAGTAAAGCGTACATGAGTATCAATATGGGAATGAACCAGGCTCTTCTGCCGTATTTCCCGCCCGAATACAACAGGCTGAAAATCCCCATCGCGGCCAGTCCGGAAATAATGGCGAAATCGAGAGGGATAATTTTAAGGATACCAATGGTCCCGAAGAAATAATTCAGGTTTCGATTATTCGATATCTCGAGATTATTGAAAATGAATTTCCATTTCTTCAATGTCAATACCAGGAAACGGAGCGGATTCTCTTTAATCCAATTAAGTCCCTTTCCAAAAAAATACGATGATATCTCTGACGGTTTCAATTCTTTCCCGGTCTCCTTTTCCGCCAGGTATTTGATATCTTTAATCTCCCAGGTGTTCAGATAGGGCGGAGGGAGCGACGCGGAATAGCCATCGGCATAATCATTATTCCCGATATGGAAATTGATTCCTCCCGATGAGGCAATCAGGACAAAATCATGTCCGACCGTGACATTGCGTAGGGTAACTGGCAAAATGGGAATAATGATACCCAGGGCCAGAATAGCACCTTTCTTTGAGAATTGTCTTATATTGTCCCGTTCAAAATAATGCCATACGAAAAAGACCGGGATTAACCCCAGCACCAGCGGCCGTGCAATCGCAGCTAACCCCAAGACAATCCCGCACCAGAATAGCGACTTTAATGATTTTCGTTCAATTGAAATGAGAAACAGCAGAACCGAATATTCCAGCAGGGTCGTGAAAAAGCTGTCGACCAGCAATTCGCTTTCAAAATACATGGCGATGGGGTAGAGGGCATGAAATATCGCCGCGAGGACCGCCGTTCTGGTATTGAACAGCCTTCTGGCAATTAAATATGTAGCCGCAACCCCCAGAAGCCCAACCGCGTGACCAAATATCCGAGCCGCCAGAAGCGAATTTTCGGTCAGCCAGTAAATCAATCCCAGTATATATATGTACAGCGGAGCGCGAAAAAATGGCTCGCTTCCCAAAACATCTCCGCCCGCGATTCGTTTTGCCCAGCGATCATGAAACAGCGAATCGACCAGCAACTGCGGCCACTGCGGATCATGATAGTACTCGATCAGGTAGATTATCCTGAACAGGGCACCCAGAAGAAGCACCGCGACCAGAGGATATTTCTTGATAAAGGCAATCGCCGACCTGACCATAATTACCCAAATTAACACAATTTTTTGCATTTAACAAGTCGGCGAAAAAGTCTGCAACGGTTTTCTCATTTGCTTCGATTTCGCATACTTTGCATACTTCCGACGATTCCTGAAATCCGTCCTGCAAATCGGCTGTCCAAAAGGCGGGCCCGGTAACCCATTGTTTCATAAGGCATAATGACGGCGGGCTAACCCGGGGTATGCAAAAGTATTCCTTCCGATCAGGCTTCTTTTTAGAAATCCGTTGCGGCACAGCAATTGCGGGAGAGGGGTATGGTTTTATTGAAGGAGTGGTTATGTTCAGATTTTCAGCAGCGCTTTTTCTGATACTCGCAGGGCTGTTATCGGTCGCAGCTTCGGCCGAAGCGGTCAACGTATCACCATCCCTGGAAAAGTACCTCAACGCCCGTTTTAAACCGAACACCGATAGTACAGTCGGGATCGTTGTTTTCGTCGACGATTTCGCTGCGGTCTCGAAAGTGAATTCCCTGAACGCTGCTCCTCTTTCAAAAGGCGAACGCCACCGTGAAGTCGTGGAATCGCTGAAAAACCACAAGAACAACCTATTTGGCTCGGTCAAAAATAAGATTGAAAAGCTGTATCCGGCAGTGGACATAAAGGAATACTGGATTGCACCCGCGATGGCCTTTGAATTCCCAATCGGCCGCCTCAATGAATTACTCGACATCCCAGGTATCGCTTCCGTATACGAAAACGGCAACCTGGAATTGATTACACCGGTCGATATGTCTCTCGATGTCGATGCTTCCGAAGCGGTCCGCGATCACCTGATTGCCATGAACATCCCTTCGCTCTGGGCCAAAGGCTATGACGGTACCGGAAGCCTCGTTTGCAACTTCGACACCGGCGTCGACGGAGACCACGAGGCCCTTCAGGCCAAATGGCGCGGTAATCGTGCTTCTTCCACCGCTTGCTGGTTCGCTCCCCATATTGAAAGTTCTGTCCCGCTCGATAACCTCGGTCACGGGACCCAGACCATGGGGATCATGCTCGGTCATACTCCCGCCGATACTTTCGGAGTGGCGCCGGGCGCCGAATGGATCGCGGCGGCGGTGATTGACCAGGGGCAGACGCTCGAAAAGACTTTTTCCGATATTCTCGATGCCTTCGAATGGGCGATCGATCCCGATGGCAATCCTGCAACCGTTGACGATGTCCCCGACGTCATCGTCAACAGCTGGGGAGTCCCGACCACCATTATGAATCCCTGTGACGAAACTTTCAATGTCATGATCGATGCGGTCGAAGCCGCGGGAATAGTGACTCTTTTTGCCGCCGGTAATGAAGGCCCCGATCCGTACTCTCTCCGCCTGCCGGCTAATCGTGCCGCAGGTCCCCTCAATTCTTTTGCGGTCGGAGCTATCGATCATACCACCGATAATATCGCCAATTTCTCGAGCCGCGGTCCTTCGAGCTGCGACAGCGTTTCCATCAAGCCTGAAATCGTCGCGCCCGGAGTCGGCATATATACTTCCTATAAAAACGGAACTTACCGCTTTACCAGCGGGACCTCGATGGCCACCCCGATTATCGCGGGACTCGTCGCCATAATGAGACAGTACAATCCCGATGCCACCGTTGCCGAAATCAAAAATGCCCTCATCAGCTCCTGTCGCGACCTCGGCCCGGCCGGCGAAGATAATACCTATGGCCACGGAATCCCGGATGCCTCGACCGTATTTTCATATCTCCCGACTCCGGCCAGCCCCGAAATCCACATTGTCCGCAAGATCGTTAGTGGTGATGGCCTGGCCGACCCTGGCGAAACCTTTGGATTGTTTTTGCGGATAGAAAGCAGTATCAACGCCTTCGATTCTCTTTCGGCGTACCTCAGTACCGAACACAACGATGTCACGATTCTCGATGAACATGCCAATTTCATTTTTGCCGCCGGGAGTACGCAGACCATAAATATCGACCCTTTCGGAATAAAATTCGGCAACTCCCTGATAAATGGGGAAGAGGTAGACTTCAACATTCGTTTCGACCTTCCCGGCGGAGTTTACTACGACAGCATTATTTGTACATTGACCGTAGGAACTACACCGGGCGGCACCATGTTTACCCATAATAATGGAACGATTGAATTCACTATTTCCGATTTTGGTCTCTATGGAATGGCCCAGAATTCGATTTACCCGGCCGGAGGAAACGGCTTCCGCTTCAACGGCTCGGACAATTTATTATATGAAGCCGGCATTGTCGTCGGGCGCAGTACCCTGCAGTTATCCTCGGCCATTCGCGACAGCCTCGGCAAGGCCGGTTATCCCGACTTCACGCCGATCCAGACTCTGACTACCGAATATCCGGCCATCGACGGCGGCTACGAAAGCAAGGCTCGCTTCATTGATACCGAGTCGCCGATTCCGATTCCGATAACTGTCAACCAGGCTATCAGCACCTATGACGGTTCTGCCGACGATCAGTATATCATTTTCAAATACTATCTGATAAATAATTCCATTGAAAATATCACTAATCTGCATTTCGGTTTCTTTACCGATTTCGATCTATCCGATACTGAACATGGAAACTATCTCGAAGGCCTGAACTTGTACTTACAGCAGTCTGCGGAATATACCATCGGGATTAAACCCCTGACCGCGAATAAGGGGACCGAAATGTTGATAAATATTTCTGCCAAAGAGACTTTTACACAGGTTGAGAAATACTCCCTCATGACTGCTTCTGGCGTAAATGTCGATAACAGCCATAGCGGCGATGTGATGTCTCTGCATTCATTCGGTCCTTTCAGCCTGGCCCCGTTCGATTCCACCGAAATAGCCATAGCAATAGCGGTCGGCAATAGCAGCGAAGAGGTTGAGCAGGCGATCAATCGCGCGTCCCAGCGGTTTAACGGGACCACTTCCATCGACGTGACAACAGACGATGACAACTTGCCCGATAGATTCGCCCTCGAACAGAACTACCCCAATCCGTTCAATCCCACGACGACGATATCGTTCAGTATTGCGAAATCTTCGGATGTTACCCTGGATATAATCAACACTCTGGGACAGAAAATCGTTACTATCTATGACGGGAAAGCCCAACCCGGTCAGTATGATATAACCTGGAACGGGACCGATAAAAACGGCACCCCGGTAGCGTCCGGCGTCTACTTTTACCGCCTTAAGGCCGGAGCGGAATACCAGACACGCAAAATGGTTTTGATGAAATAAAATGTCAGGAGGTACTGACAGATGAGAAATGATAACATTAGAATTCTATTGACCATCCTCGTCATATTCCTGGTGACCGTACCGGTCTTGGGGGCGCCGCTTCATCCCGATGTTGTTAAAGGACTTGCAGAAGAAGGAAAATTGCAGGGATACCTTGAAATGCTGAATAGCGCTCATGCCCGCGGAGTTGACAAGCCTATGCCGGAATCGCAGATGGAAACGCTTCGCCTGAATTTTGCCGACGACGTACCCGACACCGCGACGGTGATAGTGATAATGGTCGATTTCCCCGATAATTCCTGGGGGCAGGGATATGTCGAACCTACCGCCGAGCAGTTCGATTCCGTCCTTTTTTCCGAAGACTTTCTCAACCCCACCGGTTCCATGACCGAATATTACAAGGAAAATTCATATGGCAAGTTCGTGGTCGTCGGCGAAGTCTGGGGACATTACCGCATGCCCCAACCGTACACATACTATACCAACGGTGAAGGAGGTCTTGGCGATTATCCCAATAATGCCCAGAAGCTGGTCATTGACGCCATTGTGCGGGCCGATTCCGCCGGAGTCGATTTCTCAAGATTCGATACCTGGGGACCTGATGGAGTTCCTGACGGCATGGTAGACGCCGTTATGGTTATCCATGCCGGCCCCGGAGGGGAGGGGACCGGCGAAGAAGACGATATCCATTCCCATAAATGGGATCTCGGGCCGTACTATGAACAGCGCGATGGCAAAAGAATATCGGTCTATACTATTCAGCCGGAAGAATTCGAAGCCACCCGCCAGATTTCTCCCATCGGTATATTCTGCCACGAATTCGGGCATGTCCTGGGTCTGCCCGACCTATACGATATCGATTACATCCCCGAAACATCATACGGCATCGGCATCTGGTCGCTGATGGCTTCGGGAACCTACAAGGGGCAGGGTAAACTCCCGGCTCATTTCGATGCCTGGTCGAAAACTTTCCTCGGTTTCGTCACTCCGGTTGAAGTGACCGCCAATATGGTCGACGCCGAAATCCCCCAGGTCGAATCGGAACCGGTTATCTATAAACTGTGGAAAGACGGAGTTTACGGCACGGAATATTTCCTGGTCGAAAACCGGCAGAGAGTCGGCTTCGATAATTTCCTCCCCGGCGACGGGCTCCTGATTTATCATGTCGATGACAATACCGATTTCAGCAATATCAATGTCGATCATTACCACGTTGCCATCGAACAGGCCGATGGTTTAAGGCAGATTGAACTATCAGAAGGCAATGACGGAGATTCGTACGATCCTTATCCCGGCGATTTCAGTATTCGATCGTTCGATGATCTTTCGGTTCCCTCATCACGATCCTACGACGGCGGCATAACACAGGTTTCGGTGTGGGATATTTCCGATTCCGATTCCCTGATGACCGCCAACCTCGATGTAACCTGGTCCCGGCCGAATTTCACCGTGCAGTCGGTCGAGTTTCAGGATGAAAACGGTAACAGCATGATTGATCTCGGCGAAGATATCGACGTCATTTTTCAAATTAAAAACGACTGGCTGACAGCCCATAATGTCGAAGTTAATTTCACCTCTATCGAACTTCCCCTGAGTATGACCAATAACCCGGTCGTCGTGTCTTCCGTCAATGGAGACGGGGCCGTGACCTCGACCGGCGCCTATCCTATTTCGTTCACTATCCCGGACGATATCGAACCGACCTTCGATTCCTTTTATGTGTATATATCCTCCGATGGCGGAGCCTTCGGGGCGTCTTTGTATCTCGAACGCCAGATAGGTCAGGCCAAAATCTTGATTCTCGACGACGACCGCGGCAAGCACTATGATACCGTCTTCACTCAGGATTTATATAAGCAGCGCGTTCCGGCCGATGTCTGGGAAAAGCGCATTAACGGTTCTCCGCCGGGAATAATTCTTTCGCTCTATAATACCGTTATGTGGCTGACCGGCGATACCGCCAAAGATTATTTCACTGTGGCCGATATCAACGCCATGAAATACTTCATGGATCACGGCGGGAATTTCTTCCTGACCGGTCAGGCCCTGGCCGCGGAATTCCTCGAGAAAGATTCTGCCTTCATGGAAAATTACCTTAAAAGCCGCTATTACGGAATTTATTACAGTATTGTTCATCGCGGAGTTTCTGGACACCCGGTATTTGATGGCATCAGCTTCGAGTTGTATTCCTATAATCATCAGTATTATAAAACCTCGGAAGTTATCACTCCGGTCAACGGAGGATTGGCCGCATTCGAATTCAATCCCCCCGAAGGCGGATATACCGGTGTCACTTACGAAGGTACCTATAAATCTTTCTTCCTCGATTTCGGCTACGAGGATATCGACGTCATCGAATATTACAACAAGCCCCGCGATTCCATGATGTCACGGATCTTATACTTCTTCAGCGAAGATTTTTATACCGACATCGACGATACCGGCGACGACCTGATTCTGCCGAAGGAATTCAACCTCGACCAGAATTACCCCAATCCTTTCAACCCGGTGACGACCATCAGCTACAGCATCCCGGCGGAAGCGGATAAAGGCTTGAATACCAGCCTGAGAGTCTTCAATATTCTCGGCCAGGAAGTGATAACGCTGGTCGATCGCCCGCAACGGGCCGGGACCTATTCTGTCCAGTGGGACGGCACCAGTAATTCTGGAAATAAGGTGACCAGCGGCGTCTACTTCTATCAACTGGTCCACGGCGGCCAAAAAGACACCAGAAAAATGATACTCCTTAAATAAAACCGCACTTGATTCTCTCTGTGAAACCGCCCCAACCGGGGCGGTTTTTTGTTGTTTCCGCTTTATTTGACATCCGACATAAAACGGCCTAAATTAGCCCCTTTAGGAATTACCGTTTATGAATGTAAACAGCCTGCTCATCGGTCAGTATTACCCGGTCAAATCGCCGGGACACCGCCTCGACCCGCGCGCTAAAATCGCGATCGCCGTGATCCTTATGATTTTTTCGGTGCTGACCACTTCCATAAAATATTACTCGGTTATCATCGGTGGCGTCGGGGTTCTTATGACTCTGTCTCTTATCAACATTGGAGTCATCTTGCGGAATTTTCGCCCCTTTATTATTTTGATCCTGATAACGGCACTGTATCACCTGATCTTTTCCGCACGTGAAACCACCGCCCTGATCGAATATTGGGGGATCCGCCTGACCGAGGGGGGAGTCTACCTGGCCGTATCGTTTACTCTGAGAGTACTGGTCTTTGTCGGTATAGCCTTTTTCGTATCTTTGACCACCCTGCCGTCCGATATTGCCGAGACCATCGTTGTGGCCCTTCGTCCGCTGAAGAAACTCCGCATCCCGGTCGAAGATATCGGCCTGATTATATTTATCGCCATGCGTTTTATCCCGGTTCTGGCCGAGGAATTCGACACCGTCAAGAAAGCCCAGATGATTCGGGGCGTCGATTTTTCCGGAAAGCTATCGAAACGAATCAGAAATTATGTCTACCTGTTAATCCCGGTATTTCAATCGGCTTTGCGCCGCGCCGACGATCTCGCCATAGCCATCGAATCGCGGGGATATGTCAGCGGGGCCCCGCGAAGCGCCTATCGGGAATTTCGCCTGCGAAAATCCGATTGGGCTTTTGCCGTAATTTCAATACTATTTATTGTCGGGGCTTACGTCTATCTCGGGTAAGAGTTATATGCGGAATATACGAGTGGATATTCAGTACGATGGCAGCGACTTCTCAGGCTGGCAGATCCAGCAAAATGCGGTTACTATTCAAGGACATATACAGGATGCCGTGAAAAGTATTACCGCTCAGGAAACCACTTTATACGGCGCGGGAAGAACCGATGCCGGAGTTCACGCCCTGAATCAGGTAGCCAACTTCAAAACTGACCACAATCTCGACGCCAGACGCTTCAAGGACGCCATAAATTTCTATCTCCCGCAGACTATCCGAATTACGCAATCACGCGAAGTCCCGAAAGACTTCCACGCCCGCAAATCGGCGCAATGGCGGCTGTATCGCTATATACTTGGCAAATCGATTTCGGCCCTATATTACAGGCACCGCTGGGAAACCACGCAAACGCTGAATATTTCGCGGATGAACGAAATCTCGGCATATCTTCTGGGATGGCACGATTTCCGGGCATTCTGCACCGTATCTTCACAATTGGAAAACAACGAATGCCATATCCTCTCCGCCAACTGGCGCGAAGATTCCGATAACTATATATTCGAAATCAAGGCCAACCGTTTTCTCCACAGCATGGTTCGTTCGTTGGTTGGGCTGATGGTCGAAATCGGCAATCCCAACGAGTCCTTGACATTAAATTCTTTTATCGATATCATGGATGCGGGCGATCATACCAGGCTAAAACATGTCGCCCCGGCCCGCGGGCTGTATTTGGTTGAAGTCGGTTATTAATTTACAGAGGTATAAACAAATGAAGATTTTTATCGACACCGCCAGTCTTGATGAAATAAAAGAAGCCAATTCCATGGGCATTCTTGACGGTGTGACCACCAACCCTTCCCTGATGTCCAAGGAATCCAAGCCGTTTCGCCAGATTCTCAAGGAAATCTGCGCCGAAGTCGACGGCCCGGTATCCGCCGAAGTGGTCGCAACCGATACCAAGGGTATGCTGAAAGAGGCCCAGGACCTGGCGGGCATTGCGGACAATATCGTCATCAAGATTCCGACCACCCTGGATGGCCTGAAAGCCATCAAGGCTCTCACCGACAAGGGGATCAAAACCAATGCCACCCTTTGTTTTTCTCCCATGCAGGCGCTTCTGGTGGCCAAGGCCGGAGCCAGCTACGTTTCGCCGTTTGTCGGGCGGTTGGACGATATTTCCCATTATGGTATGGACCTCATCAGCCAGGTCGTGACAATCTACGAAAATTACGGATTTGACACCGAAGTCCTCGTGGCCTCGGTCCGGAATCCTTTGCACGTGGTCGATGCCGCCATGATGGGGGCTCATGTTGCGACAATTCCCTTTAAAGTTATCGCACAGCTTATTAAGCATCCGCTGACCGATATCGGGCTGAAAAAATTCCTGGCCGATTGGGAAAAGGTAAACAAGGGATGATCCCGCGTTATACTCTCCCCGAAATGGGGGCGATCTGGTCCGAAGAATCCAAATTCCGCCGCTGGCTGGAGGTCGAGCTGGCTGTATGCAAGGCCATGGCCGAAATGAAAATGATTCCGGCTAAATCGCTGCAGACGATACTTAAAAAGGCCGATTTCGATATTAACCGTATCAACGAAATCGAAGCGGAAACCAATCACGATGTTATCGCCTTTCTGACTTCCGTTTCCGAATTCGTCGGTCCCGATTCCCGTTATATCCACTATGGCATGACCTCGTCCGATATGCTCGATACCGGATTATCGCTGCAGATGCAGAAGGCTGCCTCCCTGATAGACAGGAAGATCGATACTGCCTTGAAAAAACTTAAAAAGCTGGCCTTGAAACATAAGATGACCCCGACCATCGGGCGGACCCACGGTGTCATTGCCGAACCGACCACTCTCGGCTTGAAACTGGCCGTCTGGTATACCGAACTGGATCGGGGGAGAGCCCGCTTTAAATATGCCGCGCAGGATGCCGCGGTCGGTGCGATATCGGGAGCGGTCGGCAATTTCGCCAATATCGATCCCCGTATCGAAGCCAAAGTCTGTAAACACCTCGGGTTGAAAGTCGATAAAGTTTCCACCCAGGTGATTCAGCGCGACCGCCACGCCGCCTATATTAATGCGCTGGCGATTCTGGCGTCATCGGTCGAAAAATTCGCCACCGAAATTCGCAACCTGCAGCGAACCGAAATCGGCGAGATGGCCGAAGGCTTCACCAAGGGGCAAAAAGGCTCCTCGGCCATGCCCCATAAGAAAAACCCGATTACCTGCGAACGCCTGACCGGTTTGGCCCGGCTGCTTCGGGGGTACGCCTTGTCGGCCATGGAAAATATTCCTCTATGGCATGAGCGGGATATCGCCCACAGTTCCGTGGAACGGGTTATCATTCCCGATAGTACGATCGCGGTTGACTATGGTATGAAGCTGTTCAATGATATCCTCGATCTTCTGGTGATTAACGAAAAGCGGATGTACGATAATATTTATTATTACGGCGGTATCGTCTTTTCACAAAGGCTATTGCTGAAACTGACGACTGCGTTGCAGGATAGGGACAGGGCCTATCGCATAGTGCAGCGCAATGCCATGGAAGCTTACAAGGGCAAGAAAGGCTTCCGCGAACTGGTTAAGGCCGATCCGGATATCACCGCCAAAATGACCGATAAAGAAATCGATGCCTGCTTCGAACTCGATTACTATCTTAAAAACGTGGATAAGGTTTTCAAGCGAGTCTTTGGATGATGATTGCTGTCTATGGTCTGAAATTTATTCTCGGCGGCATCATTCTTACCGCGGCCGCAGTTATTACCGCCTCATGGCGCGATTCTCTGACTCTATTCATTATAGCCATGATTTTCGCCGTTCTGACCGTTTTCTTGACCTTCTTCTACCGTAACCCCTCACGCGAAATTCCTGCAAACCCCAATCTCATCTTGTCCAATGCCGACGGCCGGGTCCTTTCGGTCGAAGAAATCGAGAACGACTATATCGGCGGCAGGGGGTACAAGGTTTCAATCTTTCTGTCGGTCATGGACGTCCACATCAACCGCATTCCGGCGGCCGGAGAAGTCGATTATGTAACGGCCAGGGAAGGAAAATACCTCCCTGCCTTCAATGACGGAGCATCGGAGAAAAACTTCCAGTCGGAAGTCGGCTTGATAACCAGGCATGGGAAAATTATATTCAAGCAGATTACGGGTATTTTGGCCCGTAGAATCGTAAATAATCTTAATAAGGGACTAACTGTCGAAGCCGGCGAAGTTTACGGGATGATTCACTTCGGTTCCCGGGCGGAATTATTCCTTCCGGCAAGTATGAAAATTCTGGTTAAAAAGGGTGATAAGGTTAAAGGGGGAACGACCCCGATTGCCGAATCGGCAGGATAACTTATGGAAGCGCGAGCATTTAAGGGAATATTCCCCGGTTCCTTTACTATGGGGAATCTGGTCTGCGGGTTTATTGCAATTGTTTCCGCGGCCGGTGGAGAGCTGGTTACCGCATGCTGGCTGATTGTTCTGGCCGGTTTCTTTGATGCCCTTGACGGCAAAGTCGCCAGGTTTTCCGGGGCGGCCTCACCTTTCGGAATCCAACTCGATTCCCTGGCCGATGTCGTTTCGTTCGGAACGGCTCCTGCCTTTATAATTTATCTGGTTATTCCGGAGTCTCTCGGCAAATGGAGCTGGATTATTTGTGTCGTTTACCTGATCGCCGCCAGCTACCGCCTTGCCCGATATAACCTCCATGCTGATAACGAGGAAAAGAAAGGTTTCTGGGGACTTCCGGTTCCCGGCGCCGGCATTACCCTTGCCGCTTACATTATATTCTGCAACGAGATATGGGGAGAGGTTCATTATATCCAATATCTGGTGGCTATGGTACTTCTTTTTGCTCTCTTAATGGTCTCGCAAGTCGAATACGATTCTCTGCCTGACCACCTCAACACCCCGCAAAATAAAATTAAAATAGCGGTCTTTACGGTTTGTGCCATTGCGGCCTTAATCAAGCCCAAACTTTTATTATTTCCAATATTCGCGGCATATATTATGTTGGGCCTCGTTAGGGAAGGCTACAGATATTTCTATCTCGGCTTTGATTTCGTCAGGCGGGGTGGAAACAGAAAAGATGAGGAAAAAGAATGAGCGACAATAAAGCGGTCGTCTATGTCAGGCTCAAGGACGGAGTCCTCGATCCCCAGGGATTAACTATCCATAAAGCGATTCTTAACATGGGATATAGCCAGATCGACTCAGTCAGGTCGGGGCGATTTTTCGAACTGGAACTTAAATCCGGCAACGGCGACATCAGGGCCAAAGTCGAAGAAATCTGCCGCAAACTGCTGACCAATCCCATCGTGGAGAATTTCAGCGTGGAGTATGGAAAATGAAGTTCGGCGTGGTAACCTTCCCCGGTTCCAACTGCGATTACGATGCCTACACCGCGGCCAAATTGGTCAGCCGGGAAGTGGAATTCCTCTGGCATCAGTCGTCGGATCTGGCTGGATGCGATGTAATTATTCTTCCGGGGGGATTTTCCTACGGAGATTATCTCCGTTCCGGGGCCATTGCCCGTTTTTCTCCGATTATGCAGTCGGTGGTCAAATTTGCGAATAGCGGAGGGTATGTCATCGGGATCTGCAACGGCTTTCAAACCCTGCTCGAGTCCGGTTTGCTTCCGGGAGCGCTGTTGCGCAACCGTCATCTCCGCTTTTCCTGCAAATATGTCCGCATTAAGGTAGAACGAACCGATAATCCCTTTACTTCGGCCTGTCGCGAAGGAGAAATCCTCCATGTCCCCATCGCCCATAAGGATGGCAATTACTACCACTTCGAAGGTGATATCGAGGATTTGAAAAAACAGGGACGAATTTTGTTTCGATATTGCGACCGGGATGGCAATTACACCGATGAAAGCAATCCTAACGGTTCGATTTATAATATCGCGGGGATTTCCAACCGGGAAGGGAATGTCGTGGGCATGATGCCCCACCCGGAAAGAGCGGTCGAGAAGCTGCTCGGATCCGCCGATGGGAAAAAAATATTCGATTCAATAGTCAGAAGTATAGCAGGAGGGGTCAAAGTTGAAATCGCGTGAACTGACTTTTATTATCATTTCGCTCCTTCTGGGGGCGATTCTCGGTGGTTTTATAGGAGAAATGATCGGCTCGTTTTTACCCGAAGGAGCGGCCAAAACTCTTTTTTCGAAATCGATTAAAATCGGCTTCGAAACCACCCGCGTAGAACTCTATTCGCTTTCATTTACCGTCGGAATAATGTTTAAAATAAATTTTATGTCCGTTTTGGCGGTAATTTTGGTTATAATATACTTTAGATGGTGGTATATTTAAGCGAGACCTTTAACAAAGGACTTTGATATGTTTGGAATGGGTCCGTGGGAACTGGCCCTGGTATTTTTGGTAGTTTTGCTCCTGTTTGGGGCCAAACGTCTTCCCGATATCGCCCAGGGTTTGGGCAAAGGTATTCGGGAGTTTAAAAGGGCAGTCAAAGATACATCCGATGAACTAAAACACGCGGCCGAAAATACCAAATCGACCAAGAACGGTACAGACGAAAAGAAAGATGCATAATTTCGCTGAAAGTGATGCCAAGAATATCGCCGAGACCCTAAAGGCGGATAAAGTATCTCGCGAAAAGAATTGCTACCGGATAAAGATTTCCAATACTGCCGAAAAAAGGGTTTTGATACTGGAAATTTATACCGAGGAACTCCTTGGCCGGGAAAAAGGAACAATGATCGTTGTCTATACCGGCACCTCGCATCTTCAGCTCCACAACTGCTCCGGATATGTCATCTCCGAAGAACTGGGTGAGGTAACTTTTATCACCGAAACCGAAACCCGTCTGTCGGGATTGGTCGTGGAACGGGGCGCATCCTGTTCGCTTTATGCCGGAATCGATCGGCATTTGATTTCCAGCGATTTCACCAGACTCGGTGTTGAAGTCATGCTCTCCGGAGTGGCATTATCCCTTGCCGAGGAAATAATCGATAAGAAAAAAGAAGATTAGTCGGCCTTAAAAGCCTTTTCTTGCCGGCGTAAACGATTCGATAAAATCGGCCAGAGCGCTTGAAACATCCGAAGCCTTCTGGAATCTTTCATCCGGATTCTTTTTCAGAGCCTTCTCGATAATTCTATCGAACAGCGGAGGAATGGAACTATCGACTGCGGACGGCCGTTCCGGTTCCTTGTTGACGATGCTGTAAATCAGCGCCGTCAGGTTTTCGCCTGTAAACGGCCGCTTGTTGACCAGCATTTCGTACATCATCACCCCGAGACTGAACAGGTCGCAGCGGTGATCGACCTTTCTCCCCTGAAGCTGTTCAGGCGAGATATAGTTCGGTGTCCCCATCGCGATACCGGTACGGGTCATCGAGGTCGAATCGACACGGGCAATTCCGAAATCCATGACTTTGATTGTGTAATCCTTTTGCACCATGATATTGGCCGGCTTTATATCCCGATGCACGATCTTTTGGCTGTGCGCATATTCCAGCGCCGAACAGATCTGTGTAATCATCTGGGCCACGATTCTCAGGTTGAATTTCACCCGGCGGCGAATCATTTCCTCGAGAGTCGCCCCCTGGATATACTCCATGGCGATATACTGCAGTTTACCTTCGGTTCCGACATCGTATATGGTAACGATATTCGGATGCGACAGCATTCCGGCAGCACGCGCTTCTCGGAATAACCGTTCCTTCAATTCCGCAAATTCCTCAGGATCGCTCACGAAATCAAGGCGAATGGTCTTCAACGCTACATTTCGATTAATGGCCGGATCCAGTCCCTTAAAGACCGTCCCCATGGCCCCTTTGCCGACCACTCCGACTACCTGATAACGTCCGAGGGTCCTTATATTTTGAGAATCTCCCGGGCGATAAACCGGTTGGCTATCACTCTGGTCAGGCGCGAAATCGGTCGGTGTTCCAAATCCGGCGGAATCCGCCGTCGCCGTTTTACCGAGATCGATACCGCCGGAATCTCCGCGAGTCGGTTCGAATCCATCAGGCAAATCGCTGCCGAATCCGCCGGCCCCGGTTGGAGTATCGATAAATGAAGCCGGAGCGTCGTCGTTCGATATCACATTGTGATAATCGTGCCGGCTGCTATCTCCCGCATCGGATGCAGTCTTATGAGCGGTTGTCTTGATCTCTCCGGACGGTTGAGCATGGTCCGCCTTTACGGTTTTTTCGAACTGGCCGAATGTCTCCGAATGCTTATGGCTTACCTGGACCGTGGGATCAAAAGCCTCGGCCGCCGCTGAAGCCTCATCCTTTATGACCCGAACCTGCGGTTCCGGACGTTTCCTGGCGACTCCGGTCTTGGGACGCTTGACTTCTTCGATAATACCAAGCCGGGCCAGGAATTCGTTGTCCATCAACGGTGCCGCCATCAACATAAAGAGCAATTCGATTCCGACATAGAGCGGCCGGGTCAGCAGGTTGTAGGAACTGAACAGGACATAAACCAGGTTGATAACCACAAATACGCTCGCGGCCAGAATTATCAAACGATACTTCAACGAAACCCTGGGGAGAATAAACGCGAACATGATTCCGAGACCGAACAGGATTACCATGTCGACCAGCGGATTGGAATCCATCCGTTTGATCAGATTTCCATGAACGATATTTTCAATAACATTGGCGGTCTTTTCCACTTCATCGAGCTGCGCAGATACCGGAGTGGCGACATATTCCAGCTCGGATTCGGTCGTGACCGAGATGATTACCAGTTTATCCTTGAGCGACTTAAGGTCGATTTTTTCGGTGAGAATATCGGCTGCCGAAACCCTGTTGAATGTCCGCCCCGGCTGACCATAATTGATGAACATCTCGGCCCGTTCATTGGTCGCGATTTCCAATCCCCCGAGTTTGACACTTTCCCCGCCAAGGACAATAATCAGGGAAGGATCGACACCCAATTGTTTGGCCGCGGTCAGCAGTTCCACCGAAGGATAATAGAAGCCTTCATAGTACATTATCAGCGGAGCCCAGCGTACCTTGCGGTCGTTGTCGAAAACATTGTATCTGAATCCCAGCCCCCCCGCGTACTGCGATATCTGGTCGGGGGGCAGAAAGACTTTCCGGCAAAGAAGCGTGGCATATTCCGGCAGGACGCCCAGATCGTTATTTACTCCCACGGAAAAATATTTCAGGTAATCCGGCGTGGAAATTTTGCTGGAACGAAATTCCGCCTTGCTTATATCGTATGGGACTACCACGTTTTTCATCCAGGACATCTGTCCCGCCAGGATTCCAGTGTACCCCAGGGTATCCTGGCTGAAATCGTAGTCGATGATGATATTGAGCAGAACCGTTTTCGGCTCGCCGCTTCCGACTGCCGCCAGTAGATCCGCGATTTTATCCCGGTCCCATGGCCATTGCCCGAATTGCTCTGTCGTGGCATCGTCGATATTCACCAGGGTGAAATCCCCGGCATAGTGGGCGTCGCCCGCCACCGAATAGAGAAGGCTCTGCAGTTTCCATTCCAGCTTGACCAGGAACGAAAAATCGTTGACATATAGTGCCACCACGAGGATCGAGATCAAAAGGCACAATATGTATGACGAGTACTTCGACAGCATGATATTATAGCTCCTATTTTCCCACCGACAGTCTTTCTATCAAAAATTCCGGAAGCAGCGCTTTGCGCATTTTTTCCTGGACCTTTTGAATGTCGTATTCCACTCTCCGGTATTCGCATTCCCCGGCTTCGTGGTTGACGATCAAATAGCATGACCTGGGATCATTGTCCCGGGGCTGTCCCACCGACCCGACATTGACGATATACCTCTTATCTTTTGAAAATTGCATTTTCTGTCTGCTGCTTTGGCTTATCATTCCGTCCGCATCCTGTATGAAAATCGTCGGAAGATGCGAATGTCCCACAAAACAAATCGATTCCGGGAAATTCTCGAACTCTTCCGAGGCCTGCTCCTTGTTGAGAATGTAGTTCCAGTCTTCGGGGCGTCCCGGCGCGGCATGCACCAGATTGTAATCGAGGAATTTGGACTGCATCTCAAAATCGGCCAATATTTCCAGACTTTTCTTCTTCAGATTGGATTGCGTCCACTGCATCGAGGTTTGCGCGATCTGGTTGAAACTCGACGTCGACTCCAGTCCCATCGCCGCATAATCGTGATTCCCCAGGAGTTTTATGTCGCAATGCTGGTTCACCAGTTTGACGCACTCGTTGGGATTGCAGCCGTACCCCACGACATCGCCGAGAAAATGAATTTTCTCCACCCCCTGCGTCTCGATGTCCCGAAGGACTTTCTGCAATGCTTCCAGGTTGCCGTGAATATCCGATATTAATGCGAACTTCATTGTCAGCGCGACGCCTCCAGGAATTTATAGGTCGATTTCCCTACCTGGATTATATCCCCGTTTCTAAGAATTTGTTTATCGATTTCTTCACCGTTGACCTTGGTTTTGCCCTTCCGCCCAAGATTGACCAGCACCACTTCATTCTGCTCCTTTACCAGTTTTGCCTGAATTCCGGATAGCATAAATCCCTTGGCATGGACATGAACGAACTTGGCCTTGCCGATCGTGGTGACATCGCGATCGATGCGGTATTCCGAAAAATCGGTATTCTGTTCACCCAGCAGGACCGAGCCCCCCATCCGCTGGATAATTTCACGTTCCGATTTGTCGTTGACTATCAGGTCCTTTTGCCTCTTGGTGTGCAGGACCATGGTGCCGTCGAGACCGGCCCCGGATTCCTCACGGCGGCTTTCCATGAAAAATTCGAGCGAGAATTTCCCTATGGTGATTTTATCTCCGTCCCGGAGCACCTCTTCGGTAATTTTGCGGTTATTGACGAATGTCCCGTTCAGGGATTCATTATCAATGATGACTGCGGCATTATCGTTGAATTCGATTTGGGCATGTTTTCTGGAGACGCCCCGGTTATCCAGCACGATATCGTTATCGCTGGTTCGGCCGATGCTTATGCGTTTCTTCTCCGAAACCACCCGTTCGATTACCTTGTCATCGAATTTTACGACTATTTCAGGCATCTGGGGCTCCTTTCGAACGGTCTCCTAATTGACGTTCCCTCTTAAATTTGAAATAATTCCTGACCTTTATTTTCAATATTCATACTGCCTTGCCTCCGGGCACCGGCATGGTTATATTGTCGGCATGAAAATAGGAAACTTGACAATAGAGAACCCCCTGTTTTTGGCCCCTTTGGCCGGAGTTTCCTGCTTTCCTTTCCGCTTGCTGGCCAGGCGTTTCGGGGCCTCCATGTGCTATACCGAAATGATCTCCGCCGACGCTCTGATTCGGAATAGCGCCCGGACTCTCGCCATGATTGACTTTGGCCCCGACGAACATCCGGTTGGTATCCAGGTTTGCGGTTCCAAACCGGAATTAATGGCCAAAGGCGTAAAAAAGGCCCTCGCATTTAAACCTGATATAATAGATATTAATTTCGGATGCCCCGTCCCCAAAGTCACCAAAAAAAACGGCGGATCGGCCTTATTAAAGGACCCGGCACTTGCCGCAGAAGTTATTGCCGCCGCGATAGATAGCTCCAATGTCCCCGTTACCGTAAAGCTCCGAACCGGCTGGACCAGGGAACAGGAGACGTTTCTTGAAATCGCCAAAAATGCTGCAAAGCTCGGAATTGCTGCCATCACTCTTCATGCCCGCGCCAGAAGCGAGGATTATTCCAACAAATGTGAATGGGAGAAAATAGCCGCCCTTAAAAGGGAAGTCAACATTCCGGTAATAGGCAATGGCGATATCGGAACGCCCGAAGACGCCAAAGCCATGTTCGATCAAACCGGCTGCGATGGAATAATGCTCGGGCGGGCCGCCATGAAAAATCCCCATATCTTTGCCCGCATCAAAAGGTATCTCGAAACGGGTGAGCTGATTCCGGAGCTTCCCGCGGCAGCCCGATTGGAACTGGCGCTGGAGCATGCTCGTATGATGATAGAACGCTATGACGACAAAGCAGGTATTTTGAAAATGAGAAAACACCTTTCCTGGTATACCCGCGGGCTTCGCGAAAGTGGTGACCTCCGTAACAACCTCCGGTTTGTCAAATCCTATAATGATATAAGCGAATTGTTTGATAATTACCTTAATTCTCCTGCCGTAGGGACTGATGGATAAAACCGCCCTGGAAAAACTGCTCGCCGAAATCCGCGATGGAAAGACCTCCATCGAAACCGCTCTACGGCAATTGAAACATTACCCCATTGAGAATATGGGTTTCGCCCGGGTCGATCATCACCGGACCCTCCGCCAGGGACAGCCGGAAGTTATCTATTCCCCGAATAAAACCGACCGGCAGGTTCTGGATATCGCGGGCAGTATCAGGAAGGCCGGAGGAGATGTCTTGATTAGCCGCTTCGAAAAAAAGCGTTTCAATGCCCTTAAAAGGAGATTCACCACCGCTCGTTACTTTGAAGACGCCCGTCTGGCCCTGATTCTCGGCGGAAAAAAGAAAGAGCCGAAACGCCTGACCGATAAAATTGTCCTGGTCTGTTCGGCCGGAACTTCTGATATTCCTGTAGCGGAAGAAGCCGCGATAACTGCGTGGGTGATGGGTTGTCCCGTAGAACGATTTTATGATGCCGGCGTAGCCGGAATCCATAGAGTCTTTGCCGAACATGAATTGATCACCAAAGCCTCGGTTCTGATCGTGGTGGCCGGTATGGAGGGAGCGCTCCCTTCTGTCATCGGAGGACTCGTGGATAAACCGGTCATTGCCGTTCCTACTTCTGTCGGCTATGGGGCCTCGTTCGGAGGAGTCGCCGCCCTGCTCGGTATGCTCAACTCCTGTGCGGCGGGGGTGACCGTGGTGAATATCGATAACGGCTTCGGAGCCGGCATGGCCGCCGCCCGAATTGCCAGACTGGATGGCAAAAAATGAAAATACTTTACTTCGATTGCATGTCCGGAATCGCCGGAGACATGACGGTCGGAGCCCTGCTCGACCTCGGTTTGCCGTTCGATTATTTGAAGAATGAACTCGACAAACTGAATTTACCTGACGTGAAAGTCAGTTGGCGCAAAGTAGAGAAACACAAAATATCAGCGGTAAAATTCGATGTCGATGTCAGTTCCGACAAAGGGCATCGTCATTTGCACCATGTTGTGGAGATAATAGAAAATTCCTCGCTCACCCAAGCCGTGAAAGATATTTCTCTGCATGCTTTTCAATTGATGGCGGAAGCGGAGGCCCGTATCCATGATTCGACTCCCGAAAAGGTCCACTTTCATGAAGTGGGGGGCCTCGATGCCATCGTCGATATCGTCGGTGCCGCCATCGGAGTGAATTATTTCAATCCCGATAGAATATATTCTTCGGTAATAAAATTCGGAAGCGGTACAACCCGTTCGGCGCACGGGATTATCCCGATTCCTCCGCCGGCCTCGGTGGAAATTCTCAAGGGAATTACAATCGAGATGACCGGGTTACCGGGGGAGAGGGTGACTCCTACCGGAGCTTCCATTGTCGCGTCCCTTCTCGATAAATTCGGCGGTAAAAACGCCGCCTTTCCGCGATTCAGGACCGTTAAAACGGGATACGGTGCCGGGAGTCGCGATTACGAAGACAGCCCCAATCTGCTCAGAATCTTCCTGGGAGAAAACGACGATATGATCGCATACGATGAAGACAAAATTACGATTTTGGAAACGAACATCGATGATATCAATCCGCAGGTGTTCGACCACTTATTCAAGAAATTGTATTCCGCCGGAGCGCTGGACGTTTTTGTTATCCCGGTAATGATGAAAAAGAACCGCCCGGCTTACCTCCTGACCGTTCTTTGTAAAAAAGATTTGTCAGAGCAAATGTGCGATATTATATTCAGCGAAACTCCGACTGCCGGAATCAGGATCCGCAGTCAGGAGCGCGTTATTTTGACCCGTACGGAAAAAACGGTGGAAACCGAATACGGACAGATTCGGGTTAAAATATTGAAATTGAAAGATGATGTTAAAATCCAGCCGGAGTACGACGACTGCTCCAATGCCGCGCAGAAAGCCGGCGTCCCAATTGTGAAAGTTATGGAAGCAGTTCGGAAAAAAGCTGAAATAGAGGAAGGACGGGTCTGATGGGCATTAAGGCACTGCTGATCGCCGAGCAAAAAAACGGTAAACTCTCGAATGTCAGTCTGGAACTGATTACCGCCGCGAAGGAAATCGGTGCCGAGATTACATCGATCGTTCTGGCGGAATCTGCCGACCCCATTGCCGGGGCTCTGGCCTCGAAAGGAGGCGGAAAGGTCCTGGCGGTCTCCAATCCTGCGTTGAAAAATTTTAACGACGAAATTTACGGCAAAATCCTGACCGCGATTATAAAGAAATACCAGCCTCAGATCGTTATGGCTTCCGCCACCTTTTACGGCAAAGCGCTTATGGCCCGGCTTGCTGCCATGAATGATGCCGCCATGACTTCGGATATTACCGGGATTTCGCTCAAAAGCGACAAAGTCGTCGCGAAACGCCCGACCTACGGCGGGAATGTCCTGATGGATATCTCTGCGAAAGGCGGCAAACCCCTCTTTCTGACCATTCGCCCGAAAATATTCGCAGAATCGACCGGAGGTGATGGCCAGACGGCCGCCGAAACTATCGATGCTTCACTTTTCGAATCCAAAATGGCGGTGAAAGAGCGGGTCGGGACTTCCGGCCAAACCGTCGCGCTGACCGAAGCCGATGTAGTTGTTTCGGTCGGCCGGGGAATTCGCGGGCCGGAAAATATTCCGCTCATTCAGAAACTGGCCGATTCCCTGAACGCCGCCTTTGGTGCTTCACGCGCCATCGTCGATGCCGGATGGATTGCCTATCCTCACCAGGTCGGTCAGACCGGCAAAACCGTAAATCCCAAACTCTATTTCGCGATCGGGATTTCAGGCGCGATTCAACATCTGGTCGGGATGCAGTCCTCGAAAACAATTGTCGCTGTCAACCGGGATAAGGACGCCCCAATCTTCAATATTGCATCGTACGGTATTGTGGGCGACCTGTTCGAAATCGTACCTGCGCTTACGGCCAAATTCCAAGCGGCGAAGTAAATTATAAGACGTGTAAAAATAAAAGCGGCCCTGTTCAAAGGGCCGCTTTTGTGATTTTGTCAGCGCTGTCGCTTATTATTCCGTGGGAGCCACTCCGGTACGAAGGAAGACCAGCGATGAATCGATCAGCTCTTTGGCATATCGCAGATTATGTACTCCGCCGCTGCCATCCCCAACCACAAACATGTAATTATATACTGCGCCCGCCCAATCCCTGGGGATTGTCGTATCGCGAGGAACCCCGCTGGCCTCGATCAACCCCGAATCCACCAGTATCGCATACATGGCGTCAAGACTGTCGCTCAATTCCTGCTGCAGTGCGGAAACCGCAGCAAAGTCGCTTACCGCCCCGTTATGGCAAGCCGTCGTATTGCATCCGGTTGTCAATTGATTGCCGTTGTCGACCAGGTTCAGGCTGTGTCCTCCGAGGCCAAAGCCGTCCGAGACTCCCTGGTGACAGCCGACACAAGCGTTTGCAATATCCGTGTAATGCGGATTCGCACCCGATAAGGGTGCCGTGAATTCGAACCCCCCGACTCCCATCAACATATCGGCCTGTGTCGAGAAATGCGGCCCCCATACGGAATCGATGGCAACATTGGTCGCTCCCGCGCTGGGTGGAGCGACGGTAGCCATGTGGCAGTTGGCGCAAAGGTTGGCATTATCTTTATCGAAATTCCCTTCATGCAATGTCACCGCTGCAACCGTCCGAAGCGTAAAATCCCTGTTGGTATGCGGAGCATGACAGGTGAAACAGCCGATTTCGGTGGCGAATGAAACGGCCGAGGCCGACCCGTTATCCACGAAATCGACGAAGCCTTCATTCGAATGACATTTCGAACCGCATTCGGCGGTGTTTTCGCCGAGATAATCATAATCCGTAAGCATTCCCAGGGCATGCTGCGAATAGGCGTATTGTCTTCTGGCCACCGAAATGGTATCGCTGACATCCCGATGGCAAATATTACAGGCCGTATCGGCTTCGAATATCGTCAGCGTATCGTAATGAGTATCGTAATAATAATTCTCTTTGGTCACCAGTTCATCGCATCCCGGAATTATACTCAGGGTGGCGATTAATCCCAGAAGGGCGATTATACTCAGAGGATATATTCTTTTCATGGGGCAGGCTCCGTATTTGTATTCGTGAATCTATATAACGAATGGCCCGTGTATTTGTCAAATTATAATTCCGCATGTATACTTTTAATCTTCCTAACTCATTATTTATTAAACTTTTCCGGTGTTAATCTGTCTAAGTTATAGCCCGCAGAGCCCCCTTATTATGCTTGACTTAGTAGTATAAATGGCTATTTTGACTCTCGATTTGGAGCTGTTTAAAACACTGAGCGATATGAACTCAGGCGGGAATTACAATAAATCGAATTTCGATCTTTTAAACTGCCGCTTTTAACGGCGGCTTATTTTTTGGAGTGGGATTTGAAAAGAATCATCTTGTTCCTGGCACTCTTTGTTCTGCCGGGCATAGCTCTGGGGGGCTATTTAAAATTTCTGGACGATCCCCGGAATGGAATCTCGGACAATGTATTCTATGAATTCGTCCGCCACGACGGCGCTATCTGGGCCTCCACCGGGCGCGGTGTCACCTTTAGCACAGACGGGGGGATAACCTGGGGATACTATGACACCACCAACGGTCTTCGTTTCAATGAAATCACCGCTATTCATTCTTCGGGAGAGACTCTCTGGGTCGCGGTGAATGAAGCCCGCCTCGAACCGGCCAGCCAGCAGATTGTTCTTGACGGCCAGGGGCTCAACTTCACTGATGATAATGGCCAGACATGGCTGGTGGTTGAACCTGAAGGAACCGTCGATTTTCGAAGAAATGTCTATGACATCACCGGCGCCGACAGCGTCATTACCTTCTCAGCCTGGGCCGGAGGATTGGGGGTCTCGTTTGATAACGGAGTCAACTGGAAAAAGGTCTATTTCACCAGGGAAGATTCTATTGATTACCAGGCTGTCCTCGACGGCGCCGCCCTCGGAAGTCTTCCGCCGACCAATCTTTATTTCGCCGCGGCGGTCGACAATAACTACCTCGACACCATGATCCTCTGGGCGGGTTCGGCTCAGGGACTAATGCGCTATGTCTTTACTCCGGAATACAGCCGTCTTTCTTCAATGCATATCAGATACATGGCCACAGGCGGCGGTTTCGCCTTCTTGTGCGGCGATTCCGGGCTAACCCGTTTCAGATTCGAGAATGGCCGCGAAGATTTCTATTCGGCCAATGAATTGAATGGCCTTACTGGGCAATATGCCACCGCGGCCGCCTTTTTCGGAGATTACCTTGTCGTCGGAACCCTTAATGAAGTCGGCGGAAATACCCCCGGCCTGGCCCGTTCCGCCGATACCGGATTCACCTTTACTGCCGTGACAACCGGACTCGGTGACCTCGATACCGGCGCCGAATACCCCAAAGATTTCTCCGCGGTCGGTGATTATCTTTACATGGCGGCCTTCGAAGCCGGATTGTATCGCAGCGCAGATTCCGGAAACAGCTGGACCGGTCTTCCGCTCGACGCCGATCCGGCCAGTCTGCAAAATATTGTGAATTCCGTCGACAGTTACATGGACAGCCTCTGGATCGGCACCGATTCCGGGATTATTCTGGCCGTTATTGATACCTTAACCACCGGCGATATCACTTCTCAGACTTTGTTTCCATTCGTCGACAGCGATACTTCAGGAGCCCGTTGCGAACGAATCAGAATTCAAAAATATTACAACGCCGATATAACCGCCGTCGATTCCACGGCTGTTTGGGCAATTCAACATCCTCTTGATGAAGATATTGGGAGTTACGCCGTGGTTTATTCCGGCAATGCCGGAACCACCTGGGCCACCAATGTCAATTACCTGCTCGGTCCCGTTCATCATGATATCGATTTTCTGGGAAACTTCGTTATGGTTGTCGGGAACGGTATAATCCGCTGGACCAACAACCGCGGCGGCGATTGGAATACCATAACGGGGCTTTCCATTCAGGACAGCCTGCTCGATATTCCGGTTAATTACGACGGTACCGCCATTAACGACCTTGTATTTATCGGCGATACCCTGTATCTCGGTTCCGATTCCGGGTTCGCGATCTCTCCACCCGGCGGGGGAGTATTCACCTGGCATTTGGTCATACCAGACGATGATTTAACCAATCATACCTGGGTCGATCGCTACACCGTCGACAGCGGCCTGACCGGCAACTTCGTTAATGCCATGGAAATTCAATATGCCCCCGGCGGAGAATCCTACGTTTGGGCCTCGACTCATCCCGGCGCTTCAGGGGGAGGAACCGACGGCATCTCGATGTCGCCGACCGACGGCAGAGATTGGCAGGAAGTGTATGACGGGAGCCAGATCTGGAATTTTGCTTTCAACGGGGACACGGTTTTTGCCGCGGCCAACGCCGGGCTTTTAATGTCTCCCGATTTCGGCGCAACCTGGGATACCATCAACATCGCCGGCCTGCTTGTCAATTATCCGGGCAGTGTCCCGTATGCGATTGATTCCGATCTTCAGGTCATAAGTGTCCTCGTCGATAACGACACCCTCTGGGTGGGGACCGAAGCCGGCGCGGGGAGCATCGATTTGAATGAAGCCGACTTCGACGACTGGGCTATGTACCGTGCGTATGATTCGACGGCTGAAATATACGCGTTCCCGACTCCGTTTTCTCCGTTAAGCGAATCCGAAGCGCTGTATTTCCATTATCCGGTCAGACAGGATGCCTACGTCACTATCGAGATTTACGACTTCGCTATGGGTCTTGTGAAAACTGTGATAAATAACGAATTCCGGGCCGGCGGTGACGACGTTGCCTGGATGACCGATCGCTGGAACGGATATAACGGCAAGGGGGATCTCGTCGCGGCGGGCATCTATCATTTCAAGGTGAGCCTCTCGACCGGCGAAGTCTATTGGGGAAAATTGGCAGTCGAACCATAAAAGAGAAACTATGAAGAAAATTATAGTACTATTCGGAATATTCCTGCTGACCGCAGGATTGGCAGCGGCGGATGACGAAGATGGAGGGTATGCCGGGGCGTTCTTGAGGGTTCCTCTGCAACCCCGGGCGGCCGCCATGGGGGGCGCCTATATCGGGCTTTCCGATGATGCCGCAGGCCAGCTTTTCAATCCGGCCGGCCTCACCGGCGTTACCAAACTGGATTTTTCCAGCGCCTACCGGGTCATGAAACTCGATCGCAAACTCGGCTACGTTTCATTCGTGATACCGACCAATCTGGAATCCGCCATCGGAGTAAACTGGACCTATGCCAGTTCCGGGAGCGTCGAACGACGCTCCAACAGCGGATACCTTCAAGGGGGATCGCTATCTTCGGATGATCATGCCTTTTCCGTGACCTTCGCCAAGCAGTTCCTGCCCTTTTTGGGGACCGGCGCCCGCCTGGTTTATCTCTACAAGAAATTCGATGATATTAGCGGGAATTCCATCGGCATCAATCTCGGTATCATGATATCCGTCGACTCCCTGTTCGAATACGGCTCGATGGAAGAGAGGCCAATCAATGATATCAAAGTCGGTATTGTCGCGCAAAATCTCGCCGCCAAGTATTCCTGGAATCAGGAAAGTGTCGGGCTCGATACCGATACCGATGACGCCGTGCCGGTCGAGATGGGACTCGGAATTTCGTTCCATACATTAAATCGGACTTTGCTGATCGCCATGGATGGACGGAAAAACGATAAACAGGCCTTCGTTTTCAGGGCCGGAGCCGAATATCCTGTCCACGACCGCGTCGACCTGCGCGCCGGTTTCGATGACGGGATTCTGACGGCCGGACTGGGATTTCACTGGCCGGTGAATCCCGGAACGATGGTTAATATCGACTACGCTTTTTCCACCGATCGCGCCGATGAAGGCAGTGAACATATTTTTGGACTTTCAATTCGGTTTTAGGTATAAAAGAGAATGAAACAAATCGCGATTATTCTATTGGCGCTGATCATAATCTCGGGGAATTCTCTCGCCTATACCGGGGCACGGCTCCTGGCTGTCGAAGCAGGGGCTCGTCCTGCCGGGATGGGAGGCGCCTTTGTGGCGATTACCGCCGATCCCTATTCCGCGGCCTACAATCCTGCGGCCGTATTCGGAGTGAACGGCATTGCCGGTTCATTCGGATATAATACCTATTGGGCCGATACCAAAATTCAATCCGGATACGTCATCTTCGAAAAACGGTCCATAGCCTTTAATTTCGGAATACAATTGGGTCAGGTCGGCGATATCGAAGCCTACGGCGATGCCCCGACCGCCGAACCTTTGTATCTTTTCGAATACCAGGATGTCTCGTTTAAGGGAGGGGCCGCGTTTAAGGTCCATCGGGCGGTTTCTGTCGGCTTTTCAGTAGGATGGGTTTTCGAGAAGATCGATAATTACCGCGGACATGCTGTCAATGGCGATTTCGGTATTCTCGTGACGCCGAAGGAAAACCTGAACGTCGGGGCCTCCGCGACCTACATCGGACAGAAATTGAAACTGGATACCGAAGAATATGAACTTCCTGCATCGTACAGGCTTGGTGTATCGTACAAACTCGATAAATTTCTCCCGGTCCTCGATTTCGTGCGCGAAGATGGACAAAATCACCTTCACGGCGGGATGGAATATAATTTCATGCAGATGTTTTATCTCAGGGCCGGGTATCGAACCAATTACGATGCCAGGGACCTGTCCGCCGGCCTGGGATTCACGCACCGGAATTTTCGAGTGGATTATGCCTACCTGCCGTATTCGGAAAATCTCGATGATTCACATCTGATCAATTTAACCTTTTCTTTATAATAACACAGGAGTATTAAGGTAAGTATGGCGAAGTACAAAATTGCCTGGATGCCGGGTGACGGTGTCGGCAACGATGTGATGGAAGCGGCCAAAATTGTTCTCGACAAGTTGAGCCTGGACGCACAATACATTCCTGCCGACATCGGCTGGGAATTCTGGTGCAAAGAAGGGGATCCGCTTCCGCCCCGCACCAAAGATATCCTGAAAAGCACCGATTGCGCGCTCTTCGGTGCCATTACCTCGAAACCGAAAGAGGAAGCCGAGGCGGAACTGGTTCCGGAACTGAAAGGGAAAGGGCTGGTTTATGCCTCTCCCATCGTCCGTCTCCGCCAGGAATTCAACCTGCGGACCAATCTTCGTCCCTGCAAGGCCTATCCCGGCAACCCGCTGAATTATAAAGACGGTATTGACCTGGTGGTCTTCCGTGAAAACACCGAAGACTTATACAGCGGTGTGGAATTTTTCCCGTTTCCGGATGAAGTCCGTGATGCCGTCAAAAAGCATAACAAGAAAATGGCCAAATTCGACAAGCATCCCGGAAACGAAGTCGCCGTTTCGCTCCGTATCAACACCAAAACCGGATGCCGGAATATCATTACCGATGCTTTTGAATATGCCAAGAAGACCGGGCGTAAAACCGTCACGGTCGTCGAAAAGCCAAATGTCATTCGTGAGACTTCCGGGTTGATGATCCGCACCGCCCGCGAAGTCGCAAAAAAATATCCCGGTATCGAACTCTGGGAAACCAATATAGATGCCATGTGCATGTGGCTGATCAAGAACCCGCACGACTATTCCGTGCTGGCAACATCGAATATGTTCGGCGATATCATTTCCGACCTCTGCGCGCAGCTGGTCGGAGGATTGGGCTTCGCCTCGTCGGGTAATATAGGCGACAATTATGCCGTCTTCGAACCGACCCATGGCTCGGCTCCCAAGTACGCCGGTAAATACAAAGTCAATCCTATGGCCATGCTTTTAACTGCGGTATTGATGCTGGAATGGCTGGGCGAAGTCGATATGTCGAAACGCCTGGAAAGCGCCATCGCAGCGGTTATCAAAGAGGGGAAAGCCCGCACCTACGATATGGGTGGAAATTCCTCGACCCTCGACATCGCCAAGGCGGTTGCCGCAAAACTGTAAGTTTATATCTTATAAAGAGTAAGCCGGGGATAACCCCGGTTTTTTTATTTTATCAACAAAACAAGGATATTATCGTCTATATATATGGTTATATTGATCAGGAGTAGAAATTATGTCAAAATCATTGAAATCGACGATTATTGCCATCGGTTCATTGATATTACTCCTTTTGGCCGTGTCCTCCTGTGGCGATAAGGGAACTTCTCAAATCGGTCTTCCATCCCTATCTTCGATTACTTATTCGGGGTGCAAGACCTTCATGGATAAAGGTGCGTATCCGGCCGAACCGACTCAATCCTGCATTGAATACTCATACGATGGCCATGGAAGGCTGCAATTAAAGCATTCCAATACCCTGCTAAATTGCTGCCTTGACGGCATTGCTGCCGAAATCGAGCTTGATACCGGGATGATCTGGATTACTGAATATGAAATTTATGAAACCAGCCCCTGTTATTGCCTGTGTTATTACGATGTCGACCTGGTGCTCGAGGGCATCTATCCGGGCTATTATGGAATCCAGATATCCAGTAAGTCCACTCCCTCGGCCGATCCGTTCAGTTTCGTAATGGATTTAACCGGTCCGGCGCACGATACCGCTTGCTTTGATCTCAACTTCATAGTCGAATAATTCCGGACCCTGCTATTATTCCTTCAAGGGAGGATTTAAAATGCGTGAATCGGGATTAGTCGTAAAATGGAAGTCGATCCTAATCGCGGCAATCATGATCTTTTTTTTCTTGGGTTGCGGTGATAAATCGACCAATCAGCAATCCGGGCCGGCTCTCAGTTCGATTGCTTATGGCGACTGCAAGGTATTCATTGAAAAGCCGGGCGATGTTATCGTTCCCCCGGTTGAATGTCTGGAATATCAATATGACGGTTCCGATACCTTAAGGTTGACTCACATTAACTCTCTATTCAACTGCTGTCCTGACGATTTAACGGCGGAAATAACTGTCGAGGGCGAGAGTATTGTCATAATTGAAAGGGAAGATCTTACTTCAGGAGGTTGCGATTGTACCTGTTACTATGACGTCGATATGAAAATCACGGGTATTATACCGGGAATATACGCCGTTACCGTCTATGGTCCTTATCAGGATACCGCCAGGCTGCAGCTCTATCTCGATTTGTCCATCGAACCGTCCGGGATATTCTGTGATTCGAGTGAATTGGGAGATTGGGAAATTACTCCGCTATAATTTCAGCAGCGAATTGAATTCCTCTTCATCGACTATCTTAATCCCCAGCTTTTTGGCCTTATCCAGCTTGCTTCCGGCGTTTTCCCCGGCGAGAAGATAATCGGTATTGGCCGAAACCGATCCGGTAACTTTCCCCCCGTTATCTATAATCAGCTTTTTGAAATGATCCCGCGACCGGGAAAGTGTCCCTGTAATGACAAAAGTCAAATCGGCCAGGGGAGAGGGGCCGGTTTTCTTTGCGACCGAGCGGAATTCTACTCCTGAATGGTATAGCTTTTTCAGCATTTCTTCATTTTGCTTTTGCTGGAAAAACTCCCTGATCGATTGGGCTATCTTCGGGCCGATTCCCTCGATTTCAGTCAGCTCCTCTTCCGAAGCATTCCGCAGCTTTTCGAAATCCCTGAAATGCTCGGCAAGCGTTCTTGCCGCCGTCTCTCCGACCCCGAAAATACCGAGCGCCACTATTATCCGCGGAAGTTCCCGCGTTTTCGATCGCGCAACGGCGTCCAGAAGATTCTGCGCCTTTTTCTCCCCCATCAAGTCCAGCGGAAGGAGATCTTCTTTGGTTAATCGATACAAATCGGCCGGGTCCTTTACCAATCCCTTTTCAACCAGTTGCTCCGCCAGTTTGTCCCCCAGTCCGTCGATTTCCATGGCGTCGTTAGACGCAAAATGAAACAGCCGCTCTTTCAACTGCGCCGGACAAGCCGTGTTAAAACATCGCCAGGCTGCTTCTCCTTCGGGACGATGAATTTCCGCCCCGCACGACGGGCAAACCTCGGGAAACGGTACGATTGTTTCATGTCCGGTTCGTTCTTCGTACAAAACTCGGACCACCTCCGGGATTACATCTCCCGCCCGCCGTACCATCACTTTGTCGCCGACCCTGATATCGAGCGCTTTCATTATATCTTCGTTGTGCAATGACGCATTCGTCACTTTTACGCCGGATACCGGCACCTCTTCCAATTTCGCCACCGGCGTCACCACACCCGTTCGCCCCACTGAAAACATTATATCCTCAACCACCGTTTCCGCTTCTTCCGCGGCGAATTTCCAGGCCACCGCCCAGCGCGGCGCCCGCGAGATTTCTCCCAGACGGATTTGCTCGTCGAAACGATTCACCTTAACCACCATCCCGTCGATTTCATAATTGAGCTTGGGGCGAATCCTCTCCAACTCCGCGAATTTATCCGACACGCCGTCTATCCCGCTGACTCTGGTCAAATGTTCATTAATTCGGAATCCCTCTCTACTGAGAAACCGCATGACCGCATATTGGTCAGGCAACCCCGGCAATTCTCTTTCCGATATCCCGTAGGCATAAAAGACCAGTGGCCGCTGGGCCGTTATTTTCGAATCGAGCTGTCTCAACGATCCCGCCGAGGCATTCCTCGGATTGGCAAACGGCTGCAGTCCTTCCTCTTCGAGGCGGCTGTTCAGTTTCGCGAATTCCGACCGATGCATGATCGCCTCGCCGCGCACCTCCAGTAGGGGATATGTCCCCGCCGCCTCTTTCGACAGACTGAGCGGGATACTATTCAGCGTCTTCAAATTCTGCGTGATATTTTCCCCTCTGGTTCCGTCACCCCGCGTCGAACCGATCGTCAATAACCCATTCTCATAAACTAACTCTACCGCCAGCCCGTCCAGCTTCGGCTCCACCACATATTCAACCGGGCCATCGGTTCCCAGCCCCTCACGAACCCGTCTATCAAACTCGCCGAACTCCTCTCTGGTCGTCACCTTCTGCAGCGACAGCATTCTAAGCCGGTGCTCCACCGATTCGAATTCGGGGAGCGGCTCCGCTCCGACCCTCTGCGACGGAGAATCCGCCGCCCGCAACTCCGGATATTCCTCCTCGATCGCCAGCATCCGGTCATACAACTTGTCATATTCGGCGTCCGATATTTCCGGACGATCATGCACGTAGTACAACCGGGCGTGATGGTTGATCTTTTCGATCAACTCCCGGTATTCTTTTTTTATTGTTTCCGGTGCCGCCATGTCGCCAATTAATCCGGTTAAACCTTGGCTGTCAATGTTAAACGTAGCGGGCTTCTTCCAGCCCGGTCGGAGCCGCCTCAATCCTCTCCGCCATGATCGCGGGGCTCCCTTCTTCGAGACTCACCCACCCCTCGATACTCAAATATCTATACGCCCGGATCAACTCCGCGTATCGGTTATAAATGTCGGGGAAGAGGACTACCTCGAAGGTGTCGTCAAGACTGTCCAGCGTCATGAAAACCATATACTTGCCGTCCCGCGTCTTTATCCGCTTGATATCCGCCCGCCATCCGCGTACTTTCAATTCCCGATTATCGGAACCGTAGATTACTTCGGGATTGAACGCCCTGTAGGTCGAAAACAAGGTCAATGGATGGAACGACGCCGCCAGCCCCAGAATCTCCCGCTCTGCCCGGAAAATGTCGTACCGCGAAAACTGCACCAGTTCCGGCATCTTCTTCATCACCGGCCCGGCCGTCTTCGCTCCGAACAAATCCTCCTTCCTCGGAAGAGCTTTTTTCCCCCAGAGGCGGTACTTCCAGAGTAATTCCGCCCGCGACGATTCCAACGAATCGAAAAACCCGCTTTTAATCAGATTCTCCATCTCCCGCTGAGAAATCTCTATCCGGCTGGTGAAATCGAACAGGTCGACAAACGGCCGGTACTTCAAAATCTGCTCCATACTCCGCCCGGTCAGTTCCCGGATCCGATTCAACCCCAGATAAACCTTTCCCGCAATCAACGTATCGACTTCATCCGATAAATTCACATCCGGCGGAACTATCGTTATCCCCAGCCGCCGCGCCTCCGCGACATAAACCGCCGACGGATAATACCCGCCGCCGTTCCGCAACACCGCCGTCATGAAAATAGCGGGATAGTGCGCCTTATAGTACGCCGACTGGTAGGCTAGGTAACCGTACGTCGCCGCGTGAGCCTTACAAAAACCGAACGATGCAAATTGCCGCAACTGCAGGAAAATAGCATACGCCGTATCCTCTGCCACCATGCACCGTTCCGCTCCCGACAAGAACCGCCGCTTCAGCGCCTCCTGATCCTTTTCCTTTCTCTTCTTGGTAATCGCTCTTCTCAACTGATCCGATGCTGCCATGTTGAATCCCGCGATTTTCTGCGCCGCCAGAATCACCTGCTCCTGATAGATGAACACCCCATACGTCTCCCGCAGGGTCTCTTCCAGGTTGGGATGAGGATACGCCGTCGTTTCTTTTTTATGAAACCGATCCAGAAAGACTTTCTTCATTCCCGATTCCGAGGCTCCCGGCCGAATCAATGCCAGGGCCAGAGTGATATCGTTCAATTCCGTCGGTTGAAGATCCCTCAAGAGCGCCCGCAATCCCGGCGATTCTATCTGGAATACCCCAACCGTTTTCCCTGACCGCAGCATATCGTACGTCTTTGCATCCAGTTCCGGTATTCGGAAATCATCCCCCTTCAATTCCCTAACCTTCTTTCTACAATCCGCAATGACCGCCAGTCCCCGCTGCCCCAGGATATCAATCTTCACCAGTCCGATCTTTTCCGCCTGGTACATATCGCATTGCGTTACCACAATCCCCTTGGCGGCCCGTTCCAACGGAACATAGTCGGTCAGCGGTCTCGGCGTGATGACAATTCCCCCGGAATGGATACCCAGATGTCTCGGAAGCCCCGCCAGCTTGTGCGACAGCTTCAGCACCGGAGCGAACCTATCCCAGATATGCCTTCCGGTCAGCGACGACGGCTTAACCTTGTCCGGTTCGATCGGCCCGTTCATCCCCATTCGGGGAATGTATTTCACGAATCGCCCGATATCCTCAGGAGAAAACCCCAGCGCTTTGGCCGTCTCCCGCACCGCCAGGCGGGGCTGGAACCGGGTGTACGTCGCAATCATCGCCACATGTTCCGCGCCGTACTTATCGTATACATAATCGAGCACATCGTCCCGTTTCCGCCAGTCGATGTCGAGATCGACATCCGGGCAGTCCGACCGGGCTTCGTTCAAAAACCGCTCGAAATAGAGCCCTTCCTTGATCGGGTCGACCTCGGTAATCCCCAGACTGTACGATACCAGTGACCCCGCCGCCGAGCCCCGGCCCACCACCGCGATATCGTTGGCATGACAGAAAGCGACAATATCCTGCACGATTAAAAAATAATCGATGAACCCCGTCTGCCGGATGACATTCAGTTCGTATTCCAGCCTTGCCTGGTATTCGCCTGACAGGGAAGAGGTCCGCTTCTGCAATCCCGCAACCGCCTTTTCACGCAGGCATTCGAAATGGTCCCCGGGGATATCTATATCCGGCAGGATATTCTTCGCTTCGGGAAAAACAATCCGGCACCGTTCCTTTATCTCAATCGTATTCGGAACCGTCTGCGGGAAGTCCCGATAGCATTTCCGATACCATGCCGGATCATGCAGATACTCCGATTGTAGCGCCATTTCGTTCGGCGGAAGATTCTTCAGCAAAAACCCGCCGCCAATCGCCCGCAACAGCCGATGCGTTTCAAAATCCTCCGGCTTCAGGAAGGCCGCATCCGGCAAAGCCGCGGCTTTCAACTTCTTCTTCGTTGCTTCGAGATACCTCCTCGATGCCCCTCGCAAACCGATACCGGCATACAGCCGCTCCCCAAAAAGCTCCCGCAGGACCGGTGTCGAGGCCGAAACTTCGGCAACGCAAACCAGATTCGCCGAATATCGATTTATGACCTCCGCGCCCGGCTCCCCCTCAAGATGATAATCCGATACTAACCGGCAAAGATTCCTGTACCCGTCATGATTCTCACATATCAGGAGTAAGTTGCCGAGTGCGGTGCCGAGCCGAGCCCCGATCAACGGGGGGATTCCTCGTTCGCGGGCGGCATAATAGAAATCGTACGCTCCGTACAGGTTATTGCTATCCGCCAGCAGCAATTCCCGGTATCCCGCTTCGACGGCCGTTTCTACCAGCTTTTCGGGCGAAGCCGTTCCGTACAAGAGGGAAAAACTACTGTGACAGGCCGGGAGTACGAAGTTCAAAACCGGTATCTCCTCGTTTGTACCGTTCCGTAAGGGCATGCGTCCGCCCGGTCATCAAAGCGAAAAAGCCCCCTTTCTCCCGAACCGCATCCAATCCACGGAGCAGGCGCCGTTCTTTTTCGATGCCGTCATTGAGGAAAGTCTCGTTGTCGGTGGTCCTCTTTAAATTCGAAAGCGTCACCCCGACCAGCCGAATACCAAGTCGCCGTTTGAACAGGCGGCGGAACATATTTTCCACCAACGGATAGATGCTCTGTTCGCTGTTCGATGGCGGGAAAATGCGCGTCGCCCCCTCGACCGTCTGAAAATCGCCGTAGCGGAATTTGATCGTCACGGTTCCGGCTTTGCGCGACAGGCTTCGCAGTTTGGCCGCCCCCCGTTCCAGCAGATAATACAGATGCGAAGTAAGAACCCCGTAATCCGTGATATCCTCGGCAAACCCGGTTTCCCGGCTGACCGACCGTACCACCCGGTAATCCCGCAAGAGAATCCCATCTTTCCCCCGGCAGTACGATGCGAATTTCAAGCCGTTAATACCGAACAGCGACTTAAGATAATCGGGAGGAACCTGCCCCAACTGCCCGGCGGTCCGGATACCCATTTCGCGCAGGATTCGCCCCGTCACCCGTCCGATTCCGGGAATTTTCCGAATCGGCAATTCCGCGAAAAATTCCGAAATATTTTCGTGCGTCAGTATCGTCAGGCCGTACGGTTTTTTATGTTCCGAAGCGATCTTCGCCGCCACCCGGCTCGGGGCCACCCCGATTGATGTGGAAAGACATAACTCCCTATATATCCGCTCCTGAAGCCCCCGCGCCAGGAGCTCCTCCGAACCGAAATGCCTGACCGTCCCGCCGATTTCGAGACAGGCCTCATCCTGTGAGATTCGGTCGACTTCACTGCTGTAATCTCCGATAACCGCAAAAAACCGCCGGGAATAATCTTCATAACGGTTATAATCTCCCTTCAGGAACACCCCGTTCGGAATCAGCCGCGCCGCCTCATAAAGGGGGGTCCCGGTCTTGACTCCGAGCGCCCGTGCCTCATAGCTGGGGCAGGCGACCACCCCGCGTTCGTGTTTTTCCCCTCCGACCATCACCGGCCGTCCAATCAAAGAACGGTTGACCGACTGCTCCACCGACGCAAAAAAAGCATCGACATCGATATATAAATAAGTGCCCAAATGTGCCTCCTCTGGCCGTAATAACGGCAAAAGAGGCGGAAGAGGGTATCACATTTGCAAGGAGGAAATTAAGCGGTGACCGATTCGGTTTCGGTCTTATGGAATTCTTTACGCCAGGTCGCAATTTCCTTCCCAGCGATATCGTCGGTTATACCGAACACCCAAAGAGCCACCAGCCGGCTTTGGGCATCGACCTGGACAATTACATTCCGGGCGATCTTGAGATTCTGATCCGCGGGACCCTTGAGGAACCGAATCATTATGTCGTGCCGGGATTTATCGCAGTAAATTGCGGGGCGTTTGAGGCTGTCGCGGAAATCGAGAAAACGGACATCGGCCGGCTCGACTGATTCCGGAGGAACAAAACTTCCCTTCGCTTGCCAGCGGCGGCGGGGGAGAACCACCTCGATAAAAATCAGCCGCCCATCTCGGTCTATCTGCATCGAAACCGTCTCAGAATCGAGATAAGAGAAAAAACGGCCCTTCTCTCCAGGATACTCCACCGGAATATACAGCTCGTCTTCTTCCAGTTGATAAAAACCCCGGCCGACAGGGAATTTTTCGACCGGGGCGTTAACTTTCAGCGTCGGCGCACTTAGCGGCATGCTAAAGCTCTTTCAATTTGCTCTTTGCCTGTTCCCCTTCAAGAGTCCCCGGGTAATCATCAACCAGTTTCTGAAATACCGGGCGAGCCTCCTCTTTTTGCCCCAGCTCTTCGTAGGAACGGGCCATCTTATATAACGCTCCGGGACGCTTTTCTGATCCCGAATAGTCTTTATCGAGTGCTTTGAAATCGGCAATCGCCTCGCGATACTTTCCCATCGAGTAATAGGCTTCGCCTTTCCAATACATGGCGTCGTCCGCCAGATCCATTTTGCCGCAGTAATTCAGGTATTCGTCGAAACCCTTGATGGCATCCTCATACTGCCCCCGGACGATATTAACGAAAGCGTCATCGTACAATTGCTGGCAATCGATTCCCGGCGGGACCGGCTCCGGTTCGGGTTCCGTCGTCGCCGGAGTTGTTCCGGTAGTTACGGGCTTTTGGGCCGAATCCTGTTTGGGCTGTGTGACGATAATTTGCGGCCCCGCGGGCTTTAGTCTAATGATCTGGTCCAGCATGTCGTTCATATTGGCCTGGATTATCTGGAACTGCTGAACCAGCTCACCCAGCGTCGTCCGGAATTCCGCCCGCAGCTGAGCGTTTTCTTCGGTTTCAGTGTTTATCAGCGAATCGAGCTTTGCCACCGTCCGCTGCATGTCCCGCTGCTCATGCTTGACCGCCACCACCTGCTCTTCAACCCGCATGACATCCCGCTTGGTGGCGCAGCCTCCCGTAAAGATAACAGCCGCCATTAGCAGAATGGCGGCTGTATATATAGATTTCCGTATCATCGTTTCTATCGCTTTTTACTGCGAAGTAACCCGGAATTCGCAACGGCGGTTCTTGGCCCAGGCCCCTTCGTTGCTTCCCTGCATCGCAGGACGTTCCTCGCCGTAACTGATCGTCTCGATCCGCCCCGGAGCAACTCCCAGGTTCTTCAGATAATCGGCCGATGACTTGGCGCGCTTTTCGCCGAGGGCCAGGTTATATTCAACCGTGCCTCTTTCGTCGCAATGTCCTTCAATCAATACCATAACACTGGCATTCTTCTTCATAACGTCGGCGTTCATTTCCAGAGCCCGCTTGGCCGAATCCACCAGGTTATACTTATCAAAATCGAAATAGACGATTCCAAAATCGGAATCCTTAACCGGGACTACTTCCGGCTCCGGCTGCGTCTCAGGTTGCGGTTCCGGCGTGGTTTCCTGCGGTTCCGGCTCTACCACCGGCTGCGTTTCAGGCTCTACCTTTTGCTGACCGCCGCCGCAACCGACAAACGCCAGAGCAAATGCACCAATTAACAGCAACACCAAAAGCTTTTTCATTCTATCCTCCTTGACATAATTAATTTAGTCAAATTTTCGAGTATTCTACTCAATTTTGCAGTTATGGTCAAGATAAAACTAATGAAACCTTGCGGTATTCCCTCCTGTAACTTAAGTTTTTACCTCTTTATCGGTCCCCAGTCGGGGCTGGCGTAGCCTCCTCCTGTGGTCATTCTCCGCTGATTCTGGCCAAAAAGGTCCATGGTATAAATATCTTTTTGACCCAGCCGGTCCGACGTGAAGACTATATGATTGCCATCCGGCGAGAATTTGGGGTTTTCATTATTCCCCAGGTGCGCCAGTATCTTGAAATCGTTCCCCAGAGTATCGACCGAACATACTACGAATCCGTTATCCCGGCTGACAAAGGTCAGCCTGTCTCCGCGCGGAGACCAGCAGGGAGAATCGTTGTAGCTTCCAATAAAGGTTACCCGCCGCTCATTCATTCCCTCGACATCCATAATATAAACCTGCGGCACTCCGGTGCGGTCGGAAGTAAAAGCTATTTTCTTACCGTCCGGAGACCAGGTCGGAGCCGTCTCGATCGCCCAGTTCCGGGTCAGTCTTTTCTTTACCTTTCCCGACAGCTCCAATAAGTAGATCTCGGCGTTCCCATCCTTGGAAAGCACGCACGCAATAGTGCTGCTGTCCGGAGAAATCGCCGCCGCCGAATTTATCCCCTCATATTCCGCAATCAAATCGGTTGTCCCGTTTGCCATGCTGTACTTATACAACTTCGGACGTCCATCCTTGTAACTCGTAAAATAAATATTATTCCCGGCCCGGTCGAACGCGGGGGAGAGGTTGATCGATCCGTTCTTGGTAATCTGCCGCTCATTGTTTCCGTCGAAATCGGCGATATAAACTTCCCTGACCTCACCGATCTTCCGCGTATAGCATATCTTCGTTCGAAAAATCCCTTCATCCCCGGTTAGATTCCTGATAATGTCATTGGCTACGGTATGCGTCAGCGCCCGGTAATCGGCTTTGGCCGCTTCAAATTTTCCCCGGAACGATTCCTGCGAATTATCGACATCTATCACCCGGTACCGCAGCCTCATGTTTTCCCCCGGGAATTCCGCATCCAGCTTTACCAGGTACTTCGAACCGAGCCTTTTCCAGCCCAGCACCGACATTTCGGTCAGTTCCATATGCTTCATGAAAAAAGTATCCAGAAGCACGATCTGGTAGTACGGTGAAAAATCCAGGTCTTTTCGCAAAATGATGGCGCAATTCTGCATGATGATGGAATCGGATGCCGAGATGAAATCGATCCCGATGTACCGCGTGTCCTCGACCGATATTTTCGTCGGCTCGAAAGTCCGTTTGGCATCGAGGATTCCGATGTAATCCCGCACCTCCTGAGCCGCCGCAACCGCACAAATAGATATTAATAAACTTATTACTACCAGTATTCTCTTCATATCCTCTTTATCCGGGTAAATATGGGAATATCAGGCTGATACCGATTATTTCTTCCGTGAACGTGTCCGGAAGCGGGGGGAGAGGCTGCGACCGCTCCACCGCCTGCAGGCAGGCCCTGTCGTACGCCGAAATTCCCGATGATTCTTTTATCTCGGACCGGATTATCCGCCCCGACCTGATTACTTGGAAATATATCGTACACTGAATTTTCGAATTGGAAAAAACCGGGTTTGTCCAGTTTCGCTCGATCTTCGAAAAAGCCTGGTCGAACCAGTACGGATAACTGAACGAAGCGTTGTCGATCGATGCTCCTCCGAACCGCGAACCGCTCGACAACTCGTCGCTGATATCTTTCTTGCCTCCCTCTTGTCCCGTTCGGTTCTGATCCCCCTTTTCCGTCTGCGGCTGGTATTGCTCTTTTTTTTCCGGTTTGGGTTTCGGCTTGGGTTTGTTGACAATTGCTTTTTGCGTCTTCGAAGCCACCTCCATCACCGGTACGATCGGTTCATCCATCTGAATCGGTGACGGTATCTCGATCGGCTTCAATTCCACCGGAGGAGCCTGCGGCTTCAATTCCTGCCCGGCACTGAGGCGGATATGCATCACGTCGCCAAGTTCAAGTTTCTTCTTCTGCGTGAGGGGTCCCGAGATCACAAACGTCAGTATCACCGCCACATGCAGGATGATGGATATTATGAGATCGCCAGTCCTCATGGGTGCGGCCGTTCCTTTATTTCAAGCCTCTCCGTGACCAGCCCGAGGTCTTCAACCCCCATGTCCTTTATGGCGCTTACCACGTCCACCACGATTCCGTATTGTACGGATGAATCCGCCCGCAGGTACACCGACTTGACCCCGATCTTCTTCAATTCCAGATCAAGATCTTTCTTGAAGTTGTTCAACCTGCTCCAGACGTCGTTTATATATATGCCGCCCTTATCGTCGATGGTGACGACTACCCCTTCGGCCTCTTCATCCAGCGCCGCCGCGCGCGTTTTCGGGAGATTGACCTCGATTCCGGACTGCAAGAGCGGAGCCGATATCATGAAGATTATCAACAGCACCAGCACCACGTCGACCAGGTTGGTGACGTTAATTTCCGCCAGCGCTCCGTACGTTCTATCCCGTCTTTTCACCTGGACAAATCCTTTTTGATTCTGGCCAAAAATTCCAGCCCGAAATTGGCCGCTTCGTCATTGAACCGCTTCAACTTATTGTTCGCCCAGTTGTACCCAATCACCGCAGGGATCGCCGCACCCAGCCCCACGATCGTCGCGAGTAGTGCTTCCGCAATCCCCGGTGCCACCACCGCCAGCGAGGCCGAACCCCGCTCGCCGATTGACCAGAACGAATCCATGATCCCGACCACCGTCCCCAGCAGTCCGAGAAAGGGAGAAGCATTGGCCGTCGTCGCCAGGAAAATAACCCTTCTTTCAAGTTCAGCGATCTCTTCGTTGCGGGCACGTTCCAACGCCATATCAATCGTCTCGATATCGTCTTCTTTCAGCGGCTTGGTCTGGTCGGTCTTATCGCCGTCTGCGGTTTTCACCGTCATGATATCCTTGATCTCTTCGTACCCTTCCAGGAAAACTCCGGCCAGCGGAGTGTACCGCAGGTTTTTCGCCTGATTTAAAAGATCGGTCAATTTTTTCGATTTGCGGTAATAATTAAGGAATACCCCGCTCTCATCCTCAACCTTGCGATATAATCGCCATTTCCCAATCATAATCGACCATGAAACCAGCGAAAATATCACCAGAATCGCCAGAATGATTGCCCCGAAAGTACTTGTCTGCCCCAGTATTTGCCAGATTCCGCCCGAAAACAGCCCATCGGCGATTATCGTCTGCTCCATAAGTTTCCCTGTAGTTTGATGCTAATATCCTTTATTTCATTACCGTTTTTAGGCGGTTTTCTTCCCGTGCCAATTATACAACCTTAAAGTATACGGGAGCGAAAAAATCGCGTCAACAAAAAGCTATATATATATTTACGAAAATTAATCCAAAGTTTAGCTTGACATTGAACTTTGAATTTCTTTTTATATCGCCCGATGTCAGTGGTTAACCTTTAACTGGGAGGTAATACAATGAAGACCTTCTTCGTTCTTGTATTATCTTGTTTGATGTTGCTGCTATTTATCGCAGGATGCGGTCAGAAAGAGGGTTCTCAGGGCCAGGGGGCCGGAGAAGCCGAAAAGACCATGGAAGCCGCCCCGATGGAAGATACCACCATGACCGGTGATTCCACCATGATGATGGAAGATTCCACCGCCGTTATGGAAGAAGGGGAAGCTCAGGGCGAAGGCCACTAATTTGTATCCCGATAAAGATTATTCCGAGCAACTGATGGAATAAAAAAAGCCCCGATTTTTCGGGGCTTTTGATTTTCTGCGATATTTCCGGATTTAAGATTCCAGCATCTCCACATTCGCTCGCGGAACCACCGCCTTCAAACCATCCTGGAATTCCACTTCCAGAATCCTGGCCTTCGAACCCGATTCCAGCTCCACCAGCTGCGGCGGAAGATTGGTAACCTTGCCCAGCATGCCGAAATAGGGATGCCGAATGACACGTATCGGGGAACCGACATCTAACCCGGTTTCGCGGAAATCCGAGGCATCCAGCTTGGCGTGTAAATCTCCGCTGAACGGTATGATTGCTTCCGGTCGAATTACCCCGGCCCGAATCTGCGTCGCCCCGTTGATACAGGCCAGCTGGCCTTCATGGCGTTTCAATAAGTCGAAAGTCTTTTGCGCCATATTAATCTGGCCGAAGCCCTCGGTGACCACCAGGGTTATCCCGATTTCTTCCGAACCGGTAATAGCTACGCCGATATCGTAACCGAGGAAATCCCGCAGGTCCTTATCGTCGAATCCGCCGATAATAATTCCTGCCGCCTTGATCTTGATGGCTTGCTTGATGGCGTCGGCGGTAACCATTGACCCTCCGACAATCACTTTCCCTTTGCATGATTCGTCGATCTGCTTGTCCGTTAGGACCGTATCGTTACTGTCGACCACGATTTTTATTTCACCGTGAGTCTCACCGCCGATCCCGAAAATACCCTGCACGAACGAGGACCAGGTCGATACCGCAACCCCTTCGTTTTCGAATACTTCGACCACTTCGCCGGTGACGTACGCCTTAACCTCGACGGGCATAGGTTCGCCGCGAAGAAGAACCTGCCCGGTGATGTTTGAAACCGACTCCACCGTTCCTTTTATTTTCGATTTGCATTCCGAAGAAAAAATCTTCAGCCCAAGGAACCCCTTGGTGCGGGCAATGATATCCCCCTCGTTGATGGCGTCCCCCTTCTGCTTGACCATGCATTCATGGATGTCCTCGGGGGGAATACCGAGAATATTCGCGACGTTCATCGGTTCCACCGGGCCGGGAAGATGCGTTCTCGCCACGACATCGTCCGGTTTGACCTTGTCTCCCTTTTTCACGATAACCTCGCCCTTGAGCGGGAGGATTCGTTTCTTCGTTATCAAAATTTTATCGGTGACCTTTAGTCCGGGAGTATATGCATGACCCATAATTACTGCCTCATCTATTCATCGATTACTGTTTTTTCACCACGAAAACCACAATGGCCGCTGCCAGAATCACCACGGCGATAACCGCTATCAAGATCGATCCCATATTGGAATCTTCGCTCCCCGAAATTTCGCCGTCAGCGGCATCCGATTCCGTATCCGGCTCCTCCCGCTCGGATAAATCGACTATCTGAACATCTGATGCCGGAGCCGCTTCGTGAAGATCCTCGATCGAAAATGATTTGATAATTTCGTAGATCTCATCATAGGCCCCCGGAGCATCCGAATGCGGAGCATGACAGAAAAACGCCGCAACTCCCTGGTTATAGTATTTCCTGAAATCGAACAATACTTCCTTGCCGTTGGGAGTACCGAAGGTGGCCATAACCGCGGCCGTTTTGTACGATGCATCGTAAACTGGTTGTCCCTCAGGGAGATTGTACCCCTGGTCGAATATGGCCTTCCGGACGACACCCGATTTACCGCTGGTTTGCGCGAATTCTTTCAGCGAGGAATCGATTTGCCGATTATTGAGTTCCCCGACTTCTTCCAGCGTAATCAATACGTATTTACCCGCTTCGAAGAGAGTATCGGTGGTTTCGGCAAGGGCGGCATCGGCATCGAAAAATTCCGGGTCTATTCCGAGACTTAGGAGGAAATCATCGACATCCTCATATGGCACCAGTCTCCAACTATCGGGATAACTAACCTTAAATTTTCCTCGCCAGTCGATAAAAACATTCGAAGCGAATATCCCTGCCGCCAGGACTAGGATCAAAACCGTTAGTAGTGCAATTCTTTTACTCATTATCTTGGCCGTTCTACTTGTGCTCCAGCGCCTTGGCCGGGTAAATTTCCAGTTCGGTCATCCATTCTTTCAATTTATTCACACGAATTTCATCGTCCAAAGGCAATTCAAAGGGCCTGCCGCGGCCATCGAGAATAATCCCGACCACGCCGCCCGCAAGTTCCGCGATCACCTTGGTTCCTTTGCCTCTGCCGAGGTCGAGTCCCTTAAGCGGCTCCAGTTCCGCTTTGGCTTTCAAGGGGAGGCCTCTTTCGTCCAGACCAAGCTTAAGCAGTTTCATCTGGCCGTATTCCAGTGTACCGGTTTCGGTCTTGCCGGGCATTTCGATCTTGTATTCCATGATTGCCCCGCCCTTCTTGACCTCACCAACCGGGGCCACGCACGTTCCCAGGTGAATCAAACAGTCCTTGTTAAATACCTCCGTGGCCGCTTGCGGCTGCACCGTAGTCAATACGCCAAGCTGCGGCATCATGAAGATCGAATCCACTGCCAGACGGGTAATCCCTTCCGGAAGGAAGGAATCGATCAGCATCAAAGCCGACTGCTGGCGCTTCGGAGCGTGCGAAAGAACGCCGCCGGAACCGATCAGCATATCAAGGGTCATCATGTTGACAATGGTAGCCCCGGAAGAAGACTGCTCGAAAGCGTCCGCGATGGTTCTCTGCTGTTGTACCCCCTTGAGCACCGTCGCAAAATTCTTGTGCTGTATGAAAGCCAGGCGCAAAGCCTCTTTGGCGATCGCCTGTTCGAAAATCAATTCTTCCATCGATTGCGGAATGGTGGTCGGGCGAATCATCTTGTTCTTGACCCGATTGCGCAGGTCGCGCTCGTCCATGTGGAACGGCACCCAGCGCATTACCATCGGCAGCGTGGCTTCCGCGAAAACGTTGGAAATGGAGTAGCTCATACCGAGATTGGCCGACACCGTCCGGTTGAAAACCCCTTCCCGGTTTGCTTCGGGGCGGAATACCGAAAACACGTCGGTAGTGGCCCCGCCGATATCGACCCCGACCGCCTCGATGTTTTCCATGTCGGCGATGGTCTTGATGATCAATCCCACCGCTCCGGGCGTCGGCATGATCGGTGCATCCGACCACTCCATCAGCTTGCGGTACCCCGGGGCCTGCGCCATCACGTGCTCCATGAAGAGGTTGTGGATTTCTTCGCGGGCCGGGGCGAGATTCTCCCGTTCCAGGACGGGACGAAGGTTGTCGACTATCTTTAAATCCACCTTGTCGCCAAGCGTATCTTTTACCGGTTCGCGGGCATCTTTGTTGCCGGCATATATAACCGGGAGTTTATAACCGCTGCCCAGACGCGGTTTCGGATCGGCCGCTGAAACCAGTTCCGCGATTTCCACCACGTGCGTCGTGGTCCCGCCGTCGATACCTCCCGAAAGAAGAATCATATCGGGACGAAGGGCCCGGATACGCTCGATCTGCTGATGGGGGAGACGTTTGTCATTGGAGGCGATTACATCCATGACGATTGATCCGGCACCAAGCGCCGCACGTTCCGCCGATTCGGCCGTCATGGAACGCACCACCCCGGCTACCATCATTTGCAGACCGCCGCCGGCCGACGATGTGGAAATGTAGACGTCGGTTCCGACATTGCCGTTGGCCGGGGAGATGATCCGGCCATCATCATCAATGAGTTTACGGTTGGAAAGTTCTTCGACTTCACCGACCGCATTTAAAACCCCTTTGGTTACATCTTCGAAAGGAGCCTCAACGGTGGTTGGTGCCTCACCCCGGACGATTAGCCGATATTCGCCGTCGCGCTTTTCTATCAGGATGGCTTTGGTTGTAGTCGAACCGCAGTCGGTCGCGAGAATCACTCTAATATCTTCTGGTTTCATTTGAGCCATTGCATATACCTGTATCTGGTTATCTCATATTTCCGAGTTAAATCTATCCTGCCAAGTTATTGAGCCTTTTCCCCTTGGGTCAAAAACCGCAATATTTCAAAGACATGAATAATAATACAATTGGTCCCTTTTGTAAACCGGTTTTTTACGGGGAATCCGTCTATTGGAAAAAGCTGTCGGGAAGCCGGTTCATGGCCTAAATGACATTTGTCTCTTCAATTACGGCACCCTTTTCGAAACGTCCCGGAGCCAAAGGCGATATGTCGATACATGTCTTTTCGCCGGCTATTTCTTCTGCGGCTAACAGTCCCGCCGCCGGAGCGTGCATCAAACCGTGTCCCGAAAAGCCCGTAATCTGATACAATCCCTTAACCTGTTTGGAATATCCGATTATGGCATGGTGGTCCGGTGTCGTTTCATACAGCCCGGCCCAACTCTTGGCTATTTCCGCAGTCTCAAGGGCAGGGACTCGATCCAGTGCCCGCATGATTATATTATCCGTATAGTCGGGATCGATCGATTCGTCGAATCCCGGTTCAACATCTTTATCCGCCCAGCCCAGGAGCAGCCCCGGCGACTCTCTATGAAAATACAAACCCGATGCGACATCAACCACCATCGGAAATCCCATTTGAACGAAATCGAGCGGTCCCGTGGTCGTTATCTGGCGCCTGACCGGTTCCACCGGAAGTTTTACCCCGGCCCAGCCGGCAATGATTTTCGCATACGGCCCGGCGGCATTGATCACCAGCGGCGCTGAAATGTCACCGTTTCTGGTTTTGACCCCTTTCACCGTACCATTGTCTATTATCAATCCGGCAGCCTCATTCTCGACTATGATTTCTGCCCCAAGTTTCCGCGCTGCCGTGGCATAGCCCTGAACCAGGTCGTTGGGATCGGCCAGCCCGTCATTTTTGCAAAAGGTCGCCTTGATGATATCGTCGGTGCGGACTTTCGGAGCAATATCGTTGATCCTGTCAGGTGCGATATATTCTACTGGAAGTCCCAGCGATCTTTGCATTTCCACCGCCTTCGCAAAACCTGTGACCTGCTCCTCGCTGGAAAGCAAAAACATATATCCGCATTGATCGAAAAAGGCGTCGTAATCGGTGTCCTCTTTGAATCGAACCAGCAGCTCTTCGGACTTCATCGACATTTGAATATTGATTCTGGTGGTGAATTGTGCTCGTATTCCCCCGGCGCATTTACCGGTCGCTCCCGAACCGAGAAACATTTCCTTTTCAAGAACGACTACTTTGCCATATTTCTTTCTGGCCAGATTATATGCCGCCGATAGTCCGATTATTCCCCCACCGATTATTACCGCATCTGCGCTTTTGGACATCCAATTACCCCTTTGCCTTGAGGTGATTTCGTGAAACTTTTCACTTTGTCCAATTTAATAGCATCCCCCGTAATGTCAAGGGGGAAAGCCCTAAATTGCTAATCCTCAATTTAATAATTGCTACGCACCGGATACTTTTTATCTTGAAATAAAATGAATTTCGAATACATTCACTCAACATGACAGGCTCGCTGAAAAACAAAATCATCCATCTGTTTCACTTTTCCGAAACCCAGATCCTGATCGGTATGTCGATCTTCGTCGGATTGGGAACCGCTTTTGGAGCACTGGTTTTTATCGAGTTGATTACGAAATTCAAGGAAATCTTTTTTGGATATTCCGAACAGGTCCTGACCGACTATATCGGCGATATTAATATTTGGGTGCCGCTTATCCCGATGGCCGGCGGACTCTTGGTCGGCCCGATTGTCTATAAATTCGCCTCCGAAGCCCGCGGCCACGGTGTTCCCGAAGTCATGGCCGCTGTTGCCAGAAAGGGAGGTATCATCCGCGCCCGAGTCGCAGTGGCAAAGGCAATAGCATCGGCTATTTGTATCGGTTCCGGTGGCTCGGCCGGCCGTGAAGGCCCCATCGTTCAGATCGGTTCCGCCATCGGGTCATCCATCGGTCAGGTTTTTCGCATGTCCCCCGGACGCGTCAAAGTCCTGGTAGGGTGCGGAGCCGCCGCCGGTATTTCCGCCGTATTTAATGCCCCAATCGCCGGAGTTATCTTCTCTCTCGAGATTATCCTCGGCGATTTTGCCATCAGGACCTTTTCTCCGGTCCTGCTCTCTTCGGTTATAGCATCGGTGGTAACCCGCTCCATTCTCGGTGATCACCCGGCCTTTGCGGTTCCAAGTTACAGCCTGGTTTCCGCCTGGGAAATCCCCTTATATATGATCCTGGGAGGCGTCTGCGGAACCGTTGCGGTATTATTTACCAGAACCCTTAGCTGGTTTGAAGACTTTTTCGATAAACTGAAAATCCCCAATTTACTAAAGCCCGCTCTCGGCGGCCTCCTCCTCGGAGGGATCGGACTGTACTTTCCGCAGGTTTTCGCCGACGGTTACGAAACTATTAAACTAACCCTATACGGCAACATGGTGGTCTGGGTCATGCTGGTCCTTATTTTCCTTAAAATCATCGCTACGTCGCTCACCCTCGGTTCCGGCAATTCCGGAGGAATCTTCGCCCCGTCGCTCTTCATCGGTGCCGTGACCGGCGGAACCTTCGGCTTCGCCATTCACTACCTGTTCCCCGGAATAACCGCTACCCCCGGAGCCTACGCCCTCGTCGGAATGGCTGCTCTGGTCGGCGGCACCACCCACGCCCCTATTACCGCCATCCTGATTATCTTCGAAATGACCAGCGATTACCGTATCATTCTCCCCCTGATGGTTGCCGTGGTTTTTTCAACTCTCGTCGCCCGCCGCCTGTTCGATCCTTCCATTTACACCATCAAACTTATTAAGAAAGGGATCTTTCTCAAGGCCGGAAAAGATACCGCTATCCTGCGCGCCCACAGGGTCTCCGATGTTATGGATAAAAACTATAAAGCCATTCCATCCAATATGTTGCTGGCTAAAATCATGGAAAAGGTTGAGGCAAGCAAGGAGACTTTCTTCCCGGTCGTGGATCGTGAAGGCAGATTTCTGGGGACGCTTAACTTCCAGGATTTTTTTGGCGTCCTTACCCAGCATACTCTTGACGATCTCGTCATCGCTCAGGATATCGTCTATACCGATGTCGTGACCGTAAACCCCGAGGACGATCTCGAGGCTGCCCAGAAAAAATTCGCGGTTCAGGGAGCCAGTGTCCTGCCGGTCGTCAATAAAAATGATCCGGGCATTATACTGGGAGTTTTGAGGCGCGGCGATTTAATTCAATACTACAATACCAAGCTGATTGAATCGCTCCGCGAACCTTATTAAAATCAATTAACACCAATTATCCCAATAATTTGCGGGCCGGAGTTATCCATTAATTTAATGCTGTATATATTGTATTGTCTTTTTGGGTTGACTCTATATATGGTATCGCTGTAGACTACTGGTTCAAAGAATGGGGCAATCCCGATAAATTTCGCTTGACTCTGATATTATTTATATTTTATTAAGTGTAAATAACTTACTCAGACATTAGACCATGGATGGTTTGACAAGTAATGCCCGATACGGCCAATGTGGTCTATTGGGTATTGTAACCATCTTCAAAGGAGGTGGCGTATGTACACTCTCACCATCGAAAGACTCGAGGAGAAAATCGCCCCCGGCCATTTCAGCTTGGGTGGGCAATAAGCTCCTTTGAAGGTTGATGGAACGAAGCGGGCTTCATTGTAAGCCCGCTTCTCTTTTTCCGGTTATTTTTTGCCGCAATTCGTTCAGTTCGTTAAGCATTTCAACAGCATGATCGCTTGCCAGGAAAATCTTGCGCAGATTGGTATCGTCGATATCTTCGGCCATTTTTTTAAGATGATCCATGGCATGGCGATACCATTTAAAGGCTTCTTCATATTCGTGCTTTATGGCGTTTAATCTGCCGAGAAATCGCGATGATTCTATAATTTCCGGCATCAGGTACGAATCCTGAGCCTGCTTGTTGGCATTTACGAAAAATCCCTCGGCTCTTTCATAATCTCCCGAAGCCAGATAGTATCGCCCCATGATATTGAAACAGAAGGCCTTCTCTATATCTAGAGGACTTTTGCCGAAGTATCCGTTAGATTCCTCAATCCAGTCGTGAGGGATTGCCGGACTATTTTGAGTTATATGTCCGTTTATCTGATGCAGTCTGATTATCGCTTTTTCCCTGTCCAGTTTCAGGCTCGAGGCCAAATCGTACGCGTAGTCGAATTCGGCCAGTTTGTTCTGAAGCTGTCCCGCGAGAATATGCGTTGATAGAATCGCCCTTTTATCGCTATAAGTTTTTGCCTTTGCAATGGCATCGTCGAGATATTTCCCGGCCATTTTTTTGTCGCCAAGCGCAATATAAAGTCCGGCAAGTCGGATCAAGCATATGATGATATGATTTTCATCAACTATCTCCCGCCCCAGTTTCAACGCTTCCATCAGCTTTTTGGCGGATTGCCCGAAATATCCCATACGTTTCAGAACCGCCCCCATGCTGCTCACGGTAAAGGCCCTATGAGGTTTATCCTCCATTTCTTCCGCAAGCGCAATTCCCTCCTTGAGATACTGAAATGATTCTTTTAGTCGTCCCGCCGACAACATGATTTCAGTGAGGTTTTCAAGATTGAATAGCAGTTCCTTTTTAATCCCGGAACGCCGGTTCAATTCCTGCGATTCCATCAGGGAATCCACGGCCTTGTCGAACCGTCCCTGTTCACTATAAATAAATCCCATATTGTTTAAAACACGGGCCGTTTCCAGGGCATCGCCGATCTCGCGGTTTATTCCAAGGGCCAATCGAAGCAGCCTCAGGGTTCTATCCAAACGCCCGGCTGCATAGTAGGAGGGGGACATATTATTCAGTGTCGAGGCGATATCCTTTTGAGAATTCAAATTTCTCTGAATTTTAAGAGCTTGCCGGTAATGACTCAGCGCGCCTTCGTAATCGGCTTTAATTGACATGACATTACCAATGTTATTCAGGGTATGCGATAATTCCAATTGGTCGTCAAGCTCGGTGTATATTTCTACCGCCTTTTCGAGATTTGCTATCCCATTATCATAATCTTGTTTCATTTTATAAACATCACCGAGATCTTTGTAAGTCTCCGCAAGCAGTTTATCCGATTCAGCATTCTCATAAGTTGCTATGATCTCTTTGTACGATAATTCCGCCTTGCTCGAATCTCCCGCCCTCTTTTGTATATCCGCCAGCTCCATGGTGGCCTTGCGATGTCCCGGAACATCGTTATTGGAACGGCAGAGGTCGATTAGTTTTCTCAAGAGGCCATAAGCCCGTTCGTAAATATTCTCTTTAACCAGGTTGTTGGCAGCCTCAATGCAGTAGTGGTAGCCTTGCTTGAGATTCCCCGCCTTCAAGTATAACTCGGCCGTCAAGTCGGTGCAGTCGGCCTTTCTCCGGCTTAATTCCGCAAGTGATTTTGCCAGTCTTCGTGACGTCGCCGCCGATATATTGATACTCAGGTACCTCAACATCGCCGGTGATATTATGCCGGAATCCGCTTGATTAATTAATCCGATTCGCCTGGCCTCGGTTATCCCGCCGGCAACAGCCGCCTTAATCATCTTTCTTTTCTCCGAACATGCCGAAGCCGCGAATCCTTTTCGCAGTTGCCGCTTTAACCGCAGGGGCCAGATTAATTCCGTCCTATTACTCCGCAAGGCCAATGTTCCATCTTTCCACAGTAATTTATTGCAGCTGAAATTTACCTCCATTACTCTGCGGATGTTTTCGATGTCGTTATCCGACAATTCGGAAAGTAGATTGACGGTGCTTTCCTCGAAATCGAAGGGCGCGCCCGATAAAACCTCTTCCGCTTTTCTTCCTTTGAAAAGAGGGAATAAGTAGCGCGGCCGCACCATCCTGCGGAAGCGGAATTCCGCCCCTAATTTTTCCAGTTCCGTGCAGACTTCCCAGCCGTTATCGAAACGCTTATCCGGTTCCTTATTCAATAATTTCATGATGATATCGGAAACGCTGCTGGAAATTCCGGTATTCACGGCGGCCGGTGCTTCCGGATTGAATTCCTTTATTCTGGAGTTGATTCTTACCGGGTCATGGTCTTTGTCTCCGAAAGGATGCTGGCCGGTCGCCAGAAGGTAGCCGATAACTCCCAGCGCAAACAGATCCGCGCTGTGATTAAGGGTACCGTCGTCCAGTGTTTCCGGGGCGATAAAGCCGATAGTCCCGATGCCGAGGCGGCTATCCGTGCTTTCGCTCCGTCTCAACCCGAGCGAGAAATCGCATATCTTGGTGAGAGGGGAGAGGGCCGAAAAGTTGCCCGGATTGGTTCTGTTGAGGAAAATGTTATCAGGCTTAAGGTCGCCGTGTGAAATCCCGAGTAGTTCCAGATAGTACAGATTTATCGCAATCGATGAGAGAATGTTCATCAGCTCGGGGTTGCTCAGAGGAAGTTTCATGGCCCGAAGAGATTTATGCGGGCAGTATTCCAGTAGTAATACCGGGGTCTCATCGTCGGTTTCGGATAACTCGTATACCCGGGCCAATCCCGGATATTTTAATCCTCCGATAAGATCGAATTCCCGCTGAAGAAGCGCCGCGAATTTCTGCGATTCGCAGGCTTCGGCTGTACGTGGAAATTTCGCGGCAAAACGCCTGCCGGTGGCATTATTGATTACAAGATATACTTCTGCGGTGCCGCCTTCTCCGAGCGGCTGAATGCTTTTATATCCGGAAAGGGCAAACGCTTTCTCGTTCATGCTTTGGCGTTCTCATTTTTCCCTATCGGCAGAATCACCCGGAATGCCGTTCCTTCACCTTCAACCGATGAAACGGTCAGTTCCCCTTTGTGATTTTCCATTATTTTGCGGCAATTCGCCAAACCCAGACCATGACCGGTTTCTTTGGTGGTGAAATGAGGCTGGAAAACCTTATGCATCGAAGCCTGAGGTATCCCCATCCCGTTGTCTTCCACCGAAATCAAAATTTTATCGTCTTCATGGTTTAAAGTGGTCCGAATCGATATCTTACCTTTATAGTTGTACCGACCGGCCTCTCTTTCCTTACCTGCCTTTTCTTCGATGGCGTCGGCCGCATTATTGAGGAGATTCACGAACACCTGTTGAATCTGTCCGACATCCATGGAAGCCTTGGGAAGGTCTGCGTCTATTTCGACTGAGAACATTATTTTCTTGAAACGCGATTGTGCTTTCAGCGAGAACAGCAATTCGTCGATCAGGCGCCGGACGTCGTAATTGACGATTTCAGCCTCGAGTTTGGAAAAGTCCATCAACCCTTCCGTGAATCGTTTCATCTTCGAAATCGATTCCACGATCTGCTGAGCGTTGAAATCCGCCTTGTCGTAGCGTTCCTTCTTCAGGTTCAGCCCGAGTAATTCCGCGTTGTTGCCGATTATGGCCAGGTAGTTATTCAGTTCGTGGCCGATTGAAGATGCCATCTCACCACGCGCTACCAGTTTCTCACTGAGGATTACGTACTTCTCCATGATGACTTTTTCGGTGATATCTTCGATGGTCAAAATCAAACCGTCCCCGCCGTACGGCAATTTCTTCAACGGCACGATCTTCACCGAAAGGACTTTTTCTTCGTAGCCGGTATTGTGGAAATACCGCGAATCTTCGAACGACTGCTCTGTGGTCAGCGCAATATCGATCATCTGGCGCCACTTGTTGAATTCGTTGTTCGGAACCAAATCGAGGAATTTCGAACAATTGGAATTCTCGCTGATCAGGGTAACGTCGTTCCGGTTCTTTTCAAGGGCCAATAATGCCGCATCGTTTATCGATACCAGGTTGTAGTTGGAATCGATAACGATGATTCCGACCGGCGAATTGTTGACCACCTTTTCATTGTACACCTTAAGATCCATCAGGTGATCATATAATGTCGCATTATGAATGGCCTGGGCCGCTTGCTGCGCGAATAATTGGAATAAATACAAATCGGATTTGATGAACAGCTTGGCTTGAGAGGAATTATCCAAATATATGACGCCGATAACGCTGTTCTTTATTTTAAGGGGAACGCACATGATGGAACGAAGATGCAGTTCCAGCACCGATTTCTGATGCGAATACCGTTCATCCGCCTGGGCGTCCGACGTAAATACCGCTTTGCCGGTTGCGGCAACATCATTGGCAATCGAGTTTGATATCTTGAAATCTTCATCCGTCATGGCTTCTTTAGACAAGTTATGTGCGGTCTTGAATCTCAGCTCGCCATTGCTGTCGAGCAGCATCAGGAAGCCGCGCTCGGCGGACAGCAATTCAATTGCCTTCTCCATGACGATCTTCAGGATATCTTCGAGAACTAAAGAAGAATTTGCGGCCAGCGATACCTGTAATACCGCCTTTAAATCCTCGACCGATTTCGGTTTCTGCGTGTCCTGGCTGATACGGGGGCTCCCCTTGGTAATATCATCAAGGGCCGCCTCCATCTCGGCGAGGACATCGCGCGCTTCCGCAATTACTACCCGCTGGGTATCTTCGTCAACAGCGCTGTCGCTCCTGTCGAAAATATAATCGGGAGGAAATTTAACCTGTTTGTCCGTTTTATCTGCTGCCATGTTAGTTGTATAAGCCGTTTATCTATGCCAGTTATCGGCATAAATATTACTCTCTTTATGCCATTGGGGAATTGTTCAGAAATTAAACAGCGGCCCGGAACGGGCTTTGAAACACCCTGTTTCAGCTCTTCTGACAGCTAAAACCAGTTATCCAGACGAACGTAAATCGTGGGAGAGCTCTCCGATTTATCCAGTCTGAACGCCAGGTCGAAACGAATAAAATCGAAAACCGTCAATCCTCCCCCCACCGATTGCTTCAACTCCGCGTCCCCGAGGCTCTCTTCCTCGGAAGCAATCTGACCGGCATTGTAGAAAAGCCACCCCGTTAAATTAAAACGGCTGAGCTTGAGTCGGTAATTTATATCCGCTGCCCAGAAATCGGTCCCCTGGAATTCCTTTTCACCGTAACCTTTGAGCGTCGTGAGGCCCCCCAGGTAAAAACGACGGAAATAGGGGAGAGTCCCATCCGAAATTCCTCCCAGAATACGAAGCAGCGCTCCGGTACTTCGAGTCAAACTTTGATACCGTGCCCCCTCAAAACGAAATCTGTTGAAATCGAAATCGTCATTCCACCCGGATGGTGCCAGTTCGAACTCCGCAGATATTTTGGTGAAGGAATTATTGGTATAGGCAGTCCCCTTGCGGCCGTAATCCACGCTGAATATCAGAGATTTCAGCCTTCTGCCGTTAATCAATCCTGACAACGCCTCACGGTCGGCGATGCTTTCATTGAAGGTATGATAATTCGAACGAAATCTTTTCGAACCTCCGAATAACGACCATAAGTTCCGGTTGGCATTCATCCAGTGCATCAACTCCGATTGGAATCCCGCCTTGAACGAGAATAATGGCATCGGCCGTATCTCTATTCCGGCAAAACCACCCTGTGCTTCGTAATAATCCTTATAATCTTCGGTCCCGATCAGCGCAAACAGGCTGTTTTCCCATTCCGGCATCAGCCAGTCGTCGTCGGAGGCCAGCCTCTGATAAAACCTCCCCCTAACCGTAAAACCGATTCCCCTGTATTTCAAGTGCTGGTCGATTTCCAGCTGATATCTCTCTTTTTCCTGGGCGAACGCGTACCCGCCATAGATTTTTATCTCCGGCCACAGCGAATCCTCGTCGAAAAACTTAATCCCGAACTCCGGTCTGGCGCCGTCCACCCGGTTGTAATTGAATTGCATGATCGGCGAAACATACTGATCTGTCCGGTACCACCTTTGCCAGCGGTGTTTTCTGTCTTGTTCCACGAAATCCGAAGAACTTATCATCCCGTGAATGGTGGCGTTCTTGTCGAGGATGGCCTGCCCGTTTATGGCCACCACGTTACCCCTTATCACCGATTTCTCGCCGATCGTGATATTGCCGAACAAAGCAATCACGTTTCCGCTTACTTCTCCGTACGGAATATCGATATCTCCCCAGAAACAAATCGCCGACCCCCTCACGAATTTATTCGAATCGATTTTGACTGCTCTCATCGTTTCAATGATATTTCCGCCGGATATTTTGAACCCTGTTGTTTTCAAAGTATCCCTGATATACAGCGTCGCCACGATTCCGTTGGATGCCATCGATTCCACTTCGACCCGGGTGATATCCTCGAACGGCACTGTTCTCCCGCCATGCGAAAATCCATCCTCGTCGATAATTACCCGTTCCCTTACTCGAACCTGTCCCGCCTTGGTCACGACCTCCGATGCCGAAAAAGCGACACTATCTGTGGTTCCAATGAGATAATTAAAGGTAATTCTGTTTTGGCTCGACTTTATGGTCAGGAAAGGAATATCACTTTTCTTGATGGAAATCTTTTTGTAATCCTGAGCCTTCAATCCCGGTACAATCACCATCGCCAGCACAATAAGAAAAATCGTCGCCTTATATCTCATACTTCCCTAACCTGTTTCTTTCCCGAAAATTCAACGTGATTTCCTCTGCCGGTATCTTTCGTCATAATTCTTTATCGCTTGAATATGCGATTCGAACGCAATTTTATCCGGCAGTTCATCGAATCCGAAATACCGCACCTCCATTGCGTCGTCATCCGCCGCCAGCACTCCGCCGATTTCACTCGCGACATACAAAATCAGGACCGCGTTCATCCGGGGATCGTCGTTTCCCGAATATACCTCGAACAGCCTGTCCAGCCTGATATCTATTCCTGTTTCCTCTTTCACTTCTCTGACCGCGGTCTGCGAAGGATGTTCGTTCCATTCCATGAACCCCGCCGGAAGACACCACCAGCCGACCCGAGGTATCACCGCCCTTTTTACCAGCAATATCCGGTCATCCTTGATAACCAGAGCCCCCGCCGCCGGAATCGGATTGTGATAATATATGAAATCGCAATTTTTATTGCTGCATTTCATTCGCAGCCTGCCGTCGATTTCAATTCGCTCCAAAGTCTCCGCGCACCGCGGGCAAAACCTGTACCCCAGGAAATTATCTTTGCGTTCGAACATCTCTTTTTCGCTCTTCACGTCGGTCTCCATATTATCTCCCGGTACAGACTTTCAATACCACCACCGTGGTATCGTCGCGGGGCGGATCGCTCCTGTCGAAATTCCTGATATCATTGAGTATACCCTGTATGATCTTTTCCGGATCCATATTTCTATGCGTTACCACGAATTCCCTGATCCGCTGGTCACCGTACTCCTCATCGTTATCGTTCATCGCCTCGGACACTCCGTCGGTATAGAAAAAGATCAGGTCGTTTTCCTTTAATATAACTTCGGCACAGGTAAACGAAGCTCCCGCAAACGCTCCGATTATCATGCCGCCTTCGGATAAATACTCGTAAGACCCGTCCGCTCTTACCAGGATCGGGTAATTATGCCCGGCATTGGCATAGCGGAAAACGCACTCATGCTTATCGAACTCCCCGTAAAATAGTGTCGCGTATTTTTCCGACGACGATGAAGCCGCCACGTGTTTGTTTACGTTGAATAGGATCCGGGAAATATCGCGGCTGTTTCCGATTTCCGACCTCAGGGTCGCCTGTATCTGCGCCACCATCAAGGCAGCCGGCATTCCTTTACCCGAAGCGTCCGCGATTACCATCCCGAATCTGCCGTTGGAGTCGATCGGGATGAAATCGTAGAAATCCCCTCCGATTATCCGCGATGGTATCGAATACGTCGCGATCGTGAAATTATCGCCGGCCGGAGGATTCTTCGGCAGCAGATCGAGCTGAATCTGCCGCGCCATCGACATTTCCTCGTCGAGCCGTTGTTTCTCCAGAGAATCCGCATATAACCTGGCGTTGGTCAGCGACGTCACCAGCTGATTCGCGATCACTCCCAGGAAAGCCATGTCGTCCGGATTATATTTGAATCCGGTGCTCTTACCGGTCATGGCCAGGAATCCCAGCAGGTGATTGGCGTCCTTCAACGGCAAAATGATTTCCACCCGCCGTTTATCTATTTCCGCCGCCAGGCGGCTGCCCTCTTTATATATAGTCAGCATTCCCATCAGAGCAGGAGAATTCAACTGGTTTACCCCGCCTAAAAATAAGTCCTTGCGATCGATGATCACTCTATTCGGAAAGCCTTCGGAAGGCAATAGCGCATACTCTTTCAATTTATCGTCGTACAAAACGAAAAATACTCTTTCCACCAGAACCGAAGACCTTAAAATATCCTCGATCATACGCTTCAACTGTTCCTGGTCCAACGTGGTAATCAGCCTGCGGGAAATCTCCTCCAGGACATGTCGATAATCCGACCCTCCCTTAATGAACAGCTTTTTTATCAGGTTATCGAGCCGGGTGTTAATCGGCTGAAAAAGGATTAACGCCGCCACGATGAAAGCGATGTTGATTATGGTTGTCTCTCCGCCGAAATATGCGCTGATGGCCTTTCCGCCCAGACCGATCAGAAGGACATACAAGCCGACCAGGATTCCCGATGTTACTGTATAAACCAGCGATTGCCTGATAATCAGGCGAACGTCGAGGAATTGCTGCCTGACCACGGAAAGAGTAATCGTTCCTCCGCCGATTAAAAGCCCCGCCACCATCAACAACGTCTGCAATATATTTGAAATATTGCCGGCAAACACCGCGGGGATACTGAATGCCGAAATATAAAGTAAGACCGCCAATGCGATTCCGCCGGTGAAGTAAATCGTCTGCTTCCTCACCTGGTCATTCGCGATCAGCATGGTTCCCCGTATCATAATGCCGACCGCGAAGATAGCATAGAGAACATTGATAATGGCGAATAGAATCTGTTCCGAACTCAAAAGCAGGCTGAACCCCAGGATTACCCATTTAAGGGCGTACGACAATGGTTCCAATATGATTGATTTCAGACCTTCCCCAGATTCGAACTCCAGTAAATCAAGCATCCATTCCGGATTCTTGAAAAACAGTACCAGCATTAGATGGAAAGCATAGGGTAGAAATATCAGGTAGCGCAGGCGCTGGCGCTTTATCGAAGAAAGCCGGTCGATCGGGTACGCCAGCGAAAACAATAAAAATGCGGGGAAGAAAAACTCCCAGAGATAGTGCAAATTGTACAATGCCGAATCCTCAAACGGCGCCCCGGCGTCCACGTTAGGTTTGATGATTGTCCCCAGAGCCAGGAAGATAGGTCCCAGCGCCGCGAAAAACAGCATCAAGCCGGCGGTTCGATTCAATCTTTGCCCGGGGTTATCCCGGATAATCAAATAGGCCAGAAATAAAAATACTCCGCCGAATACCAGATAAAAGGCGGCTATGACCGGCTGGAATGACTCCATACTTACCGATTTAACTAAATTTTAAAGATTCTTGGTTAGCTTGATTTTGGTCCCTTTATTCTCCCTGCTCACGTCCACTTTATCCATCAGGGACTGCACTATGAAAATTCCGCGGCCCACTTCCTTCAGGAGGTTCTTCTCGTCGATCGGGCTTTCGAGGATATCCGGATCGAATCCCGACCCTTCATCTTTGATGACCACTTCTACTTTTGAATCCTCTTTGAATACCGCGATTTCCACTCTCTTGTCCGGATTCGACTGATTCCCGTGGATAATACCGTTAATTACTACCTCCGTAACGCAGATGGCGATGTCGGCGATTACCGATTTTTCTACCTTCTTCTTCTCAAGGAATTCCTCGACGAAATTGTCGACGTCAACCAGGAAATCCTGGGACGACGGGATAGTAATGGTATTACCGCTGATGATCGGTTTGTCCATTATTGCTCCGCGTTTATTAATTAAAAAGGGCAGGGGTTTTCACAGCCTGCCCTGTATTTATTGTCAGCCGATACAAGGATCCGCTAAAATGATTTTATCGCTTCGTCAACCGAATCGTACGCCTCGAAAACTGTCACCAGCTTGGTGATGGCCAGAAGCGATTGGATCTTATCGGTCACGTTCGCGAGTTTCAACTCTCCGCCGTTATTCCTTAGGGTGGTCAAACCCGATATCAGAATGCCGAGGCCGGTCGAATTCATCCAATCGACCTTCGATAGATCGATAACTACCTTCCTGACCCCGTTTTCGATACATTCATGAAGTTTCTCGTGGAGTAAAGTGGCATCCGGACCACCCATGATCTTACCCTTGGGTTCCAGGACCGTTACCCCTTCCTTATGATAATCCTCCAGTTTCATAAATTCACAAGGCCTCCGTATTCCGGTTTAGTAAATTTACGTCATTCGCGGCGCTGTCGTTTCGTGCTATGACGACATAATATAAAGGCTTACGCCCCGATAATATTCCGCAAATTATTACCCCCTGTCAAGTTTTTTCCCTCCCCGGGGCCATGGCACATCGGATTATCCCGGGCACGGCGACCCCCGCTATTTGTTGTACTACATTAGACGGACACTGCTATGCAAAAGGAACATGTTTGAAGAAATAAAACCCGATTATATCCTTCGAATCGAAAATCGGCTCCGGATATTGGCCCTCCGATTAGGGGTATACACTATGTCGCACTATTCAAGCCTATGATGCCCAAGATATTGTGATATTTTATTAGTTTTTGAGGTTTTTTTTATTGACATATATAAATAATTATAATAACCTGAAAACCCGCGTGAAAATTTCTGGGGTTCTTGCCCGAGTAAATGGGGGCGCGGCAAGTAAAGTGATGTTTATCAATAACTTACAAGCCTTAAAGGGAGCGGCTTGTGTTTGGACTGAAGCTATAAAGACGACCGGAAGTGATACCGATTTTAAGGGATATTGAGTATATTGAATATGGAAAGAATGGTTAAACCCTTAAGAACTCATCGTGGCAATTCAATGTCAGAATTTTTAACCAGGTAAGGGGACCGACATGGAAGATCAAAAAACCTTAGCATTGACAGAGAATTCCCTGAAAGTACTCAAGCGGCGTTACCTGAAGAAGGATGCTTCGGGTAAAGTGATTGAAACGCCGGAAGAGATGTTTCGCCGTGTGGCCCGTGCCATCGCCGAGCCGGATAGGAATTTCGGGTTTTCCGAAGAAGACCTGAAAAAACTCGAAGACAACTTTTACGATTCAATGGCATCGCTCGATTTTATGCCGAACTCTCCGACTCTGATGAACGCGGGGCGCCCGCTGGGACAGCTCTCGGCCTGTTTTGTCCTTCCCATCGAAGATTCCATGGAGTCCATTTTCACCGCCGTTAAAAATACCGCGCTTATCCATAAATCCGGCGGGGGAACCGGCTTTGCCTTTACCCGGCTCCGTCCAAGAAATTCCGTCGTTGCATCCACCTCGGGAGTCGCCTCGGGGCCGATATCCTTTATGAAAGTCATTAATTCCGCAACCGAAGCGGTAAAACAGGGGGGAACCCGTCGCGGTGCGAATATGGGAATCCTCCGTATCGATCATCCCGATGTCCTCGACTTCATTACCTGCAAGGATAACCTTAAAGAATTGACCAACTTCAATATTTCAGTCGCGGTAACCGATGCCTTCATGAAGGCTGCTAAAAATAATGAGGATTACGACCTCATCGATCCCCGCACCGAAACCACCTTCGTTGACAACGGCAAACCGAAACGGATGAACGCCCGCAAAGTCCTGGATATGATCGTGGAGCACGCCCACCGCACTGGCGAACCGGGAGTCATGTTTATCGACCGTATGAACGACGGCAATCCCGTTCTTAAAGTCGGCAAGTACGAATCAACCAATCCCTGCGGAGAACAGCCGCTGCTTCCGTACGAAAGCTGTAATCTCGGTTCGATCAATCTCGCCAATATGCTCAAAGCCGTGGTCGACCTCGATTCCGCCGAATTATCGCGTTATGAAATAGATTGGAAAAAGCTCGATGAAACCGTCCGGACCTGCGTCCATTTTCTCGATAATGTCATCGAAGCTAACAAATACCCGCTTCCGGAAATAGATTATAATACCAAACAGAACCGCAAAATTGGACTGGGCGTTATGGGTTGGGCCGATCTGCTCATCCTGCTCGGTATTCCTTATGATTCTAACGAGGCTATCACCCTCGCCGAAAAAGTCATGTGCCGTATTAAGCAGGTCGGGCATGAGGCCTCACAGAAACTAGGCGAAAAACGGGGCGTTTTCCCCAACTGGGAAAAATCATTCTTCCATAAGGGACAGGATGATCCCCGCATGCGCAATTCCACCGTGACTACCATCGCCCCGACCGGAACCATTTCGATTATTTCCGGTTGCTCTTCGGGAATCGAGCCGATTTTCGCCGTTTCCTACATTCGCAATGTCATGGACAATACCAAAATGGTGGAAGTCAACCCGCTCTTTGAAAGCGTCGCGAAAGCTCGCGGATTTTATTCTGAAGAGCTGATGGAAAGAATTGCCGCCAAAAACTCCATCGCCGATTTCGATGAAATCCCCGATGACGTCAAGCGGATTTTTGTGACCTCGCATGATGTCACTCCGGAATGGCACGTCCGCATGCAGGCGGCCTTCCAGAAATACACCGATAACGCTGTCTCCAAAACCATCAATCTGCCGAATTCCGCGACGGCCGAAGATGTCGAAAAGGCCTATCTTTTGGCTTACGACCTCCGCTGCAAAGGCATTACGGTTTATCGCGACGGCAGCCGCGCCGACCAGGTTCTTTCTACCGGTCAAACCAATGAAGCAACAAGTGATCCCGCTCCCACGGCCAAACCGCGCGAAGTCAAAGAGCGCCCCGAATCCCTGACCGGCTTTACCCAGAAAATCAAAACCGGTTACGGCAATCTTTATGTTACCGTAAACATGATGGACGGCAAGCCGTTCGAAGTTTTCGCCCAGATCGGCAAATCGGGACATTCCACCATGGCCGACACCGAAGCCATCTGCCGCCTCATCTCGCTGGCCATGCGGACCGGTATTCCGGTGCATAAAGTAGTTGAACAGCTGAAAGGCATCGGCGGCTCCTCGCCGGTTTTCGGCAACGGCGGACTTATCTCCTCCATCCCCGATGCTATTGCGCAGGTCCTCCACAAGCATTTCGGTAACGGCGAAAAAGTCTCGCGGACGCTGGATATCAACGACGAATTCTGTCCCGACTGCGGCCAGGCTATCGAACACGACAGCGGATGTATCGTTTGCCGCCATTGCGGCTTCTCTAAATGCTGACACGGTTTATGCCGATATAATAATCTTGGGAAGGAGGCACTTCGCCTCCATTCCGAAATTGTTATGGCACAAGCAGATTTCATACCGGCCGGTCGAACCTCCCGCGTCGTCAGGGGAGATGTCGAAATTCAGATACAGACGGAGTACGCCTGGCGCCCAAACCCCCGTCTGACCACCTCTCTGTTTACCAAGGGACAAATTATCAACAAAATCGAACGGGAACTCCCCAAGCCGGTTAATTCCTTCGAAGATAAAATCCGCGTTGAGGACATGCTCCGCAAACAGCACCTCGACGTCCTCAAGATCCTCAAGGACAAAGGTTCCGCGCTCCAGTTTCTCAACCTTCCGCCGGAAAATTCCGACGCCCCCGTCACTCCCAGGGTAACCGTAACCAGAGCCGCCGCCGAGGATCCCAACATCACGGTGGTCAACCGCCTGGCCGGAATCAAAGGGGTCGAGAAGGTCTTCCGCCTCGACAACAGCGGCACTTTTCTGAACAGCGCCATCTCCAGCGAATTCAAGAAGAAATATGCCAATGTCTTCCGCGAGCTGTTCGATATCATAAACGTCTTCGCGGAACTGCCCGGAGGGCAGCGCGAAAAAGGAGTTTACGAAATCCAGCGTAACCGCCTCTATTTCGCCTCCAGCGGCCGCGAATGCTATTTCATCCTCGTCCAGCCCAAGGACTTCGGCGTCAACTTCGAAAAGGCCATCAAGATAGCCGTCAGCGATTAAGATTTTCCCGGATTAATTTCAGACAAAAAAAGTGGAGAGGAACCGAATTTGAAAAAACTCCTCAATACGCTACGCTAAAGGGTTTTTACGGCCACTTCCGGCGTTTTGCCCTTGCTATCATGTTTAACCATGAGTCACGGCAGAAGGCGCAGCCGAGAAGAGACAACCTTCATTATTGAGTTGTTAGAGATTTTTCAATTACGTTCCTCTCCAACATTGTCTCTATCGTAATCTACGTCGATTATATTACACCTGCAAAGACTTTTTTGACTTTACTTGCCAAATCTGTTCGTTTGTTATATAATCGACCCTGATGAACCACAACTTCTGAAGCAAAGGGAAGGACCATGATATATTCCGTTGGCATAGACTTAATCGATTCCGAACGAATCCAGCAAGCCATGGACCGTTACGGCAACCGTTTTATCCTTAAAATCCTCGGCGACGACGAATACCTGATGTTCACCAACAAGGTCAACCAGTGCCAGTTTCTGTCCGGACGATTCGCCGCCAAGGAAGCGGTCATCAAGACTCTCGGAGCCTTCTTCGAACGCAAAATCCGGTTTCGCGATATGCAGATCCTCAATGACCTCTACGGCAAACCCTATGTCCACCTCGAAGACTTCATCCGCGAACGCCTCATGGACAAGGAAATAAAAATCTCCATCACCCATGAAAAGAAAATGGCCGCGGCCATCGCCATCATCACCGGAGAATAACCCATGACCGATAAAGACATCCTCGATATCTTCACCAAATCCAACGCCCTCTTGCACGGTCACTTTAAGCTGACTTCCGGCAAGCACAGCGACATCTACTACGAAAAGTTCATGATCCTCAAACAACCCCGTGTCTGCGAACAGGTTTGCCGCGAAATGGCCGACCGCTTCCGCACCTACAACGTCGAACTGGTCGTCGGGCCGAC
>JBFZFV010000077.1:0-4531 GCA_041306185.1 Candidatus Zixiibacteriota bacterium
CATCCTGCCAGAAATTGTAAACTTCGTCTCCCACCAGCGTCCCGTACGGGATGCGGTTTTTGTCATTCAGGATTTGCAGGATGGTATCCTGAAAATTGATGAAATTGCTGTCGTTTTCGAACGCCGCCAGAGTCAACTCGTCCTGAGCTTTGACCCAGTCGAGGGCGCTGTCGCTTTCGGCCTCTTCCAGCCAGATAAAGGGATCGTCGTCGGTTGACGCGGACTGCTGCGCGGATACCGAAGCAAATAGCACCGCCGCCGCCATCCACGGAACGAAAAATAAGAACCTTCCGGTCTTCATAGTACCTCCATAATTACTGCCGTAATTAACGGAGAATCTATGCGGATTATCAAGGAGATTCTTGACGAATTAGCCGACTCTGAATAATGTGGGCCGGCGTTCCGTGCAATTTCACTTCGTGAAAAAGCGAAAAATCCGACATAGATTACATAGAAATGCCGAATAAATTCGCAGGCGATCTTCAATAAATCTCTGAATCCGTGAAACAAGATAAAGTACACCACGTAAGCAAATATGGTGGATGTTTCAACGGATTTATTAAAATGAAATCGAAAATCACTTCCATTCCGTTATTTCAGAATGCCGTCCAAAATAAGAGGCTCTGTAAATCGGTCATTACCCTTATTACGGTCCTGGTTTTATCCGGGATTTTTATCGCGTGCGGAGGCAACAGCAATCCGACTGGTTCTGGGTCACAACCTAATGCAGAATTCGATTGGACTACCGCCCCTCCTGAAGAAAACGGCTTCAATCCTGATTTGCTGGACACCCTTACAAAGAAACTCGGCGCAGGGCAGTTCGGTCGAATTACCAGCTTGCTTATTGTCCGAAACGGCTATCTCGTTTACGAAGAATATTTCCGGGGGATTAAACGCGACTCTCTGGTGCAAATCTACTCATGCACCAAAAGTATCGTGTCGGCTTTAATCGGTATCGCCATTTATGATGGGAAAATCCCCGATGTCAATGTCAGCCTGCTGGATTACCTGGATGGGTACGAATGCTTCCCCAAAAACTGCCATGACAGTCTTTTCAGAGAAGCTCTGACTTTGGAACACCTTCTAACCATGACGGCCGGGTTTGAGTGGGACGAAATGAATGTTCCCTATGGTAATGCCCTCAATAGTTATAATCAAATGGTTGGAAGCGATGATTGGATTCAGTTTACCCTCAATCGACCGATTGTCGCCAAGCCCGGCACTGTTTTCAATTATAATACCGGCTTATCAGGACTTATGGCAATCGTCCTGCAGAATGTTAGCGGTTGGCGCGTCGATTATTATGCGCAGGCGAAACTTTTCAAATACATCGGTATTGATACCTTCGAATGGCGAAAGAGCCCGACCGGCATCCCTATAACCGGAAGTGGGCTGAAACTCCGCCCTCGGGATATGGCGAAATTCGGATGGTTATACTCCCAGAATGGCGTCTGGGATGGGGATACGATTGTCCCGGAATCGTGGATTAATGCCTCCATTCATCCTCATTGCGTATTATCCGGCGATAAAGCCTATGGATATCAATGGTGGATGGTCCGGGTCACCGACGATCAGAACAATCCGATAGATATGCCTTATGCTCTTGGATATGGAGGGCAACACATCTTTGTTCCAAAAGGCTTTGATCTGGTGATCGTTGTTACTGCCGATGATGATCAGGACGTCGCCGAGACATACATAGGCGGAATAATTAACTTGATTGGCCAGGCCTTTACGCCTTAGTTCCGCAGGTCGGCGTTCTGAACGGGTTCCCTTTTTCGGAATGAGCCTTGTAGGTCATAGGCGCGGTTTTGACGGGACAATATAACCGCTACGGTTTTATCCGGTATCCCATCCGCTTGCGGTGGGTAAGTATTGTAAGGCAACTATCTCTGGATTATCGCACTCACTTTTAAAATCCTCCCCAGCAAAATCACTACAACTCCAGTGTTGAAAATTTACCGCTCTCCTTATATGAAAGGAAGCTATAAATATGCCTGTTTCCAAACCACTACTCCCGGCCAACCGCAGAAACCCCCCAAAATCCACCCGCCCCAAATCGGCGGAAATGAATATGTCAATTATCCGGTATCCCACTCGCTTGCGGTGGGTAAGTATTATAAGGCAACTATCTCTGGATTATCGCACTCACTTTTAAAATCCCCCCCAGCAAAATCACTACAACTTCAGTGTTGAAAATCCACCGCTCCCATTATATAGAGGAGTTCTATTACTATGTCCAAATTTCCCGATCGCTGCCAGACTGCTGCCATTTCTTGCCTTTCGGCGATGTCTATCAACCGCTGGAAATATCTCTGCTTATCACTACACTCTGGCCGGAATTATAACACACAATGTGTGCCAATTATGAAAAACAAACCCATTTCATGGCACTATGCAGGGACACACAAGCTTACAGCGCATAGTCCCCGAAATCGGATTACATATCGCTCGGAGTTTTGCCAAAATCCCGCCGTCAGGAAGGGATTCCTGACGGGTAGATGGAAAACCATTCCCGGAATGTCCGCCAGGACTTCCAATTTCTCCTTTTCTTCTCCCATGCCGAAACCCTCAGGGTTTAGCTATTCCCCCTCCTTTATAAGGAGGGGGCCAGGGGGTGGTACTCAATATTCCCTCATCCGCAAACCGGCAAAAAAACGCGTGTCAATTATGAAAAACAAACCCATTTGCTCGCACTATACAGAAGGACATCAACTTACAACGAATGGCCCCAAACCCCCCCACCATTTCGCTCGCGTTTTTGCCCCGATTTCGTATCTTACCCGAAAACCTCAAACATCCGCGGAGAATCCGCAGTAAAAGGACGCATGGCAGAGAAAAGCAAAAAAGAGAAGACCGGGAAAAATCCAAAAGATTCCAAGGCAGTTAAGGAAACCGGGGAACCCCGGAAAGACTACTCGCAGACCAGGGTGTCGTATTTCGAGGTAGTCTTTCCGTCGATGGTCAATCACTACCAGACCCTGTTCGGAGGGGTCGCGATGCAGTGGATGGACCGCGCCGCCTGGCTCTGTTCGGTCCGCTATGCCCGCCAGGAAATGGTCACCGTAGCTTCCGACCGGATCGAATTCAAAAAACCGGTCCGGCAGGGAGATATCGTGGAAATGCGGGCGACAGTCCTGAAAGTGGGGCGGACTTCAATCACGGTCCGGGTCGAAATGTATCGCGAAAATCCCCTGTCCGGCCAGCGGGAACTGGCCACCGAAGGGGAATTCGTGATGGTGGCGGTCGACCGGAACGGGAAGGCCAGCGAAGTCCGGGTCGGGCTTTAATTTAAGGGCGGTCTGGACAAACTTTTAAAAAGGGGCTTGACAAATCGCCGAAATATATGAAATTACAAGGCTGAAATATAACCGGCCCGCGCCGATAGAATTGAAAAGTAACGGATTCTGACTGGAGATAGATTATGGCCAAGAAAGCCGGCAATCGGGTGAAAATTAAAATGAGAAGTTCCGAGTCCCCCTATACCTATAACACGTTCAAGAACAAGCGGAACAACCCGGACCGTCTGGAACTGAGAAAGTTCGACCCGGTTCTCAAGAAGCACGTGATTTTCAAGGAAGCGCGCTAAGCCCAAAAATCGCGGCGTCAGGTCACAAATCCGCGTTATGCAAATGCAGCGTGCGGACTCAAGACCTGACGCAACGGCAGTTGTCATGAAAATTCGAAATGCAGTCGGAATCCGGCTGCATTTTTTTATGAGATAACGATTATGAAAATCGCGACCTGGAATGTCAATTCGGTCCGTTCCCGTCTCGAACGGCTGATCGCTTTCCTTGGAAGGCACGATCCCGATATCGTCTGCCTCCAGGAGTTGAAAACCACCGAGGAGAATTTCCCGTTCGATGAAATCAAAGCGGCCGGTTACCATTCCGCGATCTTCGGGCAGAAAACCTACAACGGGGTGGCGATCCTCTCCAAGTCCGAACCGTCCGATGTTTCCCGTTCCATGACCGACGGCGCCGAGGATCCGCAGGCGCGGTTGATTTCGGCGGATGTCGCGGGGGTGCGGATTATCAGCGGGTATTTCCCGAACGGCGGGACGGTCGGTTCCGACAAATGGGAGTACAAGCTGGACTGGATGAAGCGGCTCGGGGCGTATCTTGAGAAGCACCACAAGAAGAGCGAGGCGCTCCTGTTGTGCGGCGACACCAATATCGCGCTCGATGACAAGGACGTCGCTAATCCGGAAAGCTGGGCCGAGACGGTGCTGTGTCATCCCGAAGGACGTGCGGCGCTGAATGATGTCATAGCATGGGGGCTGCACGACGTTTTCCGGGAGAAGAATCCCGACGGCGGCCTCTATTCCTGGTGGGATTACCGGATGCTGGGATTCCCCAAGAACGACGGGCTGCGGATCGACCATATCCTGGCGACCTCCTCGCTGGCGAAGAAATGTACGGCGGCGGTCATCGACCGGGACGAGCGAAAGGGTTCCAAACCCTCAGACCACGCTCCGGTTATCGCGGAGTTTTCTCTCTGATATTTTTAGTTGCTCCCTCGAATCGGGGGC